>PLYC01000010.1 GCA_003151625.1 Candidatus Doudnabacteria bacterium
AATGCCGCGGCCGTTATCTACCACCATAACCCCTCCGTCTTTTTGCAATAAGACCCCGATTTTTGTGGCATTGCCGCCCATGGCTTCGTCAACGGAGTTGTCTACAACTTCCCAAACCAAATGGTGAAGCCCGCTCTCGCTTGTAGACCCAATATACATCCCCGGGCGCTTACGCACGGGTTCCAGTCCCTCAAGCACCGTAATATTTTCCGCGGTATAGCCACTTGAGTTTTTCGCTTTTTTTTCTTTTTTTGGCATAATTTGGAATCAATTAAAAGTACCTAGTATAAGCTAGATACAGTTCAATAATGATTTAAGAAACTAGTGTTCGCTTGCCTTAATTCCACCCTTTAATTTTAGCACAATTTATCCAAAAATACCAGCACTTGAATACATAATATCCCTCTTAATTAAGAGGGGTATTTGAGTTTAAAGTTATCAACAATCCTTGAATACAATGGGCACCATTGTGCTGCACAATGGTGCCCATTGTATTACCGTAGTTGAGCATTATATTGCTCTTTAGTTTGTTCGTAAAGCTTGTTTTGTAGAGGCTCAACTTCGTCCGCTTTAAGTGTTCTGTCTGGACTGCGGTAGACTACGCGGTAAGTGTAACTGATTTTTCCCTTGCCAAACTTTTTTTCGTCTTGATATTTATCGAGCAACTCAACCTGTTCAACCAAATCGCCACCAATGTCGCGAATAAGATCAAAATAATTATTCGGTGTAAAATCATCGTTCACAATAAAAGATATGTCGCGGGTCACAGGAGGAAATTTGCTGACTTCCACAAATTTTTGTCCCAGTTTTAACTGTTTAGTCACCCTCGGGTCATTGCTCCACAAAAGGCGGATGTCAGGTAAATCCATACTCAAAATAGCCAGGCGCTCCAGGCCGAAGCCAAAAGCCCAGCCTGTCCATTTTGAACTGTCAATACCGAATTTCTCAAGAACGCTTCCTTTAACTACCCCGCAACCGTTTCCTTCGACCCATTTGCCATACATTTCAATTTCCATTTCCAAACTTGGGTTTGTATAAGGGAAAGTGTCCGGATTAAAACGATATTTAACATTTTGTCCAAAGATTGCTTTGGCGATATCGGACAAAACTTTCTTTAAGTCTTCTTCGCCGATGGTTTGTTTTTCTTTTGGCGCCAGATACCAGCCGTCAATTTGATGGAAGACGTTCATGTGGCGCCTGTCAATTTCATCTTTTCTATAAACTTTGCCAAAACTGAAGCCGCCGACTGGCTCATTTGCAGCCATTCGCTTTTTTACTGGCTCGTCAAGAATATGGTAATACCACATTACGGTGGTATGAGTGCGTAAAATATTTTTATCGTCAATATAATAAGTGTCGGACTTACTGCGCGCGGGATGATCGGCGGGAAAATCAAATAAATCAAAACTAATGTCTGCGGAAACTATTTCCGGGGTTTGAATAATGTCAAAATCTTTAAAGTCTGGGATTGTAAGAATGCGCTGTACCATTTCGCAGATTGGACTGCCCTGGGTTCGCGATAAATCCGGCATACTTAAATACCGCCTAATACGAAAAGCTTCGGCGTCGGTGCGTTTTTCAAGTTCTTTTTTTAAACGGGTTTCTTCTTCAGTGGAAATAACAATATTTTGCATATAATGAAAAAAGATATTAGTAGACATTTTAGATATTAGGATACTGATTGCCCCCAATATCTAAAATATCAATCAATATCAATAATATCTAATATGTCATTTATTGTATCATTTCCGGCGTAAACTGGCTACCGGGCTTGACATCGTTTTTTAGCACCACAATCCCCTGCCCCGGCGTATCCGATAAACCAAGTTCAAACGCCGCGCAAATCATTCCCTGGCTTTCTATGCCGCGGATTTTGACTTTTTCCAGTATGAATGGCTCGTGGGTTTCGGAATGGATGTTTTGGGCAATTTTGGCGCCAGGCAGTCCTAAAACAACCATTGCGCCGGCCTCGAAATTAAACGCGCCGCAAACAACCGGCTCCACTATTCTGCTCCCTATATCAAGTTTTATTATTCTTAATCTGTCGGCATTCGGATGCTTTTGCACATCCAAAACTTTTGCCGCAATAATCCTTGGAAAAAAAATAACCTCGGGCGAAGGTGATGCTGTTTTTGGTTTGAAAAGTAACCTTCTGGCGGAAAATATATTCATAGTACTCATTGTCGCATGTGGAAATTTAAATATAACGTCAGGCTGCCGATTACGCTCTCGGCGTCTTATCGGCGGCTGTGTTTAATTCAGCGTCTGTTCAGCGGTTTTAGTAGTTCTGGCAGCTGTCCTGATTGCACACGTAGCCAGTGGCTCCTGTGGGCGGATTATCTAATGATGTTTTTAAAGTAAAAGTATTAAAGGTCGGCGCCACTTCATAATCATAAGCGGCTCCTGTTTTCGGATCGACAGGAATTACAGAAATGTATTGTGGAACAATTGAAGTTTTGTACTTTGCTTTAGTGGGAAAAACATAATCCTGACTGTCAGATACGTTATTTTGTGAATATAATAATAAGGCCGTTCTGATGCTTTCCAGATCGGTCTCTCTTTGGTAGTCGTAAATCGAAGCCTGCTCATCGCCTGCGTCTTTAATGGCGTTGGCAGAGGTTTTGGTAATCAGTTGTCCCGCAACTTCACTGTAAAAAGATATGGCAAAATCGGAGCCGTCGGCATTTGAACTATAAGAATAAGTGTATGGCGGGTTATTAATTGGGTCTATTGGGTTGGTAGCAACTTTTAAATACAGCTTCACGTCAGAATATAAAATATTAAAGTCGTTTGTTTGAGGGTATGTTTTATTATCAGTATTATATTTCACCAGGGCCATTTCTATATTTTTTATAGTGTCAGAGCGCTGGGTATCCCTGCTTTGTTTGGCATCCACAGACTGGTCTATTGTGCTTTGAGTTGTTGAGCTGGAAGTCACCGGGGTGCTTGAAGCTGTAACCGGGCTAGCAGTATTTTCGGGGGTGAAGTTATACAATGTGTTTAACGCCGTTCCTAAAGTAGTTATTGTGGGTTGATGAAGCCCTGTTTGCTTCATTTTTTCCGATAGAGCGGTTATTTGATCCGGTGCCATTTTTTTATTGGTCGCAATATCAAATCCGCCTTTAAGAAAATCGGAATCTGAAAATTTAGGGTCTTTGGCGGTATGGCTATTTAACGGATCACTGCCAAAAACATTAACTTCATCGCCGTCTGAAAGGCCGTCCTGGTCAGAGTCTGGATTATTAGGGTCTGTTCCCAACTTATATTCCTGCGCGTTGGTCAAACCGTCGTGGTCAGGGTCAGCGCTGTCTCCGCAGGACTTGTCGTCGGTACAACCGGGAAAATATTTATCCCTCCAAGCTTGAGGCGTCGTAAAGCCCTGTTGTCCATTTGTTTGAGTATTCGGGGATTGAGTTTTTGGGCTTTGGCCGGTCGGTTGTTTTACCAAAAGGCTTTGTTCCTCATAGCCTATTGACCCGAGTTTAATAACTATTAAATAAATCACGATTCCTAAAATCAAAACCCCCAATCCAATAATTACATAACGCTTATATTTTGATAAATATTCCACATATTTATTTGGGGCGACGGCCTTTTCCGCTATTACGGTTTTGATTTTTGGCTCAATGTAGGCGCTTTGGGAATTGGCTTTTGGCATAACATTAAAAAAAACCAGTTCATCCCCGGCTTGGGGTTTTTGTTGGATGGGAGGGGTGGCAATATTTTGAGGGCTTGGTTTTGAGTCAATTGCTTGATTTTGTTCCGGGGATAATTTTTCGTCCATATTTTTTTTGTTTGATTTTAGACTTTTAAGTTTAAAAAAGCTTCGACGGTAGCCAAAAACAATATCAAACTTGCTTCAACCCACCAAAATAAGAGGCTTTTAGATAAAAGTAAAAATGAAAATACTATCAAAAAACCTACAAAAAAACCTTGTCTAAAGCTATTACCTAAATTTTTGACATAGTGGCCGGGACTTAATTTTTGTCTAAGCCCAAGGCCGATAAGTGTAAATAACCCGAGACAAAAAATAAATAAGCTCGCGTAAAAAAAAGTGAATGTAACCCAAGAACCGGTTGTAGGATCCGTAAAATTAATAATAGAACCCAGTGAAAAGGCTGCTAAAAAGGTGCTAAAAGCAATCAAGGCTACTTGTTGTTTTGGGTTTGTTGACATAGAAATTATAACACATTTTGACACTTAAAACAATTCACAATTAACAATTAGCCAAAAATTGCGATGCAGCCTTATCCCAAATTTTCAAATTCGCATTTGTGTTCGGCAACCTTTTTGTGTTCCTCTTTAAAGCGGTCGAATTTAATTGTTTCCACCACCAGCCGCATAAGTTCTAAAAGTTCCTGTTTTAATTTTATTACATCATCCGGGGTGGCTAGCTCTTCTTCCAAGAAGAGTTTTTGCTTTTCCTGCAAATACCAGTATTTAAGGCCCACAACTTTTTCTTTTAAATATTTCTGTGCCGCCCACTGGTAAATATAGAGTTGGTCGATGTCCTTTTTTCCGGATTTCTTTGGAAGCTTTCCTGTTTTATAGTCATAAATTATAAGACCCTGGTCGTTCAAATCTGCGCGGTCAATTCTGCCGACTAGCCTGAATTTATCCAAAAATAAAATAAAAGACTGTTCAATATATTTTGGCCTCGGCATATTAGCAACGCATTCGTCGTAGAATTGCTTTAGCATTTGTTTGCCCTGTTTAAAGTAATCTTCTTTTTGTTTTTTTGTCTGGTACCATTCGTCTACCCAGTTTTTTTCGTAGAGTTTTTCCAAAGACTCAAAGCTGGGCAAAACCGGGACGGTTTTACTTTTGCCAAACAAATCTTGTTGGGCAAAAGTTGTTGAGTCTTTAAACTCCCGCAAGTACTCTTCAAAAACTTTGTGGATGGTGTTGCCAAAACTTAAATATTGGCTGCCCTGCACCGGGAGCTTTAAATAATATTGATATTTATATTTTAGCGGGCAGGTTTCAAAATCTTTTAGCTGCGAATACGAAAATTTTTCGGGTAAAGTTAAAAAAACCTGCTCTTTTTTTGAAGCTTGCTTGTTAAAAACAACTTTACCGGTGGCTTTAGTAGCTTTTTCGCTTGGGATTAATCCGGACTCGACTAAAAATTGCGAAGGTTTTTTATTTAGTTTACCGCCGTAATCTTTTGACCAGGTTAAAAACAGATTTTGTTTAGCTCGGGTAATCGCAACATAAAATAGTCGCCTTTCTTCCTGTAAATGGAAATCGCCTTGCGGTAAAATGTCCTTTATAAGGTCTTTGGGGATTTCAATGGCATCTTTTTTACCCAGGGTCGGAAAGCGCTTGTCAACCAGGTTAATAACAAAAACATTTTCGAATTCAAGCCCTTTGGCGCTGTGGACGGTTAAAACCTTCAGGCTCTCCGGGCCTGAATCGGGGTTAAAATTAATTTTGCCCTCGTCGCCGGCCTGTTCTTCCAGTTCCAGCGAACGTAAAAAGTTATGCACGCTTTTGTCTTTGGCCTGTCCTTCGTAATTTTCAATTTTTTTGTAGAATTGTTCTATTAATTCCCTGTTCTCGGCGTTCTCCTGAGTTTCGTCTTCCAGCCTTTCGGCCATCTTTAAATCTCGAATTATCTCTACGGTAGTTTCCGCGGCACTTTTTGTTTGAGAAAACGCGTGGTGTTTATGTAAATTTGACGTGAGCAATTCCAACTTTTTTCTTGCCTGATCGGTGAGTAGGCTTCCAACTTTGAGTTGTTCTAAAGTTTCAAAGAGGGTCAGAGTTTTTTTGCGTGAAAATTCTAAAATTGCCGCAATATCATTTACGCTTAATCGAAACAACGGAATGTTTAGGACGCGGTAAAGTGAAAAGGAGTCTTCGACATTGTCCAGTAATTTTAAGTAGGCAAGAAGATCTAAAATAATCGGCTTTTTATACAAACCGGTGTTGGCCAAAAAAGTGTGCGGTATTTGCGCGTTCTCCAGCGCCGGTAACAATGATTCAGCCGCTCCGTTGCTTCTTATTAGGATAGCAAAATCATTCCAGGTATTCTTGGGTGATTTAAGTTTGATAATTTTTTTGACGACCTCATTTATTTCCGAATTTAAATCCGGAGCTTCTACAACTTCCACGGTTCCCTGGCTTTTCACGTTAGCCAAAAGTTCCTTATTGATTTTCAGTTTAATCTCCAGCCTGTCGGGGTTGTTCTGCTGGATAAATTTGTAGGCCAAATCCAAAATTTGTTTGCCGGAGCGGTAGTTTTCCACCAATGTTATTTCTTTTAATCCTGGATATTCGTCCTTAAACTTTAAAATATTGGAAACGCTGGCGCCGCGGAATTTGTAAATGGATTGGTCATCGTCCCCCACTACGGCCACATTTTGTTTGTCACCGGCCAGAAGTTTGACCAGCTGATATTGCGCGTAATTGGTGTCCTGGAACTCATCCACCATTAAATATTTAAATTTATTTTGGTAATATTTTAAAATTTGCGGGCGCTTTTGAAAAAGCAGAAGAGTGTAATTTATCAAGTCGCCAAAATCCAGGTAGTTATTATCCAGCAGAAGTTTTTGGTAGACGTGATAAGCGTTGGAGACTTCTTCCAGGCGGGAGATTTCGGTTTGATCAATTTCAGTGTAGTTAGCCGATTTATCGGCTGTTATTTGTGAGTCCATGAATGGGCTGGCTACAGCTTCCGCGCTGTCCGTCGATAATCTTAATCTCTCCGCGTACTCCAAATATTGCTCCGGGGTAATAAGTTCGTCTTTGCACTTGGAAAAATGCGAAAGCAAGCCGCCAATAAATTTGGCGGGGTTGCCAAGGGGTTTGTAGTAGTCCAAGTCAAATTTTTCAAAATTGTTGTAAATCAACACCCATTGTTTGGTTCCGTCGAGCAGTTCAAAATCGTTGGGCAGACCAATGTCCAAAGCATGAGTCTTTAAAATGCGCTCGCAAAAGCTGTGGAAAGTGGAAATCCAGGTATCTACGTAGCCAATGGGTAAAATTAAGTCGACCCGTTCCTGCATTTCCCCCGCGGCCTTATCGGTAAACGTTAACGCTAAAATTTCATCCGGTTTTGCCAATTTTTGTTCTATTAAATAAGCAATTCGCCTCGTAATCACAGTTGTCTTCCCCGTCCCCGCACCAGCCACTATCAAAAGCGGCCCGTTTCCATGGGTAACGGCACTTTCTTGCTCTTTATTTAAATTTTTCAATAACTCTTTCATCGACTTTTTTAAATTTATAACTTTTAATTAATAACCAACAACCCAAAACCGCTGTTATAAGTTATAAATTATTTCTTATTAGTTATAAACTTTGTCCACTGCTTCCACAAATCCATACCGTCGTCTTTATAATTCGCCCAAAATTGCGCGGGATTGGTGATTTTTACGCCGTGATAGTTTTCAATGCTTAATAATGCGTTATCAGATGTTACCAAATACTCAGCCTTGGCTTCCACGGCACTTTCCAAAATTTTATTATCTTCCGGATCCGACACTACCCGAATTTGCCTACGATTAACAACCCAATTAATTTGGGCGAATAAATCGTTTAGCTCTTTTTGGTAAGCATCGTTGTTTATCAACTGACCGCTTATTAGTCTATTCTCCTGCAAGGTCTGCCTGTTGGCAAAAGCCTCAATTTCTCCGGCGATAACCGCGTCTATAATTTTTTTTTCGTAAGAATATTCGTCTTTAAACCCGTTTATTAATACATTGGTATCGAGGACTATTTTCATTTTGTGATTCTATAATATATGGGGACGCCCGATGATAATTTATAAATAATTCTTCTTGCTAAAAGATGCCGAAGCAGCTCTCTTAAGTGCGAATGTGAGTGATGAAGCGGTATAGTCTCCACCTTAGCCCGCAATTCACTAAACGAAAATTCTGTATCGGGAAATTCTTGGTTGATTATTTGCTCAAGAGCAACGATATCCGTTTCAAAATTATCCCTAGTTTCTGCTTTAAATGAACGGCCGTCTGGATTATTATTTTTTTCTGTCATCTGCAAGAAAATTAAATTACAATTTTGACTTGACCTTTTCGTATGAAAAAAAACCGGACTTTGGATCGTTTAGAAGAGAGCCTTTAATCAGACCTTTGGCTAATAACGAGTCAATAATTTGTTTTAAGCCGCCTTTATTTTCGTTGTAGTCCTTTGAACTCACGATGAATCTGTCTTTCCTGATTTTTAAAAACTCTGATTCCTCAAAAGTCGGGTTTAAATCAATGCCCAATTTACCGGACTTGATGTCAAGTTGCTTAATTTGCTCTTCTGAAATTCCTCTATATCTGCTTGGGTCTTGTTCGTCGGGCATATTTATTTCCTCCCGGTCTTAATGGGCATTAAAAATTTGCGCGGATTTTCATCAAGGTCTATAAAATAATCTGTTAAAACTTTTATTTTACCGCTGCAACTTTTTCCGAAAGCTAAGGTTTCTGTAAACTGGCCGGACATTTGCAGATACTCTAAAAGCGGTGCGTAGTCCCCGTCGCCCGAAGCCAAAACCACCACATCCAATTTATTCATCAACTTTACAATATCCATAGCAATGCCCACGTCCCAATCCCCTTTTTGATGCCCTCCGGCAAAGGTTTGCAATTCTTTAACCTTTACTTCAAAACCAGCCTTTTCTAAAGCCTCAAAAAATGTATGTTCCTCGGGCATATCGGCCTTAACCACATAAGCAATGGCGCGAATTAATTTTCGGCCTGCCACGGCCTCTTCTAAAACCTCGTTAAACTTAACTCTCGCGTTATACATATTGCGCGCAGAGTAGTACAAATTCTGCACGTCCACGAACACTCCTACTCTTTGATCCGGGTTTCTTATAGACATATTATTGGTTTTTATAATAAAATTTTATAGATAAAATTATTGCCGTAATCCAAATCGCTAGCCAAACAAGCAATGTAGTTAAAAAAGATCGATCACTTTGCCAATTTCCCGCCACTCCTAAAGGCGCTATTAGTAAAGATGCCCCAATGATTAGCGAGGCAATGATTACTGCAATTACCGAAAAAATCTTTCTTGATGTTCTTTTTTCCGCATCAGTTGGTGGCGGAAACAATTTGCTTGTCATAAGATTAAATTACTCCAATGATTTTTGCTGGTCAGCCTCTTTAACCTCATCCAGCTTTAATGACGATGCATTGGTAATACTGGTTTTTAGTTTTGCAAAATCGTTGGTTACCGTACCCATGGTGTTGCCTGCGTTTTTTATATGGTTGCCTAGGACGTCTAAGTTACGGCCGAATTTGTCGGATTCCTGTTTAATTCCCGCAATCATTGCAAGTATTTGCTGGGCGGCTTCGTTAACCTTTTGGCCGCGAAGCGATAGTAAAATAATTTGCAGGTGATGATAAAGCGTGTTTGGGCTTACAAAGTAAACTTTCTTTTCACGGCCGTAGCCCAAAGTCGGTGTATCGTCCAGCACTTCGCTAAACACGCCCTCGCTGGGAATATACATCAGCGCAAAGTCAAAAGTGTTTTCCTGCGGTAAAATATATTTTTTGTGGATTTCGTCTACGCGTTTTTTCACGTCTTTTAAAAATGTTTTCTTTAAAGCCTCCTTGGCTTCATCCGTCGTGGCTTCTTTATAAAGTCGGAAGTTTTCCATACTAAATTTACTGTCTATGGGCAGAATTTTTTCGCCAACGTAAATAATGGCATCTACGACTTCGCCATTTTTGAACTTATACTGAATTTGATAGCCGCTTTTAGGCAAAGCCTGCGAGAGCATATTTTCCAGCATCTCTTCGCCAAAGTTGCCTCTTAATTTAGGTGAGGCAAGGGTTTCGGTAAGGCGACGGATATCTGGGCCTACTTGAGATATCCCTCCAAGCTCCTTGGTCAGCGCCGCAATAACGCGCCCTGCGTTATCCAGACGTTCGTTAATGGCCTTGTTGGTTTCATCTATGGATTTTTGCATCCCCACCCTGGTTTGATCCGTACCCTGCTTAATTTCCTTCATCCACTCCATCATAACCTTCATTCCCTGGTCGTCCGCGGGCTTTTGCGACTGTTTTTTTAAATCAACTAAAAAATTAAATAAAAAACCAAAACCCGCCAAAAGCACGAGGATTATTATGTAAAGAATGCCTGTTTGCATGAGTTTATTATACTATAACGGTTGGCCAAAAACAACCTCTTGACAAATTAGCAATCTTGGGTATAGAGTGATAATAGATGCAAAATCATAAGCGCCGCTTGGGGCTTGAAAGTTAGGAGAGGACGGGATTATCCCGGAATGAAGCCGGGAAAAAGAGAGCCCTCCCCTATCCTTTGGCCCTAATACGGCAAAGAATGAATAAACGTAAAGACCGCCTGTGTGGCGGTCTTTTAATATGTAATGGCGGACTGAACGGGACTCGAACCCGCGACCTCTCCCGTGACAGGGGAGCGCTCTAACCAACTGAGCTACCAGTCCGTATTTTTTGGTGTCGGAGAGAGGAATTGCACCTCTGACCTTGGGCTTATGAGTCCCACGCTCTAACTAACTGAGCTACTCCGACTCGCCGCAACTTGCTCCAAGTTTCAGAATTTAACAGGCTAATTTAACAAAAATCCCTCGACAGAGGGTAAAATCTGTCACGATTTTAGAATTATAAGCACTTATTCGCCCCGTACCAGTCGTATGACTCCGGTGCAGGGCATAAACCAGTCGCCCATTCAGCACTCACAGTATCCACTTAATTGGTTTGTGGCTGTGCCATAAACCGGAGCGAACACAGTGAGCGACTGGTTTATGGTTGCGGGACCCGGACTCGAACCGGGAACCTCAAGGTTATGCATACCACTACAACTTTAATTGCTTCGCAAAATTGCGAATTTGTGGTCTGGACTTTCTCTTTACCCCGACAAATTGTCTGGGTATCTACCATTAAGTCTCTACACCTTCTCCAAAAAATAAGCCGGAGCTTGGCTCGGGATTACCACCGCTAAGGGCTTCCCCGAATTTGATAGATTATCACGCTGGAATTACTCCCTGCGTAGCCCATTTAAAGATTAGTTACAAGCGGAGCTAAAAAAACTAACCATACTAACAACTTGAGCCTTGCGAGCTGCCAATTGCTCTATCCCGCAAATACAGTTTACAATAATTCAATAAAAAAAGCAACACCAAGCGGTTTTTTAGGTTTGTGAACATCAAAGTCCAAGTAAAAAGGCCTTATTTACACTAACGTTAAGCCGACATTAGTGTAAATGAATGATTTATTGCGAAATAACAAAACCACCCTTATTTTGGGGGTGGTTTTGTTTCTCTCGCGGAGCGAGAGAAGAGAGGCGTAAAGATTAAGCGCGCTTCTTTTTGGAAGCGGTCTTTTTCTTCTTTACAACTTTCTTTTTCTTAGCAGCCATTGTGCTAGTCTCCCTGGAAGCCAGACTAATTTTGGCCTAGACTTCCTTAATTTTCTACCCTTATATCTTGAAGCTTTTTACTTCAAGCGGAGTAGTGTAACCGCAGATCATAACGCGGATCTGTGGCCCAGCCTTCGCTCAAGGCTACGGCGGGCACGGCTCGGATCAAACGCTGACTTTGTATTTCTATGTTAAAAAAATTTGCTTTCTTTTTTCTTTCTTTATTTCTGATTTCGGAATTATTTTTAACCAATCATAATAATTGTAAAACTTTTCTTACTTAATGTCAAGTAAATTTTTATTATCAATCTCCCTTAAAACAGAATTTCTTTTTTTTATGTTTTTAATTTTATTTAATTCATTTTTAATTCTTGTGGCTGTCAAAGTTCCAATTAAATTTAAATATTTTTTAATGGCGTTTTCTGTTTGAACATTCAATTTCAAATTATGCGTTTTGCTGAATCTTACCGCCCTTATAACCCTAAGAGGATCTTGTTTAATTCTAACTATTGGGTTGCCAATAAATTTGAGTTGGTTGGTCTTTAAATCGGCAAGACCTTTGTGATAGTCCAAAATTTTAGCAGATTTTGCGCTTAAGTATAGAGCATTTATGGTAAAATCGCGTCTTTTGCTGTCTTGCTTGGCTGTATTTACAAATGAGATTTTTGGGTATCGGCTCTTCCCATAATAATCCTTGCGGAAAGTTGTTATTTCAATGGAGAGGTTGTGCTCTGCGGCAATTATTACTCCAAATTGTTTGTTCCTTGCTTCGAATTTAATACCTGCCTGCTCAAGTATTTTAATAACTTGGTCAGGCGTGGCTTTGGTCGCGATATCAATATCTGTTATGGGTCTCTTTAATAATAAGTCCCTGACCATTCCGCCCACGTAAAAAGTTTGCGGAAAGTTGTCCACAAGTAAATTGTAAATTTTTGTCCCAACTTTTTCTAATTCAGACCTTGGTCTATAATTTAGTTTTGCGTTCATAGAAGCAAAATTAAACGCGAAAGATTTGATTCGAGAAGATAAATGCGAATTCGCGACAAGTTCGCGTTGATATTTCGCGTACTGCTTCGCTTCTATTCTTTAAACACACCCTCGCCGGTAATCGGCTGACGGCGATGGGAATGTTTGCGCGCGATGTTCAGCCGCGTTAAGCTCTGGTTTAAGCTGGCTGCGACTTTCGCGTATTCCTCGGAAGACATTTTTGTTTCTGATATGGCTTTTTGGGCGCGCTTAACCGCTTCTTCGGTTTTTTGGACGTCTATTTCGTAATGATGCTCTGCCGCGTCCGCCAAGGCCACGACCTGACTATTTGGTCGAACCTCTATAAAACCGCCGGTAACATTAATAAAATGCTCTTTCCCGCCGGATTTTGCTACCAATTCCCCTGCTGTCAACGTCGCAACCAATGGAATATGCCCAGGCAGAATAGTGATCTGCCCCAAAGTCGTGGGGCACGATAAACTATCCAGTTCTTCTTTAAGAACGGTTCGTTCGGGGGTTACTAGTTGGAAATTTAACTTACTCATAGTTTTTATATCCCACTACCTTCGTTAAATTCTTGAACGTCAGTGGCTCCTAACTGCATCCAGATTCGCGTTATATCCGCGACGCTATTTATCCCCAGTTTTTTTCCAATGTTTAACCTGTGTGATTTTATGCCTTCAGGGCCCACCCTCAATATCTCTGCAATAGCTTCTCTTCCTTTACCGGCTGCTATCCATCTCATTACTTGTTTTTCAAATGGAGTCAGTTCCTTAAAACCCTCTTCTTCGGTTTTAGAAACATACAAATCCGGCTTAACTTCTAAGTCCATTTTTACTCTACCCATAAATTTATTTTTTAACTTGTTCAATTCCACCCTTCATATAAAATTCGCCCTCGGCTACGGAATCATACTCGCCATCCAAAATCATTTTAAACGCTTTTACTGTATCAGCGAGTTTAACAAATTCTCCTTTGCGGCCGGTGAAGACTTCGGCTACGGCAAAAGGTTGGGAAAGGAAGCGCTGGATTTTGCGGGCGCGTCCTACGGTAACCTTGTCTTCTTCCGGAAGTTCTTCCATACCTAATATGGCGATAATATCCTGAAGATCTTTATAGCGCTGCAATGTTTTTTGTACGCCGCGGGCGACGTTGTAGTGCTCAACGCCTACTATCAGCGGGTCTAAAATCGTTGAAGTGGAATCCAAAGGATCTACAGCCGGATAAATACCAAGTTCGGTTAATGCGCGGGAAAGTACCACGGTAGAGTCCAAATGGGCAAAAGTTGTGGCCGGAGCAGGGTCGGTTAAGTCATCGGCAGGTACGTACACGGCCTGAACCGAGGTAATAGAACCGTCTTTTGTGGAGGTAATGCGTTCCTGTAATTCCCCCATTTCAGTGGCGAGTGTTGGCTGATATCCGACCGCGGATGGAATACGACCCAAAAGCGCGGATACTTCGCTGCCTGCTTGTGTGAACCGGAAAATGTTGTCTATAAACATCAGCACGTCCTGATGCTGTTCGTCGCGGAAGTATTCGGCCATAGAAAGTCCGGACAAAGCTACACGGGCGCGGGCTCCCGGGGGTTCATTCATTTGCCCGAACACCATAGCCAGTTTTGGCAAAACGTTTGCGTCTTTCATTTCGTGGTACAAATCGTTTCCTTCACGGGTTCTTTCCCCGACACCGGCGAATACCGAAACACCTCCGTGAGCCTTGGCAATGTTGTTAATCAACTCTTGAATAATAACTGTTTTACCTACGCCGGCACCGCCGAACAACCCTACTTTACCGCCCTTTAAGATTGGGCAAATTAAATCTATAACTTTAATTCCGGTTTCCAGAATTTCGGTTTTGGTGTTTTGGTCGGTAAACTTTGGCGCCGGGCGGTGAATTGGGTATCTTTTGTCCGATGGCGGCGTTGGTTGGCCGTCTACAGCCTGCCCCAGCACGTTAAAAATGCGTCCCAGCGTCTCTTTTCCCACAGGTACGCTAATTAGAGCGCCTGTGTCTGTAACCTCTGTTCCGCGCTTTAAACCGTCGGTTGACGACATTGCAACCGTGCGAACGATGTTGCCCGGAAGTTGCTGCTGGACTTCCAGAGTCAGAGTATTTTTATCGCTGATAGCGACTTCCAGCGCATTATAAATTGCCGGCAATACATCTTTAAAATGCACATCCACTACCGGCCCTATTATCTGACTGATTGTACCTTTGTTCATAATTAGATATAAATTAAATTTTAAGGTTTAAGACGTTTATTAAATATTTCCCTATATAATTGAACCAGCTCCTCGTAGGTTTGTTCAGTGGTGACCGTTTTTAATGAATGTTGGTGGTTATAAATAGCCAACTCAACTTTAGCTTCGAGCACTTGCAATTCTTCCAAAAGCCCTAATTCCTCTTCTTCGGCATAACCTCCAGGGACAACATCTCCAATTTTTTCGTATCCTTGCTTGGAAATTTCAATTGATTGTCTTACAGTACGTAACAGTCCTTCCAATTTTGCAATCTGTTCACCCAGTTCCTTACCAGGTTCACTGTCGTGTTGTCCTCGTTTTGTTGGCATATTTACTCCAGCGCGATTTTGCCTGCTGTAATCTCAGCAAGCTCGGTCGTTATTTTGTTTTGCCTTAACTTATTGTAGGTCAAAGTCAAATCGCTAATAAGGTCCCCGGCAGCTTCGGTGGCGTTTTTCATCATAACCATTCGGGCGGATTGTTCGGAGGCTTCGCTTTCCAGGATGGTTTGGTAGATTTGGGATTCTATAATGCGGGGCAGAAGGTGTTTTAGGACTTCGGCGGGATTTGGCTCAAATAAATAGTCTGCGGTTTTCAGTTCAGAGTCTTTAGTGGGGGCGGAATTACTTGCGAATGGCAACAGTTGTTTAACCATCGGTTTTTGGACCAAAGTAGAAACAAAACGGTTGTAAAAAATTAAAACTTTTTGATATTTGCCGGAAGAATATAAATTTGTAATAAGTTCCGCTATTGGGAAAATATCTTCCGTGGTAATAGTGCGGTCAAATTTTTCAAAATCGGCCAACACTTCTTTGTGCGAACGTATCATTACGTCCCGCCCTTTGCGTCCGTAAGTGATGAAGTCGGCTTCAAGCCGATGGGCACCATCGGTCTTGGAATTGTCCGGCTCCGACGGTGCCCATCGGACTTCAGATTCAATAGTTTTTTGCACCAAATTAAGCAAATTGCTATTCAAACTCCCCACCATTCCCCTATTGGTCGTTAAAATTAAAACCGCGATTTTTGTGGCTTTGGGATAGGATGTCATAAGCTGTGTCATCCCGGGCAGTAGCATCCGAGAGCTGGGGTCCAGGTCGGCTGATTCTTGCAAAACATCAACGGCGTCTTGGCCCGGCGTTGCAATAGCGGCGGTTGACCCGGCTTCTATATCCAAAATCAGCTCCCAAGCCAAACTGGCGTAAGTTCTGCTCCGCATAGTCGCGTCCTGGCTCTTGCGCATTTTGGCCGCGCTGACCATTTGCATAGCCCGCGTCACCTTGCGTGTGCCGCTAATGGACTTGATTCGAGTTTTAAGTTCTTTAATTCCGGGCATAGATTTTAAAATTTATCCGCCTATACATAATGGGCTTGATGCCCCAAAGAGCTCTAAACATTGCCTTCCTGCGTCAAAGGCGGCTGTTATAAAGAGTGCGATTCCTAAAGCGATAAGTAATAGCAGTAATATTTTGTTAAATGTTGATTTGGGAAGGAATTTACTAGCTACTTTTAGTTGTATCCTGGCTTCTTTTCCGAGATCTTTGTCTCTAGGACTATTTGTTGATGAATCCATATACTATTGTTATCATTTTTTTAAATTTGTCCATCCCGGCCGAGTGCATCCGAGAGCCGGGATCCAGATATATGCTAAGGTTCTGGATCCCGGACATTTTTTGCGGCTAGTGATAATCATCTGCGCAAAAAATTCCGGGATGACACGCAAAGCGTGTCATTTAACTGTTTGCACAAACTGTTCAATCGCGGTTTTTAATTTGGCTTCTGTGGAATCGGAAAGTTCTTTAGTGGTCGCTATCTCGGACAAGACATCCTTGGCTTGTGTGGCCATATATTGATGGAAGACTTTTTCGGTTTCGGCCATTTTTTCCACGGGGATAGGGTTTAGGTAGCCGTTGTTGACCGCGTATAATATTGTAACTTCTTTCTCCAGAGAAAATGGCGTGTATTGCGGTTGTTTTAGGACTTCTGTCATTCTGCGGCCAAGGTCTAGGGTGCGCTGGGTTTCGGCATCAAGATCGCTGCCAAACTGTGCAAAGGCTTCCAATTCTCGGAATTGCGCTAGTTGCAGTTTTAATTTACCGGCAACTTTTTTCATAGCTTTAGTCTGCGCCGCTGAACCTACGCGCGAAACCGAAATACCTACGTTTAACGCCGGACGGATGCCTTTATAAAACAAATCGGTTTCCAAAAATATCTGCCCGTCGGTAATGGAAATAACGTTGGTTGGAATGTAAGCGGTAACATCTCCGGCCTGGGTTTCCACAATCGGCAGGGCTGTTATGGAACCGCCGCCAAAATCCTGGTTTAACTTTGCCGAGCGCTCCAGCAAACGGCTGTGGAGATAAAATACATCGCCCGGATAAGCCTCGCGTCCCGGAGGGCGGCGGAGCAGCAAGGAAATTTCACGGTAGGCAACGGCCTGCTTGGACAAATCATCATAAATAATCAAAACGTCTTTGCCTTGGTCCATAAAATATTCGCCCATAGCGCAGCCGGAGTAAGGCGCAATGTAAGACATAGCGGCAGGCTCGGAAGCGCCGGCAACAACTACAATGGTATACTCCATTGCGCCGTTTTCTTCCAAAGTTTTTACAATTTTGGCAACCTTGCTTTCTTTTTGGCCAATGGCAACATAAACACAAATCATATTCTGGCCTTTTTGGTTTATGATGGTGTCTATGGCCACGGCTGTTTTACCGGTTTGACGATCTCCGATGATCAATTCACGCTGACCTCTACCAATCGGAATAAGAGCATCAATGGCCTTAATACCCGTTTGCACAGGCTGTCTTACGCCCTGGCGGGTTATAACTCCGGGAGCAATTTTTTCCACCGGGTAAAATTTGTCAGTTTTTACCGATCCTTTACCGTCAATTGGCACCCCAAGAGCATTAACTGTGCGGCCGATAACGGCTTCACCTGCGGGGACAGACAAAATTTTTCCGGTTAAACGGACAGTGTCGCCAACTTTAATGTGCGTGTAATCGCCCAAAATAACGCTGCCGATGACGCTTTCTTCCAAGTTCAGCGCCACGCCGAATATGTTATTCCCGAAGTCTAACATTTCCATGCTGGCGGCATCTTTAAGTCCTGAAACTCGTGCCACGCCATCCCCCACTTCCAAAACCGTCCCGACTTTTTCAACTTTTACATCAGTTTGGAAAGCGGCAATTTTATTCTTAAGTTGTTCTACAATATTAGTGTTGGCCATAAGAGATTTAAGACTAAGGATTTAAAAATTAAGTGTTAATTTTGTTGGTGGTATCAATTTTTCGATTTCTTATTTTTAGTCTAATCAGTTTTATTGATAAAACAAGAGTAATCATTCCCAATATGAAAGTTGGTAAAAAAGTGGCAAAGTACCCGATAGAATATTGTAATGAACTCAATGAATTATTTGGGGCATTCGTTAAACGATTAAAATTAATAATGGTGAGCACCGCGAATATAATTGTCAAAATTAGACTTACCAGCCATACATTATTCCAGGCAGATTTGAAAAATTGAATTAAGGATTGCGTCTTCATTTACAATTTTAATTGCTTATTTAAATTATTCAACTGTGTTTTTATGCTTGCGTCGATTAGTGTGTCGTCGACTCTTACTATTACTCCGCCGATTATGGATTCGTCAATTTTTTGCTTTATCTCGAGCTTGGAATGGAGGCCGGTGGCCTCCGCTACGGAATTTAATTGTTCGATTAGGCTTCGATTTATCTCGGATTCTTTTGCTACTGTGACTTCCGCTTCTTTTATACCCTGTGATTCTAGTTTTAGTTTGCGGAATTCGGCGTCTATTTCGTCGTATTTCCCCAAATCCCCATTCTGCGCCAAAATTTTAACAAAATTATCCAGGACCTTGTCGTGGTCTTTAGGATTTGTTTCAGTCGTTGCTTCAAACAGCGCCTGGGCGTATTGTTGGGAGGTTAATTTCATAATAAGCGTATTAAATTTTCTGCTTGGGGGCGGTATTCGGGCCGTATGGTTCCAAAAAGCTCAACGAGGTGTTTTGATGAGTCAAGTTTAAGTTCAGGATCATATTTGGCCAAATATTCTTGGAGGGCTAAAAAAATTTGCCAGCTATTAGGCATGCCACTAAGATCTAGAATCCTTTCCTTAATATCCTCACAAATTTTCTCCCGAGCTATGGACTCATTAGGGATTGGTTGCTCTCGTCCAAAAAATTTTCCAAAAAGGACGCCCATATTATTTTACCAACCCTAAGGACTCCTTAATATATTCCTGATCGACTTTTGAGTCCAATTTCTTCCTCAAAATCTTCTCCGTAGCATTGATAACCAAATCGGCCAGTTCGCCTTTGGCATCCTGTAGGGCTTTGTTCTTCTCCGATTCTATTTGAGTCTTGGCTTGGTCAACCAGTTTTTGCTGATCTTGCTTGGTTTGATCCAGTATTGCCTGTTTTGCGTTGCCTGCTTCGGTTTGGGCGGCTGTTACTATAGAAGAAGCTTCTGTTCTGGCTTTGCCCATTTCGGCTTGGCGCCAAATATCGAATTCTTTTTTCTCTTTTTCTATCCGATCCGCGTCGGTTAAGGACTTTTCTATCCGTTCTGTCCTGGCCTGCATAGCCTTGGTTACGCCCGGCAGTATCCATTTCCAAAAAATAAGCAGTAAAATGCCAAAGTTAATTAACTGGGCAATAAAAAATTTAACGTTTAAACCTAACACGGCAATACCGCCGGAACTGGCAGCCGCCTCTTGCGCGTGGGCGACAGGGATAATAAGTTGTGAAATTTGGTTAAGATCAATCATTGTGAATCTGATTAAGTTTCAAAAGCGGGGGTTGTAAGGATTACCGCGGAGCTTCCCTCCCCTGCTGAGGGGAGGGTTAGGGAGAGGTTGTACCTTATATGACTGCGACCTCTCTGTCTCTCGGCTGCACTCGAGACATCTCCCCTCAAAGGGGAGAGCTCCGCGGTGTTGCTGATAAATCTACAACCCGCCAATCTGAAACCTAAAGAGTAAACGTAACCACTAAAGCGTAAATCGCGATAGCTTCGGCAAAAGCCATACCAAGCAACAGCGGTACGAACAATTTGTCCGCGCTTTCAGGGTTGCGGCCAATGCTTTCCATGGCTTTGCTGGCCGTTCTGCCAATGGCAATGGCCGGAGCGGCGCCGCCGATGGCAATAGTCAGGGCTTTGGCCAAAACTGTCATAGTTTGGGCATCCATAGTGTTTTCCTTTTGTCACATTTGGTCGACAGTTTAAGTTTGGGTTTAATGTCGCCGAGTGTGAGAGTTAATTAATTGACACAAATGACAGGATTTAAATGATTGACATTATTTAACCGCAGTTATTCCGTCAATTTTGTTCAATCTTGTCATTCTTGCCAATTCCCTAAATTGCTTCCACCTCGCTGACCTCAATTTCCTGATGGTTTTCTTCAACATGGCCGTGAATTTCCGATGTCGCTATGCTTAAGTATACCAAAGTAAGCATCGAAAACACGGTGGCCTGGACAATGCCCACTATTAATTCCAGCAACATAAATGGAATTGGAATTAAAAACGCGCCATAGCCCGCAATTAAGGAAGCCAAAACAGTAAGCAGAACTTCGCCGGCAAAAATATTGCCGAATAACCGCAAAGAAAGCGAAACCATTTTGGCGACTTCGGAAAAAACTTCTATAAGCCCGACAAAAAATTCAATAAAAGCCACCAAAATTTTAATCGGGCTTAAGCTTTTAATTGCCTGATAAATATCGCCAAACTTAATGAACTTGTTGGCGTATTTAAAAAATCCGATGGTAAAAATCCCCAAAATGTGGCTGGCGACAACCGCAAATACGGCCATAGCCAAAGTTAAATTTAAGTCGGTATTGGCCGGCCGCAAAATCGGTAAAAATTCGCCGCCGCGATAAAGTCCAAAACTGCCGGTGCCGGGAAGCAGGCCGACCCAGTTGGAAAATAAAATGAAAAAGAACATCCCGCCGACAATGGGCAAAAACTTCATGGTTTTTTTGCGGTCATGGGTTACGCCGTCAATATAGCCTAAAACAAATTCTATGAGGTACTCAAAGAAGTTAACCAAGCCTTTGGGCGCGCCTGTCGCGTAATACTTCTTTGCGCTCCTATTCAAAAAGTAGGCAAACACCGCAAAAACGACCACGCCCAGTGTGGAGTTAATATAGGCGTTTGTAATCGGAAAAGATCCGATGTGGAATATAGGTTCTGCAGCTAACGGAGGGAGGGAAAGCATTGAGAGATATTAGTTGATATTTTTGTCCAATAGGCACCATTGGCTTAGGAAATTCCGATGACCAATGGTGCCTATTGGCTGATGACAAAATCACTTCATCAAATCTTTTACTTCCTTAATCTTTTTAAAAATTAAGTACCAGCTTAAGCCCAAAGCGAGAAAAATTCCTATTAAAACAAAAAATTTATGGTGATATTTGGCATCGAGCCATTCCCCACCGTAAATAAAAGCAAACAATGGGATAGCCAGGTACAGAGCAAAGTCCAGTCCAATTCCGACTAATTGTGACCAAAGTTGGGCTTTTCGGGCTTTACTTTCTTGGCTTTCCTTATTTTCCTGGTTTTCCATTGGAACGCGATTAGATTAACAAAATTAGGCAGTTTTGGCAAGAGTGGCGATTTTTCGGGGGGTTGACAAAATGAGATTTGTCACGGCTGGCTTCAATTATCGTGGGTGGTCGTAGCCCTTTAGGGCGCAGACCACGAGCGGATCCCGCCTTGGCGGGACGAGTCGAGTGGAGCCGGCTGTCGGACTTGAACCGACCACCTGCGGTTTACGATACCGCTGCTCTACCAGATGAGCTAAGCCGGCTTGATTTTGAATTAAATTGCAGAAATTAAAAGGGCACTACTTCAAACTTTAGCTTCCGCCCAAACAACCTTTTTGCCACTTCGCCGAACTCGCGGTTGTACTTGGTTACTAAAAAAGTCCGTTGATGATGCTTGGAAAGCTTTTTGCTAATTTCGGGATGACGCTTAAGGTAGTTAGACAACTTCCCGGGCAAAAAATCTGTTTGGGAAACAACTTTGATATTTTTACCAACAAGCTTTTTTATCTGCTGTTCTAAAATTGGATAATGGGTACAACCCAAAATTAGCGCTTCAATATTGTGTTTAAGAAGCGGCTGTAAGTATAATCCTAGCGTTTTTTCGGCTAATTGTAAAGAATTCCTTTCAATTAGAGGCACCAGTTTAGGCGCTGCCACTTCAAAAATTTTTGCTTTAGCGTCAATTTTAATTAGCTCTTTTTTGTAAATATGCGACCGAATAGTCGCGCTCGTGCCAATAACCCCAATTATTTTACGCTTATGATTTTTATCCGCCTCTTCCAAAGTCGGAATCACGACTCCCAAAACGCGTTTGCCCGGATAAAATTTTGGCAAATACTCCTGTTGGATTTTGCGTAAAGCCAAAGCCGAGGCCGTATTACAGGCCAGAATTACTAGTTGGCAATCCTGGTCAAACAGGTATTTTATCGCACGACTTGTATACTTGTATACTTGCCCGGCCGACTTATTTCCATAAGGGAGCCATTTTGTGTCGCCCAAGTATACGTAGTCGTAACTGGACAAATTTTTTCCGCCAGAGGCGGGTCCGCCCGCTTCGCTCTCGCGAATGCGAGGCGAGCCTTTGGCGGAAAAAATCGCTTTGGCAATAACCAAACCTCCAAGACCGGAATCAAAAATTCCGATTTTTCCTTCTGATATTATGTTTTTCATGTTTAGAGAAATTACAGGTTACTGCACTAAAGTTTTAGCCGTAGGATTAGTTGGGAAAAAACTTCCAAGAAGCCCCTCTAACATTTGCATTAAATCAATCGGATTTTCCGGCGCGGTCAAAGTTTGTGTCTTTCCAAAATTGTAAACTGTTTCATCTATTACAAGCGGGGAATTAAATTTTAAGCTGTCAATTTTGGCCTGAATGTTTTTGGCACCAGCGAGTTTGCTGTTTACGCATAAATTCGGGGTCGCGGGGCAAGCGACATTTCCCGCTATCCCGGAAGGCGTTGCCATGCCAATTCCGGCTCCAAATCCGCCTGTAGCCTCTCCCAAACAAAAAGTTAAAGTAAAAGATGTATAAAGTTTCATGCCGTTTTTGGTAAATTGAGTGCCTTTATTTTTGTACCAATAGCCGTTAAAATAGTCTGTACAGGTTCCGTCTAGCGGAGTCGGAGCGACAGGCCAGGATGCAATGTAAGTCGGTATTAATCCTTGAGGAATTCCCATTTTTCCTTCTGGGTAACCGCCGTGATCGTTGTAATACAGTTGTAGCGCCTGATTTAACTGTCTGGCATCGGTTAGCCTCGTGGCGTCACGCTGTTTTGCTAAGGACCCGTCTAAAGCGGGAATAGAACTGTAAAAATTTGGGTCGCTTAAGTCCTGCACCGACGGGACATTGAACGACAAGTGTATTTGATAAAGTTCGGAATCTTTTTGGCCAATCCAAATGTCGCCTTCTTTTAGAGTCAATTTTCCCAGCAGAGAATTAACTTCATTTTTTTGGGCATCGCTAACTTTCTCGCCTGTAAAACCGGGGTCATTTTGAATTAAGTCAACGGCCTGCCCAACGGTTTTTATCAGAGCCTGGTTGTCTAAGGTCAATTTTAAGTGGTATGTCGGTATGCCTTTAATGGACTCTTTTGCAAAAAAGTTTGTTGGGTAAATAATTTTCGCATTTACAATTAAATCATGGAGCTTGGTTTTAAGCTCCTGATTTTCCCACAAATTGTTAAGCGACTGGTCGGTAGTAGTGGAGTGGGCGCTTAAATATTTTTGCATTTGGCCCAAATCCAACTTAACCCAATCGGAGCCAAGGCTTTTTAACATACTGACTTTACTAATGTTAAAGTACAAAATGTTATTTAATAATAAATATTGCAAATTTACGCTGGCGCTGCCGGCGGCGGATTTCATCCCCAAAGTAAAGGCGTTGCCCGATTCACTACTGCTGGCATTTTGGCCGTTGTAATAGGCGCTCCCACTTAAGGTCAAAGCCGTTGCTTCGGTGGAAGAAGCTTCAGTGTATGAATAAGTCAGCGAGTAGTCGGATTGATAAACCGCCGGGGGCTTAACAGCTAAAAATTTATTAAAAATTGAGGCCGGGGTTAAATATACAAACTTATAATAGCCGAAGGCTGAACTTCCAAGAACTAAAAGTATCACAACAACCAGCCAAAGAACCTTATTTTTCAAAAATGATTTTCTGACCGGCTTATTTTCAATACTCTGTTCATTGACGGCAACAGTGGTGTGGGTATTTTGAAAAGCGGACGGTTGCGGCCTAAAGTCCGGTCTTTGCGAACTGGGATAGCCGGCTACCTGCGGAGACGAGCCGCCACTTCCCGAATGCGTATCGGCAGCTTTGGACATTACAAAACCTTGTTCAACCACTCCCGCGTCCCAGCCGGCATTAAGTAAATTTTGTTTAATTTCAAAATCTGCCAATCCGTGCTTTTGCGCTTGTAAAATATAATCCACAATTTCTTTATCCATAAGTTTTGATTTTAGAACTCATATTAAAAATAATTTGTAGGCGAAATTCCAGGATTTTAAGCGGGTTGGCTCTTAATAAATTTTGTCGTACCAGAGGTAGATCCGCCTCCGGCGAAACGTTTAGCCGAAGCTAAGCGGCCGTTCGAGGCTCTGAGGAGCCCTCAGACTCCCGAAGAGATAAATTTTTAAGGCCAAGGCGCCAAAATGCTGGAATTGCAGCCCGAAGTATTTTTAAAATGGGTTCCTAGTTAAATTTTAAAAAGTTAATAATATTAAAATTTTTAATTTGAGACTCAAGCCAATCGTTAAAATTAGCCGTCGGTAAGAATATTTCTCTTAGGTGCAATGAATTCCCCGTTTGTTCTTCCAGTATAATCAGGTAAAGCCCCTTGAGACCCGGAATAATTTTTGTCTCGCCGGGTTTTAATTCGCTCACGCTTTCACGCAGTTCCGGAGAGATGTCGGTAATTTGGACAAAGCCCATATCCCCTTCTGAACCTTTATCCGTTAAATTTTGGGCGTATTTGCCTGCTAACACCGCCATATCCTGGCCGCCGTTTATTTGAGTAATCAGATCGTTGGCCAAAGCGTAAGCGTTGGGGTTTAAATTCGGCTGTGAATTAAACCAAATTTGTAAGTGTTGTAAAAGCAAATTTGGTTTAATAACATCATTTTTAAAGCTGTTTGGGTCAAAGCCAAAATTTTGCAACGACGGTTGAAAATTTGACTGGCTTTGCAAAGCGGAATATTCAAAGTCAATTTGTGCCCGATTAACCGAAATATCTTTTTGTGACGCCGTCTGAGCGACTACTGCTTCTTTAATTAATTGATTATAAATGCTAATTTTGAGTTGTGGATTAACGCTTCCGTTTGATGACAGTTGCGCAACGTTGTAACGCGTTAGAAAAGCGCTCATAAGGAGAGGTTGTCCATTAACCAACGCCATTGGTAAAGGAACTTTTTGAAATATTTTTACCTTTGCGGTGGACAAGCTCCCCGTATATAGCCAAACTAACATTGCAACTGCAACTATTACAGCAAAAAGAAGTGCCCAAATAAGTGGTTTTAAAAAATTTATCCGCAGTTTTGGCATTAGTATTTAATTTGCAAAAAAGTAATCTAGCCATTTTTTTGCGTTGTTTGTTGAATTTTGTGGCCCGGATGTTAAAGCCTGGGAATCCTGCGGCGCGTCTACAAAAGTATAGACTTGCTCCCCGGGTTTTTTTAAATTCAGCTGTTGTCTGGCCACACTCTCTTTAAAAGTATCGGAATTTAAATATTGCAGAGATTGGCTTAGCTCGTTATTCTTTTGTTGCAGTACATCAGCTTCCTGCTGTAAGTCCAACTTTTGTTTTTGAATTAATTTTTCACTTAACCACTGTTTGTATTTCCAATCCGCCAAAAAGGCCAGAAGGATTACCAGGCCAACTATCGTAATTTTGGATGACAAAGTTTGTTTGCTCATCATGTTGCTTGCTAAAAAAATTGCAAATTAAAATTTTGTCGTATTTGATAAAGTCTGATGTTTGATTTCTAAATTTTCTGTCAAAGTTCCGATTACTGCGTGCTGATTATGTATTTTCCATAAAAAATCCTTAACTTTGTCGGGGTGGCTGACATTTTTTAACGTTAAAGGGTAGGAAAGTCCGGCGGCCTGAACCTCAACGGATCCAAAACTAAACAACGATTGCCAAAAACCCTTAATTTGAAAACTGACATTTAAAATTCTCTCTAACGGGGTTTCAATAACCTTTTTGTTTAACAAATTTTTATGCACGACATTAATTAAACGCTTATCGGTTACAATATAGGCGTTTAACAACCACACAAAATAAATATGAACGCCGTAAATCAACACCAAGACTGTCCAAAAAAACAATAAACGGTCGTAGCTTCCTACCAGCTCATATTTAATTAAAAAAAACCAGGGAAAATATATGAGTACGAAAATAATAATCACGGGTTTAAACAAAACCGCTTCGGTTTGCCGATATATAGTAACCACTTTTTCTTTTTCCAATAAATTGAATTTAAACATTTTATTAGCGACGTAGAGTGAGTGAAAGTTATATTCAGATAACTTTCCGAGCCGAGGAGCTAATACAGGTTCATCACCTGGTCAGCTCTTCGGAGAGCGAACCTTTATTTTGTGCCGATAAATGATCCGGCAAATAACGCGCCAACCATACTTAACACGACAATAATCATAATTACTGCCATAATTTTATTTAGGTGTTTACGATTTTTGAACATGTGAAATTAAGTGATAATTAATTATAAGTAAAGGGAAGTTTTCATTTGACTCTTTTTGCATACCCGTAACTCAATACATTTTACCATATTTTAGAGAAAAACAAAAAGCCCTTACAATTATAAGGGCTTTTTTAGAGTGGCGCGGTTAAAAACTTGATAGCCACTCTCTTGTAATTTTTCCTTTAGCCACGGAAACCAATTTTCCTCGGGGTATCCTGCTGTGCCATGAAAAATGAACGCGTTTAATCCCATAAAATATAATCAAAAATTATGCCAATTTAAAATTGGTTTATTGTTCTTTGCTGCGCCAAATAAATTATGCCTGTACAAACACCGGGTCGTGTTCATGCAATGTTTGTCCGACATGAATTCCCACATAATCACCCGGGTAGGCAACATGCATTGTTTGGTTGGCCACCTGCATTTCGTCAATAGTTTGGAAAAAATCGCCATCGGGATCTTTAAAATGCAAAGTCTGGCCGGCCACAAGCCGACCCGAAAGTTTTAGATAGGCCATGCCCTTGTCATTATAATAGTGGAAGACTTCGCCTACTAACTCTTCGCTGGACATATTTATCACCCCCTTTACTTAAAGTATATACCTTTTTGGGAATTTGCAAATAATTAACCTATCTTATACCACTGTCAAAGGTTATGGTGATTTGGGTGTATTTATTGCTCTGTACCGTGACGGCTTGTTCAACGCCGCGAGGATATTTATTGGTGCTTGCTGGCGCCAAAAGATATGTGCCGGGAGAAAGGTCGGCGCTAAATTTCCCGTCCGTGCCGGAGGTAAAGCTGGAAATTTGTTTTGTGCCGTCTGCCGATTTTACATTTATTGTTGCCTGATACGGCTTGTCCGCGCAGTTTGGATCTGGAGGGATTTTTTGTACCGGGCAAGTTGGCCCGATTACAACAACACCCGCGATGCCGCTATGCATTGCGGCTGGTGTTGGGCAGGCGGCAAACTCACAGTTAGTCCCTGTCCTCCCCACATAACTGCCATCCGGGCAAAGCTTGGCTTCCTGGGTACAAGCTACGGGAGGAATCACGCTCGGCGGTTGCCTTGTCCCGGGCGAATTGATGCCGCACCCTGCCGCAAGCAGTATCACGGAAAATAGAAATATTTTTTTCATAGTTTAGCAAATAGTTGCAAGTTTAAAGTGGCCGCAGCAGCTAAGCAGTAAAGTCTCGGCGCCGTCCGAGCAAAACTTAAAAGGACCATGGCAATAGTCTCGCCTGGTCCTTGTTTTTTATATTAAATTATTTTTCGGAAATTTCATCTTTTTCCCGTATTTCTTTCGCCGTATTGATAATTAGCCTATTTACAGACTCGTCTATAACGGTAGAGGCGGGGTCAAACGGCAAATAAATAAAAGGTTCCTGACACCTTTTCTGATCCTGACACCTTTTCTGATCAATCCCAGCCCTACGGGCAAAGACCGGCGCGACCTACAGTTTAAATATTGACTGTAAATAAAATTAGGCGTAATATTTGCGTTATGGCAGACAATGAGAATCGAGGAAATTTCTGCAGCGGGCAACTCCCGGCGGGGGGTTTGGAGCCGGCTTCCAAAGGCAAGCACGGCTTCGATATCCCTGTTACCGAGGCCAAAGCGAGAGCTTCCATAAAAGTGACGGCGTATGTGCCGGCGCAATTAGAGCCGGTGGATTATATCGTCGCCACAGATCCGTCACACAAAGACGGCACTCGCGGCAGCTAATCAACAACCGCTCGATGTCGTTCGAGCAACTTAAAAGGACCGGCAAAAATCTCGCCCGGTCCTTGTTCTTTTATAAAAAGGCACCTGGCACTTTAATGATTAAAAGGTTCCTGACACCTTTTTTGTCTTCTTTTTCTAAATTCTTTCGACCTTTTTAAATTTTAAATAATATAGTTTGTTTCGTTTTTCAATTTTTATAATTTCTTGCTTCGTTTTATCCTCCAAATCCGTTAAGCTTTTTAATAGCTTTTCATGCCAATAGTAAACACCACTTATATTTTTATTATCATCTCCAATCAATTGAAAATGTAAGACGAACTGATATCTGAGAAGCTGTTCGGCAAATAGTCTTTCTTCATCATCCAAAACATCAAGGTAGCTCGTCAAACCTTTGGTTTCTTTCAACTTTTTTGTTAGTATTAAATTTTTATAAGCATCTCTTGAAAATTTAAACGCCCTTATTTCCGATAAAAAAGAATTAAAACTAGTAAGAGCCTGGTTTAATTCGGCAATTTCTTCTAGTATACCGTCAGAAAAATATTTGACTGCAGGAAGAGTTGTTATGGCGTGAAGTGCAGTACTCTCTATTTCAAAAACTTGCATGAACGGCATCGCCCTGGTGTAATTATTTTCATACCAATTTTTTTCGAATTCTTTTTTATCTATTTCTTTAGGAATAGAATAATTCGGGTGTGTGCCAGTCCAGCCACGCATTGTTAATAGTTGTGATTTGATTGAATTAATACCCTGGAGGATCTCTCCCTGTTTTCCAAGCTCTTTATCCTTTTTCCTATTTAGATACTCGACTCCAGCAAGGAGGAATACAAACACTCCTAAAGGCACTCCGATAATGGTAGCCCAATTCGAAAGATGTGCTATAAAATTTGGTGACTTGGGTACACAGGCTAAGTGATATAAGTGTCTACACCACATTAAGTTTAGATGTTAATTATTTTTTTAAAACAGCCAAAAACGCTTCCTGGGGAATGTCCACGCGGCCGATTTTTTTCATTCGCTTTTTGCCGCGCTTTTGTTTGTTGAGGAGTTTCATTTTGCGGGTAACGTCGCCGCCGTAGAGATAGCCGGTAACGTCTTTACGTAATGCCGATATAGTTTCGCGGGCAATTACTTTTCCTCCGATGACGGCTTGGATAGCGACTTCAAATTGATGGCGAGGAATTAGGGTTTTTAGGCGTTCAACAAGACTTTTTCCGTCTACGGCAGCGTTGGAGCGGTGCATTATCGCGGAGAGTGCAACAACCGGTTCGCCCGCCACTAAAATATCAACTTTAACTAAATCCCCTATCCGCTCGTCAATTAAATCGTAATTTAAGGAAGCGTAGCCGCTGGAAACGGATTTTAGCTTGTCGTAAAAATCGGAAATAATATTGGCAAGCGGCATTTCAAAATGCATATCAACTCGGTCCTTACCAAGGTATTTTATGTCTTTAGATATGGCCCGGCGCTGGGTGGCAATTTCCATAATCGGGCCAATGTAGGTTTGAGGCACTAAAATATTTACGGACATCCAAGGTTCGTACAATTCCTTGATGATGGAGGGATCCGGAAACTCCGCAGGGTTGTGGATGTACAAATCTTTTCCGGCGCTGGTAACTACATGATAAGCGACCGACGGCGCTGTTAAAATTAAATCCAGATTATATTCCCGAGTCAACCGTTCCTGCACAATGTCCATGTGGAGCAAGCCAAGAAAACCAGTGCGGAATCCAAAACCGATTGACGGGATATTAATCGGCTCAAACTCCAGGGCGGCATCTGACAGTTTTAGTTTGCCCATAGCATCCCGAAGTATGGGGTAATCATCCCCGCTTACAGGGAAGATTGTGGCATAAACCATGGGTTTTACGTGTTTATAACCAGGAAGCTGCTGTACGTCGGTTTTACGCTCAAAGAGGGTTATTGTGTCGCCGACCCTGGCCTTGCTAACGTCACGCAAGCCGGTAACTATGTATCCGACTTCGCCGGTTTTTATACCGCCGCTTTTTTCCATTTTTGGATGGAAATAGCCAACCTCCAAACTTTCAAACTGCGTCTGACTACCAATGGCAAATATTTTTTCGCGGTTTTTTAGCTCGCCTTCAAAACAGCGGACAAATACAATAACGCCGCGGTGGATGTCGTAAGATGAATCGAATATTAAACCTCTTAACGGTTTTTGTTCGTCGCCGGTTGGAGCCGGAACTTTTTCTATTACCCGTTTAATAATTTCTTTTACGCCTTCACCGGTTTTGCCGGAAGCATACAAAATTTCCTCATCTGTAAACCCAAACGCAACCTTAAGTTCGTCCGCGGTTTTTTGGCGGTCGGAGTTGGGCAGGTCAATTTTATTTACAACAGGAATTAAAACTAAATTGTGCTCAAGTGCCAAATGAACATTGGCCAGGGTTTGAGCTTCTATGCCTTGGGTAGAATCAACTACTAAAATCGCGCCTTCACAGCAGGCCAGCGAGCGGGAAACTTCGTAACTAAAGTCAACGTGCCCCGGAGTGTCAATCAGATTTAAGATGTAAGTTGTAGGGGCTGGCTTTAGCCGCCCGTCATCAGTAAGCGGGCGGGCAAGCTCGGCCCCTACAGCTAACTGATATTCCATCCTAACGGGTTGCAATTTAATCGTTATCCCCCGTTCGCGTTCCAAATCCATTTGGTCGAGTAACTGATCCTTCATGTTCCGCTGTTCCACCGTGTGGGTAATTTCCAAAAGCCGGTCGGCAAGCGTGGACTTGCCGTGGTCTATATGGGCGATAATACAAAAATTTCTAATATTTTTCTGGTTCATATATATTAACGGCGTCATTCTGAGGAGTGCATAAGGCGAAGAGTCTCTTAATTTCGATTGAGCTCCTTCGCCCGCTTAATTAGTCCTTTTGACGGGCTCAGGATGACGCCAAAGGGTGTTTCTGATTAAAAAATCCTTTTTACCACATCCATAACCTGCCGGGACTGGCGTATGCCAAGTTTATAGGAAACAAACAAAAAAGCGAGGAGGGCAGCGCCTACCGAAAGGCCGGATTGGATTATTATCCCCAAAGTGGTATGGGTATTTACCAAAGGGGCAAAAATATAAATCGCGCAATAACCAACCAAACCCATTACCGTGCTTGAAGCTAAAATTTTAAAAATAAACGCTCCAACTTCAGAGTCAAACTCCGCTAGCTCGGCATTGTCTTTATGCAAAAACTGCCGCAAAAAAATAAACATTAGTATTGCATCTAAAGTGCAGGCAATGGCAAAACCCGAAGCAATCCCAATAAGACCAAAGTTTACGCCTAAAACGTAAGCTAAAATAATATCCACAACAATGGAGCATAAATTAACAATGACCGGAATAATAGTATTTTGACGGGCATAAAAACTGCGGGAAAACAAAGGCGAAAGGCTTTGGCCAATAAGCGACAGCGATAAAATTCCGAAAGTCGTAAACATCAGCACGGTATCGCTCCAGTTGAATTTTCCGTGGCCATATATTATGCGAACAATATAAGCCCTGAAAATTATCATTAAAATGGAAATGGGAATGATAAAAAACAGCACCATCATAACATTTTGCCCTAAAGTTTTTACAAAAGCTTTATTGTCTCTTTTGGCGTAGTGCTCCGAAAGCAAAGGAAAAGAAGCGGCAGATATGGACAGCGCAAAAACGCCCAAAGGAGCGGCCTGCAAATTATTGGCAAGATTAAAAATGGTTACAGAGCCGGCGGCCAAAATCGAACCGACCGTGGTGCCGACAATGAGGCTAATTTGGGAAATGTCCATGCCAATAATCCGGGGAATAAAAAGTTTGGCGATTTTTTTGAGCGCCGGTTCGCGCCAGTCAATAACCGCGTGCCAGCGCCAGCCGAAACGAATGGCTTCGGGAATTTGCACCAGCATATGGCAAAGGGCGCCTAAAATTACGCCATAACCCAAACCCATAAGCCCAAAATGCGGGTAAAAAAAGAACAGCCCGAAAATTATGCCTAAATTGTACATAATCGGCGCAATGCTCAAAACCAGGAACTTTTTGCTGGCTGTTAAGTAGCTGGTAAAAATATTGGATGCCGTAAAAATTATGGGCGAAAGCAAAAACAGCCGCATAAGCTGTACGGTCCTCTCGAGTTTTTCTCCACTAAAACCGGGCACTAAAAATTTCGTTAGCGGGGTGGAAAGCATAAACATAACCAAACAGACCAAACCCATACCCAAGACCGAAATATTCAGCACCGAGCCGGCAATCCGGTTGGCGCGGTCTTTGTCTTTTGTCAGCCATTCCGTAAAAATCGGAATTAAGGCCACCGACAGCGTGCCCAGTATCAGTAGGTTGAAAATGAAGTCCGGGATACGAAAAGCCGCGTAATAAATATCCAGGGTGTTGCCGACCCCGATTTTGCCGGCAAGCAAAGGATCGCGAACCAATCCCACAAGTTTTGACAGCAGCGTAAAAAAGCCCACAATAATTGCGGCTTTGGAGACACTAAAATTTTGTTCGAGATTTTTAAGTTTATTGAACATTTAAAAATTGTCTACTAAATACTAATCGTTCTAAAAATACTAAACTCCCATGAGGCCCTTTAGTACTTTTAGAGTCTTTAGTATTTAGTAGAGGCTATCGTTTGGACAACACCAGACCCAAAAAGTAGTCTTTATCCAGTATTATATCAGAGTTTAGGCTGTCTGTGTTAAGGGTTTGGGTTTGAAAATTTTTCCAGGCAATCTGGCGACCGGTAAAATTTACAGTCCAGTTAAAATCCAAATTTGTACTGCCGATTTGTTTTTGCAGAAGCAGGCTGTATTTATCAACATCGCTTAATTTAAAGGGTAGTTGGTAAATTAGCTTGACCGTACGGCTTTGGCCGGCATTAACATTTAGCCAATTGCCGTAAAAAGTTTTTCCGCTTTCTTGGCCAATATATGTCCCGGTGACCACATCTTTCACGGAATTTTTTTCCCAATTGTAAACGTCTGGGTCTACCTGGTAATTTTGGCCGACCGGATAATTTAAAATTTGGTAATCAAATCCTATATTGCTGACAAGTTTGCTTCCGAGCGGCACATAAATTCTCATAAAACTGTTATTAAAGGTCCCGGGTAAATTCGGCATTTTATTAGTTCGGGTTATGTCCACTTCATTGGTTATAGTTCCATCGTCCCCGATTGTAGTAGCCAGATTAATTTTCTGGTCAATGTAAAGATCAGTTTTTGTCGCGCCAAGGTTGCTGGTTACCACAGACAAATAGTCGCGGTCAGTATTGTTAACCGAACCAGCCCAATTAAATTCCTTAAACTGGTTTTCCAAACCGGTGTCGCGGGAATAGGCAACTATCTGCTTGTTATTCAAATTATCCTGCAGGCTTTGGATAATTTGCGGCCATGCCGAAGAAGGGCTTTGGCTAATTTTTTGCAAAAGTATTGGTACCAAATCGGCCAAAAGTTGTTTGGGGGCATTAGTCGGTAAATCGTTGCTCATAGTGGTCACCGCCTGGGTCTCTTCTACAAAATTATCCGAGGACAATGTCACACCGTAATTGGGAAGTTTAATTGAGCCGGTAATTTTTAGCCAGTCTACAATTATATTCGGGGTCATAGCAATCACCACATCCGGGGTTTCTCCTCCCTCCATCTCATAAAAGTCGCTGATTTTAGAAGCCGATAATGGAAAATCCGCGAACCAATTAGCGTCTCTCATATACCAGTTGCCGCTGACTTTCAGCAATGGTGTTGGCGGTTGGATATTTTGGGCCAGTTGATTATCTATATCATATATACTGCTAACATTGATTCTACTTATTTGTCCGTTATTGATTTTTAAATTTCCAAAAGTGCCTATAAACCCTCCGCCTGCCCGAAGTTCGTTATTATTTTCAAACAAAACTAAAATGTTTTTGTCCCCTTTTAGCAAATTTTCGGCCAGCCCAAACACCATACTAAAATTGCTCAGGGTAAATTGGGCAATTTGCAGCTTAGTTTTCAAATCCACAAAGTTTTCGCGGACGGATGCGGGCAGTAAGCCCGGATCAATTTTATTCACAAGAGTGTTGGCTCGAGAAATTTTATTGGAAATCCTTCCAATGCCGGCATCTATATTATCCAAAGCCTGACCTGTCGGCCTGCTACTGCTACTAAGGCCGCTGGGCCCAATTTGCAACTGTTTAATTTGATTCTGTAATGCAATAAAATCCTGCCCGCTTGAAGAAACCAGTGAGGCGGCTTCCAATAAACCATCAGCAGTTTGCTTTTGCGGCAAAATTGACATTAACTGATTTAATAACAGTCCGGAAGCGGCCAACTCGTTTTGACCTTGATTAAAGGCCTGAAAAGCCAGGGCAAAACGATTATTAGCAGTTGTAAAATCCTGACCGGCCAATGCGTCTTTTGCTTGGGACAAATAAGTGTTGCCCAGGGCGGCCGTTTGCATTACCTGATTTTTAACCTCGAGGCCGTTTGCAATTAAATGTAAAGACGCAATGCCACAATACCCTAAAACCGAAATGCAACAAAAGATCAATAAAGTTCTGGCAAAATTTTTTTGTACCACGAGTTTTAATCGCTCGGGAAAAGTTTTTTTTGTGGTTTTAATATCCCGAATTAACGCCCGGTAGGTTTTTTGCGGCGGAGTGATTATCAAAAATAAAGTTTTTTGGTAAAGAGCAACGATTTTATTACCGACAAACTTCAGCACCGATATAATAGCCAGCCCGGTAAAATAAAAAATATTCAATAAAAAATCCAAAACTTTTGACAAAAACCGCACTGGCCAAGGTTTATTTTTGGCTTTTACAGTTAAAAAACTTCTGTGATGCGTATACAATATGAATTTTTTTGGAGCTTTGGTTTTCATTTAACTGCGCGTTAATTGGCGTAAAAAAATTAAATTATTCATTACGCTCTTACGGTTTTGTGCCCGTATCTTGAAATATTTAACAATATCCCAACGGCCGCTAAATTTGCCATTAAGGAAGTACTGCCATAACTAAAAAAAGGCAATGGGATCCCGGTTAAGGGCAATAAATTTAAAATGGCCGCGACGTTAATTAAAGCTTGGAGAGTAATCCACGATGTAATCCCCAAGGCCACCATTTTGCCAAAGGTATCGGGAGCATTCCGAGCAATTTGAAAACCCTTTAAAGCAAACAGGGCAAATAATACTAAGGCCGCGAGCACTCTAAAAAATCCCAATTCTTCGGCGAAAACCGCGAAAACGGAATCGTTTATTACCGCCGGAAGGTAATTATGTTTTTGCCTGGACAACCCGTAGCCAAAACCCCACAAGCCGCCGGAACCAATGGCCAACAGCGCCTGATTAATTTGGTAGCTAATGCCTTTGGGGTCTAAAGCCGGGTTTAAAAAAGTAGCCAGACGCTTTACACGATAAGGTTCAATTTTAATGAACACATAAAGGGCTAAAATGCCGCCGATAAAACTGTAAAAAAAATATTTCCAATTTATTCCGGCCGCGAATAACATAAAAAAAGAGACCAATAACAGAACTAGCATTGTGCCAAAATCCGGCTGCCACAAAATGAGCGCTCCAAACAGAGCAATGATGCACAAAGACGGCAAGAGCCCGTAATAAAAATCGTTTAACGCGCCCTGTTTTTTTTCTACCCAGCTGGCCAAATACAAAATTATTACCAACTTAGCAAGCTCGGCCGGCTGAAATGTAGCGGGGCCAAGACGTACCCATCTTGCGGCACCGCCCGCGGCAACTCCAAGACCGGGTATTTTAACCAGCATTAACAAAAAAAGTGAAATAAAAATTAAATAAGGTAAATATTTTTGCCAAAAATGATAACCCAATTTACTGCAAACATACATCGCAATTAAGCCAACGACTGCCCCATATAGAACTTGATGAACAATATAGTAGCTGGTGTTCCCGAAAACCGCAAACGATTGAACGGCAGAAGCAGAATAAAGTACCGCTAATCCATACGCTAAAAGCCCCAGTGTAATGAGCAAGAGAGTGTAGTCGAGTTGTTGATTTTTTTTTAACATTTAGAATAATTTTTAACCCCCTGCTTAAACTGGTCACCGCGGTCAACGTAACTTTTAAACATGTCAAAGCTGGCGCAAGCGGGACTAAGCACAACTACGTCTCCTGATTCCGCGACCGATTCAATTTGTTTAAAAATTTCTTCAATATTTTTTGCACCCTCAATAATCCTATTTGTATCTTCTCCTAAAGATTGTTTTATGCGGCCGGCTTCTTGGCCAATTAAAATTATCTTTTTGATATTTTTCCTCGAATTGACAGCTCTGCCAAGTTCCGTAAAGTTGGAATTTTTAGAGGAGCCTCCCAAAATAATAATCAATGGCTCGGTAAAAGATTGCATTGCGGCAATGGCTGTTTCCGGAGTAGTCGAAAAAGAATCATTATAAAATTTAACGCCGCTTTTTTTAGCCACGAACTCCAAGCGATGCTCGAGGCCTTTAAAATTTAGGGCGGCTTTTTTTATAGATTCTAAATCTGCTCCTGCCGAGCGGGTAGCCAAAATTGCAGCCATAACATTGTCAAAATTATGCTCGCCTCGCAAGTGCAACTGACTAACCGGTAAATGAAAGTTTCCCGTAAAAATTTCTTTATTTTCAACGAATGCTGCGACAATTTTTCCGCGTTCTTGGTTTTGACGGCCGTCAAAACCAAGAACGTATTTTTTTCGACTGAAATAAAGTTTTTTGCCTTTACTCTGTTCTCCAATCAGAACTGAATTTTCAAAGTCTGCGTTAATTATCGCAAAATCATCAAGCGTTTGAAATTTGGTAATAGATGATTTGGCGTCAACATAATCTTTTTGATTAGTATGATAATCAAGGTGTTCGCTTGTAACCATTAAAACTACGGCAATGTGTGGGCTTTTTTCCAAATCTTGAAGTTGAAAACTCGACAGTTCGTAAACGACATAATCATCAGCACCTAAATTATCAAGAATCTCCAGGGGTTGAGTTTTGCCAATGTTGCCTGTTAAGTAGCATTTAGCGTTTAGCTTATAGCTCTTAGCCAGCAGAATCTCATATATAAGGCTCGATGTAGTCCCTTTACCTTTTGTCCCAGTAATCCCAATAATTTTAGCCGGACAATGTTCAAAAAACCATCTGGTCTGGCTGGTTATCACGAGTCTCCCTCTCCCTTTGGGGGAGGGCTGGGGTGAGGGTTCTGTCCACCGATTAATATCCGGATTATTTAGCTTAATACCCGGACTCCTAAACGCAATATCAAACCCGGCCAATTCTTTAAATGCATGCGCCCCAAAAATAAAATTTAGTCCCAATTTCTCAATTTTCAATTTCTCAATTTCGCTCCAACTCTCCCACGGTCTTTGGTCAAACAGCACCGGTTTGATTTTATGTTTCAATAAATAAGCTGTTACAGCTTTCCCCTCTTGCCCATAACCTAAAACACCCACAAGTTTTCCTTTTAAATCTTGCAAATTCATGCACTTATTTTACCATAATTTACCCAATAATAAAAATCGGCTCGAAATGAACCGATTGGGTATATATAGAAAAAAGATTATAAGCTACTAAGCGAAATTACATAATAGAATTTTCCTTCTTTTCCATAGTCAAACTCTACTCTTGCTGAATGTTCGTCCCTCTTGACAATTTTGCCCTTCAAACTCGCGGCCTTTGGTTTGGGGTCATATGACAAAATTGGATCGGCTTCAATAGCAGCTGTAATAATTCTTGCCGGTACAATTACCTCATTACCTATTTGTAAATCCTGCCTTTCAAATTTTTTAATATCGGGAGACGGCATAATTGGTAAAAAATTAATTAATGCTAAATTTTATCAGCGCCTTTTTTATGACCGAATCCCTTGTTTCAAACCCAGGCAGAAATTCTACCTGCTCCTTATAGCTGATATCATCAAAATAACCCAATTGCGACCTGAAAAGTTTTTCGTTAAACTGACCTCCAAATTCTTTTTTTCCGGTCTCCGATATTTCCTGTAACGAATAATAATCTTTAAGAATAAAATACATATCAACGTAATCTTTCCACTTGCTTCCCTGCCCTATGGCAAATGCCTTCATTGCGGCCAACGTCAGCAGGTTGGGCATTTTTATCACGCCACCAAAATTTTCAGGGTAAGCAATATTATAAGGAAAGCGAAAAAAAGTAAATTTTACCCCATTAAGAACTAGCGTCAATTCGCCAAGTTTGTTGACTATAATTTCGTTTGGAACCTTAAAATCTAAAATTTGATTTAATAAACTTTGGTTGCCGAATTTTGCCGGGGAAAAAAGATCAAAATCAACAGATCGGCGATGGCCTATTTGCAAAGCCACGGCCGTACCCCCCACTAAGCCAAAGTTTTTTGAAAACTTTCCAATTAATGGCAGAAGTTTTACCTGCTCTTTTGTTAAAACTTCTTTATGCAGACTTGACATATTTATCAAAATATAAATTAAAATAATGTTTAATCTCCGGACGGTAATTTTGCCTCCCGAATTTATCGGGTGTAGATTTTTCGCGGAAAATTTTCGCGGTTTTTTTTATTCCCAGGATTTTTATCATTCCTTGGACATCGTCCCAATCGCCGCAATTTAAAACATGCTCCACGATAGACGCCTCGTCGAGCTTGTTTAAGTCTTTAACATACCACACCAGATATGGCCTTTTTTTGATAAATTCGTGGATACCCATACCTGTATTAAAGCAAATTTTCAGCTTTTTCTCAATGCGTATCCCGGCAATTTTTCTGTCAATTTACCTTCAGCCAACGCGGCTTTGCCATTAACAAACACATAGTCTATGCCTTCGCTGTATAAATAAGGATTTTCGTAAGTTGCTTTGTCTACAATTTTTTGTGGATCGAAAATTACCAAATCCGCGAAATTTCCGATTTTTATTTCTCCACGCTTTTTTAATCCCATTTTTTTTGCCGGGCCGCCAGTAAGTTTTTTTATGGCCGTTTCAAGAGGTAGGGTACCCTTTTTTATAACATCGCTTAAAAATTTCGGGGCTGTGCCAAAAGATCTCGGATGTACCAAACCGGCGCCTACCGGCTGGTTGTTAAACCCGGATCCGTCCGTGCTAATAAAGGACAGAGGATGGAGCATAAGTTCGTCCACCTGTGACATATCCAAATTTTTTTCAAATACCAAAACCTCACTGCCCCCGTTTTGAATCAGGTGTAGCACCGCCTGTTCGCTGGAGCACTCCAAATTTTTTGCAATTTGGCCAATAGTTTTCCCGGAAAAATTAAGCCGATTTGCCGTTGAGGCGACACGAACTTCGGAAAACTTAATCTCCAGATTATTTAAATACATTAATATTTTATTTTTTTGCACCGGGTCGGCAAAATGTTTTAACATAATTGTGCGCCCCCCCTCTATGGCCCACTTTGGCAGATAACTGTACAAAGGTTGCCACATTATGTCGTAGGGGTAAAGATCAAAATGAACCTGCGTGCCTTGGTGGAAAGCGGAGTCTATTAAATTTATCACTTCGGGAAATTTTTCCCAATTTTGTTCGTTCCTAACTTTTAAATGGGAAATTTTTAAATTAACCTCGGTGCTTTTTGCAATGTCCAAAGCTTCATCGAGTGCTTCTATAATTTCTCCGCCCTCACTGCGCAAGTGAATGGAAAACAAACCGTTATAGCTTTTAACAATTTTTGCCAACTCAAAAAGTTCGAGCTCGGAAATTATAATTTCGTGCGCGTAGGAAAGTCCGCTGGAAAGACCAAACGCTCCGGCTTCCAGGCTTTCAGAAAGAGCGGTTTTTAAAGCTTCAAGCTCCTGTTTTTCCAGGCTTCTGATTTGGTCACCGACAATAGCGCGGCGCAGGGTCGAATAGCCGACTAAGCTTGCAATGTTACAGGCAAAACGCTTGCGCGACAACTCTTCTATAAATTCGCTGTAAGAAGTCCAGTTTACGTTTACTCCTTCCAAACTGTGCCACTTTTGCAGAGAAAATAGAGCTTCATGCGTTAGCAGAGGAGCCACGCTGGCGCCGCAGTTACCAACTAATATTGTAGTAAAGCCCTGAGTTATCAAACTTTGCAATCCAGGGTTGTCGAATATCTTCCAATAACTGTCACTGTGATTTTGTAAATCTACAAAACCAGGCGTTAAAATTTTTCCTTTAGCATCAATGGTAATTTCGGCTGAGGAATCAATTTTTGCCGCAATATTTGCGATTTCATCGCCCTGGATAGCCACATCCAAAATCTCCCCGGGCTTTCCGGTGCCATCGATTAGCGTAGCATTTTTTATCAGTAGGCTATACATACAATCTTCTACTAAATACTAAACTTTCTAAATGTACTAAATTGCGTAATTGAAGTTTAGTATTTTTAGACACTTTAGTATTTAGCAGAAACTTTTTAGTTTATCCCAAAAAATATATCACCACTCCCATTATGCTCGTGACTGCGGCGATTATCCAAAAACGCATAGTGACTTTGGCTTCCGGCCAGCCGAGAGCTTCAAAATGATGGTGAAGCGGCGCGGACAAAAAAACTTTCTTTTTTAAAAACTTTTTTGAAAATAACTGGATTATGGTAGACACAGCTTCCATTAAAAATACAAAGCCCACAACGGGCAAAATAAATACGGAATTTGTCAAAAATGCCACTATGGCCAAAAGAACTCCTAGCCCCATTGACCCTGTGTCTCCCATAATAAACCTTGCCGGGAAAACATTAAACCACAAAAATGCCAAAAGACTGCCGCAAATTACTCCTATAAAGGTCGCTAAGTCGTGTTTGCCCTGTAAAAATGCAATTAGCCCAAAAGCAAAAAATGAAATCATTAAAGTGCCGCCCGCAAGCCCGTCTAAACCGTCTGTCTGATTCACGGAAAAACTGGTGGCAATTACGACGAAAATAAAAAATGGAATAAATAGCCAGCCCAAATGCAGATTCCCCGCAAATGGGATGTGCACAAAATCAAAACCCAGTTTGAAATAAAACCACCACGCGCCAATTGCCGCTACGATTGAATACAGCACGAGCTTAAACCTAAACCGCAATCCCCTGCCATTGTGGCCACGATGGTTAATATCCAGCCAATCGTCTATTAACCCAACCAGCGATGCGCCAAGTAAAGCTCCCAATGGTAAAAGAGTCTCTTTGCGGGAATAAAAGTCAAAATCATTAAAAACATCGACATGTAAAACCCGGTCAAAAAACCAAAATACAAACATTAAAATTACCAGCGTGCCCCAGACTAGTATCCCGCCCATAGTTGGCGTTCCTGCTTTGTGCTTATGCATTTCCGTAAATAAGGGAGTGCTCCCGTCGTTGCGGATTTGTTTACCAAGCTTATTTCTGTATAAAAATCTTGTAAAAAGCGGGGTAACCGCAAGAGCAAAAATAAAACCCAGAGACGTTAAAGCAAAAATTTTAGTCAAAACCGAAAATCCCATCATATTACGTTTATTGTACCATAAAAAAGCTGGTCTGGAAAATGTCAGCCTGATGTCTAAGGTGCTCTTTGGCATTGCCATATCTAAATGTCAAAGAGCACTTTTGACATTTTTACGACAGAGCTATTCCCAATTAAAACTGGTTTCTACAGCCGACTTGAGCTTTAAAGTATCTCCTTCCCGGTTTTGGCTGTCCAAAACTAAAATAATTATTTGATGCCCGCCTATGGCTACTTTAGTCGCCATTGCGCCATTGGCTTCGTTAGTAAAGCCGGTTTTAACAGCTTGGATATCGGGATGATTTTTTATAAGCAAATTGGTGGCAGTTGCGGAATAAATTTTCCCCAAAGCCCCGCTGAATTTATAGCCGGTCATCCGGCCTAAATCGGTAAAATCTGTAAAATGCTGGGTATTGGTGATCAAAAGTTTCAAATCCTCGGCCGTGGAATAATTGTCGCTGTTGTCAAAACCCATTGGGTTGCTAAAACTACTGTTGACCATTCCTAAAACAGCCGCCTGACCATTCATAAGATCGACAAAATTACTTCCAGACGATTGTGAAGTAAAATCCGCAAGCGCTTTTGCCGCGTCGTTGCAAGAGCCGATTAACATAGAGTTAAAAACGTCCAAAGCCTTAACTTCGTCCCCGATAGCGAGGCCTAAATCTGGCTTAACATTTAAAATATTCTTACTCGTAATTGCAAAAGTTTTGTTGAGATTGGAGTTATTATAAGCCGCTAAGGCTGTCATCAACTTTGTTAAACTGGCTATAGCCAATTTCTGGGTAGGATTTTTGCTTAACAATTCCTGGCCGCTGTCTAAATCAAAAACCAGAAAACTTTGGGCGCTTACATCGGAAAGGTCCGGATTCTTTGTCTGAATTATGGAAGTTTGGGGATTATCTTTAGGCTTATTTATTATTGGTGCGGGGACCGCCGTGCTTGCCCCCAAAACTTCCGGCTTATACGTTTGGCTAAGAGCAATATCTTGTGTTGATAAAATCGCTGTTGTTTGAATTAAAACAAGCAACAGCACAAACATTAGCCAATAAGGAAGAATTTTAAATAGTTTTGTTTTTACGGGCAATCTTTAAAATTTTATTAGTTTCTATAATTATACCTCATTGACAAAACTTTTAACTGTGGATAAAATGATTAAGCGTTAATAATTAATAGCTCATAATACTTAACTGTTAGTCAGTTATAAATTATTTGTTATAGGCTACTTCAATATATGGCGGAAATAATTCTGAACGAACAAAATTTTGATTCTGAAGTCTTAAAGTCAGACTTACCGGTAATGATAGACTTTTGGGCGGTTTGGTGCGGCCCCTGTAAGGTGCTTAGCCCGATTGTTGAGGAAATTGCCAAAGAATACGAAGGCAAACTTAAAGTTGGCAAAGTAAATGTGGACGAAAACAATGCTTTGGCCGCCAAATACGGCGTAATGAGCATCCCGACATTAAAATTCTTTAAAAAAGGCAAGCTTGTAGGAGAAATGATTGGTGCCGCTCCTAAAACCAGTGTAGAGGCCGAAGTTAAAAAACATATTTAGTAGGACTTACGCGTTTGAGGCAAAAATGAACAAAAATTATATCTTGCTGCCTCAAACCGCAAGGGCTTGGCCGATTACTTCGTTATTTTGCTGCGGTTTTTGTCGACGTAGTCAAACTACGTCTCCAAAAATCCTCACAAAATGCCTCGTACTCGGCCAAGCGCGTAAGTCCTATTTAGAACCAAATTTAAAAGAATCCTCTCACGAAAGAGAGGATTCTTTTAAATTTGATGCGATTCACCTGGGTTTAAAACTGTTTTTTGCATTTCGACTGCTTTATTTGGGATAACCGCCGCTGCCACAGGGGCAGCATGAGTCTGAATTTGATTTTTGTATTCCGTTTCAGGAGCCATTGCCGGAGGATTTGCTTTTGAGGGCTGGCTAAAGATTTGGCTAACCGCTTCACTTGTCTGGCGGTTTGCCTGGTAAATTTTTTCCTGATGAAGGCTGGCAATCTGATCCCAGATCGGATTTTCCTTCTTTTGCTGTCCGCGGTCTTGCCCAAAGTTCTTGTTTGACTGCCTGGGTTGGTGGTTGGAATTTTGTTGCGGCGGCCTGTTAAAACGATCTTTTGATTTTTGGGGTCTGTCCGTATTTCTGTGCTCCTGATGTTTTTTTTCGAAGTTTTGCTTTGGAGCAGCGGACATATTGGCTTGTTGCGACAATTTTTGGGGTACGGGAATTTTTTGAACAATTACTTCCGGTGCTGGTTCAGGTTTTTCTTCTTGAGGCTCCGCCTGGGATTGTCCTTGAGACGTAACCGGCTGATTTTGGTCGGCGGTCGCTGTTTGATCTTCCGTTTGCGGTGTCCCAATTAGCACCGCGGCTTCCTGATGATATTCCGCGCCCATCCAACGGGAAATTTTTTCTTCAACCTCCGCCACCGGGTTGGCATAACGTTCCCGGGAAACTTTTAGAACTTTTTCCGAGTTGCCCGTTAAGTGTGCGGGGTTCGGCGAAAGTGTAATCGCGGAAAAAGGGTCGGAAGCGACACCGTTAATCATCAATTTTAAAATAATCGAATATTTTGGTAAATTAACCAGGTCGCTGGGGGTAAAAATCGGCTCAAACTCGGTTTCCAAAAATTCCGCGTCCACAGCGCCGATTCTAAATACGACAATTGTCCCGACGTTGCCAAAAATCGCGTCCCTAACCTTCGTACTCTTGTCTTCTTCCAACTGGGCAATGTACTGATGCCCGACAATTAAATTTAAACGGTATTTGCGGGCTTCGCTTAAAATAGTGGCAAAACTTTCCGTGGCAAAATTTTGGAATTCATCCACGTACAAATAAAAATCTTTTCTCTCTTTTTCCTCGATATCGGTTCGAGACATGGCAGCCAGCTGAATTTTGGTAACCAGCATCGCGCCGAGCAAAGCCGAATTATCTTCACCGACTTTGCCCTTTGACAAATCCATAATCAGGATTTTTCGATTATCCATTATTTCGCGCAAATCGATTGTACTTTTGGGCTGACCAACTATATTACGAATAATCCCCGAACTTAAAAACTGTCCGACTTTATTTTGAATCGGGGCTATGGCTTCGGTGCGATACTTTTCATTATAATTTGCAAACTCATCGACCCAAAAAGCCCGAACCATAGGGTCTTTAATATTATCAACAATTTTCTTCCGGTATTTTTTATCCACATACATCCTGGTAATACCCAATAAAGTATTCCCCGGACTGTCCAGCAAAGCTAAGATAGTATTGTTCAAAATATATTCCATTCTGGCCGACCACAGATTGGCCCAGATTTTTGTAAACACACCCATCAAGCCAGATGCCACCAAATGCTTAAATTTGGGGTCTACAGACTCTAAAATGTTAAAGGCCACCGGATGCTCCAAATCCGCGGGATTAAAGTAAACCACGTCGTTAATACGGCTAGCCGGGACACAATCCAGTATTCTTTGTACCGAATCCCCATGAGGGTCTAAAAAAGCAATCCCATGGCCATTTTGGATGTCCTGAATAACCATATTCTCCATAAGGGTCGTTTTCCCCATTCCGGTTTTTCCTATTAAATACATGTGCCGGCGGCGGTCATCGGTTTTAATACCAAAAGGCACTTCCTTGTTTCGGAAGTTAGTTTTGGCAAATACGGTAATTAAATTTTCATTGTTTTTGTTTTCCATCGTTCAAAATATCCCCTGTCTTTACAACTACTGATTGGCGGCTACTTTACTAATTTAAGATAACGCACATTAGTATATTAGTAAAGCAATTATAAAACTTCTGCCGTTGGCAGGTTCGAAGGGGCCCTGCCCTTTTTGCTTTCTACAGTGTGTACGCCAGCAGGCACCAAAGTTGTTTCGGTTGTTATTGGGAAGTGATACAAAGTGGCGATTTCCTCTACGCTCAGCAAAAACTTAGGACTACCAACATACATACTGCGGTTTTTGTAACCTCTTAAAAACCAATACTTACGGCGTTTGGTTTCTCTTTCTAAAAATGATTTTTCTAAAGTATCCGAAACCAAAGCATTTACTTTTGTCCAATTCGCGCGGTCTATTTTTAAAGTATTATGCACGCCGGCGCCACCGCCCGGGCTAAGATGCCTCATTGAGCCAATAATTTCAGTGCGCTTAGTTTTATCAAATTGGTCTTTAGGCGCTATATAAATGGTTCTAATTTTTGCATTGAAACTGGCTTTGTTGAGCTTTTGCTCAATTAAAGCGACTTTTTCTTTTTCGCCTTCAGTCATACTTATCCAATTATTTCTGGGCTTGTTTTCAGGTTCGGCATGTCCATGTCCGCCGCCAAAAAAAGTCTCAGAGTAGCTGAATTTGGCAAACCATTCAAACGGCAAAAGTAAAATACTGCTTAATGTTATTTTGTGCGGCATTTCTTCCCCGGTCAGATCCTTTATTTTTCTTTCAGCCCTTTCCGCCCACTCGTTATTTTGGATTGGCTGAATCATAAGCTGAATAGCCAATACTTCATCGGGGTTTATTCTTTCCATTGTTTCGATAGTGCTGGTTAGAGAATCAATGACTTTTTCTTCCGCAGAAGGGTGCTCAAAATCCTTATAAGTTTTTATTGGGATAACGCTGTCCTGAACCATTTTCCATTCGGTGCCAAAAAAATCATAGAGACCATCTTCGTTATGGTGTACGTTTATATGAAATTTTTCCATATAGTCATCGACAACGGAAATTTCGGCGGATGGATACTGGGAATAAAACGCCGACTCAACCAAATGCTGATATCTTTTTGGCGTTCTTATCACAAATGAGACGTGCCCACCCAGGCTGATAATTTCCAAAGAGTACCAAAGCTGAAAGCGGCCCTGCATATATTTTTGTTCAAAGGTAATACTGGCGTGCAGAGCGTGCATTTGGGCAAAAATATTTTCAACCGCCATGGTGCTGGCTCTGTTTTCTTTTGGTACGCGGATTTCTAAAAATACCCATTCGGTGCCTCTGACAAATTGCCCCTGAATTTCTTCCAAGTATTCAAAATAAAGCATGTAAATCAGGCCTAAAACAAAAAGCACCCATCCGTAATAGGTAACTACTACCAAAAAGGCTATATGGAAAACATCGTTAAAATTTGGAAATATGCTTGTTAAAACTTCCATTTTTTATTTCATTACTTCACTTCTACTAAATACTAACCTTTAAAATTTCTGCTTTAGCATTTTTAACTTCATTAGTATTTAGTAGACGCTACACTAGTGCGTATGAGTTCTTGCCGACTTTAGCAAAAAGTTTTTTATTGGATAGGCCGACTAAAATTGTATTCTTTTTAACCATTCGGCGTTTTAATACTTCTTCGATAATCCTTTCTTTTTTTAAAGGCTGCGGAGATTGCTTTAAAATTTCTACGATGACATCGGCGACCACACCAGGTTTATAACCCCATTCAGAAAGCGCGTAAATACCGCGCCCGATTAAAATAAACCGTTGGTCCTTAATTAATTCATTATGAACGGTTTCTTTATAGGCTTTGCGGTCATCAAAACCGGCTTTGTTGATCATGTCCGTAATAACGGAATAGTGTTCTGGTTTCTGATGGTGCTTCATAACCAAATAAGCTTTATCGCCAACGTCTTTTGGTTTAACTTCTTTCCATAAACTCAAACCCCAGTGTCCAAAGACATTTTTTTCAATTTCCACCGTTAGCTCTAGATAATTTAAAATAATTCGGTCATTAAGTTCGGCCTGGTTTTGCCTATAAAATTCAGTTTGTTTAAAGTGTTCTAAAAATTCTTCCGCCGCAACAGGGGTATTTTTTTCACCGATGATTTTCTTGCTTTCGGCTACAAATCCGGCGAGTAAATCTTCCCGGAATAAAACCGAAACCCAGGCTTTTTTGTAGTTTTGATGGATAAAATGATCCAACTCCTCAACTAAATGCAAAATAAAAATTAAGGCGTTCTTTTCTTTGTCATCAGTAATATTTAAGTGCATTAATAAACTCTCTTCGGCAATTATCCGGCCGTGTTCCGTAACGATATCAAGCAAAAAATTCTTTGCCGAAGCGAAGCTTTCCTTTTGGATGCTAGTCTTTTTTAAATGTTTTAACAAGTCTTTTTCTATTTGCCTGACTCTTTCTCTGGTTAGGCTATGCTCCTGGCCAATGGCGGCCAAAGTCTTGCTCTGGGCTCCTTCCAGTCCGTAGCGATGAATTAAAATACGCCGATCTCGCTCTTTAAGTGAATCTAAAATTTCTTTGACCACCTCTGAAGGCTTAAACTGGCTCAAAGATTCGTTCTGCTTGGTATGAATTATAGTATCAAGAATGCCCATGAATTTATTTTTAGAAATTCAGCCTAACCGGAGTACCGGCTTATTGGAACAAAGTCCAAGGGTAGATCGACAACGATAGAAATTAATTTGTAAAAGACTAACAACTCTTCTAACGGCTAGCAATTATTTCCAATAGTATAGCATAAAATTAGCTTAATTGTCAAATACCCCTACATAAAATAAATCCCCCTTATTTGAGAGGGATTCAATATCCTAATATCTTAATTTCCAAATATCGGTAATATCTTTTATACTTGCTTTGTTTTCCACTTTTGCCAGAGGACTAAGACAGGGCTGGCAATAAATATTGAGGAATAAGTACCAACAATAATACCAATAAACAAGGCAAAAACAAAGTATCTGATAGTGTCGCCGCCAAATAAGAGGAGGCTTAACAAAACAAACAACACGGTTAAGCTGGTGTTTAAAGACCTGACCAGTGTTTGGCTAATGCTGTGGTTAACAACAAACTCAATGCTTTGGCCGGCGTAAACTCTTAAATTTTCCCGAATTCTGTCAAAAACGACAATTGTATCGTGAACCGAGAAGCCTAAAACCGTAAGCATGGCGGTAACAAACAAACTGTCAATTTCCACACCTTTAAAATGTCCTAAAATTGAAAATGCGCCAAGTACAAATAGCAGATCGTGAATTAACGCAATTACAGCCGCCCAGCCAAAACGCCAGGATGTTACCGGCTTTGTAACTTTGCGAAAAGCGTAGCCGATATAAATAACAATGCCTAACGAAACGAATAAAAGCTGTAAAAATGCATCTTGCGTTAACTGCTTGCCAATTACCGGTCCAATTGAGTTATACTCGGTTTCTGTAAAATTTCCGGCTGCGGCCTGAATTTTGGCCAGCAACTGATCGTGCTGGTCTTTGCTCAAACTCTGGCTTTCAATAATTAAGCCGTTATTAGATGCCGTCTGAATTTGAAAATTTCCAAGATTTTGTGACCTTACGGCATCCTGTACCTTGGCCACATCAACCGGCTGTTTAAACTGTAGTTGAACCTGGCTACCACCTTTGAAATCAATACCCAATTTTAGATGATAAACGGAAAGTGAGACTATCCCAAAAATCAGAATAATCCCTGAAACACAAAAGAAAAATTTGTAATATTTTAAAATATTAAACATATTTTTTAGAAGCGAAGTTAAATGCGAAAAAATTAATCGAGCGAAACAAACGCGAATTCGCGTTTAAATTCGCGTTGCAGAAGCGGCATTTTTTTCGCTTCTACTAATTCCAAATAACCACGGATGCGTGGCAATGTTATTACCAACGAATACCCGCAAAAACGTCCTGGTTACGGTAATGGCTGTAAACATAGAAATTAATATGCCGACACCGAGAGTAACCGCAAAGCCTTTAATTGACGGGGTTCCAAAAATATACAGGATGGTTGTGGTAATAAGGCTGGAAACATTGGAATCACGAATGGACAGCCATGCCCGGTTAAAGCCTTCTTCCACGGCTTTATGGATTTCTTTGCCCGAGCGGATTTCTTCCTTAAGCCTTTCAAAAATTAAAATGTTCGCGTCAACGGCCATGCCAATGGACAAAATAAATCCCGCGATGCCGGCCAAAGTTAAAGTTACCGGAGCAAGGCCGTTTAAAAATATTAACAGTACGTAGCTTAACAGGGCCAAAATTCCGAACCAGAAGCTGACTGTTAATCCCAAAAAGAAAAACAGACCGACCAAAACAACTGCCGTAAATGAAATCCCAATTTTAAAAATAGCAAACGAGACTACGGCATAAACTAACAAAGCCAGAGTAGCCAAAATTCCCGGGAACCGGTAATAAACAATCATAAACAGGGCTATCATAACAAGTCCAATTAGACCTGCTTCCACGGATTTTTGCACTGACTCTTTACCCAAAGTCGCACCGACAGTTTCCTGAGAGATAAGTTTAATAGGCACAGGCAATGCGCCGCTGTTTAGTCTGGTGGCCAAATCTTTGGCCTGCTGAACAGTAAAATTGCCAGTTATTACGGCTGTGCCGTCAGTAATGGCATTTTGCACGGTCGGAGCGGAAAGCAGTTGGCCATCAAGAAAAATAGCAATAGGTTTGCCAATGTTGGCGGAAGTAATTTGCGAAAAAATCTTGGCCCCGTCGCCGTCAAATTGCAAACGAACCACAACCTGATTGCTTAAACTTTGGCCCTGTTGGAAATCAACCGTAGCTTTTTGCAACTGTTTGCCGGATAACCCTGTAGACAACCACTGACTCCCGGCGTCCAGAGTTAGCGCGTTTGTGCTGGAAGCGGTTATTTGTTGAGGATTCGGATTTTGTACCTTAAATTCAAGGGTTGGGGTTTGGCCAATTTGGTTAATGGCGTCATTTATATCCTTAATTCCCGGGAGCTCAATAATTATTTGATTACTGCCCGAGACTTGAACCAAAGGTTCGCTGACACCAAAACTATTTACGCGTCTTTCAATCGTGTCACGGATGGCATTTAAAGCATCTGCCTGGTCAGCCGGGGCAATACCGCTAAAATCCGCCTGGTAAACCAAATGGCTTCCGCCTTGTAAATCTAGACCCAAATGGACTTTAAAGCTTTGGCTATAAGGGATTTTTAGAGCTTTTAGGCTGATTCTACTGCCCTGCGGTAATACTATCCATACGGCTGCCGCGGCAATAAGTAAAATCGCGAAAAGTGAGGAAAAAAGTTTAAGTTTTGGGTGCATAAAAAGAAATGAGCAAAATTGACAAAAATGACAATATTGGCCTTAAATTTATGAAATTGTTACTTTGGATATTATAGCAAATTTAGAGATTTTGGCAATGGGTTCTTAATAAGCCCTATATACGCAATCATCGCCTCAATATTAGTTGGCTTGTCGCGACGAAAGGAAAAATATTTTTCTTTTTGGCAAAAAGTACATTCACCGCAACTTTCAATGTTCTTAGCAATTAGGCCGGATGTAACGAGTTGTTTGCTGATTATTTTTGGAAGGTCAACAAAAATTTTACCGCCTTGTTTACTTATCGCTTCCGGGTATCCGGAAAACTTTTCCAAAATATCATTTTTAATTTCAAAATGGCAGCACTGTATACCGGGCCCAATACCGGCAATTATGCTTTTAGGGTAGCCGGCAATAGCTTTTACTGCCTGCCCTGCGATATTGTTCACAGTGCCCCGCCAACCGGAGTGGGCAAGCCCAATGGTATTTGAACTCTGCTGATAAAAATAAACCGGAAAACAGTCGGCAACGGTGACGGTTAAAAATAACCCGAAGGTGCTTGTAACCAAACCATCCGTTTCGGAAATTATTTCCCCACGTTTTTTCGCATCCACCCTCAAAACAGAAGCCGAATGAGTCAGCTTAGGGGTTACGATATATTTTAAATTAATTCCCTGCTTTAAAAAAAATTTCCGGCGGTTGTCGGCAAAAGCCAAATTCCCGCCCGCCAATTCCATAGCCCCATCTGATTTTACAGACATGCCGTATTTAAGCTTAGAGATTTTTTTAAATTTTTTAAATTCCATCGGATCCCACCAGGAGTGATTCTTAAATTTGACGGCCGTCAAATTTAAGAATGCCCCTTACTTAACCAATTCTCCAGATGTTTCAAGTCACGCTTAAGCCAAGCGTCGTTGGAATTAATTTTTTCCAGGACCTGTAAAATAGCGCGCTCGGCTCCGGGGGCTTTGCGCTTTTTAAAGAACTCGGCCACCTCTTTTGCGTCTCTTGCTGAAACGAAACCCGACGCCGGTTTAATGAATCTGTTTAAAATGTGGCCGGAAGCCGGATATCTTTTTTGCAAGATGCTCCAATTCTTTTTAGTAAACTCCCAAGCCAATTTTTTCCCTGAAGGATTTGCCCAAACCGATGTAAAAATTTGCGCCGTGTCCTGAATACGAACGTCTTTAGACATTGCAAACTCCAAACTTTTTTTTAGAAGCGCCGGGTTGCTAAATTGCCCGAGCGCTCGGCCAATCCGGTTTTGTTCTTCATTTAGAGTCTCGGTTTTATATCGCTTGATAAAATCGTCTTGATGTTTTTTGTCTCCCTCTTGTGCCAATATGTGATAAATAACGCTGCGGATATCTGCAGGGACTTGTTTGGATTTTTTTGCCAAGTTTATTCCCTCATTTAATGTCGGCCTGTGCTTAAAAGCGATCATCTGGTGCAAAACCAGGCTTCGCAGCAAACCTTGAGTATGACTCTCCCCTGTTCTGGCCTGCCAGCTGACTTGTTTGGTAATTTTGGCTAAAACTTGTTGGCAATATTTTTCAAATTCTAAATAAAACTTTTGCCCATGCAGTAAGTTCCGAAGTCCTACCAAACCGCCGCAAAGCTCTACCCAAACAGTATAATCGGTCTCGTTCTCGAAAGCCGGAAGCAGGTTAAGCGCCTGCACAGTCGGAAGTTGTCCTGCTTCGGCCAGGGCAAACGCGTCCCTGACTATAGCCAAACGATCGATTGCGGAAAGTTGTTTGCTTTTAATTGGCGCCTTCAAAGCCTCCAGCATTTGAGCGGGATAATCGACCCGATAAAACCCTGTTTCGCCTGGATTAAGTTTAATTGAATGCGTAGTCTTGTAATTGAACTTTTTGCTTGAAAATAAAAATCTATGCTTTGCATTTGTTTTAAAATTCTTAATACCCACTGGGATATCCCAAATAGTTGCATCGGCCGAATTTGATTTGGATAATGGCGATGAAAAAAAACGTGTTTGATGTAATTCCAAACCATTATTTTTTTGCACAACTCTTACAAGCGGATAGCCGGACTTTCCCGTCCAATTCCCCATAATTTTTCTAACTGGTTTTTTGGAAATTTTTTCGAAGGCGCTCCATAAATCGGTTGTGGACGCGTTTTGGTAAGAATGTTTTTTTAAGTAATAACGAAGGCCGTCCCGAAAATCTTTTTCACCCAAATATCCGGCCAACATTCTTATAACGCTCGCGCCTTTGCTATAACTAATTTCGTCAAAAATTTCTCCAATTTCGTCGGGATGGTGAACTTCCACTTCTATTGGGTGGGTATTTTTTAAACTGTCCAATTTTAACGCAATTCCTAAATCATTAAAGGCGAACTGCGTCCAAACATCCCATTTTGGGAAAAGATTGTCGGTAGCTAAATATTCAATGTAGGAGGCAAAGCCTTCGTTAAGCCACAAATGCGTCCACCACTCCATGGTAACCAGGTTGCCAAACCACTGGTGAGCCAATTCGTGGGCAATAACCAAAGCTACCCATTGTTTGTTGGAGGCCGATGAATTTGCGGAATCAACCAGCAAAGCCGACTCCCGATAAGTTACCGCGCCCCAGTTTTCCATGGCGCCGTGAGAAAAATCGGGAATGGCAATTAAATCCAAAACCGGCAGCGGATAAGGTATATCAAAATATTTATTGTAAAATTCCAAACATTTTATAGCTGTGTCCAAAGCAAACTTTGCCTGATGCTTTTTGCCCGGCGTAACAAACACGCGAACCAGAGTCTTAGTGTAGCATGCCGATTTATCGGCTGTCTTAACTGGCTTTGTATATCCCTCGATGTATTCAAAATCCCCCACAATAAACGCTACCAAATAAGTAGACATTTTGGGTGTTGGCTCAAACTTTACGGTTTTATATCCCGCGCTGTGTTCCAAAACTTGGCTCTCGATGGTGTTTGAAATTACAGCCAGTCCTTTTGGCACAATCATGGTAATGTCAAAAATTGCCTTGTGGGCCGGTTCGTCAAAACAGGGAAACGCCATGCGGGCATCCGTCGCTTCGAACTGTGTGGTTGCCATATGCTTTACTTTGCCATTGTGCATATATTGGCTCCGATAAAACCCGCGCATCTTGTCGTTTAAAATTCCGGTAAATTTCAGCTTTAACTCTCCGTTGCCCTTTGGCAAACTTTTCTCAAACCCAAGCGTTGCCGTCTCCGCCTTTCGGTCGTATTTGATGGTTTTTACTTTCCACTCGTGACCCGCCACCCGGAACTGAACTTCCGATATCTTTAACCCCTTACTGTGCAACGTAATTTCCGATGCCGCTTTTTCCAAATTCAAAAAAATTACCTCTTCACCCTCAAAAACAAAACCCTCCAAATCGGGCTTTATGGTTAACTGATATCTTTCCGGTTTTATGTATGATGGCAGTCTAACATTTTTCATAGTTCAAGAATCTTAAAAACCTTGCGACCTATAAAATTCACGGCCGTGAATTTTATAGGTCATTTTGCAATAGATAATTTTTTAGTTTTTTTGTAACAATCCCACGGGAGTCAAATCCAAAGTTACCTGCGGCTTTCAACTCCGCAAAAGTCTTGTTGCTTTTTTTTGGCTTAAAGATTAGGTCAAACCCAAATCCTCCCTTACCCTTAGGCTTTACGATGTTTCCTTTGACATCACTTTCAAAAAAAATAATTTCTTTGGGGCTTTTTGCGTAACCAATTATCACTTTTAATACCACATTACTATTACCCATTTTTTGGGTCAATTTTAATAAGCCGGCATTGCCTATAGTATCGTTAAACCAACGTATAAAAGGTCCGGGTAATTGCCCATTTAGACAATCTAAATAGAGGGAGTCGTCCTCCACAATAAAATGACCTTTATGCTTCTTAAAAACCTGATTAAGCTTATGGGAAATCACTTTATGAGGATCCAGGTCTTGGATTTCGTCCAATGGCAAGTTAATCTGCTCAACCTTAAGCGGTTTCAGATTTTTTTTAACTTCCAGGAACTTATTTTTATTTCCGGTAATAAATTTAAGCATATTAAGAATTTATAAAATATTCAACCTTCATTGCTATTTCTCCAGTTGTCTCCTCAAGCTTTCCTTCTTTATTTTCTATAATTAAATCTATGCCCCTTGCTGTTTCAGCCGTTTCCTTTACTATATCATGGTCAATGCGGTATCTGGGAATCTCTGAAAATAGCCAACTCTCCCTAAGCTGCCCTCTAAAAACCCGTTCTTCTTCATCTGCCCAAACAAAAATTGAAAAACACTCTCCGCCGTTCTGTTTGGCCAGCTCCTTCAGTTTTTCCACAAATTGGGCGGCTATATTAACCAAGACTATCTCATTTTTGAAACATTCATTTTTAGCTGTGCCAACCTGGTAATTATCATTTTCCCCAAAAAAAGCAAAATCGCCTCTCTGTTTCTTCTCATCAAATTCTTCCGAGGTAAGAAAATACTCATCCCTAACCTCACCCGGCCTCATTACTTTACGTGTCGTATAGTAATGGCTTTTATAAACCTTTCCTGGATGTTCGCCCTGAAGCCGGAGATAAAGCTCGTTGACAATAGTATCCTTACCGGCATTTGAAGGACCAGAAATTGAAATGATTTTAAATTTTCCCATGGCAGTCATTAAACTTTTTCCCGCTTCGGCACAGGCATGGCGGGTTATTTTTAAAAAAGTTTTTTGGGGCAAGTAGCATTGGCTGGGGCAGGTCGTTTAAATTAAACCAACCAACTTTTTCGCACTTGTGAGGCTCCATAATTTTTGGTATGCCCTTAAAGCTTTTAACCAAAAAATCAAGGTTAACATAATGGCTCAACTGCCCTTGAGGCTGGCTGATGTTATTGTTTACCGCCCAAAGCTCAGCGTCGTTGATCTTCAAACCGGTCTCCTCCCTAACCTCTCTTTTAACACAGTCAATAAACGCCTCATCAAATTCCAAATGACCCCCGGGCGGCGCCCAAGTTCCGCCACTGTCGGCTCGATATTCAAACAACATCAAAACCTGATTTTTATTGTTGACAATATATACCCCAATTCCAACTTTTGGACGTGTTTTCTCCACCATAAAAATTTATTTAACTTCTTCAACTTTTGGCATTTCGTCTTTTGTGGGTCTAAGCTTTTCAATGGCCGCGTTTATGCTTTTGCCGAATTCCTTGATTTTTTCCTCGTCGGTTGTCAAAAACTTGGCAATTTTTTCGGCATCGGCTCCCATAGCCAAAGCCACGGCCAAAACCGTCATGGAATTGGAGAAAGTTTGGTTTTCCAATTGCTGTTGATGCATAGCTAATTCATACATAAACTTTTCTGTCTTTGTTGGCTCTTTCTTAACGTAATCGTGTGGCATTTTGTTAGTAGATAGTAATTAGTTATTAGTAATTAATACTTAGAAAATTGTAACTGCTTTCACTCTTTAAACTCATCATAATGCTTGCCGGTTTTTAAAGCTTGTAGTGCCATTTTTACCGGGGCAAACAAGGGCTTTGGCATTTTATCCAGTGGAAACCACGCAACTTCTTCAACTGCATCCGGCTCCATTGATTTTGGTTCCCCTGAAATAATGTCGGCCAGAAAAATAAAATCTGCATATTGCTTACCGTCAAGCCACTGTTCATCCAAACAGACTAAAAATCTTAGGTTGCCAACTTCAATACCCAGCTCTTCCCGGTCTCACGGACTGCCGCCTGCGCCGGTGTTTCTCCCAATTCCACATGGCCACCGGCAGAACCCCACTGACTACCTCCCAAAGCTTTTTTGCTTTTGCGCTTGGCAAGTAGGGTTTTACCTTCTTTGATAATAATTACCCCAGCGCCCACTTTAATTAGTTCATTAAATATTTTTTCCATGGCATTTTTTAAACTTCTTTCCGCTGCCACAGGGGCAACGGTCGTTACGGCCAACGCCTTCGTATTTGGGGTCGCCCGATGGGTTTGACGAAGAAGAGACCGAACCGTCCGACAAATTTGTCATTAAATTCTTGGGTAAACTTTGGACGGGGCGAGGTTGGACGTTTACGGAAATGTGGAAAATACTACTGACAATTTGCTTGTTAATTTCTTTAAGCAACGTCTGGAACATTTGGTAGCCTTCTTTTTTATATTCCACCAGCGGGTCGCGCTGGCCGTAGCCGCGCAAACGAACACTGTCGCGTAAATGATCCATAGTATCTAAATGATCCATCCACAAATTGTCTAACGCCTGCAAAGCCACATAGCGCTGGGCGCCTTCGAATATTTCCTTGCCTAATTCTTTTTCCCTGGCTTCCCAAATATCACTGGCCGATTTGTATAAACAATCAGCCACGGCAAAATCCTGGTCAGCGGCATTCTCGTATTCGACCTTGGCCTTTTTTTGCAACTCCGGGGTTACAGGAATTATGGCCTGCACCGATTTAAACAAATTGTCCCAATCGCGCTTTTCATTGCCGTTTTCATCGACAATGTTTAAATTAAATTCCACCAACTCGGAAAGTTCGTCACGGACTAGATTTAAGATTTCGGATTTAAGATTTAAGGGCTTTTTTACCGTTTTTTCCAAATCGCCATCGTCATCACCGGTTTTTACATCCGATTCCAAAACAGGCTCCGTGCCTAAATAGACCCTACGTTTTTTGTAAATATGATTGCGCTGGTGGTTTAAGACATCATCAAATTCCAAAACGTGCTTTCTGGTGTCAAAGTTTAAGCCTTCAATCTTTTTTTGCGCCGACTCAATGCTTCTGGAAACCATTTTGGCTTCTATAGGCTGTTCATCGGGCAAGCCTAAAGACGTCATAAGGCTTTTCATGCGCTCGCCGCCAAAAAGACGCATAAGGTCGTCTTCCATACTGACAAAAAATTGGGATGATCCCGGGTCGCCCTGGCGCCCGGCACGACCTCTTAACTGGTTGTCTATACGGCGCGATTCATGCCGTTCCGTTCCCAGAATATGCAAACCTCCTGCCGCCAAAACCAGTTTAGCTTCCTCGGGATCTACCGGGTTGCCGCCCAAAAGAATGTCAACTCCGCGCCCGGCAATGTTGGTGGCCAGTGTAATTTGTTTTAACCGGCCAGCCTGGGAAATAATGTGCGCTTCTCTCTCGTGGTTCTTGGCGTTTAAAATTTCAAATTGCAGTCCCTCTTTTTTTAGCACTTCAGCCAGCATTTCGTTTTTGGCAATGCTAACTGTGCCGATTAATATCGGCTGGCCTCTTTTGTTCCGCTCTTTTACTTCCAGCGCAATAGCGTTAAACTTGGCGGTTTCGGTTTTATAAACCACGTCCGGCTTGTCTTCCCTAACCATGGGTTTGTTGGTGGGAATTTGTTCAACGGTTAACTGATAAATTTTAAAGAATTCCTCTTCTTCGGTTTTGGCCGTTCCGGTCATGCCGGACAAAAATTTATACAAACGAAATAAATTTTGAAATGTGATGGTGGCTAAAGTTTTGCTTTCGGCCTGAATTTTAACGCCTTCTTTGGCTTCTATGGCCTGGTGCAAACCCTCGCTATAGCGCCGACCGAACATTAGCCGGCCGGTGAATTCGTCCACAATAATTATTTCACCGTCGCGCACCACATAGTCTCGGTCTTTTTTAAACAAACCTCGGGCGCGCACAGCCTGTTCAATATGATGGATGGTGGTTACGCCTTTGGAAGTATCATAAATATTCGGCACTTTTAAAATGGCCTCGATTTTATTTATGCCTTCATCGGTTAAGCTGGCGGCTTTGTGTTTTTCGTCAACCGTATAATCCTTTTCTTCTTCCAACCCGTCCACCATTCTGGCAAATTCATAATACTTGCTGGTAGGTTCGGTGTCGGGCATGCTAATAATAAGAGGCGTACGGGCTTCATCTATTAAAATGCTGTCTACCTCGTCCACAATCGCGTAAAACAAATCCCGTTGGACAAGCTGGTTGGTACTCTGCACCATGTTGTCGCGCAAATAATCAAAACCGTATTCGTTATTGGTGCCATAAGTAATATCCGCGGCGTAAGCCTCGCGCCTGGAAATCGGACGCATATGCTTAACGTCTAAAACTAGTCCTTGGGTCTCGTCCTCTAATTTATCGATTTCTTCCTGTTCGGGCTTGTACTCCGGATCATATAAAAAAGAAGCCTCGTGCTGAATGGAAGCTACCGATAATCCCAAATAATGATAAATTGGCCCCATTAAACTGGCCTGCCACCGTGCCAAATAATCGTTTACGGTGACCAAATGCGCGCCTTTACCGGCCAAAGCGTACAGAACCAGGGCTAAGGTAGCAGTGTTGGTTTTTCCTTCACCGGTCTTCATTTCCGCGATTTTATTGTTTGCCAAAGCCGCGCCGCCGATAATTTGCACGTCAAAATTAAATTTATCGATTGTCCGTTTGGCCGTCTCGCGAGTTAAGGCAAATACCCGAGGCTGAATTTTTTCCAATTCCTTTTTGATTTCGTTTTTTTCCGTTAAATCCTTAAGCTGAATTTTGAAATCTGAAATTTCTTTTTTGATTTGCTCCTGGCTCAAAGCCGCAACCTCGTCTTTAAAATCATTAACCGCCTCCAGTTGTGAACTGTAAGTCTCCAGGGCGCTTTTTTGCAATCCAAATATTTTTGATATAAATGACATTAAAATTAGTGCTTAGTAATTAAGGAATAGTGCTTAGAGTAAAGCAGATACAAAGTATTATAACAGAATAGGCGATAAATAAAAAGGGGTTCGAAGCATAATAAATGTCTTTCAATTTTGATAAAATTTTGGCAAATTGAAGGCGGGGTTGGAATAAAATTAATATCTTTTATTACTTTACCCCGCCGCTTTGCCTTCTCGCTTCCAAGTGCATCGGCGCTTAGACAACGCTTTCAGCGACTGCCTTCGCTTCCGGTCTGCATAACAGCAGGTTCAGCGATACAACCATTGAAGGTTTGTTGCATGTTGCGCAACGGGTTGTGTGGCCGGCTCCGGTCAGGTGTAGGCAGTCCTCGAACAACCACACAATACCAGGCGCGCCGCCTTTGAGCTTATCCAGCAAGCTCTGTTGGTTTCTGTCGAGGACGACAAGAGCCTCCAGCCTTTGGACAACTTCTAAGTACTTTACCGCTTGTTGCTGCGTAGCAGGTGACATCGTTTCTCCTTAAGGATGTAATTGCCGGGATTAGCCGACTCAAACTAAAAAACTTCCGCCTTCGTTAAGGTCGGAAGTTCGGAGTCGATGAGGGTTTTACGCTTTGTTTATCAACTCAAAATTTCCAAGCTCAACGCCCAGCGTAAAATAAAAATAGAAATTTTGAGTTAAATTATGCATTTCCATTATTTTAGCAGGTTTGTATATATTGTCAAATTATGTACTGTTGTCAAATTATTAAAGAGGAAGCCGCCCGCCTCCTATGTTCCGGATTTGGGCGGCTTTTGCTTGCGAGGTTTGAACCCGAATCTCTTCCTAAAGGAAGAAACGGTCATTTTCTCCGACGTGAGATCCGTGGAAGCCCCTGCGTACAGGGTTTTCCTCCGGTAAGTTACGGTCAAACTGCCGCTTGGCAGCCATTCGTAGTTATGAAGTTCGCAGCTATTCATAGACCCTCCAGTCCGTGCGACAAGCCAGCACTCTTGTTCGCGATGTAAATTTGTGCTGGTGATTAAGCAATTAAGTGCCCAATCATCAAAACAAATCTTGGGGGTGAAGAAGGTCACCCCGGCCTTTGACTACAGTGCAAAGCACGAATTGATGAAATCAGTCGTTTGTGCGTCATTTATTTTTCGTTGAAGGCCCTCTACGCATCGGAGGCAAGACATTTTCCCTGTTGTCAAACAGTCCATTGAATATTCACGGCCTTTTCTGCTCTACTTGACTGCCGATTACGATTTGCGTAGTTACCATATGTTTTTCGGTATTGTCGGCTCATTGCCGTAAATCGAAACTGCTCTTGTTCGAATTGTGTTTTAAGCTGTGCCAATGTAGACATCTGTTCTCCTTGGGCGAGCGGCTGCCAGCGCGCAATAATCCGCTCTGTAGTGTTTGCGCTGGCGAGGCATCCCAAATAAAAAGGAGGCGGCGTCAGTGCAAATAAAAAACACCCTTGGGCAAAACCCGCGGGTGCAAATATTTGCACTTTTGAAGGGCTTGCCTAGGAGGCCACCCACCAAACTAAGTTAATACTTTGTGACAAAATCTTCATATCTGTATACTATACCAATGTGGATCCTTTGTCAACTACTGTACTAGTACACTAATACATACGATTTAGGCGACTTTTGATCCAACCAACAGGTTGTCCACAGCCCTTGAAACAAAACCCGCAACGTGCTACTGTACTAGTACATTAATGCTACGAATATGAAATATGTACATGAGTATGGAGTGGAGTTGGAGGAGTTGATTAAAAAAGCTTCTAAAAGCCAAGCGTTGTTACATGAATTTTTGTTCGATTTGCTGTCCCCCGCCGAATACAAAGACTTGGCAGTTAGGTGGCAAATTGTCAAACAGCTACAGAAAGGGCTTTCCCAAAGAGACATCGCCAAAAACCTCAAAGTAAGTATTTCAACAGTTACAAGAGGCTCCAGGGAAATGCTAAACAAAAAAGGCGGATTTTCCCAACTACTAAACAAACATTATTCAAAGTAAACAAATTAACACAAATTAGGAACTAGTATGCACAAAACACGAATCTAATGTGATTCGTGTTTATTAGTGCAGTATTAGTGTTAATTTGTATCCTTTAATTTGTATCTTAATGTATTTTTGACCTTCTGCGCCTAAGACTAACCTGCTTGTCTTTGTGGCGGGTTAGCTGTTCCTTAATTTTAGGCATTACCAAGTCAAAGGCCGCGTAAATATCCAGCCCCCGGGCTTCGGCAAAATGTCCTTTGGGCTGGATGTCTATTTCCGCTCGAAACGGCGGTTCGTTTTTGCGTTTTTTCTCAACTTCTATTTCCACGCGAATTTTATCTTCCGAGCGGAAGAACACTTCCAGTGTTTTAAGCTTATCTTCAATATAGTTTTTTATTGACGGCGTTAAGGTGGTGTTGGTGGCTTTTATATTTATGTTCATAGTACCGCGAATTTCTCGCGGATCTGCTACGCGGATATTAACGCAGATCTTTAACTTTTAAATTATACCACACTTGAGTAACAATGGGCACCAGTGTGCAGTACAATGATGCCCATTGTTACGTTTTTTAAAAACCAATCAATTCCGGCTCAAATTGTAATTCAATGCCGGTTTTAGCCAAAACGGTTTGCCTTACAATGTTGGCTAAATTTAGGACATCTCTGGCTGTGGCCTGACCGGTTTGGTTAATAATTACCAATGGCTGATTTGGATTTATACCCGCTCCTCCGCTTTGCAGGTTTTTTAATCCGCACAAATCTATCAGGAAGGCCGCCGGCACCTTGACCAAATTGAGTTGATTTTCTTTTAGCACGATTTTAACGGCCGTTAAAATCGTGCTATCTAAAAATTTCTTTTTTTCAAGTTCGTCGACTTTTTCTTTTCCAAATTCACCCAATACCCTATCCTTTAAAGCCTGATAGGCCTCCGGACTTAAAATCGGGTTCTTAAAAAAGGATCCTGCGTTTCCCAGCTTAGCTTCTTTGGGAAACGGAAATTTCTTATCCCTTATGGCTATTATCTCTTGCCTAATTTGGTCCGGTTTCGGGCTCTGCCCTTGAAACTTCATTTTTAAATCCCGGTAATCCAAATTGGGCTTGCCGTTTTTTTCCAGCTTAAAAACAATATTAAAAATTATGTGCTTGCCTTTATCGGCCGAGTTAAAAATACTTTGGCGGTAAGCAAAGCCGCAATTGGCAGCGGGTAAGTTTAAAATTTGATGGGTTTCTTTGTTAAACACCGCTACCGATTCAATAACCTTAGAAGCTTCCTGACCGTAAGCGCCAACGTTTTGCACGGCAATAGCGCCGGTGGAACCAGGGATGCGAGATAAATTTTCAATTCCCCACCAGTTATTTTTCACGGCAAACTTGACCACCTCGTCCCAAACCTCTCCAGACGCGACTTTTAGCAAAACATCATTATCATTATTATTTATTACTTCAATCCCCTTATTTACAACTTTAATAACGAGTCCGTTAAAACCTTCATCGCTAACCAAAATATTGCTTCCCCCGCCCAATACAAAAGTTTTTAGCTGATGATTTTTGGCAAACTCATAAGCCTCTAAAGCGTCAAACTGATCTCCCACCACGCAAAACCACCTGGCCACCCCGCCAATTTTGAACGAGGTATATGGAGCTAATAAAACACTTTCCTGGATTTGCATAGTTAAATTAATTTTAATTTACCATTCTTCATAAAATCTTTCGCCGTTTCAATCCCAATTTTAACATTTTTTGACAGTTTTGAAGCATCCTTCTCCAGCCAGTCTCCTGGCAATACAAATTCCGGCTGGATAACAAGTAAATTTTTATCTTTTTCAATTTTATTCAAAATACCGTTGCACAATCGGGGCGTCATGGCCACCATCTTTTTAAGCTTTGGTTCCTTTAAAAGCACTTTGGAGCCTAACTCCCAAGCCCAATTTTTTAAACGATACCCTTTGGGGTATGTAAGCAAAACGACTTTGGTTAAATAATTTTTTAATTCCGGGTGGTTAATTGGCGGCTGGGCGGTAAAACCTCCGTCATAATAAACTTCTCCATTAAGACAAACATCTTTCGTAAGAATTGGGGCGCTTACAGAAGCTATCAGAGTGTCAATAACGTTATCGGACTTCGTAAGGTCAATAAAGTACGCCTTACTGGCCCCGGGCTTAGTTAAGCTAACAACCAACTGCGATTTAGCATTCTTTAACTTTTTTAGGTTCAAAGGCTCAATCTTTGTTATAACCTTGCGTAAATAATCCAAATCGTAATAAGGATGAAAATTTTTCCAAACTATAAAACCTTTAGGCAAATGTTTTTCCCATATCCGCAGCCCCTCTTTGATTTGGCCTGTTAAAAAATAAGCCAAACAAAATGCACCCGCGGATGTCCCGACGCATAAATCAAAATATCCGTCTTTTATATCGTTCTCAACAAATCCTTTTAACACTCCGGCCATAAACGACCCTTGCATGCCTCCGCCATCGCAAATTAAAGCTCTTTTTTCCCTTAAGCTTTTTGCTGATTTTTTAACCATAAATATTTATACTGCTTAGTATTGGTAAAAGAAAAGCCGAGTGAAATTATGAATCTTTGTGTTGTTAGCGGCAGCTTTCTGTCTCATTATGGCCTACATTCTCATAGGCCTAATCATAGCCGCGGAATGCTGCAAGAGCATCAAACGGATTCAAGAATTATCTTCATCGTCATTTGTAAAAATTAAAGCAACTTGATAGGCTCCGAGGATCCGAACAAATTTTTAACCTGGCCAGCGAACATTTGGCAGTCGTTTTTTAAAACAGCGCTTCGGGTTTCAAATCTTTCCATCTTTTGCCAAAATTCGCTTTTTATAGTATCAAAGTCCGGGCTGACTTCGCAAACTTTTTGGTTGTCCAGTTTGGAAAAGTTTTCTCTAATGTAGTCTGTTTGCCAAGAATAATTATAAATTACCAATACGTCCGTGGCTCCGGAATTTAAAACGTGCTCAAAAAAATCGGCAACCGCCCGGTCCGCCACAATATCCCGGTAATAACTGCCCCTGATTTTTATTTTTCCGCCCGCGATATATTTTAGGCACAAAGACGCCTCCAGCAAAGAGCGGTATTCGGCTTCCCTAAAATCGTGAACTTCCAAATATTCGGTTCGGCCGTCTTTAGAAAGGTTGATAAACATATTTTGAAGTTTTGTTTTACCCTGGAGGATGGTTTTAAAATCAAGTTTTTCCTCATCAACCACCTTTAACAGATACTCCATATCGGCAATCTTCCAAAGCCGAAAAAAGTTTAAAAATTTTCTCCCGGAAAGCTTTTTGTAATAGGTCTCGGCCGCTTTTTTTATTTGGCCGCCCAAAAAAGCCGAAGCGTTTATAAACCCGGAAGACATGGTATAAATTTCGTCAAAAGCCCTCGACAAGCCAAGCTCCTCAAGCGCCACCAAAGCCCCCGCGCCTCTGACGCCGACCATTACCCCGCCAAATAAGACCAGAGAAATTTTCCTCCCGTCGCCAATAGGTACAGACTTATTTTTTCTGGCCAACAGATGTTCAACAACCAAAGGCATTTTATCTTGGATCATATATTTAAGAGTGCTTGCCGCCAAACGTTTTTTTAACTAATAACGTCGCGTCCGGAACGTTGGTAATTATTGCCTTTATAGCTTTGTTTTGACTGTATTCGGTAATTTTTTTTGGGCTGTCTATCGTCCAAGCCCAAATTGGCAGGCTATTTTGTTCGGCTTTTTTTATGAATTTTGGTTTAAGAAGTCTAAAATTTGGGGCAATAAAATCCGCTTTTGCCAAAATGGCTTTTTTAAATGGCCCCCCGATTTTGGTTGTAACCCTAAAATAATCGCAAAGTAATCCGCAGATAATTTTTTTGTCGTAAGCTTTTACGGCCTTAATAGCAGAATCGTAAAACGAAGTAATAACAAAATCCTTATACGATAAACTGCCTTTTAAAACATTAGTCACTTTTGATTCATAACCCTTTTCTTTTAATTCAATATCCAGCTTTATTTTACCTTTAACCGGCTTGATTAAATCGTGCAGCGTAGGGATATCAAAATTTCTTTTTTGCGCTGCTTTACGCAAGTCCCAATATTTTGTTTTTTTGATTCTTAGTCTTCCTACCGTACTATCGTGATGCAAAATCAAAACTCCATCCGCTGTTTTCCTGACATCGGTCTCTATATAATCCGCGCCCAGCTCAATTGCCTTAGCAAAGGCTTTTAATGTATTTTCGTGTTCAAAATTGGAAGCGCCTCTGTGGGCAATTATAAACGGTTGTCCCAATTTCATAATATTTCTTTTAACTCATAGGCCAAGCGGTTAAAGCTACCCACGGCCATAACAATAATTACATCGGTTGCTTTTGCCTCAGCTTTTATAATATTTAACGCCTGTTCTTTATTTTCAATAAGCCTGATTGAGTTGTCAGTTGCGAGTTGCGAGTTATAAGCCTTAATTGCCTCAATTACGTCCAAGGATTTAATTGTTGCTTCGGAGGCTTTCTCGCGGGCTGGATAAATTTCGGATATGAGTACCTCATTGGCATCGCCAAATGACGTGGCAAGATCGGCCAGGGTTGCTTTGGTGCGGGAAAAGGTGTGGGGCTCGAATACAGCCCAAATTTTGCCTTTAGGATAGCGCAGACGCGCGGCAGAAAGGGTTTCGCGGACTGCTGTGGCGTGGTGGGCGTAGTCGTCTATTATAGTAACGCCGTTTTTTACGCCAACCAGTTCAAAACGCCTTTTAACTCCCTGGTAAGTTATTAAGTCAAGCGCAATTTGATCCTGCGCAAACCCTAACGATCGTAAAGTTGCAATAGCGGCTAACGCATTGTAAACGTTTATTTTCCCGGGCAGCTGGATTTTGTACTGCTCCGTTTGCCCAAGCAGTTTGCTGGAAACGCTCTTGGAGAATTTATTAATAACTTCAAGGGTGGTAAATTCCCCATATTGCACCTGCTCTACTCTAAAATCCGCTTCATTGTCTATGCCAAAACTGACGCTACTTATGTTAGACTCGTTAACAAGCTTGGTAAGCGAGGCGTCATCGGCGTTATAAATAATTAAACCGTCATCGGGCATTTTTTCAATCAGTAGGCGAAATTCTTGCTCTAACGCTTCAAGATTCGGGAATAGATCCGGATGGTCGTATTCAAGGTTTGTTAAAACCAAAATGTCCGGTTTGTAATACTGAAATTTTGGCGTTGGGTCGTCGAACTCTTCTTTATATTCATCCCCTTCAAATACAAAATAGTTTCCGTCTCCCAAGTAAAAATTACTCTGGTAATTTTGCAAAACCGCGCCGGCCATAAAAGAACTATCATCAAGATTTTTAAATAAGTGCCCGAGCAGTCCGGTGGTAGTAGACTTGCCATGAGTGCCGGCCACAACAATCCTTAGTTTTTCTTTTGACAGATGATGCAAAAGTTCCGCAAAGCCGCAATGCGGCAAATTTTGTTCATAAATATATTTAACTTCCGGGTTTTCTTCACTCTCCCCTGCCGACAAAATAAATAAGTCAGCGCCAGAAGATTTAATTTGCTCCTGATTATAACCCAAAAAATATTTTATTTTGGACTTTTCCAAAACGTCTTTGGCCGGCGAATAAACTTCTTTGCTATCCGAACCCAATACATCAAACTCGAGCTCCATGGCAATGCTGGCCACCGCGGACATGGCAATGCCGCCTATACCCACAAAATACAGCCGGGCGTTTGGCTTTATGATATTTTCCAAATCGTTGTTCATAAATTGTGATTAAACTACTGATTTTGCTTTAAGCAACTGCTTAATTTTCGGCAAATTTTGGGCAGCCGAGACTCTGCCAAGTTCATAAAGTTTTTTTAAATTTTCCGGTTCCATTTTTATTTTATTGGCTTTTGCAACTTTCATTTTTATGACAAGGTCGCACGCCGAGTCGCCCAAGTCAATTTTACTGTTTGCCTGTATTGCCAAATCCATACTCCTGCCAAGTGTGGTGAATAAATTTGGAATTTCAATTCTATCGTCTAAATTCTTCGGATAAAAATTACTTGCAAATAATTTGATCTCCTTAACAAAAAGCGACTTTTTAAAAAAATCCAAAAATTTCTTCACACTTAGAAAACCCGGAGCAAAAATATGACTGGTTCCCCCTGTACTTATTCCTACTATTACGTCCGCCCCAAAATTCTTTAAAGGTTTAACCGGTAAAAACATTAAAAGCCCTCCGTCAACCAAGGTTCTGTTGCCCCATTTTACCGGCTCGAAAATTCCCGGAACTGTACAGGATATTCTAGCCGCGCTGGCTATTTCACCAATACACAAATCTACAGATTCACCGCTTTCTATGTCAACCGCGGAAAAACTCATTAATGTTTTAACTTCATCAAAATGAAGCCCTCTTGTAACTTTATCCCTTAATAATTCTTCCAAAACTTCCAGAGAATAAAGGCCGCCGTTGCCGCGCTTTTGGGTTAATATAGCCATAAGCTCCTTGCGGCTCATATCAAAAACAATTTGTTTAAATTCCTTTAAAGTTCCGCAAGCGTAAGCCGCTGCAACCAAAGACCCGCCGCTGCAGGCGGAAATGTAGTCTGCTTTAACACCGGCTTCGCTTAAAACTTCCAAAAAGCCAATATAAAAAGTGGTGCGGTTGCCGCTGCCGCTAAAGGCCAAACCCAAAGTTGGTGAAGTTGATTTTTCCATTACATGCTTTCCGTTAGCTTATAAATTATTTCGCTAATTTTTTCGTTGGCTTCGTGAGGCATTATTTGCCCAATGTTGTGCTTCAAAATATTTTGCGCCTCCTGAGCAAACAACAGCTTCCTAATGAGCGCGACAAAACCGGCCGGGGTAATTCGTTTTTGGTTAAGGACAATTGCCGCTTCGGAGTGTATTAATAACAGCCCATTTAGCTCCTGATGGCTTTGCGGCATGGGGACAATTATACTTAATTTCCTTAAATTAGACAACTCGGTAAGGGTGGAAAGCCCGGCTCTTGCCAGAACAATATCGGCCGCTGCATAAGCGCCGGCCATATTCTGTATAAAATCGTAACTATGATAATTTTCATAAATAGACGGCTGTATTTTTCCGCGGCCGCCGGTGGAATGGATTATTTGTACCGTTTTAGTAAGTTGCGGCAGGCAGTCCAAAATTAAAGTATTAAAAAATTCGGCTCCCGTGCCGCCGCCTAAAACCAGCAATGTAGGCAAGTCCGTTTTTAAATGAAAAAATTTTTGAGCCTCTCCTTTATCCGCGGCTCTTAGCTCTTCCCGAAACGGATTACCGGTTACCGTTAATTTGTCTCCGGGATGTTTTTTGTAAAATATTCCCAGCCCGGTGGAAAAATTTTTGGCGCTTTGGGCAAAAGTCACTGTAATTTTAGCGGCACAAAGCTCGCAGAGTTTATTGGCCAGACTCAAGGCAGCATCCTGCTGATGCAACACAACCGGAATTTTTAAAAACCATGCCGCCCAGACAACCGGCACCTGCACAAAACTGCCCGTGCCAAATATGCAGTCCGGCTGAAACGATTTCAAAACTTTAAAACTTTCAACAAATCCTATTACGATTAAGAAGGGGACGGCAAAATTTTTCCAGGAGAAATAACGCCGCCATTTGCCCGAAGTTACGGCAATAAATTTAATTCCGTCGTTTTGCGTCATTTTTTGCTCCGGACCATTTTTCGATCCCACAAATAAAAACTCCGCCTTTGATCGAGTCTTTAAAATGTGTTTTGCGACGGCCAGCAGGGGCGAAACAGACCCTCCGCTGCCGCCGCCGACTAGTAGAATTTTCATAAGTTTACAGAATTTCTTTAATTTCCTAGTCTCATAATTTCGTTCGATTCCAATCAGAAATAAAAAAATAATGAAATTAAGAAATTACCTCTCTATAAATATCCAAAGTCTCCTGAGCCGCTTTACTCCAATCAAATAACTGCGACCTTTGAAAACTTTTTTCCTGAAGCTGTTCATAAAATTGATTGTCTCGTACCAATAAATTCATTTTTTCGCCAATATCTTCGGGGTCAAGCGGGTTAAAATAAATTGCCGAGTTGTCATAAATTTCATTAAATACGGGCGTATTTGAAACCAAAAGCGGCAACCCAAACCCCAACGCCTCAACACCAGGCAAACCAAAACCTTCGTGTAGTGAGGCGGAAACAAAAGCATAAGCGCCCTTGTATAAAGCTCTTAGCTCGGAGTCGCCGATGCTGCCAGTAAAAACTAAATGGTTTGAGTATTTAATATCCAAGGCGTGATGCTTTATTTCCGGATAGTGCGCGTCACTTTTACCGACTACAACCATATCCATATCGGCCTTATATTTTTGCAAAAAATAATCAAAACCCCGTGTTAAGTTTACAAGATTTTTTTTACGCTCCAAGACCCCGACAAATAAAAAATACGGACGCAAAATTAGATAGCTCTTTTTAACTTTATCAACCAGGCTTTCTGAAACGTCGGGGTTTAAAGAGCTTCCTTCGTAAATTACGTTAATTTTATCCTGGTTGATTTGTAATAATTTCGCAATGTCGTTCTTTGATGTCTGGGAAACCGTAATAATTTTTTGCGCTTTTACTGCAGCGTTATGAATTACTTTTTTATACGCCAAAAAGTGAAACAAATGGCTTTTTTTGGCGCCACCGATTTTATGGTGCACCATATCGTGTATAGTTACCACAAATGGCTTTTTGTACAAAATTGGCACGTTAAAATTCGGAAAGTGGACTAAATCTAAATTATACTTATTTAATAACCGACAAAAACTCAGCTGTTCGCTCAAAGAGTAATGCCGAATGTTTGTTGTGATAATTTCTGTGTTACTGAATTTTTTAAATACATCCAGCTCTCCGTCCAAAAAATTTTTTTGATTAACAAACAAAAAATATTTGTTGTTTTTATCCAATTCCAAAATCCCGGGAAACAGCTCCCTGCAATAGCGGCCAATGCCGCCGTGTTGGTATCCGAATAATCTTAAATCCAGTCCAATGTTCATAAGTTAATTGACCAAAATTAAGTAAAATTAAGTAAAATTGACAAAATTGCCTGCAGTAAATTTTACTTAATTTTACTTAATTTTTAAATTTTATTTAATTCTTGCAGTACTTCTCCCGCTGTTTTTTCCCAGTTGAATTTTTGAGACTGAATGAAGCCTTTTTGTATTAGCAGGCTACGCAATTTTTCATTATTCAAAATATCTTCCATGGCGCCCGCTAAACTGTTTGGATTGTAAGGATCAACCAAAAGTCCGGAATCTCCCACAATTTCCGGCAATGATGTTAAATGGCTGGCCACCACCGGTGTACCGACCGCCATGGCCTCCAGTGGCTGAAAGCCAAAACCTTCGTAAAAGCTTGGGTAAACCAATAGTTTGGCCATTTTAACCAAAGCCGGCTTATACCGCTCGGCAACGTAGCCGATATACCTTATTTTAGCAGATTTTTTGCTATTTTTGATTAATTTAAAATCATTGCCGTATTTCCAGCCCAAACGCCCGGCTATGACTAATGACGCCGGAGATTGCAACTTTTCAAAAGCGCTAATCACGCCGGCTAAATTTTTTCTTGGTTCAACGGTATTTAAAAACAAAATATAATCGCCGGGTAAACCGTAAATATTCCTGACCGTCCGCTGTTCATTAACCGGAATGTTTTGGTTAAATTGCCTGTGGTCAATCCCCGGGTAAATTACTTTAATTTTATTGGAGTCAATATTAAAAATTCTTATTAGATCATTTTTGGTAAATTCCGAAACCGCGAACAAAATATTCGCCCTATTGAAAGCTTCTTTATAATTTAAAAATTTGTGCCACAATTTTCTCTTTAAATTATAAAATTCGGGCAAAATTACCGGTGATAAATCGTGCACAGTTATGGCCAGCCTAGTTTGCGGGCTAATGCTAAATTGGTTTAGATTGGGCATAAAAAACCAATCTACAACGCCGGTAAACTTTTCCACTTTTTGCAAATTAAATTTAAATGCCAAATTTAAAATCTTACTGGGAATGCGCGACTGTACAGTTTTAGAATTAACATAATGAAAATCGGGCATTTTTTTTGCCCGCATGGAATTAGAGAACAAAACATATTGGTTTTGTCTGTCCAGCTCCAGCATATTTTCCAGCAGATTCATGCAGTAATTCTCCACCCCGCTCACCGTTCCGCTGGAAAGACTTCGTAAATCAATGGCTATTTTCATGATTGATTTTCTGATTTTTCCATCGCCTTCTTAACTAAAGGTGGCAGCTCATTATAAATCTTTAAATTTCCACCAACGAAGACTCTGTCAGTTGGCTTTAAATCATCGGAACCTTCAATATTAGTAAACTTGCCTCCCGCTTCTTTGATTATAAAACCCCCCGCATACTCCGGAAAAGCATCTTTAGTTAACGCCACCACACAATCGGCTTCGCCTTTTGCCACCTTGCAATAATTAACTGCCATTGAGTACTCGTTGTTTTCCAAACTCTTTTTCTGTAATAAATTTTTTATTCTTTCAACTGCATCAGGATCTTTCCAAAACATTGACGGCCTAATAATTATGTTAGTTGCCGATAAACTAACCCGAATGGGAGCGCTATTTAAAAAAGCCCCTTTGCCCAAATAAGCGGTGTACAATTCTTTAACAGAAGGATCATAAACTGCAGCAAATACAGTTTTGTGGTTTACAAGATGGGAAATTACTATCGCGTAATGCGATTCCCCTTTTATAAACCTATGAGTCCCGCTAATTGGGTCAATAACCCATAAATCCGGTGACTTATTAAAAACATCGTTCTCTTCTTCGGCATAGACTGTCGGGTTACCGCCAAAACCTACAACAGTTTCTTTTAAGCCTCTTTCTATTACCAAATCTTCCTCGGTTAAATCTGATTTTGTTATTCCTATGTCTTTTATCTTACCGGCTCTGGCTAGCAGCCTTTGTCCGGACGAAACGATAAAATCGATAACTTTTTGATAACTTACAACTTCATTGGACATAAACTTATTTTAAATAAATAATTTCTAAAAGTTGTTTTTTAAATTTTTCTTTGCTGAATTTTTCGGCTTGCGCGCGCAAATTATCGACGGAATATTTTTGAGGGTTCCAGGAGAGGAGAAGGGCTTTGATTTGTTCCTTGTAGCGGAGGCCACCGGCCTCCATACCATTATTGTGGCGGCCAGTGGCCGCCGCTACACCAAAAAACTCTCCCGTCACTCCGGAGACAATAGTTTCCAGCGCTCCGCCTTTTCCGTAAGCCAGGGTGGCTGTACCGCAGGCCGCGGCTTCCAGGGGCATTAGGCCGAAATCTTCCAACTGAGGGTAAATTAGAGCTTTTGCACCCCTATACTCGTCGCGCAACCGCTCGTCGCTAATGCAACCCAAAAACTTAGTGTTTGGTTTGGCAATAGACTTTAAATACTCTTCCTGCCGTCCGGTACCCACAACGTGAAGCGGTAAACCAAGCTCATTGAAAACCTCCACTATAAGATCGTTCTGCTTATGGGCATGGAGGCGGCCGGCAAGGAGAAAGTAATTTCTATTTTCGGCGTCATCCTGAACCCCAAGTGCATCCGAGGGGTGAAGGATCTCATTCTTGGTTTGAGATTCTTCACTCGGCTGCACTCGTTCAGAATGACGCCCTAAAAGAGTTGCATTCCAAAAACTAGTATCGACAAATGGGTAAACTATTTCGCTTTCTCGATTGTAATATTTTTTTATGCGACCTTGGACCTCTTTTGAATTGGCAATAAATTTTGTTACCCGCTGGGCACCGTTGTAATCCCATTTTTTCATGCTCTTTAAAAAAATTTTAGCCAGCGGCCGAATTAACCACGGAACTTCCTGTTTTACGTAATCAGGTTCGCTCCATAAAAATCTGGTTGGCGTGTGGCAATAACAAATATGAACACAATTTTTTGGGACTCGAACATTCTTTGCCCAGCCGGAACTAGATGATATTACTACGTCAAAATCTTTTAAATCCAAATTATCAGTGCCCCAGGGAATTAGAGGCAAGAGATATTGTAATTTCTCGAGCGATAAATATAAAGTCTGGAGGCTCGACGTTCGAATATCCCAGGTTTTGTGCTTTTCCTTGAACATGGGATCATAAACCAAAGTAAACACCGGCGCATCCGGAAAAAGCTCGTGGAGGGCGTCCAAAACCCTCTCGGCGCCACCTAATTGTGTAAATGAATCGTGTACAAGTGCAATCTTCATTGAGTTTACGAAGTACCTTCCCGCCAAAATTAATTTTTTTAATTGCTCACTGATGGTAGCCATACATCATTGCTACCACAAAAAGTTCCTTTGGCAGGCAGGCGAATTTTTACGAACGTACGAAGCAATGGCACGACCTTTCGTAAGTTCGTACCCGTTCGTACTTCGTAAACTTTAATAGTCTTCTTTAGACTTGGCCCCAAAGCATAACAGCCAAAAACTTTTGGTTAAAATTTTTACGTCCAGCCACAACGACCAATTTTCTATGTAATAGGTATTTAACTTAATTTCCTCCTCAAACGGCAAATCCGGCCAGGACACCTGGGCAATTTGCGCCATACCAAAAGCTCCGGGCTTTATGGAAAACATTCGACGATAGCGGTCTCGGTAGCGGCCAACCTCGTCCAAGACATGCGCCCTGGGGCCAACCATGCTCATATCACCCACCAAAACGTTCCAGAATTGCGGAATTTCGTCCAGTTTGGTTTTGCGCAAAAACCGACCTACGCGGGTAACCCTCGGGTCGTGTTTTATTTTTAAAAAAGTGCCGTTCTCACCACCGCGGTCGTTTTTCTTCCACAGCTCCTGACGAATCTTTTCCGCCTGCTCGCCGCCGTATTCTTCACCCACGGACATATGGCTGAACATTGTTCTGAATTTATAAAATTTGAAATCTTTTCCTTTTCCCCCGCGCACGGCCGAATAAATTATTTTACCATTACTGTCGAGTTTTATGGCAATGGCAATAATCAAAAATATTGGCGACGTAATAATCAGGCAAAACGCGGACAAAATAATATCGGCCACGCGCTTACTTACCTGACCCCAGCCGTCCAGCGGCGTGTTTTTTAAAGCAATAACAGGTATGCCTTTAAGCTCGGACATTTCCACGGCATTGCGCTGGACTTCAAACAAATTTGGCACAAAAGAAAAACTTAAACCGTTGTTTCTGGCAAACTGCACGAGTTTTAAATTTGATTCATCGTCCAGGTTGGAATTAGCCTGCAAAATTTCGTCTATTTTATTTTCGCTATATAACTTTTCCAAATTTTGAAAAATTTCCGGAGTATATTCCAACTCTTCGCTGACTTCATATCCATACCTTTTGTTTTTATAAACCTGCTCGATTATTGGCAGTACCCGGCCACCGCTGACAATTACCAATTTGTGCAACCCAATGTCTTTACTAAACAGCATTTTTTGAATTTGCCGCAAGATTGTTCGGCCGACAAAAACAAAAATAATCCCCATACCCCAAGTTGCCAAAATAATAAAGCGGGATGGAAAAATACTTTGGTTAAAAAAGAATAATAAAATTACCAAGAGCAAACCCAAAGACTCGCCAATTACAATTTTACTGAATTCCTGCAAAAATTTTCTGGTACCGCGCAAATTATAAAGTCCTAGCAGGGCAAATATAATTACCAGGGCTGGAATTATTTTTTCGATTACCGACATAAACTGGCTTAGGCTCAACTGATATATAATTGGCCCGACAATTCCCGTAAAATGTCCCCGGAAATAAAAAGAAACTATGCCGGCCAAAAGCAGCATAATTGCATCTACAGGTATGGAAATGATATTAAAAATCAGTTCAGTTTTTTTCATATGTCCACAGATGCACAGAGCTCACTTATGGCACAGTTTAATTGAGAAATTATAACGTTTGGGTTCACATTTTAGCTAATTATACCATTAAAATTGATTAAATTCCATTTATTACACATTATATTGACACTTTAGTCAAATTCTGATAAACTACTTAAGCTCTAAGCAAATCGAATAATCGCTTGTTATCTTATCGCAAGATGAGGTAATGGGAGGAAAGTCCGAACACTTATTTGATACCCTCTTAAGAGGTATTAAGAATGGTAGCGGGTAATTCCCGTCCACCGTAAGGTGCGAGATGCGAACAGAAACGCTCAATGCCGAAAGGCTAGAGAATCCGGGGCAACCCGGATTGTTTCCGCGGCAACGTGGAAGTGAAACGGCTAAATTCTTACTTGGGTGCAAAGCCAAATTTGGTAGGCTGCTAGATCCTCCTGGCAACAGGTAGGACAGATAGATGATTATTTAGAAACAGAATTCGGCTTACGAGTTTGCTTAGAGCATAAAAAAACCGTCCCGCTATCAGCGGGACGGTTTTTTTATCTGCGTAATCTGTTCCCAATCCGCGTATCCACGGTTTATTTCACTTCAAACACCACGGTCATACTCTCTGTTACGTCCTGGCTACCGGTTTGAATATTTGGGGCTATTGATTTAGCGGTTCCGCCAAGTCCGGCTGCCATACTATCTGTAGCATAAGGAACCGGTCCCGGAATGTAATTGTTTGTTTCAGAAACGCTGACGACTTTCCCTAAAGTCAGCCCGGCGGCTTTTGCCAAGGCTTGACCCTTAATTTTGGCATTGGCAATGGCAATTTCCTGCGCCTGTTGCTGTAAAGCGTCCGGGTTCTCAAATGTCAAATTTACGCCGTCAACTTCGTTAGCGCCGTTGTTGACCGCGCCATCAAGAATTTTTCCCAAAACGGTTTGGTCTTTATCCACGCCGTGGACTTTAACTGTAATGCTTTGATTACCCTGATATCCCACAATGGTCGGCGTCTTACTGCCGCCCGGCGCCATAACCCCACCGTAATCCTGCTGTGGATAAAAATTGAACTGCGAGGTTGTAATGTCCTTATCGCTAATCCCCTGCTGTTTTATAAACGCCACCACTTTATTTACTTTGTCGTTATTCTGATTTTTTACATCAACTGCCGTAGTGCCCTGCGACAGCACCCCAATAGTCACAGTTGCCAAATCCGGCGTAGCCGTGACTTTGCCGTCAGCCGAAACCGAAATAGTGTTGGCCGGCTTTTGATTTTTTACTACCTGATTAAAATTGTAAATTTGCTGAACCACCAAAAGAGCCACAAAAACTATCAGCACTCCGCCCAGGCCGTTAACCAGCCATTTGGGTAAAATATTTTGCATAAATTTTACTTAATAATTAATTAAATTAATTATACCACCTTCTTAAACAAAAGAAAAACCGCCTCGCGATTACGTTTGAAGCGGTTTTTAAAATTAACTTTTCTCCCACCTAGCGACACAGTGGCATCGGCTTACCAATTTCCGCGTTAAATTTATATTTTATTGCTCTTTATTCTAAGACTATTCCCTACTACGCTAAAGCTGGAAAAAGCCATAGCCGCACCCGCAAGCATTGGGTTTAAATAACCTAAGGCTGCTAACGGTATAGCCGCGATGTTGTAGAAGAAAGCCCAAAATAAATTTTGCTTGATAGTTTTAAAAGTTTTTTGGGACAGTTGTATGGCCTGAACAACCTTAAGAGGGCTGCCTTTTACCAAAACCAGCTCGCCGGATTCAATGGCAATATCCGTGCCCGTTCCGACAGCAATACCAAGATCCGCCTGTACTAAGGCAGGCGCATCGTTTATACCGTCACCGACAAAGGCAACTTTTTTACCCTGAGCCTGAAGCTTCTTTACTTCCACGGCTTTATCCTGAGGCAAAACCTCGGCCAAGACTGTATCTATGCCGGCCTGCTTAGCTATAGCCACCGCAGTTCGCTGATTATCGCCACTAATCATAATACTAGATATTCTCATAGCTTTTAACTTTTCTACAGCTTCTTTGGCGTCTGATTTCAAAGTGTCAGCTATTGCTATTAAGGCAATCAGATTCTTATTCTTGACCAAACATACAACGGTTTTTGCCTCAAGCTCTAGCGTTTCAATTTTTGAAGCCAGCTCATTCTTGGGAATATTAAGCCCCAAAAGCATTCGCGGACTGCCAACAATAATCTCATCGCTTCCAATTTTCGCGAATACTCCTTTACCGGCCTCATTTTTGAAATCGGATGCTGGTAATAAAGCAAGCTTTTGTTCCTCTGCATACAGCACGACAGCCTGAGCCAATGGATGTTCTGAAAATTTTTCCACTGAAGCCGCCAAAGCTAACACATTATTTTTTTCTTGCCCGACAGCTGGGACAACATCAGTAACAGCCGGTTTTCCCTCTGTTAGCGTGCCGGTTTTATCAAACAGCACAACATCAATGTGCTTGGCTTTTTCTAGTGCCTCACCATTTTTAATTATAATGCCTTTTTTTGCTCCCTCGCCAGTGCCGACTAAGATAGCCACCGGCGTAGCCAATCCCAAAGCACACGGGCAAGCTATAACAAGTACCGCGACAGCGGCTATCAAGCTTCTGCCTACATCGTGGGTTAAAAGAAACCAGGCAATAAAAGTCACTAAAGCCAAACCAATAATAATCGGCACAAAGATTCCGGCAATTTTGTCGGCTAATTTTTGTATCGGGGCTTTTTTAACCTGGGCATCTTCCACCATTTTAATTATTTGGGAAAGAATGGTGTCTTTGCCTACTTTGAGAGTTTGAATTTCAACCGAACCTTCTAAGTTAATAGTGGCGCCAAACACTTCGTCACCGCTTTTCTTATTAACCGGCATACTCTCCCCAGTCAGCATTGATTCATCTACCGTGGTTTCGCCTCTGGCAATTTTACCGTCTACCGGATATTTCTCCCCGGGCTTAACGGCCAAGACATCGCCAACACGCACTTGCTCAATCGGAATATCAACAACGGTAGAGCCCTTAACTAAATGGGCAGACTTAGCGCCTAATTGCATTAATTTACTAATAGCCTGACTCGCGTGGCCACGGCTCTTGGCTTCCAAAAAACGCCCAAGCAAAATAAATGCTGTAATTATTGCCGCGGTTTCAAAATAAAATTCCTGCTTACCAACTGCCATAGCCCAAAAGCTGTACGCAACCGCCGTGAATGTACCAAGAGATATTAAAGTATCCATATTGGCTGCAAATTGCTTTAGCAATTTCAGGGTAGTAATATGGAATTCTTTTCCAATAACAAATACTGTAATAGTGGCCAAGATTGCCTCTACCCAAACGCTGGCATTTAAACTGCCAATCTGCCACGGTAAATTTATTTTTAGCATTGCTAAAAGCAGTGTTGGAACTGCTAGTACTAATGCGGCGATAGCTTTATTGCGGGCAGAAACAACTTCTTTCTGGCTCGCCATTCCGCCGTGGCTGTGCCCTGCACCGGAGGACATTTGTCCAACTGGTACAGGGTCGTGGTCCACGTGATAGCCATTTTTTTCCACAGCTTTATGTAGGTCATGTTCGGAAATTTTTGATTCATAAAACTCGACTGTGGCCGAACGCATGGCATAATTCACGGAAGCGCTTTTAACGCCCGCTAATTTATTTAATGTGTTTTCGTTACGCACCGAGCAAGAAGCGCAGTGCATATCGGTAATGTTAAACTTAGTAATTTCCATAATTTTATTGTAGCATTATTGATGTAAATCTATTAATAAATCCCCCGGCTTCGCTCGGGACGACGGCCTAAAGCCGTCGTTTATTCAACGGTTAGTGTTCCGCGCTTTACGCCCATGGCGCAGGTTATAGGATAAGTGCCGGTTTTACCAGGGGTAAACTCCATAGACAGTTGCGTTCCTTGCTGCAAAAACTGTGGCTTATTATATAGCCCGGGAATCATAATTGTGCTCATGCAACCGCTGCCTTCATCTTTAACGTCAATCACAAATTTTACCGGCTGGCCGACTTTAACAGTAAACTGTTTAGGATTAATGTCTATGCCTGACCTGTATTCGGTATTAATGACCTGTACAGCACCGGATAGAGCCGCGCTATTTGGACTCGTAGCAACCGCGTCATTTGCAGGAAAAACAATGCGGCTGGCGTTGGAAATGTTATATGCTCCCAGCATAATAACCGCAAGCCCGGCCGTAGCAAAAAACAATTTTGCTTTGGAACCTTTAAACGCGGCGGAAAGTCCGCCTATACCCAAAAGTCCAGGCGCTGTTCCCAAAGCAAACAACGACATAATTAACGCTCCTTGGATTGCACTACCTGTACTTATTGCGTAGAGTTGCATGGCCTGAGTAAAACCACAGGGCAAAAAAAACGTTAATGCTCCGCCTACCATTGCGCTTTTGTGGCTATACTCTTTTGCTTCGTGCTTTATTCCGAGCATTCTGGAAACAAATTTTGGCATAGTGATGTTCACCCGTTGAAGGATCGGAAAAACTTCTATAAGTTTAAGACCAAGCAGTATCATAACCGCGCCGACAATAAGGGTCAAAATACTCATTACCCTTATAGAGGGCTGTAACGCGCCGCCGATTAACCCAATTATGGCTCCGAAAAAACCAAAGCCAACAATTCTGCCCAAGTTAAAGAATAGATGTGGGCGGAATTTTTCCATGCGCGAGGCTTCGGGGTGAAGTTCCGCGTGCCCTGCGGATAGAGCCAAAACCAATCCGCCTATTAAGGCCATGCAGGAAGAAACGCCGGCAACCAAACCAACCAGACCGGCCATGGCAATACTTCTTTGGCTAAAGCCGGTAGATATTTCCGAAAAACCAAAAATCTGCGCGGCCATAAAAAGCAATAATAAAATTGCTCCGGCATTAATCAAATAGAAATAATCTCTGGGATTTCTGGAAAACCAGGATTTGTTGTCTTCCTGCCCAACTGTATATCCGGCTTTTTCCACGGCTTTACTGATTTGGTTCAAAGACGGTTTGCTGTTTTCATACCAGATTTTAGCTCGCTGAGACACATGGCTGACTTCGCTTTTTTTTATTTCTTTTATTTGTTTTAAATTTTCTTCAATTAAAATTTCGCACGATTTACAGTGCATTCCTTTTATGGGAACAGTGAATTTTTGCATAGTTAACTTTTAATAGTTTAATAGGGCAAACAAAAAAACCTCTGCTTTAGCGCAAAGGGTCTTTTATTAAACTGCCAAAACTATTTAAAGTTTCATGCAACCACAAAGACCTCTTTACGCTAAAACAAAAGCGTAGGAAGGGTCTCTTTTTTCAAACAGGGTTAGCCAATATCCGAGCTGCCGGGCAAAGGCTGTGATAGTTTTTTCGTAAAGCTGTCTAAATCTGATTCGTTGGCGGACATAGCCGTATTCTAAAAGTTTAAATAAAGCCAAGGCAAGTAGGCCGATGAAGGAAAATAAAAGAAGTGGAATCAACTGTAGGCCTAAGCTGCCGTGAGTGGCGGTTGACAAATTATGCATTATGCCAAGGTGGTAATCAAGACAGGACTGGGCATCGTGCGAGTCGGAACAGTTACTGCTTTGGGAGACACTTGGGCTAGTTGAAACCATAACCATTTCGTGGCTCATTGTAATAATACTTAATACCCCAAAAGACATTCCCCCTATTGCCAAAAAGGATAATATGATTTTAGCTAAGTTATGGTTGCCCAAGTATTTCATAACAAGTGTATTATACCACAAAAAATACTGCTCTTGGAATAGAGTAGCGTTTTAGAAAAAAATGCTTTAAATGGCCACTTTTAGCCCACCCTTGGACTTCTCGACAGAGGAGGATCGCTCGGGGTGGTCGAAGCTAACGCTTGACCCACTGTGGTGGGACATAGGCCTGTTTAAGTCCAAAATAAAACTATAGAAAACTATCAGGTTCGTATAATAAAATAAGATTTTATGGCAGCAACCTCTTAATTTGCTTTTTAAGCTCGGGCAAGTCCTTATTCAAAGTGTCCCAGGCAATGTCTAAATCCACATCAAAATACTCATGAATTAAAATATTTCTCATTCCGGCCGCCTCTTCCCATGCCATATCCTTATGTTGCATTTTATAATCATCCGGCAAATTTTTTACAGCTTCTCCAATAATACCCAAACGTCTTATTACGGAATCCTGTTTTTCTTGAGAATCAAAAAATTCTTCTTCGGTAACTTCCGAAAGATACTGCTGAATCAAATCTATTTACTCTAGAATGTCATTGAGCCAAACAGAATTGTCTTTATTATCTCTCATAAATTTCCACTTGCTCCTTTAATATTCTGTCTTTGAGCATGGGTTTAATTGAGCGGTAAGTACCAATATCTACTTTTTTTCCTAAAGCTATCTGTAAATGATCTTGCAAATCAAACAAATCAAATAAGCTTTTTCCACGGGGTAACTCGACCAAAATATCAACATCGTTTTTTTCATCGGATTCACCGCGGGCTACTGACCCAAAAATGGACGATCTTAAAACACCCGCTTCTTTAAGAATAGGGATTATCTGATTTTGAATTTTTTGGATTTCTTCAGACATGTACGTATTATACCATAAATAATGCCATAACAAAACCGCCCAGGAGTGGGCGGTTTTGAAGTAAAAAACAATTATCGTTTAGCCCACTGCGACGGGCTTCAGGCCTTTTTAAGTCCAAAATAAAACTATAAATAAACCATCCAGAAATTGTCTGTTAAAAAAATTAGAGTTTGTATTTTCAAAAAGCTATCTATATATATTTTATCACAAATAAAAAATCTTTCCAAGGCCGCCAGTTCTGGTGAACTTAGAAAGATGTCCGATTTAGCCCTCGGACGTAGACCTTAGAGCTTGAGCCCCGTTCCAGCACTGCCTGCTGGTTGGCTATTGTTGTGGCAACGCTGCTTTCAGAATCTGTCCGGATTCCTCATATTTCGGCGTTTCGGCTTGAACCATCTCCGCAATTTTTTCGAGCAAACCGTGGCATATGGCAAAACCTAAACGCCGCGCCGCTGCACAGTCAATAGAATCAATATCTGTAAAGTGTGTACAGCCGCCAATGGGTCTGAGTTCGACCAAATATCTCGGCAAGTTTAAATCCAAGTCGCTCGTCACATAGCCACTCCAGTATTTCACACCGAAGGGGCTGTCGATGCTTTTAGGGATAATACTGACTATGAATTTGCTGACAGCGAGGGCAGCTTGCCTAATTTCAACCTCAGCGGCTTTTTGCCTCTGGTCAACTTCGACTAAAATGCGAACCTGCTCACAGACCCGGCTAATTACTTGCTCAACCGATTCTTTCACAGGTACGGTTTGTTCCATATTCCATTCCTCCTATTTCTTTTTCTTTCTCATTTCTCATCTCAATAAACCACAAATTGATTTACTCAAACGAGTGTTCAAACCTAACCCTTTGAACATAGGGCGATTGTTTGATTAACTATCTTACTACCTTTTATTCGTTTTGTCAAAGCCTCTATTCCTTAAATAGCTCCAAACTTTTGTATCTTAAAAGAGCCTAAGTATCGCTTTGTAAAATTTTTCTAAACATAAAAACACCCTGTATTTACAGGGTGTTTTATCATTTTTACTATCTTTTTGCCCACTGTGGGGAGCGGCGGGCGCGTTTGAGACCGGGTTTCTTGCGTTCTTTTTTACGGTCGTCGCGGGTGAGGAAACCGTTTTTTTTAAGGACTTTGCGCACGTCTTCGGAAATTTTGCTTAGAGCCATAGCTACTCCGTGCCTGACTGCGGTAGCCTGGGCATGCGGACCACCACCGTTAACATGAGCGGTAAAGTGGTATTTGCCAACCAAACCGGTAACGGCAAATGGCCGCCCAATTTCTTCCATAAAAAAACTATAAGAAAAATATTTTTCCACTGGGATTTTGTTAACGATTGTTTCACCTTTGCCCTCAAACAACCGGACATTGGAAACCGCTGTTTTTCTGCGGCCAGTGGCAAAAATGTAGCGCCCTTTGGCAAGCGAATGCTTTTCGTGAGCGACAACCGCTTCAGCGGCAGGAGCTTCAACTTCGGCATGATGAACAACTTCCGCTTTTTTAACAGCTGGGGCTTTTGGTTTACGCGGAGCTTTTGGAGCCGCCGCGTGTGGTTTTGTGGTAGTCTTTGTAGGCATATTGGGAACAAATTAACACTAATTTATAAACGAATTATCACGAATCATTAATCAATTTTGTATGTATGTTTATCGCCTTTGACAATTTTCAGGCGGGACATAATTTTTTTGCGGAATTTTATATCGTCTATCATGCTAAATACCGCTTTTTTTAAAACTTCTTCCGGATTTTTAATAAGTAAATCTTTTAAAGACGTCTGTTTTATACCCCCCAAATAGCCGGAATGCCTGTAATAAACTTTTTGCGCTATTTTTCGGCCAGTAAATTTTAACTTGTCCACGTTAACCGCTACCACAAAATCGCCCATATCCATATGCGGGGTAAAATCCCTTTTGTGCTTGCCTCGTAAAAAATTGGCAATTTCCGAAGCTGCTCTGCCGAGAGTTTGTTTGGAAACGTCAACCTGATGCCACTTGCGGGTTACGGTTTTTGGTAATGTAAGTCTTTGTGATTGCATATAAATACTAATTAACACTAATTCAGAACTAATTTCCACGAATCAGTTGTGTTTATTTGTTACAAATTCGTGTTAATTTGTTTGTTTAATCTACGAGTTCCAACACCGCTTTAGATGCGCCCGCCTTGGGATCGTTAAGCTTAATCATTCTGGTGTAACCGCCCTTGCGCTCTTTATATTTAGGCCCCAAAACTTCCATAGCTTTTTTTGCGGCCATTGGGGTGAGTTTAGAAAGCAGTTGCCTTCTGGCCTGCAGGGTGTTATTTTTGGAAATCGTAATGGCCTTTTCCACGTAAGACTTGGCCGCTCTGGCGTTACTGTAGCTGGTTTCTATGCGCTCATATAAAATAGCGGAAGAAGCCAAAGTTCTTAAAAGCTTCCTGGCATGATCCATACCCTTTGCAAATTTTTTCTTCTTGTGATGTCTCATATTTGTAGACGCAAAAGTAAACGCGAATTAATCTAGCGCAAAGGTAAACGCGAATTCGCATCTTTTTCGCGATGCGATTTTCGCGTCTGGCTTCGCTTCTATCTTCCCAAAAACTCCAAAATCTCTTTAATAGTCTTGTCTCCCAAACCTCTTAAATTGGAAATTTGGTCTGTGGTTTGGGCTTTTAGCGCCGCCATTGTGGTAACACCGTTTTTTACCAGCGCGTTCTTGGCGCGGGTGGAAAGCGCGGAGCTCTGAATTTCATTTTCGCCAACCGGCTCCATGGCCGCCGTTTCCGTACTAACTTCCGGTAAGCTTTCAGCCGCAACAGGGCTTTCTATTTTGGTGAAATCTTCGGAAAACATCATGGTAAAGTGATCCACCAGAATATGAGAGGCAATATCCATAGCTTCTTTGCCGGTTAATCCGCCGTCGGTTTCCATAACAATTTCCAGTTTATCAAAGTTGGTAAGCTGTCCGACACGAACATTGGAAACGTCGAAGTGAACGGACTTTACCGGAGTATAAATGGCGTCTATAGCCATAACTCCTACTTCCTGTTTTTGATTCTCTCTGGCTTCCACCGGGACGTATCCTCTGCCCTGCTCAACCGTAAGTTCCATATCTAATTCAGAATTTTTGTTGTCCAAAGTGGCAATATGCAAATCTTTATTTATAACCTGTACCTGGTCTGTTTCTTTAATGTCGGCGGCGGTAACAACTTTTTCGCCTTTTACTTTTAAATTGACCTTAACCGGTTCATTACTAAAGGATTTCAGGCGCAGGAGTTTTAAATTCAAAATTATTTGGATGACATCTTCCTTAACATTCGGGATGGTGGAAAATTCATGGTCGGCAAACTTAATTTTAACCGCGGTAACCGCGGCACCAGGCATGGAAGAAAGCAGAACCCTGCGCATGGCGTTCCCAATAGTAACACCATAACCGGGATAAAGCGGCTCTAAAACCAAACTATATTTATTGTCGCCCAAATCCGTAACCTGGGCATGATTTGGCAAAGATAATGCTTCCATAATGTAAACCTCCAAAAGTTAAATTCGAAATCCGAATCCCGAAATTCGAAACAAATAATAATATTTAATTTTTAATATTCAAACCAGTGGTTTTGAATTTAATATTTATTATTTAATTATCTTAGTATTTCGAGTTTAGTGCTTCGTATTTATCTGCTAAGTTCGGCTATAATGCTCAACTATTAACTGGGTGTTAATCTCATTACCCAAACCCTCTATTACCGGGCTGCTTAAAACTTTGCCCGACATTTCGGCGGGGTTTAAAGAAACCCAATCCAGAGTCTGGAAATTCTTTAACTTGTCCTTGATTTTTTCCATATAGGCCTTTTTCTGTTTGCCTTTTTTTACGGTAACCGTATCGCCTACTTTGGTTTGGTACGAAGCAATATCCACTTTCTTTCCGTTGACTTCAAAAAACCCGTGGTTAACCAATTGTCTGGCCTGGGCTCTTGTTTCGGCAAAACCTAAACGGTAAACAATGTTGTCCAAGCGCATTTCCAAAAGTTTAAGCAGGTTATCGCCGGTTACTCCGGTTTGCCTTAAGGCGCGATTAAAATAAATTTCAAACTGGCGTTCCATAATGCCGTAGGAAATTTTGGCTTTTTGCTTTTCGCGCAATTGCGTGCCGTATTCGCTAAGTCTGGAGCGGCTTTGGCCGTGCTGTCCCGGCGCAAAATTGCGCTTTTGCAAAATTTTAGCATCTTTGGCTGTAAAAGCCATGCCTAAACGTCTTGCTTTTTTAACTTTTGGTCCTGTATATCTCATATAAAACTAGTTTTCACGAATTATAAACTAATTTTCACGAATATTTGTGTTCATTAGTCTAATATTCGTGTTAATTTGTGCCGCGTTAGACACGGCGCGGTTTCTTTGGCCTGACGCCGCCGTGCGGAATTGGAGTCTGATCTTTAATGGAAAGGATGTTTAATCCGCTTCCTTGAAGCGCTCTGACAGCCGATTCGCGTCCGGAACCAATACCTTTGATAAATACGTCTATTTCAACCAAGCCACGCTCTTTTAGCCTAAACAGCACATCTTCCATAGTTCTTTGCCCGGCGTAAGGTGTGGACTTTTTGGAGCCCTTAAAACCAATTTTTCCGGCGCTGCACCAAATTATAACGTTCCCGGTTAAATCCGTGACCGAAACAATGGTGTTGTTGTAGCTGGAATTGATAAAAATTTTCCCTTTGGTAACCTTTACCTTGCTGCGCTTTTTCTTGCTGGTCTTGATCTTTGCGGACATATCAGCAACCGGCTCAGCGGTCTGGGCAGTGGGCTCAATAGCGGGCGATTCAGTTTTGGTGATTTCTTCTGGCATATATCGCTGAATGATGCGGAACTTAACGCGGAATGTCGCGGAAAGCGATGCATCGATTGTGTTAATTTTCTGCGTAGTTCCGCGTTAGATTCCACGTTTTTCCGCGTTTATGTTTTCTCCGATGCGTTCTTGCGCCCGCTGCCGGCTGTCTTTCTGACGTTGCCTCTGCGGGTACGGGAATTGGTTTTAGTCCTTTGGCCGCGAACCGGAAGGCCTCGAATGTGCCTAATGCCGCGGTAAGAGCCAATTTCTTTTAACCGTTTCACGTTCAGTAAAACTTGCTGGCGCAATTCACCTTCAACTTTAAAACTTTTTTCAACATATTCGCGTATTCGGTTGAGCTCCGGTTCGGTTAAATCTTTTGTTCTTTTGTTCGGGTCAACGCTGGTAGCGGCTAAAATCTTTTTGGATAAAGTTAAACCCACGCCGTAAATATACGGCAATGCGGCTTCGATTCTTTTTTCGTTTGGAATATTAATTCCGGCAATTCTGGCCATAAAATAATTAAGTAAAATTAAGTAAAATTTTTAATTAAATAAAATTGGACTGCAACCGCATTTCAATTTTATTTAATTTTACTTAATTCTGGTCAATTTTATTTAATAATTCTATCCTTGTCTCTGCTTGTGTTTGGGAATTGAGCAAATAATATAGACCCGTCCAAATCTTTTGACGACTTTGCATTTCTTGCACATGGGTTTTACGCTTGCTCTTACTTTCATATAATATCAACTAATTAACACGGATTAATAACAAATGGACACGAATCTGTGTTAATTCGTCTGCAGTCGATCCGTGTTTATTTGTGTACTTAACGCATTCTCCTGGTTATCCTGCCTTTTGTTAAATCGTACGGAGTCATTTCTATTACTACTCTGTCGCCCGGCATAACTTTTATCATATTAACCCGCATTTTTCCGGCTAAATGACCAATAACAGTCTGCCCGCTGTCCAACTGGACGCGAAAAATAGCATTGGGCAAATTTTCAACGACTTTGCCCTCAAGCTCGATGACTTCCTTTTTATTTGTACCAGACTTCCCTAAGTCCTGCGATCTGTTTGCCAAACTCTTTATATTTAAATTATCTTTGTCAATTTTAACAAAGACCGGGGCTTTTGTCAATTAAATATCTGATAAAAATTAAAAATCACTAAAAGTCCCTTAAATAAGAGGTTTTTAATGATGTTGCGCCAGTTTGGTACTGGCATCCCATAATTTTAATTCTAACGATTCCAAATCTGCCAGTTACCCATTTTTTTGATTTTTAGGAATAGTTTGACAGACTTACGGGGTACTAGTGCTAATTTGGATTTTGCTGGCAAAAAATGGGAAATACTTTTGCCAAGAGGGCGCCAAAGTAATGTCCACCCTGTCTATCTCGGCTTTAGATCTTAAAATTTCGTTGACTTGCGACTGGCTCTTGCCCACCAGCTCGGGAGCAATATTATGCAAATCCACATTATAGACCGCCTGCCCCTCAAAATGGACTTCCAAAACCGCTAAGCCATTATTTATATCCAAAGTTTTAACCTTATAAACGGTTTGGTCGGGATTGCTCTGCTCTAAAGTTTTATTGGAATCAAGGGATTGACTTATTCTTTGGAAAATAATGTTAGTTAAATCCTTCTTGTTAAAAGATACCCCGGTGATAACTGTTTTTAGAGTTGCCGTAAAACTTGGGGTTTGCGCCAAAACCGGATTATCGGAGGTAAACTGCGGCGGACTTTCTACATATGCCCCATCCGCCAAAACAGCTCCGCTTGCGCCCAGCTTGTCCGAAACCTGTTTTAAAGCTTCGTCTTCCAGCTTGGTTTTTGCGGTATCTAAGTCATCTTGGGAAATTATGGAAAGATATCTGGTGGTGCCGCCGGTAATTTCCGTATCGCTTTTCGCGTACAAAAGCAGCGGACGGCTGCCAAAAACCTGGTTGCTTATTTCTAGGCGCGTACCTTGCGGGAGATTGGAATCTTCACCGCCGGTAGTGGCAATAATATCTACTGAATCGCCCAGTGAGTTTACATCAACTTCCTTAGTCCTGGCATTGGAATAGAGCGTTGGCTTTAAATCCATCACATCGTTTACCAAATTATATGTTTTACCGCCTACACTTAGCACGGTTGTTAAAGCTTTTAAGTTTATTGGCAACTTGGTAAAATTATAAATTTTTACCGTTCCCGTGGCCTTATTGCCGACCTGATTTTTTCCCTGACTTTGAAATTTGTCAGTAGCCATTACGGTTTCGTTAACTGCGGTTCCTGGCATTACAAGCTTAACCGGATCTAAATCTTTCGCGTTGACGCTTACACTGATTTCCATATCCCGAGCAACGGGTTGAATTTTTGGATAAACAACTATCGTGGCCTTTGGCAAAACCACAAAAGCCAATAATAATACTAAAATTAGCGAAACAGCCACAATTCCCGTGATAATTTTTCTGTTGTGGGATTTTTCGGGCTCTTGTTGATTATTTTGTTTAATGTCGGCCGTTTTGGGAAAAAGAGTTTCTATGACTTCCATTTTTGGCTCCCAAACCTTTACTGCCGGGGGGTGATGCGGGGCAGGCTGACTGCCTAAACCTAAAATTTTTGCCGGGACGATTTTTTGCACTATATTTTTTAGTCCCGAGGCGGCATCGGCCAACGGACCGCTTGCGGGCTCCGGAGCCGGCTTCTGGGCAATGGCCGGGGCACGGGTTGGAAAAGTGACATCGGAAAAAGCTTTGGGGGATCCGGCTTTAGGCAAATACTTTAACTCAAATCCGGCTTCTTGCGCAAAAGCCTGGCCGCGTTCATCCATAGTCAAAATAAAAACTTCCTTGCCCAAAAGGTCAACTTGTTTTTTTAACAATCTTAAATTTATGCTATCGCTGAATAAAAAACAGCGTTTTGGACAAACCAAAACTACCTGGCTGGAACTTTGGTGTTTAAGCCGAATTACAACTTTGGAAACATCGTCGTCTAAATTTATATAAACGCTCGGGATGGACATTAAGAGGAATTAGGAATTAGGAATTAGGAATTAGGCAAATCCTAATTCATACTTCGTACTTCCTGATTCAAATCCATTGTAATACTAAGGGTTTTTGCCGTCAATTACAAAAGCCCCTTGTATCCCAACCTTTTATCAAAACTGATTTTTTTGCTGTTTTCCACCTGGGGCTGGTTAAACGGGTCAACATTGCGTAAAACCGATGAGTACACGGCATAAAGCTGCCAAAAGGCTAAGAGCTGACCAATCTCATCCGCGTTAAAGCCGGCAATTGATAAATGAGCAACTGGGATACCGGAAATGCGGGCATCTTCCAGTGTCCCCATAAGTTCAAAACCCAAAGACTTCTCCAAAGGAATTTTGTTGATATCAAACAAAGCATGGCCTTTCATCTGTACACTGTGTACCGATGCGGGATAGGAATTCATTGTAGGGTGTAAAAAAGTCTCACTTCCGGTAAAAATTCCACAGATATTTTTTGGCCCACCAAAAAATCTTTGATTGGTGTGATGTTGGGATTCCGGCGCCTCGTGAGCAAAATAAGTCTGCCCCTGGCCGTTCTTGCCGAAAGATTCGTGGCACAACTGAACCACCAAACTGCTTAAGGGAAAAAGGTTGCGGGAATAAAAAGGCATAAAGACATCCACGTATCCTTTTTGTTCAAGCTGATAAAAAACTGACGCCAACTTCCAAGCTAAATTGTCTTTTTGGTACAAATCGTAAAATACTTGCGCACCCTGATAAAGCGCTTTAACATCTATGCCAAATAATGCTATGGGCAATAATCCCGGTTCGCTAAAACTATTAAACCTCCCGCCAATTGGGGGATGTAAAACAATTTCTGCTTTTAATTTTTCCCCAATGGCCCGCAGGGTGCTTGACTTCCCCGTAATGAGCAAAAGCGGATAGTCAATAAACTGCATTAACGATTCAATCTGTGTAGTGGTCTCGCCTGACTTGCTAATTCCAATAACTAAAGTGTCTTCGGGCTTTAAAGTCTGTTTAAGTTTATAAATATAGTCCGGATCAACGGTGCTTAAAAAGTAAGCTTTTTTTTTGGATTGATACTCAAGCGGATAATACGTAGACAACACGCAATTTAAAGCCCCGCCATTGGCAATAACCAAAATATTTTTATATTTTTCATATTTTTTGCCTAATTTTGACATTAATTCAAAATCCGGTACATACTTAACAAACTCCGGCGTCTCCGGAAGTTTTACACTTTCCATTTCGTTTGGCTTTGGGCAGTTGTAAAATTCTAGTTTCATATATACCGCAGATCCAAACAGGATCTGCTACGCGGATGTTAACGCTGAGCTATAACCAATATTATTCATGATAAAATCCTTTTTGTCCAAAAGTATCATTAAAAAACTTAAAAAGGTCGTCTATTTCTTGTTTTGTTGACATTTTATTTTCAGGGTTTATTGCATCTAATTTTGAAATCAGCTCATCTAGGTTTTCCAGAGTTATTGGCGGAACTTCTTTATATCTACCCCACATTATATTCTGTTTTAACTGTTTTATGGGAGGAACAAAAGAATCTACCAGTTTTCTCCATTGACTGGGTTGGGTAAAATAGTCAAGATTACCTCTAGCGGCTCCGATAAAACTGTTAAAATTATGACGCAATGGACCATTAGCATCGGCGCCAATATCTTCGGAGTAAACATCAATTCGCTCTTCGTGATTTTGCATATTAAATTAAATGATAATTGCCTTAATTCTTCTCACCCCTGCTGAAGACGCTTCTTCTTTGGCTATTTTGAATTTGCCGATTACGCCGGTGTGCTCCACGTGCGGGCCGCCGCAGAATTCGCGGGAGATGGTTTCGCCGGTTTTTTCATCGTAGACGGTGTATACGGAAACCGTATCCCCATATTTTTCGCCGAACACGCCAATAGCTTCCAGTTTGCGCGCTTCTTCCAGCGACAAAATTTCTTTTTTCACCGTAAGGTCGCGTTGTATCCAGCCGTTGACCAACGATTCTACATCAGTGATTTGTTCGGGGGTCATTTTGCTGTTATGCGTAAAATCAAACCTCGTGCGCTCTTCCGTAATATTACTCCCCTTTTGCCAGACATCGTTACCCAAAACTTTTCTTAAGGCCGCGTTCATAAGGTGGGTCGCCGTGTGGAGGCGCACAATTTTGTCGCTGTGGCTGGCCAGCCCGCCCTTAAACTGTCCGGCCGATGCGGTACGCGACAACTCCTGATGTTTTTTAAATTCTTCCTCAAACTGCGCTTTATCGATATTTTGTCCGCTTGCCAGCGCCAGCTCTTGAGTGAGCTCCCAGGGAAAACCGTAGGATTGATAAAGGTCAAACGCATCTTTTCCTGTAAATGAACCTAATACTTGATTCTTAATTCTTGATTCAAATTGTTTTAACCCCTTCTCCAAAGTCCCTTCAAACTTTTTTTGTTCGGCTAAAATTACAAAATAAATATTTTCAGATTTTTCCACTAACTCCGGATAAGCCTCCGCGTAAGTTGCCGCCACTTTGCCAATAAGCGCTTCCAGCCAATGAAACTTAAGGTTCAAAAGCCTGGCCATAACCATCGCCCGCCTAAGCAGTCTGCGCAAGACATACCCGCGATCCTTATTGGAAGGTTCAATGCTATCTGAAACCATAAATACCGAAGCGCGAATATGGTCGACAATTATTCTTGCCTTCCTGGTTTCGTCATTGGTCATAATTTCCTGGTCCAACTCCAAAACTTCAAACATCGGATTAAACAATTCCGTATCGTAAACCGATTTCTGACCGTTAAGTACGGCAAGTACCCGGTCCAGCCCCATTCCGGTATCCACATTTTGTTTTTGCAGGGGTACCATTGAGCCGTCCGGCTTCTTTTCGTACTGCATAAAGACGTCGTTCCAAATTTCCACCCAGCGCGGATCGTTATGATGTTCCTGGAATGGCAACAGCGGTTTGGTGCCGTCATCTATCCAATAAAACATTTCCGTATCCGGGCCGCACGGACCTGTAGCTCCGGCTATCCACCAGTTGTCTTCTTTGGGTAAAAACGCGATGCGTTCCTGGAATACTCCCAGAGTCTTCCAAATTGCCGCCGATTCAGTGTCGCGCGGGCCGTCTTCGTCGCCTTCAAAAACGGAAAATGCCAGCCTTTTTAAAGGGAGATTTAAACATTCCGGCGAAGTTAAAAATTCAAAGCTCCATTTTATGGCTTCTTCTTTAAAATAATCCCCCAAACTCCAGTTCCCCAACATTTCAATAAAAGTGCAGTGGGTGTCATCACCCACGTTTTCTATGTCAACTGTTCGGATGCACTTTTGGACATCGGCGAGTCTTTTGCCGGCAGGATGTTCCTGTCCAAGCAGAAAAGGCACCAAAGGAAACATCCCGGAGTTTACAAACAACGCCGAAGGGTCATTTTCCGGCACCAAAGACGCCGAAGGGATTATGGCGTGGCCTTTGGATTTGAAAAATTCTAGATATTTGGTTCGGAGTTGTTGAGCAGTGATTTTCATACTTCTAATTTTTTAGTGTTGACAGTTGTAACTCATTTAATCCCTGGGCATAAGCCACCACAAGATTAAGATCAACTAGCTCGCTCAATAAGGCATCCTTTTCCACTTTTTCCCCTCCATGACCCCGTACTAAGACAGCATTAATTCCATCCGATGATTTAATAATATAAGAATTAGGGTCGGAATCATTCGCAAAACCAACAATGGTCCTCCCAATAATAAACCCTTTTTGAGGTGCTTCCCTGCTCGCCAGCGATTTAGCAACTTTAATAATTTCTCTTTCAGATAGAGAATTTTTTTCTAGGTAAGCTTTCAATTTCGGCTCTCTTCTAAGAATTTTTGCGGCAATGGAAATTGGTAATTTTGATTCCTCAAAGTTGGAAGATTCTGGCTTCATAAATAACATTTAAATTCAAGTGTAGCTATTTTGAGAACTGCGAAAGCGCCGCGTCCATTTGCGGGTCTTTGCCGGCGGTTACATCATCGGCTGTTAGTTTTACCGGGATGTCGGGGTCGAGACCGTTATGGTTCAAATTCACGCCGTTGGGGGTAATCCATTTGGCAATCGTAACTTTTACCGCGCTGCCTCCGGGCAGATCCACCAATTCCTGCACACTGCCCTTGCCAAAACTCTTTTCCCCAAGCAACTTGGCAAAGCCGTGATCGTGCAAAGCTCCGGACAAAATTTCCGCGGCGCTTGCCGAACCGCCGTTTATCATCACAAGCGTTTTTATACCGGCTAGCCTTGGATTGCCTTCGCCTTTATACGTAATTGTTGTGCCGTCGCTGTGGGCTTCGGAAACAACCAAATCTCCCTGTTTAACCCAATTGGAAGCCACGTCAACCGCGCTTTGCAAGTAACCGCCCGGATTATTTCTTAAATCTACAATAATACCGCTGACATTGTGGGTAAGAATATCGGTAACTGCCTGATTCACCAGTCCGGTCGTGTCGTCACCAAACTCACTTATGGTAATGACGGCAATAGTTTTTGTTTGACCGTTAACCAAAACTGTTTTATAACTCCACTTCACGCTTTTTACCACTATAGTATCGCGGATGATTTTAAAAGTTAAAGGCTTGTCCTGACCTTGTCTCGCGATTTGAAGAGTAACCGGAGTGCCTTTTAGACCCCGGATTTTATTTACAGCCTGGTCAACAGACCAGCCGGCGGTTGATTGCCCATCCACCTGAACTATAATGTCTCCTGCCATAATGCCCGCGGCTTTGGCAGGCGTACCGTCGAGCGGCGCGATAACTACGACATTACCGTCTTTCTCCCCGACTTCAGCACCAATGCCTCCAAAACTTCCGGCCAACTGGGTTTGAAAATCGGTTAACTGCTGCGGTGGAAAAAATGTTGTATAAGGGTCGCCCATGGCGCTAACCGCGCCGGAAACCGCGCCGTACAAAATTTTCTGCTGGTCTATGGGCTTGTCTATATATTTTTGATTCAGCACGTCTATGGCTTTCCAAAGAAGGCTGTAATCCACAGTCGTCGGCGCATCGCTCTGGCTTATAACCTGAAAAGTTTTAGGGACAAAAATATAACCTTTGTGTCCGGCCTGGTAACCTACGTAATAGCTAATAACAATAATTAACAAGCTTGCAATACCTTTAATAAAGTAAGACGGCTTGTGCTCTGCTGGCGATTTAATTGGCGTTTGTGTCTGTGGCGTGAGAACGGGTTTATCTTGTAAATCCATATATTAGCGAGTTTCTTTTAAGTATGATTTAAACATTATAACATCATTATTGACGAATTCAAAGCGGGTTTCATCTACGGATTACGGATTGGCTACGGATATACGGATCCGTATATCCGTATGATTTATCCGTAATCCGTAGATAATTATTTACTGATCCTTGGCTCGCTTTTAAACAAATTGATAATAACCAAAACACCCAACCTTAAATATATTCCGCAAAAAACCAGCCAGTTTAACGCCACGGAATATTTCCCAAAATAATGTTTTTTGTAAAAAATCCACATTGAATTATGAAAGGCCAACAGCATTATAAACGGCGCTTTACGGCTGGACTCGCCCTTGTAATGAAATATAAAAGTTTTAGGATAATACCAAACTTTAAAGCCCGCTTCTTTGCACCGCCAGCACCAGTCCAGGTCTTCCCCGTACATAAAAAACTTTTCGTCGAGAGTGCCGATAATTTCTATAACCGATTTTCTAATAAGCAAAAAAGCTCCGACCACGCTGTCGACCTCCATATTTAAATTTTTGTCCACGTCCGTATAATTATAATTTTTATTGTCGCGCAAAAATAATCGTTTAAAGCTGTTCAGCGGGTTTGGAAATCTGCGGCGGCAGGCAACGTCCAGCTTTCCATCTGCTTTTATCAGTTTACAGCCGCTAACCCCAACGTCCGGACGACTTTCCATAAAATCCAACATCACTTCAAAGGTGCTTGATTCAACTTTGGTATCGGGGTTTAGCAATAAAATATATTTTCCCTGCGCCTGTGCAATGCCTAAATTATTACCCGCGGAAAAGCCGTTGTTTTGGTTTTTAATTAATTTTAAATTCGGAATGGCGGGCAACAAACTGCTCACCGCCTCTGCCGTCCCGTCCCGCGAATCGTTGTCAACAATGATAACTTCATAACTGTACTTTTTTGTAGACGCAAAAATACTCGGCAACAGCACTTTTAAGTGCTCTTTGGATTTATAGGAGACGATTATTATTGATAAATCCATAAGGGTATATTAACTTTTAATTATGCAACGTCCTCAGGATTGGGAAATGGCAGAAAGATTGATGTTTAGTTTGATGTGGGAAGAAACTGGACAAGAAGGTTTACGCCCATTGTCTTTCGTGAGGGAGGTGCTTGTGACCCTTCCACGCAGAACAATTAAAATGAGGCCAACCAATGTGGGGAGACAATCTACAGCGTTAACCCTCGAACGGCCGACGTGCTGCGTGACAAAGCCCCTTGGGATGTTAGAATAACCGGAAGCTACTTCCTTCTCGGTTTTCTCGACTGACCTTAAACGCGCGACCACGGCGTCATTCTGAGCGCGATGAGCGGCCTCGGCAAACGCACGAGACCCTTCATTGTACATCAGGTGACGCCTCTATTTTTTATAATAATTCTTAAAATACCTTGTGTAACATTATTCATGGCCATAAATTATATTACAGTAATTAATTTTACGTTTCTTCCACATATTTGGCAACAATTTTATCAAATTCGGCAGGACTTTTAAAGTGCCTATCTCAAAAAATAAAACATAAAAAAACATAAAAAACTCGCGGATAAAAAACTGCGGATAAAAATACGGAGAATTTTTTATATACATAAAAATGTGGTTTTGGTAGTTGAGCTGGCGGACGCGGGGGGAAAGTTTTTTGTGGTGGTTAATGAACTCAACAACATCGGCATAACCGTTTTCCGAAGACCCGGCTCCCCTGCCGTGGTAGCCAACCGCGGCCGGAACAAAAATGTTTTTCCAACCGGCATTAGTCATCCTCCAGCTTAAATCGACATCTTCCCAGTAGCTGTGGAAGTCTTCGTCAAAAAACTCGCTAGTAGTTAGTAGTTTGTAGCTAGCGTGGCCGCCATTGGCTTCGCCGGCAGGCGATGGCAGGCGGGTAGCTAGTAAGGCGGAGCGGCGGTACATGGCGCCGGCGGCGGAAACCGCTTGTAAGCTTATATCCCTATCATACTGCCCCTTGTCCACCTCATGCTGACCCCTGTCCCTCGCCCGACCGGATTTACTGATAGTCACGCCTGTAGTATCAAGCACACAATGGGCACCATTGTGCAGCACAATGGTGCCCATTGTGATATCCCATTGATACAGCTTCCCCGTCGCCGCGCCGACCTTGGGATCGTCAAAAGCTTTTAAAATATTTTCAATGTATTCCGGCTCCATCATCATATCCGGATTCACCAACTGAAAAAAATCGCTTGTATATTTTTCAAACACCAAATTGTGGCCTTTGGCAAAACCAATGTTATACCCGGGATCAATAATCTCAACTCGCGGAAATTTTTCCATCAGTATCTCCTTACCCCCATCTTCATTCCCCGCAATTACCGCAACTACATTAAAATTTTTGTACGTCTGGCTAAAAATCGCGGAAAACACCGGTTCAATGAACCGTCGATTATTATAGACTACTTGGACTATGGTGACCTTTGCCATACTTGGAATGATATTTATGGATATTGTTTGATATTAAGATATTAAGCAATAATAATTGCCAATATCTACCAATTTCTATTAATATCAACCAATATCCTTTTGTCCTATCTCATGATATCTTTTGACAATCAACCCTGCCAAGCCGATGTTAATAAAAAAGTACATTAAAACTTTGTCGTTTAAAAGCGTAATATCGAAAATCGCGGCAAGAAGAATCCATAAAATCATCAGCAGAGCCTGGGCCACAAAGTAGATTAAGAAATCTTCTGTCTTTTCGTAATTGCGCACAAACTCCCAAAAATACCTGATTAGGCAAATCCAAAAGGCAACAAACAGGCCAAAACCCACAACCCCGGTTTCCACAAGTACTTGCAAATACAAACTGTGAGCGGAAATGTATTTAGCAGGCAAATTATAGCGGGCATTAATTTCTCCGGAAACTTCATCGTAACTTTTCCCGCCAACGCCTCCGCTAAAGGAAACCAAAAAATTGTTAAAGCCCACACCCCAGGGGTGCGCAAAAAAATACTTAAAACTCGATTGCCACATGGCAATCCGTCCCTGGTTGGAAGTTTCATTAATATTGTATATACTTTCCACCCTGGTTAAAAAATTCTCTTTAAACTTTTCCACGCGCAAATAAGAAAGACCCTGGTTAATAAACGGGGAAACCGCGAATAAAATAAAAATTATAATAAATGGCCAAAGGAATTTTTTTGCCAGATGTTTTTGAAAATTGTTGGCATAAGCAAAAACTACAGCGCAAAACGGAGCAATCATTCCGACCCAAACCGCGCGCGTGCCAGAAAGAATCATAGCCAGACCCGCAAACCTAATGCCCGACCAAAGCCACTTTTTTATATGCTTAAAAACATTGCGGGTTAAAGCCGTGCTCATACACAGGGCAAAAAAACAAATATAGGCAAAGGACTGCGAATCCGGCATTATGGAAAACATCCGCAGTTCGGCTGACCCCGAACCAGAGTAAGCAAACCAGGAATTGGAGTACAGGGACACGGCTGCAAAAGACGAGCCGTAATATAGTTTGGTAACGTTAACCGCCCAAAAAACCCAAAATGTGCCAATGTCCGTTAGCAGACTGCCAAACAACTGGGCAAAACCCAAAGTAATAATTATGGCAAACGACCAAATTACATAACGGATGAGTTCAAAAATTTGCTGTTTGCTTTTTATGGCGTTAATTAAAACAATATACAAAAAATAAATATTCAGAAAATACAAAACTTGTTTTACGGCTTCCGGTTTAAAATCACCAAAGGCCAAACCCAGCAATAGCCCGACCAAAACAAACCAGCCTAAATATTTATCCCAGGGTAAAAAAAGAATATCCTTAATCCTGAATTTTTTATCCCTAACCAACCAGACTAAAAAGAGAACCGCGTATAAAACTCTCCACATGGAAAGTGAGTCAAAACGAGAATTCGGAATCGCCACGTAAAAAGGAATAGATAAAATAAGGAGCAAAAGCGATTCATAAACCGGACAAAGAGCGATAAAGGCGATAAGTAAGCCTAAATTGAGCCAAACTAACGAATTAGGCCAATTTAGCAAAGCCATTCCGGCCACGCTAAAATATTGCCATACAATAAATAGGATAATTAGGAGCTTAAGTCTCGGCAACTCTTTAAGTTTTATAAAAAAATCTTTTGTCATAAATAAATTAAATAAAATTGACCATAATTAAGTAAAATTAAATAAAATTGCCTACAGTAAATTTTACTTAATTTTATTTATTTTTAATTAATTTTAATTAATACGCCAAGCGTTTCCCTGGCACATTTTTCCCAACTAAAATCCTTGAGCCGTTCTTTACCCATAGCGCGCAAGTTATCGGCCAGCGATTTATCCGTTAATATTAATTTCATTGCATTTTTAATTTCCGTGATGTTCTTGGGGTCAAAATACAACGCCGCGTGGCCCGCTACTTCAGGCATACTTGAAACATTGGACGTGGCCACCGGAACCCCGGCCTGAAAACTTTCCAAAATTTGCATTCCGAAGCCTTCATAAAAACTTGGCAAAACCAGCATATTGGCTTTTGTCAGAATAGCAAATCGGTCTTTATCCGACACATAGTTTAAATAAATAACGTCCTTATTTTCCGCAATCGTCTTTAAAATTGATTCAAATTTCCATCCTGTTTTTCCTACAACCACCAGCTTATGCGGCAACTCCGGATTTTCTATTTTTAACTGTTTAAAAGCATTTATCAACCCTTCCAAATTTTTGCGCGGCTGTAATGTAGATAAGAATAATATATACTTATTAGGCAAATCTGTTCCGGAACTCTGACTTTCTGACCCGCCTTGACTCGCGTCCGCCTCGTCTTGGCCGCCTAGACTCGAATTAGTCGAGGCTGGCGCCGAGCGAGACGGGTCGGGCGACGTGGGCTTAGCCGGTTTTCCTATCTCATACCCATGATGCACAACTGAAACTCTATTGGCTTCGATCCTATAAAATTTTATTAAATCTTTTTTTGTACTCTCGGAAACCGCAATTATCCCTGCGGCATTCCTAACCGCGAATTTTGTTGACCACTCCAAAAAATTGCGCATAAACCAGGTAAAGCTCCGGGGAAAATATCGCCAACCAATATCATGAATCGTGACTACGGATTTTTTTGGATGGATTAACGGCAAAGCCGAGGCTGGAATAAATAACACGTCCACCGGACTGAACAGCATTTCCAGACTTATTCTGATTTGCGTCCAAAAAATTGGAAAAGGAATTGCCTTAACTTGAAAATTCGCCGGCAAACTTTTGAACCAATCTTCGGGCTTAGACCGAAGATATAAAATATATGAATTGATTTTATCCAACTCCGCCAAATGTAAAATCAGCTCCTTGGCATAATGTTCCACTCCGGTCTTTTGAGGATTATTGGCTCGTTCGGCTTCTATACCTATTAACATACCTTAAATTATAGCTCAATTATGGCGCTTTACCAAATTAAATCAGCCCCAAAGAAACGGGACTGATTTACATAAACAATACTTGAGCTATTTTGTATTGGTTGTTCCTATATTTGTATTTGTAACAGGCCTAAGTGGAATTTTTCCCGCAGCTTTTAGGGCATTGTGGTGCGGTACGAAAGAAATGGAATCCATCTCGTCCTGAAATATGTTCCCGCTGGCAAAAGAGTACACCACTCCGCCTGCTATCATTGAGACAATTACAATTATAAAAATTGGCCAAAAGCCGCCTAAATGCTTTAAGTCCTTTTTAACTTGATTGTTTGACATTTTTTTGTTTCTTTATAGGGCTTACACGTTTGAGGCAAAAATGAACAAAAATTATATCTTGTTGCCTCAAACCACAAGGGCTTGGTCGATTACTTCGTTATTTTGTTGCGGTTTTTGTCGACGTAGTCAAACTTAGGTCTCCAAAAATCCTCGCAAAATGCCTCGTACTCGGCCAAGCGCGTAAGTCCTATCTTTTTGATTAAATTATATTTTAATTATTATACCATATAAATTAAAAAGTGCAATCTATGATATACACACCTTCATGACGGGCACCATCTGGGTGAGGTTAAACAATGAAGACCGGGATTGCCTCTGGCCTGATTATCAACGAACATTGTTGATTTTTACCAAGCTGCTTTTATAAAGTTTTGGATAAAAAGCTTTGAGCCTGGAAATTTTAACCTTAAGTCCATTTTCCGCAAGTAAAACTTTTAAATTTTTAACGTAAGCCCGCTGATCGTATCCCAAAGCGATAATTTGCGGTTCCTCTTTTATAATATGCGGGAGGTAATTTTTACTGCCCCCTAAAACAACCTTATCTGCAAGGGGGCATTTTTTAATTACTGCCAGCCTTTGCCTGTCGGTAAATAACGGTTTGCGGCCTTTAATTTTTTTAACGTTCAAATCACGCGCCACGGAAACAATTAAAAAAGGATTAGCCGAAAGTTTTCGCGCCTGTTTAAACAAATTCAAATGACCTTTGTGTAAAATATCAAAGGTGCCGAAAATCATTATTTTAGTTTTTGAATGAAGAGCCATAAATTAAGAATTAAGCCGCCTTGAACAAAGATCGAGCCATTTTAATTTCTTCTTTCCCGGCAAAGCCGGTAACAAAAAGCATTATGCCGTACACAACCGCGCCAATTGGCAAAGTAATCAACAGACTCTGCTGCCTGATCGGCCAAAGAGCAAACCCCATGAGGCAAGCTGCAAATAAAGGCTTAAAAGCAAAAGAGAAAAAATTAAAATCGGTAATATTTTTCCTGACAAAATAAAAATAAAAAATTCCCTGCAGGCTCTCCGAGACAACGGTCATGGCGGCCGACGCCAAAATCCCGAAGCGCGGAATTAAAATCAAGTTACCAACCGTGTTTACCACCACGTTAATCCCCGTTATCATTACGGCTTTTTTTGTCAGCTGGGAAATAACCAGGGAATTTAAAGGAATGTAAGTAAACAGGATTGCCGGAGCCCAAATTAAAATGGCCAAAACCGGCGCGGCGTGGCTGTAGCCCGGACCCGCGACCAATGATATCAACTTGGTGGAAAGCAACATTCCGCCCACTGCCATTGGCAGAGCCGCGGCTAACATAAGCTTTAAATATTTTTCCAAATTCTCCCTGACTTCGCCTATTGCCTTTTTTGCCATAAGCCCGGCAAAAAAAGGAAACAGGGTGTAAGAAACCACAGAAGGAAAAAATCCCAGCAGGTCAAAAATTTTATATGCTGCGGTATATAATCCTGTTTGCACGTAACCCAAAAGCGCGGTAATAAGCACTACGTCTATACGGTTATAAATCGCGGAAAAGCCAACGAGCAAAGCAAACGGCCAGCCCTGTCTTAGAATATTTTTGACTAAATTAAAATCAAACCTGAATATTGCTTTAAATACCTCCGGGTTTGGCAAGTGTTTTTTAATAAATTGGCGATACAAAAACAGATCCAAAATTCCAAAAATTAGCTGAACCGAGGCCAAAAATACAATATAGCGATGGAAAAATATGGCGGCAAAAATTATTGTGATATTGACGAGTGAGTTAATAAAATTTATTAGCGCTACTTTTTTCATATCCTGAAACGCAGCCATAACGGACAAAAACGGGTACGTAAGCGCGTTCATAAACATGCCGAGGCCAGTAACAATAATTGCCTCGAACACAACTCTGTCGTAATGCCTAAAAAAAGCAACTGCTAAAAGCACCGCGTAGAGTAAAAGCGCGGCTAAAGTTTCAAAAGAAAAGAATTCCTGAAAATATGTTTTGGCATTCGCGGGATCCTCGCTGATTTTTTTGGTTATAAACTGCTGAATGCCAAAATCCACGACCGTGGAAAAAAGCAGAACATACGACAGCACAAACTGATACTGCCCGCTGCCAAAAGGCTTTAAATAACGGAATAAAGCAAAATAAGCAATGGCCAAAAGCACCAAAGCCACAACTCTGCTGGCGGTAAGCCAAAAAATATTTTTTGTGATATGGGAACTCATTGCATCAATTTTAGCATATCTAAAGCAAAACTTAAAACATAAATTCTATGATATAATCAATACATATGACTAAACTAAATAAATTATCATTTTTAGCGACAATGGCAATATTGTTTCTTCCTTCCATAGCGTTAGCCGATGCCACAACATCAACTTCCACAATTCCAAACTTTGTGGTTACTTTATCTGCCAGCCAAACCGCCACATCTAACCTTTCCACAGATTCTGGATCTTCAACGCAAGGTAGTGTGTTAGGGCTCCAGGCGCCGGCTTTGCCGCCGATAATTCAACAAATTAATAACGCCAAAGTATTGCTCGGCAACATTAATTTAAACCATGCCCTGACAGCTGTTTACAAAAATGTCAAAAATAAAAAAACCGGCAAAACCACGGCGACTATTTCCAAATATAATTTGGGTGACAAAGACATAGCTTTGGCGATTTTAGATCCGGCCAGCGGTAACGTTATTACCACAGTCGGCCGACTAAACGGAACTTCGATGGTTTTTCCGGATCCGGCAGTGAGTATCAAACTCACATATTTTAACGGCGTTAACAGCCGCTTTGAGGTAGACCAACCGGCAAACGGCACAGTGCTTGCGTTAAAATATTTAATTAGCCCGGTAGAAAGCGGTTCCAAAGCGGCTATAGAAAAATCCCTGTCCCCCGCTATTTACGTTCCTTATTCCCAAAATCTTAATATTCCCGAAGTTATAACTTACGGACAAAATTATTTAAATGACGTAATCAATACCGTGGCCAAACAGCTTTATGGGCTTCCTTCTTCGGCCATTCCCGGGCAAACCATTACTCAAGCCGTGCCTCCAGCTATGATAAAGGCTCTGGTCTACGCCGAACACAGCGACACGACCGCGCTACTCAACGGCAACGCGCAAAACGCGCTTGACCAGATGAATATTCTTTTGGCGCTTAACGGTCCGGACACTTATAAATACAGCGTCAGCAACGACGGCTACGCTTCCCGCGGCATCGCGCAATTCGTTAAATCCACGTATGAATCTTTAGTCCAACGCCACCCCGAAGCATTTTTAAATCCCGATTACGTAGCCGCCATGCAAGACCACGTGACTTCCGTTAAGGCTATGTATCTGCTTTTGGACGACTACGCCGGCGATGTGCGCGTAAACGCCCCGAACGGATTTTTGGCCAGCCGGGTGTTTGATTACGGCGCGGCTTCCTACAACGCCGGAACCACGCGCGTGGCAAAAGCGGTGGAAAATTTTGGCGATTCGTGGAATCAGGACAGGAGCGGGCAGATTAACGCGCTTTCGGCACAAATGGCGAGTTACAAATCACAGGTGGCGAGTTTAAAAACAAAAATAAAAAAGACTGCGGATAAAAGAACAAAAACTTCTTTGCAATCACAACTGGCCGACGCGCAAAGCAATCTTACTTCAACCACAAATCAATTATCCATAATGCAATCTGCCAGCCTAAAAAACGGCACAGTAAATTACCTAGCCAAAATTTATAAAGTTATCCAATACTTTAACGGCCAACAACTGGCGCTAAATACTCAGTAAAAAATTATCCCTTTTAGTGGAAAATATTTATGAATAATAACAAGGTTTTTATTTACTATCTTCTTATGTTGAGTGCTCATGTGGCTCACGTTTTTGAAGAAATTTGGGGACAATTTTGGATATTAAATAAAGGTTCCTCGGAGCTTAAGCTCTCGAGGTATTAGTGCAATAAGCTGCCTGCATTTCGCAGTCCGCCTAAGGCGGACGAAGTATTGAACCTGTATTTCCGCCGGAGGCGGATCCGCCAGCCTAGGCTGGCGGAAGCTCCCCCTCGAGCTGCACTCGGGGTCTTGAGCGGAGTCGAATAGGTCGGCTCGGAAATGATATGCTGCATATCATTTCTCTCGCTCTACGTCGCTAATAAAGTCGGACTTGGGTGGTATTTAACTATAAATTGAATACTCTTCAGCTACACCGTTTCATTTCAGGTGCTTTTTAGCGCTTTTTTATTTCCTCCAAAAAGGTGTATAATGAATTAAGTAATTAAAATCCATATGAAAATCTTCAGCTTACAATCAAAAACAAGTTTAGTGGTATGGAGCGTGATTTTGGGAATTTTAGCAAATTTAATTGTTATCGTCTATACGTTATATGCAAGTCGGCCTCCTAAATTATGTGTGTTTTGCCCAGTATTTTCTTACTTTGATTGGCCAGTAAGAACTATGATTGATGGGTTTAATACAAATCCTTGGCAATTGACTGTTCCTGTAAACCTGGTTTTTTGGATTTTAGTAGCTCTAATAGTTTTAAGTTTAGCCAGGTATTTTAGAAACAAAAACCCTTCGGCAAAAATCAGCTAGCTTTTCACTTCCTTCTTCGGCAGCTTAACCCCTAAAATTTGAGGCCACTGGGCCTCTTTTTTCATACTCATTTGTAAAGAACAATAGCCGTTTAAATGTTTGAACGGTTCGCCGCAATCGATAAATAGTTTGGTTCGTCTGCGTATCATCCAAGCGTTTAAGAATCGTTCGGCTCCCTTGAAGCTATTAAAGCCTTTAATGGATTTTAACCTTGCTTCTAAATGGGAGTTGTAGCTCTCAATGATGTTGGTGGTGTTGGGGCATTTGGCCATACGGTTACTGTAGGCAAACAGCTGGTCGTAGCGGCTCATAATATCGGCGATGACGGTTTGCACAGTCTGGTCGTGCTTTCCGTGGTTTTGTTTTATTTTGTCATAAATAAAGGTTTCCCCGCCGCAAGCAACGTGGTATTACCGCAAGGACATTTCTGTAAATTCGCGGCAAGCCGCGAGGTATTAAACCTTTCTTAAGACTCCTTGGGCTCGCAAAGTAATGCCTTAAGGCATTACTTTGTCTCGCCTACGTCGCGAATAAAAGACGGACGTACAAGCTAAGCATTGTGTACACAGTTTCTATGGCACTGCAAGGCATTGGCCACATTGTTGCGACATTTATAACCGGCAAATATTTTGGCGGCTTTGCTGGCGGCTATACCGGCATCGGATTAATAATTATCGGATCTATCCTGGCGTATTATCTTTTTCAAGATCTCCAAACCAAATAAGTGTTAGTTTGTAAAAAAGCGTCCAATCTTCCGCGAGGACGCTTTTGTTAACTGTTTTATCCTTATGCACTAATGTACTAGTACACCAGTGCATAAGGAATTTTTCTTAGATGTCTGCGGGCTACTGGCTAACCGCGTTGGCTTTCGCGTAACTGGAGACTTCTGCTTGAGGCAGCGTGACAATTTTCTTTACGCTGTAGTGCCCGGCTTTAAACTGGTCCGCCGATAAGCCAAGAAGTTGCCCATTTTTTACTATATAAACTGTTCCATCGGCATCGCCTTTCACAAGCGTGCCGTCACGCGGCGGAACAGGCACGCCGCCAAACCACTCCACAAAAACCGCGGTGGTAAACACGTAGTCCGGCGTAATGCCGCGCTGTTTGGCCACAAACGCTGAGATTGGATGTGTTACCCCGTCTTTAAATTCATACAGCGAGCCGGCTTTGGAATCTACCGCAAAGAAAGTTTTATCTTTGGGCTGGGCATAAGCCGCGGTGGGCAAGGCGCTCATTTCATCACTGGTAATTGTCCCCACTTGGCTTTGCTTATAGCCCTGGTTTTTAAATATATCGGCAATTACCGCGTGCTTTAAACCATCTTGCACTAAATAAATCGCATTGCTCCCCTGTGTCTTTACCAAACTCCCGTCTTTGGGCGGCACTAAACCATTTTGCGTGTAAGTGGAAATTTCCGCATCCGACACCAAAACAATTTGTTTGGGTTTAATTTTATTTTGATTGAAGGTGAAAGAGCTGAATAATTTAATTTCGCCGTTCTGTACCAAATACACAGCCGGCTGGGTCTGGCCGCGAATAATGGTTCCGTCTTTGGGCGGTAAAATTGTGCCGCTGGTAAACAATCCCGCGTCACTTGAATTAACCGCCAGAGCCGAGGCGGCAGACAAACCTCTTTGCGAAATTACAAAAGTCGAGGCCGGATGTTTAACCCCATTTAAAAATACATATGTTTGCCCGTCCGGCGTTTTTATTACCGTGTTATCTACCGGCGCGTAAACCGCGCCCGTGGGATAATCCGCGTATTCATTTGGGGAGATAGTAACTTTGCCGGTAATATTAAGCCCCCTGGCCTGAGCCACAAAATCCGGAATTAACTGCTTGCTTCCGTCCTCTATAACGTAAGTGTCAGCGCCGCCGGCCAAAGCCACCAGAGTGCCGTTTGGATATTTAAACCAGGCCTGAAAAAACTTCCAAAAATTATAATTCCCGTTAAACACATGCGGGGTGTAGCGATAAAGCGCGGCCGTGGCATTGTCTGACAAAGTTACATTTTCCTGCGCCGGAATATTATCGTATCCGCCTAAAGTGTTGTCTAAAACAATAACCTGGCCTACTTTGCTGACACTTCCGTTGTAAGCGGGCCCCCTTCCGCCGGCAGTGGAAAAAGATTTCATAAGGGATTTAGCCGCGCCCAAATAGCGGTTGCCGCTGCTGTCCAAATTGCCAAATAATTGATAGTAAAAACCGGGAAATAAATTCCAACAACTTACATTGTCCCCGCAATTAAAACCCATTGCGTGATCTATGGCCGTTTGCGCGGCGGCAGGCGTTGCGTATTGTTGATCAACCAATCCCTCCTCTTTTTCCATAGTCACCAAAATAACCTGGGGGTTTAAACCCGTGGACTGCGAGGCGTCCCAAATTAATTGCGCCGCGGTGCGCAAATAAGACAAGTTCGGTTCGGGGTCGTCCAGCGATTGCTTTAACATAGTAATGCTGGGTTCTTTTAGCTCAACCAAAAAACTCGGATCGGTGTTAGCCAAAACCGAGCCTTTAATTTGCAAAAATTTTTGAATGCCGGCCGCCCCGCCAAAAGTTTGGGTATCGGAAAAAGCCGAGTCGGAAATAAGGTTGTTAGCGTTAAAACCCGGGTCCACAGTTTGAGCCGCAACCAAAAGCGGAATAGAAATTAACATTACCGCGCTGATAAATTTTAAGGTTTTTGTTTTTAGCATAAGAAGTATTGACATAATTGAACAAAATTATACCTGTGCTTAATTTTGTCAATTTTATTTAATTTTGGTCAATTTTGTCAATTCCCTATCTTATATAAGCGTCACCCTTCGGGTAGCCCGCAATGTCGTTGTCGGGAACGGTCATAATTGGAAAAACATTCAAGCCGCGATCCACAAAAAAAGCGTAATTTACCGGGTGCAACACCTGGCCAATTACCCAATAAACTGTTTGGTTGCCGGCCGCTTTAATGACAGACCCATCAAGTGGGGGCAAAAAACTACCGGTGGCCCAGGAGTCAAGCTCCTCATAACTTAAAGTGTTGACGTTGGCAAAATTAAAGCCCCGTTGTACAAAAACCTGATAGGTTAAGGGCAACTTTTGTCCATTTTCTATAATATAAACGGTTGGGCTTTTATCAAACTTTACCAAGGTGCCGTCTGTTGGTGTCACATAAGCCCCTTCGGAAAACCCGGAGAGTGCGTCGGAGAGAGCTGTGGTGACAGTGGTGGTGGAAAAACGCTGATTAAAAACAAATGGGGAAACCAAACGCTTTTGACCGCCAAGGATTTCGTATACCGCGCCGTTTAAGTCCGTAACCTTAACTAAATTGCCTTCGCTAAACGGTTGAGAAATTGCCGATTGCAGGCTTTTTAAAACATCAATCCTGCCGGCACCCAAAAGCCCTCGGCACGAAGCGCCGCCGCACTGGCTAAGGTTTAAATCGTCAATTGGGTCGGCCGAGGAAATAATACGGTCGCGAATTTGAATATTGCTGGCGGAAGGGTAAAGTGATTTAATTAAAGCCGCCTGCCCTACCACAAACGGCACGGCCAAAGAGGTGCCTGAGCCGTAAGCGTAAGAATTAGGCGCGGATTTTTGCGTTAATGGGTCAAAATTTATGGTTGAAAGGATTCTTTTGCCGGGAGCGGAAACATCTATGCAATTTTTTCCGTAATTGGAAAAGTCCGGCTTAATATCATTTTGGTCGGTGGCCACAACCCCAATCACCATATTGTAATTGTTGTCGTCGCAAATCGGAAAAACCGGATTTTCATCCAAATTACCGCCGGTTGTCGCCACGTCGTTTCCCGCGGCCGCGACAATTAAAACATTTTTATTGAAGGCATAAGTTATGGCATTCGATAGTGTGGTATCATGTCCAAAACCAATGCCGCCCACGCTAAGGTTAATAAACTGGGCGCCGTTATCCGCGGCCCAAACTATGGCCTGGGCTAAAGTGTCGGCGTCGCCCTGGCCTTTGCTGTCCAGGGACTTTATGGGCATGATGGTAATTTGCCAGTTGTTGCCAACCACCCCAATGCCGTTATTGGCTGAAGCGCCTAAAATTCCGGCTACCAGCGTGCCGTGACCGTTATCGTCGGAGTTAGAACCAACTGGGATGGCCTGCTTATTTACAAAATCAAATCCCGGGACGTAATTAATGGATTTCAAATCCTGATGCGTAGCGTCTATGCCGGTATCTATAACTGCCACAATATTACTTTTGCTCCCAGTTGTTTTTTGCCAGGCATCCACAAAACCCGCTTTCACCAGGCCCCATTCTTTGTCTATATTTTGAGGGTCGGTCGTAAAACCAGGGTCGTTTAAAACTACGCCGGCTGCCGCGATTTGTTGTTCATTTTCCAAATAAACAAAATCACCGCTTAAATAAGTTTTTAAAAAGCTTAAAGAATTGGGGGATTTAAAGCTGTAAATATTTTGGAACTGTTGGGTTTTGTTTCCGGCAAAAAGATGATTAATATTTGTACCCACGGTTAAAAGTTCCGGATAATGGTTTGGGTTTGTAAGCTGAATGACATAGCCATTCTCAGTAGTCTGAGCCGCAGAGGCTAAAACCCGAATGGGGCAATTTGCCAAAATTAAAAACAAAAGCAATAAGCCGACGGCTGCGTTGAATATATATTTAGATTTAGATTTTTGGCTGATAAATTTCATTAGACAGTTATATCCTATTTATATTTTCCGCTCCACAAATTCAGGCGGACTTCAACAACCTCTAAAAGCATGCTAATCATTCCGCCCAATTTAACATGGCTTTCGGAGTCATTTACCCAGGTTATCGGTAGCTCTTTAATTTTAAAGCCTTGTTTTCTAGCGAGAGCTAAAATTTCTACATCAAATGCCCAACGGTAAATCGTTTGTTTTGAAAAAATCGCCTGGCTGGATTTGGCCGAAAAAGCCTTAAACCCACATTGTGAATCTGTCACGCCAACCGGGACTAAAGTGTGAACAATAAAACGAAAGACGCCGCCCAAAAAATCTCTAAACGGAGACTGTTTAACCGCGATGTTCGAGCCCTGTATTCTGCGGGAGCCAATTACAATGTCATATCCCTGATCAAAAAACGGCAAAAATTTTATTATTTCATAAACTTTCGTGGAATTGTCGGCATCCATAAAAACTCTGACATCTCCGGTTGCTTCCAGCATCCCCTGCTTTGTTACCCAGCCCTTGCCGTGATTTAGCTTATTGTCAATTAATTTTAAATTTGGAACCTTTGCCGTCAATTTTTGGACAACCGAAGATGTTGCGTCTTTTGAGCCGTCGTTTACCACCAAAATTTCGTAGGGAAAGGTTTGTTTTTGTAAAAAATCGCTTACTGCCAATAAAGTTTTTTCTATGCGTAATTCTTCATTATACGCTGGAATAATAACCGATAATTTTTGCATATGTTGATTAAAATTTCATTACAGTTAAGTTATTTAATTATAACATAAGCATACAATGGGCACCATTGTATCAGAATATACCATAACAGCTATATAAATAGACGTAATCCCCAAGGTTTTGTTTCTATATATTATATTTAAAAAGACTTTTTGCTGCTTGGGCAAAAAGTCTTTTTAAATAACTATCATTTCATACATCCTTCATAACCTGCCAGCTGGTGGAAATCATATTTTCCAGACTGCTGTATTTTAATTCGTAGCCGAGTTGGTTTAAAAGTTTGGAATTGTCGGCGATTAGTTCGGCCGGGTCACCGGCGCGGCGCGGCGCGACCTCCATAGGGATTATTCTGTTAATAACTTCCGATGCGCAGTTTACAACTTCGGCCACGCTGGAACCGCGGCCGGTGCCAATGTTAAAAATTTCAAACTTTTCCATTTCGTCCATTTTTTGCAAAGCCAAAATGTGCGGCAAAACTATATCCAAGACGTGCACGTAGTCGCGAATACAGGTTCCGTCGTTAGTTGGATAATCGTTGCCAAAAACTTCTAATACCGGCTGGGCACCTTTGGCCACCTGCATAACTTTGTAAATTAAGTGCGACTGATGCGTGGGCACAATTCTGGCCTCGGTGTCAAAGCCGCAGGCGTTAAAGTATCGAAAGGCCACGGCTTTAAAACCCATATATTCGCAAAAATATTTAATTAGCCTTTCACTTAAAAGTTTGTTGGAGCCGTATGGATTTTTTGGACGCAAAGGCGAATTTTCGGAAATTAGCACTTTTTCAGGTTCTCCGTAAACCGCGGCTGAAGAAGAAAAAATAATTTTTCTAACGCCGCTTTCATTCATAATACCGAGCAGCTTTATAATATTGGCAACATTATTTTCCAAATAGGCCAGCGGCTGTTTTACCGATTCCTCCACTTCCAGGCTCGCGGCCATATGGAACACCGCTTCAAAATTGTTGGAGGCAAAAATATCTTTAAGCAAACTTACATCGGCTAAATCTCCTTCTATGAATACCGCTTTTGGATCTATGTTGTCTTTCCTGCCGGTAGACAAATTATCCAGCACGACGACTTCATAACCGGCTTTAATAAGTTCCCTTACCAAATGACCGCCAATATATCCGGCGCCGCCGGTGACTAAAACTTTTTGTCTTACCATATTTTTTACCGGCCGGGTCCGGGTTAATGTTGCTGTTTCCCCAAACGACAAAGTTGATGTGTTTTGCATTTGATTAAGTAAAATATTATATCGGTCTATGCTTAATACTACCACAGCCGGCTTGTCTTGGAAATTTAAAAGCATTCCCCCGCCCCTTGCGTTAGTTTCCTCTATAAGTTCCTGCAGGTAAAAATTGTCCATAGTTCGGATATTATCGGATTAATCGGAAGTCGGCATGTCAGACGCGGCAGACCGGATATGCGTCCGATTTATCCGACTTTCTTATTTTTCCGATTTTCCGTCTAAAAAAACAGCCGTAAAAAAACATTTTGCGCTGTTGTTTGTTTTGGTATTTACTCCTCACATTCTCTGATAAAAAAAATCAAACTGTAGATTTTTTTCGACCCCCGACTTCCTAAATAAATTTAGTTTGTCAGATAGAATGTGTGGGGTTTATTTGTGCGTCTTACTTTAAACTAATAATAGCATAATAGCACTTAAAACTAAAATTGCAAACTGCCCTTATATAAGGCTAAAATACTAAATCTGCCAGACATATCCACATGGACGGTATCTATGATTTCAATAAAACACCTCCGCCATTACGGCGGAGGTGTTTTGTCTCAGCGCTTATATCAGCGTCCCTATCACCCCTTCGACTTCGCTCAAGGTGACCCTGGGTTTTGCCGAATTGGTCAGCGAATAATCAGCGTCTTTAGGTGAAGATAAGCTGCATTAATGTCTTTCTTTTTTGGAAGACCGCGGCTAAGGCGGTTAACATTGTAGAGAAGACAAAGGCATTAGTGTCGGCTCCGGTTTTCGGGGCGACAAAAGCTCCTAAGACTTGCGGGATGTTGATTCTGATAGTTACGGTGTTGCCATAAGTGTTGGTCATAACGTAGCTCAAACTCGGCGACAAAGAATACTTAACTCTAACCTGGAAGCTCCTGGTTACACTGCCGTTAGCCGGAACGGTTATCCCCGGAAAAGTAATTATATTGCCGTTTAAGCTACCGCCGCCATTGTCCGACATATCGGCGTAAGGCAGAACTTGGGACAAATCATCGGTAATTATAAAGTTGTTAGCCGGAGAATTACCGCTGTTGGAAACCGTTAATGTGTAGGTGATGTAATCTTCTTTAGAAGCCGCAATGGAAGAAGCGTCCTGATTCTTAGTGTTATTAAAGGCGCTCTTGCTGTAGCTTAGGTTTACGTTGCTCCCCAAAACATTGCCGGTGCCGTTAATAAACACCCAGGCGCTGGCCTGTACCGTGCCGGCGTTATCGGAACTGGCGTTGGCAATATTTTGGATGCTGGCCGAAGTGTTACCGTTGACACTAACCTGGAAATCTATTCTGGCCGGCTGGCCGGAGGTTAAATTACCCAGATACATACCATTATAAAGATTATTGTCGGAAGCATTTGTACCGTTAACCGTTATGCTGCCGGGAATTAAAGATAATCCGCCTGGTAATGTATCGGTAACGCGAACATTGTTGGCAGTGGCCGAACCGGTGTTGGTTACAACAATTTCAAACTGCGCGGTGTCGCCATTATTTACATTTACGCTATTGCCGTAAGTCCCGCCAAAGGAATTTCTGACCCCTTTGGTAATGGACAGCTGGCTGAACTGATTGGCCGGCACGACATTGCCGTTGCTGCTAATATATACCGTGTTGTTATAGGTATAACTATTGGTAACAGTTGAGTTGTTACTGTTGTTAACGGAATTATTAGTGTTTGTTGTATTATTGCTGTTGTTAACCGAGTTATCTGTGTTGGTTGTTGTTGTTGTAGTTGTATTGCAGGAAAGGTTAACACAATTGTTATTAGTAGTACTACCGCCGTTGTTGCTCGAGGCTGTTCCTGGCACTGTGACCAGCGCCTGTGCTGTTTGGCTGGCGGCGTTGTCCGAGGAAACGGTAGCGGTGTTGTTTATATTTACATCGTTCGTGGAAGCCGTAACGTTTACAGTTCCCTGATAAGTAACGGTTACACTGCTTCCTGCCTGCAAATCACCAATCGAAATTCCCTGGGGAATCCCGCCGGTAAAACTTGTAGAAACAGTAATGTTGGAAAGCGGCTGAACTCCGGTTGGGTTGTTGTCGTTAACATAGACGTTCTTAGCGGTAGCCTGTCCGATATTTTTTACTATAACCTGGTATTTAACTACATCGCCTTTACTGGCTGTCACCGATGAACTGTATCCCCCGCCCTTAGTCAAGTTGGACACCTGTTTGGTAATAGATAGTGTCGGCTGGCCTTGCTGGACAAAATTTACTGTCACCAAAGCTTGATCTTGTACACTGTTGGCGTTGTCAGCACGAGCCGAGGCGGTGTTGTTAATAGTTCCGCTGGTAATATTGATTTTTGCCTGATATGTAATAGTAACCGGAGTTTGGCTAATGGTCTGGAATGTTAAGCCGGTGCCAAGACCACTGCCAGAAGGCTGGCCGCTAACTTGCGTAGAGCCATTAATTACGGTTATGCCAGGATCAAAACTGTCGGTTACAGTGACATTATTTAAGTTTACGGAAGTGCCGGCTGAAACCTGAATCTGATATTGTAAAATATCATCTTTCTTGCCAACAGTGCTATGTGAATAACCTGAATCATTTCCCGTAATATTTTTTACAGTTTTGGTTAAGACGATTACGCCGTTTTGCGCAACCGGAGTCCCGTTAACAATAACGCTACAGTTGGCGGTCTGACCATCGCTGCTGGAAACCGTAACAGTATGGTTGGCCGAAGAGTTGGAAGTATTGGTATATGTCGGATTGTAAGATGTGCCGCTGCCGTTAGACGGGCTGCCGTCGCCGCTCCAGTTGTAAGGAGAATTGCCTCCCTGGGCGGTAAAGTTAGCCTGCTGGCCGGAATTGATGGTGGAGTTGCCAACAGAACAGGTTAACTGTCCGGCGTTGGCCGGAGTAGTAACCTGGGCGGAAGTTAAGAACGTGTTGCAGGTATTGTCATACATCTTAAAGGTATAGCTGCTGCCGGCCAATAGACCGGTCACAGTCTGGCTGCCGCTGGAATTACCAATAGTTACGGTATTTTCATAGCTGGAACCCGGATTGATTTGAGTAATTTTAATCTGGTTGCTGCCGGTGGAAGACCAGGTTAAGGTCACGGAATAGTTAGAGCCGTTTTTAACCGGAGTAGAAACGTTTAAGGCAAAGTTGGAGTCAGCCTGACAAATGGGAGTTGAGCTCACGGTTACTGTGGCCGAATCGCTGACACTATTGGCGTTGGAAGCGCTGGCTGTAGCGGTATTGGTATAGGTGCCGCTGGTAGCGTTAACCGCCATAGTATAGGTTACGGTCACTGAACCTCCGGCAGCTACAGAGCCGAAGTTTAAGCCGCTTTGCAAACTACCGCTGGTTGAGACACTGCTGCCGTTGACACCCGAAGTGGTAATGTTAGTGGCATTGGAACCTTGAGTATCGGAGATAGTAACATTGTTGGCAGTTACAGAGCTGGTGTTGGTTACGGTTATTAAATAGCGGACGGTATCGCCGGGCTTGGCAGAGGCGGTTTTGGCATAATTACCGGTTTGGCTGGGGCCTAAGTTTCTAACCTGTTTGGTTATGGATAACTGGGCATTTTGGGTAGTACCGCACGCATCAGCCGCCGGGCTTAAAGTCTGAGTCTGATCGGAAATACCGTCTCCGTGCAGTCTAAATACGTAGGTGGAACCGGGTTGAATCCAATTGACTGATTGGCTGCCGCTGGGAAGATTGGCAAAATCCTGTTCAGCATCATTATCTTTCTTAACATAGACGCGGACATTATTGACATTGGAGGTAGACCAGGAAACTGTGGCGCTGCTCGGACACTGGAAATTACCGACATTAAAAGAATTTACCGTGGGGGTGGGGGTATTTTGGTTAACTAAAACGCTACAGGAATCGGTTGACCCCGCACTGCTAACAATGACTGTTTTGTATCCGGAAGTTGTAAAGGTTCCGCTATAAATATTTGTGCCGCTACCTCCAAAACTAAAGGCTGTCCCGTCTGTAGAGTTAACGGAATAATTACCGTCACCGCCGGAAGCTTGAATATTAAAGATATCTCCCAAATTAATGGATCCGCTGTCATGTGGATAACAAACTGTGGCAGGATATGAAGTTGTACAAGCGTTAGACGCGGGATTTAAAGTTTGAATTTGGTCGGAAATACCGTCTCCGTGCAGTCTAAATACATAGGTGGAGCCGGGCTGAATCCAATTGACTGATTGGCTGCCGCTGGGAAGATTGGCAAAATCCTGTTCAGCATCGTTGTTGGTCTTAACGTATAAACGAACATTGTTGACGTTGGAAGTTGACCAGGAAATATTTCCGGTGCTGGGACATTGAAAACTGGCATTAAAAGAATTGACGGTTGGGGTAGGAGGAGGAGTGCCGCCACCACAAGCATCAGCCGCCGGGCTTAAAGTCTGAGTCTGATCGGAAATCCCGTCTCCGTGCAGTCTAAATACGTAGGTGGAACCGGGTTGAATCCAATTTACTGTTTGGCTGCCGCTGGGAAGATTGGCANNGATTGGCAAAATCCTGTTCAGCATCATTATCTTTCTTAACATAGACGCGGACATTATTGACATTGGAGGTAGACCAGGAAACTGTGGCGCTGCTCGGACACTGGAAATTACCGACATTAAAAGAATTTACCGTGGGGGTGGGAGGCGGAGTAACAGTACAACTGTCTGTCGCGGTTACGCTGTTAGATGTAGCGACAGGCCCGTTGCCGATTTTACTCGGTGCGCTGCCGGACCAATCCACATTCCATATGCTATAAGTGTAACTTTGGCCGGTTTGCACTCCGGAATCATTTAAGCCGCTGGTATTGGAAAAATCACCGGAAATAAGCGCGCCGGTGGTGTTGTTATATTCAGCTACGGCCTGGGCATTTTGGGTTTGCCAGGTTACTTTTATAGAAGCGGGGCAGCTGTGATTGTCGCTGGCCGAAATTGTGCCGGTTGTGGGCGGGGTGGTAACAACGGGAGCCACAACATTAAATATCATATAAATAAAACGTTCGTTTGGAAAACACGCGCCCTGGTCGGGCAACGGAGTTGTGGTGTTTACAATATTACCAAAACTTCCCGCGTAACTCTGATACTGAAACCACTGGCCGCTATTTGAGGCAACCTGCAAACTGGAACCGTCCGATGTAGTAATGGCTAAATTTCCCGAAAGAGAATTAGAAACATTGTTGGCGGTAACGGAAGCGGAAACATTATGGTTGGAACCCGCGTTTAAATCGGCGCTGGTATTTAACTGCATTCCGGTCGCGGCTTGGGAACCTGTCGCGGCGCCGTTATCTATGTACATCACAACATCAACTGTATCGCCGGCTTGAGCCTGAACAGAGCCCGTAGTAAAAGATCCGCCGTTTACTCTGGCGCGCATAAAAGGATAGTCGTTACAGTCGCCCGGATTTAACGAAACCGGATACGGGTTAAAGGTTGGCGTGGTGGAGGTGGTACAGTTTGTGTTGCCGCCATTATCCGCCAAAACCTCTCCGTTTTTGCGCGGAGCAAAACTTATCACGCTCAAAACGGCAACGGTTAAAAGAATCCCGGCCTTTAAGCTTAATTTGAATTTTGTTGAGGCGATGTATTTACTCATAAACTTTTTCCTTTATAAATTACTATTTACGAACCGACTTTATAATTCGAAATTTATTTAAAAATTGATTTATTAAAATACCCATCATTATAAAACTTTTTTATACTTTTGTCAATAGAGAATCCTACTAATTTTTTGTCTTATTTAAGAGGAAATTTGGCATTAATTTATCTTAACCTAAATAAAATTACTCACTTACTTAATTAACTGTTTACATAATATACCTATTTATAACCTTAAGATAGACGCTTCTTGAAGCAATAAATTGATACGTTATTTAAAAAGTGGTAAGGGAAGCAGAAGTCTTGTGACATCCGCTTCCCCTTCCAGGTTATATGAATCGTTTCGTATGCCGCTCCTGGTGAAGGAGCGGCGTTTAGCCTAACCCGCCGCTACGGGATGGGGTTAGGAGTAGCTCCGGGGCCGCCGGAGCAGGTCGGGCACTTACCACACGTTGGGCAGGTCTTGTGTTTAAGTAGACCCAGGAGACCCAAAGGAGCGAGTAACAAGAGCCATCTCTTGTCCCACCCATCCTTGTCCACCTGAATGGTAACCGAGCACGCCCTACGGCACATTGTCCCGTCCTTTTTCTGGTACTCGAATACAAACGTAGCCAAATAAGGTCCTGGAACAAGCTTTCCGGTTTTGGCGTTGTGAGGAAACTGGGACGGACTGACTTCTCCGTCCGTCCCCTCCGCAATCACGGTTGGCGTTTTGTCACCGGGCCAAGTTGCCCGCCATTCTAAAATGGTCGGCTTTACTCCTTCCGGCAAGCCGACCATCTCGGCGTGCAGGTATAGAACCTGGCTCTGGGTGTCCTTCCCCTTTAGCTTCTTGTCGCCTACAACAGCAGCTTTGCATTCTGCGCAAAGCTCTGCTGGCGGTGGGGGCGGAGGGGGAGGCGTAACGATGACTGGTGGAGGTGCAACAACCGGAGGCGGCTGCGGAGGCAGTTCCTTAGTCAGGCTGATAGAACAGCTGACCGGGAACCACTTCCCGTCTTCCGGTTGACCCTTCTCCCTTGCCTCTGCGGAGAAGACCAGCTTGTTCGATGCCGGTAAGCCGGCGAGCTGACCGCCGAGAATAATAACACTTGTGCTCTGCTGGGTACTAACAACTTCCTCTCCCAGAGACCACTTGTGATTACGAATCTCGAGATCATTCTGCTTCATCGCAGCAGTGTAATTCCCCTTCTGCAAATCCGAGGTGAACTTCATGGGTTCACCCTTGACGGAGTCGCAGGTAGGCTCAACTACTTCCGCTCTGAACTTGTAGGCAACTTCGAGCTCGGCGATGAAGCCATTACGGCACTCAAACGCCAGCTCGCTGATTTGCGATACTTCAGGGAGCCAGAGGAACAGGACAGGTTGCGTTGCGTCTTTACCCTGCAACCTGTTTAAAATTCCGACCTCGACGTGGTATTTCCCGTCCTTCTTGTAATTACCTATCTTATGGACTTGGCTCAATACGTCGATCTTGGCTATTCCGAGAGCCCATGGCCACTTGTGTGCCAGAGCCAGAGCCATTCGACGCTTCCATGCATCCCTGATCTTATCCGCTTGATCCTTTGGAAAAGCTTGCTCCAAAGGAGTGTTGTCGATATCGGACAAGACATCCGCCTGATGCACACGCAGATCCGCCAGATCCTTTACTGTAGGTCCGACCGGATGAGTGCGCCACTGCTTAAATTCCTGGAATTTCGAGAACTGCGCACTGTTAGAATCGCGAGCTGGTACTAGTGTACTCGGATCCACATATTTAGGGTCAGCTTTTGTGCCGAAGGCGGAGGGATAATACTTCGTAAAAAGATCGATGACGTCTTGCGGCGTCCTCAAGCTCTCTTCCTCAGCATCCAACACGCTCATTTGCGCGCTGGTTAAATCCCTCTCAATATAATCCCAGACTGTCAGAAGCCTAGGAATATCGAACAACTTCTTCTCCTTTTCTTCCCAAGCCTTTTGCTCGGCTTGGCGGAGGGCGGCGGCGGCTTCAGCTTGCCGGAGAGTTTCCCGGGCCTTGGCGACCTCGGGATCCTCCGGTTGCTGGACGGGTGACGGTTGCGGCGTTTGTGCAACGGCTTGGAAAGCCATCGTCAAAGCCAATAGAATTGCGAAAAACCACTTCGCCGTGGGGTGAAACCTTTTACGATTCATCTATATATCTCCCTCTTTTTTCTTTGTTCGGCTTTTCGGCCTAAACATACTTCTCTGTCCTGCTTGGCCGATCTCGCCGAACAGAATAATGTTTGCTATAAAAGGTTCGTTGGGTATAACAAACACAATCTATCCGCTGAGTCGCAGGACGATTTTTGTTTTAGTTTTATTTGATAAATTACAGTGCGGTAAATATAAATGAAATCAACTACAAACTACATCACCCTCCCCTAGCCCCTCCCGTAAAGGGAGGGGAAACTGCAGGAGCACTAATAACTTGGGATTAATTTATCTGATAAAAATTTATTCTTCTACCTGTGTCAACGTTCCAAAAACTACCAATCTTTTAGCGGTACTGCCAACCGGCCAGCAGGTGGAAAGTGCGACGACGGATTTGTCCGTGTTCTGAAATTGGGCTTCGTCTGTAGGCGAATATTGCTGGGACTTGGTTACCACGTAATTAAACACGGCGTTCTTTCCGTTGGTCTGCGTAACCGTAATTTTAAAAGACGTGTTAAGAGCCATATTCCCCAATGTAGAAAATATTTTGTTATAACTGCCTTTGGCCCAGGCATAATTACTGCTGTGTCCGGCTATATATGTAGTACCGACTTCACCGGGCATGGCAGTGCCGGGATAGTGAACCACGCCAACCTGTAAATCCTGGTCAAAATTATTTGGATCTGTGCTCCAAATAAGAGGAACTTTTATTTTTAAATCCGGAATTTCCAAAAGCCCCGGCTTGCTGGTGTCTATATTAACCTGGCTGTCGCTGATTGTTGTAAGGTTAGCTCCGGTAGTTGGCGCAGTCCTTATGGTTTGAACGCTGCCACCATTCACAATGCCGCCGCTCATACCCATGTTACTGTTCCCGCTGATGGTATTATTATAGTTATTATTGTTGTTAGTATTACCGCTGATGGTGTTGTTGCCGCTGACAGAATTACTTCCATTATTATAATTATTATTTCCGCTGGTATTATTGTTATAGTTGTTATTATTAGGCACCCCAATAGACGCTCCGGCAACCTGGCTGGGATTTTCCATATTGTACAAAGTCAGGCGGTTCATAACCACTTCCATGTCAATATATTTGCTGACAATGGTTTTTTGAGCGTCAGTTAGTTGCCCGCCGGTAAGCGGATTTATCCCCGTGGCAATATCCTGGCTATCGGCTTGCCCTATACCCAAAGTGTCGTAAGCCTTGGGGTTTAAATTCAACAAATATTTTTGAAAATTGGACAGACCGTTGCCGGAATTATCGGCTTCCGGATCTAATAATTTAGGATCCGAAACATCGTAATAATAACTGGCAACCCACTTATTGTACGAAGCCGCATCCAGCTGTTCCAATTTCTGAATTTCGGTTACCTGCGGAGCCGTAGCCTTGGGTGTGGATTTAAACATTGTGGTAAAATCCACTTTGGTAAAAAAGAAATAATACAAAAATGTGCCTACCAAAAAAATTGCGGCATAAGGCAAAAGCGCTTTGCCAGCTTTAACATAAAAAGGCTGATTGGCCTGTTTTTGTTCCGGAGATATTAATTCACTGTGAACCGAAGAATGGTCTTCCGTTTTACCCGAACCGCTCGTAGCCGCAGGCTCGTGTGTTACCTGTTCTGTTGGCAAATGACCGGCCGGCGAATCCGAATCCTGGACAATAGGCAAACCGGCCACCGGTAAACCGGCCGCGGAAAAACTGCCCATAGGCAAATTTTCACCAGCCGGATTCAAACCTAACATCTTTGCCACTTCGGCGGTAGTTTGAGGATATTTTTTTATTGGAGAGTCTTGGCTCATATATATTATTTATAATAACATGATTAACCCTGCATATTAGCACAAATCCACCAATTTGTCAAGTAACAAATCTTGTGATAAAATAAAAGTATCATAAATCATCCTTATGGCGGAAAAGCCCTTGTTTAAGGAAAATTTGGAAGAATATGAAGGGTTGCTTAGAGCCAATACTATTGGGCTTTTGTTAATAGCCTTTTTGGCTGTAAAAGTTTTTATTGCCCTGGTAATCCCCCAAAGCCGGGTGTCTTTGGCGTCCGATTTGACCACCGACAACATTTTAAAAGCCGTAAATCAACAGAGGTCTCTGCGAAATCTAGTAACTTTAAACACCAACAACTTATTGGGAGAAGCCGCGCAAAGCAAAGCCGACGATATGCAGGCCAGGCATTATTTCGCGCACGTGGATCCGGACGGCCATTACATTTGGGATAAAATTGTGGCAGACGGCTACACGCCTTATTTGGAGCTCGGGGAAAATTTGGCCATAGAATTTTATGATACCGACAGTTTAATTTCCGCTTGGATGAATAGCCCGACCCACCGGGAAAATTTATTGAACGATGGTTTTAAAGATCAGGGTATGGGTTTGACATTTGGCAATACTGCGCTAAACCAATACCACTCCGCCATTGCCGATACATTTGGCACGCTGGCTCCGGTACCAAAACCAAAAATCCCGGTCGCACCGAAAACACCGGTCGCAACTCCCAAACCGGTTGTCAATCCGCCAGTTACCCAAACCCCGAAACCAAAGACTTTAGGCAGTGAACAAACCGCAACACCCACCCCGGCTCAAACTCTATCCCCCACCTCAACTCCCGCCTCTTCACTGGTTATCGAAGCCGAGCCCGCCTCTTTGCCCGAGCCTCTTTTGCCCAGGGCGGATTTGTCCTTATCCCAAAATCCCAATAGTAATTTTTCTGTGCCTTCTCAACCCGACACTACTTCGCCCGCAACTACAACTGCACTGCCAATTTTAAGCCCTGGCCAAACTGCGGACGCTTTAATTGGCCAGCTGAATAATTCCTCATTATCAAGTTACGAAATTAACCGCTATTTAATTTTATTCGCCGGGTTTTTCCTGTTAATGCTCATGCTCTCCGACATAAAAACCCACGTTCAAAACAAACTCGGCCACCTGGACAAAAAAATCAACAACCTTATGGTTCTACTAATATCCCTGGCCGTGATTGCTTTTATGTATTGGCTATAGCAAACAAATTTCCACAAACACTGCAAACAAATTAACACGAATCGATGATTCGTGTTTTGTGTTAATTCGTCTCCGATTCGTGTTAATTTGTTCTTCAAAACACCTTATACACGCACCCATCCAACAAACGGGAAGAAAAGTTGGTTACGGAAATTATCATGCCGGCCATTATTAGGCTTAAAACTAAAATTTCCAAAAGGGCTCTAATTGTAAGCGCTTTGTCCAAACGGTAATGGAAAATTCCCCAGAAAAAATTATAGCAAACGGTTAAAAATGCGGCCGCGGTGAAATAATTATAGCCCCAGTAAACGTAAACAAACTGGCCAATTACCCCCATTGCCAAAGCAATCGCCAAAGCTTTGGGGATGGTGCTGTTGTTGAGTTTGCGGTGCTGATACAGCGCCTGAAAAATCAACAAAAAAGTAAAACAAAACACCTCGGAGCTAAAATATATCGGGTCTAAGCAGTAACTCCTGAGCATACCCATACTGGCGGCAAACAGCGCGCCAGCCGTATAAATTTTGATGACCGATAAAATAATAAATATATCACTGTCTACCATTTCTTTTTGGCGGTAAAAAATTTCCTTTAAATAAGAATAATAAAGCACCAGGGCCATACTGGAAAATATCGCAATAATTTGTTGGGTTTTATAAAAACCAAAGTTAACGTAAAATAAAGAAAATGACGCCCAAAAAATAAAACTCGGCAACAGCAAAAAATATATCCATTGCTTTAAATATTGCCAACGACCCAAATGCTCGAAGCGATCCACAAAAGAAGAAAAGGCTGTCTTGACAAATCTCTCTAAATTGGAAATGACCCCCTGATGCCGGAGCTTCGCCCGCTGCCAACTGCCCCGCTTTTTAAAATGCAGGTCGAAAAAAAAGATAATATTAAAAACCAAGTACAAATAAATCCAAAAAGCCACCTGCAAATAAATTGCCGGCTGGTTTAAATTTAATATATAAATTAAAGCCTCAAAACCGCCAACCACAACAATGGCAATAAGGAAAAAGGCTATAATTTTTTGGGTTCTTGAGGTCATATAGACTTTACGAAGTATCTGGCCGCCAAAGTTAATTTTTATAGTTTCGCTGATGGTAATTAACCATTATCTGTTCTATGAAAGTTTGCCTCGGCAGGCGGACGAATGCTTACGAACTTACGAACCAGGACTGAACTTTTCGTATGTTCGTACCTGTTCGTACTTCGTAAACTCAACTAATTGTCTTGTGGCGCATAAGCTCGCCAGCCCTGTATAACGATTCAAAAGTCCCTGCGTCTATCCACTCGCCGTATACATTTTCGATAGCAAGTTCGCCTTTTTGTAAATACCATAAATGCAGATCCGTAATTTCCAGCTCGCCGCGGGCTGACGGTTTAACACTTCGAGCCGCTTCAACGACTCGGTTGTCAAAAATATACAAGCCTGTTATTGCATAATCCGATATGTGCTCTTTAGGCTTTTCCACGATTTTTATAGCACGGCGGTTTTCGTCAAACTGCACCACCCCAAATCGCTCCGGATCCGAAACCTTTTTAACAAAAATACACCCGCCGGATATAAAATCTTTAATATTAGAAGAAAAATCATCCTCAAAAATGTTATCGCCCAAAATCATGCAGACACTATCATTACCTATAAAATCCTGGCCTATTATAAACGCCTGCGCCAAACCTTCCGGCTTTTCCTGAATTTTATATGTCAGTCGGCAACCAAACTCCTCACCACTGCCCAAAAGTTTCTTGTAATCGCCAGCGTGATCAGGCGCAATTATGATTAAAATATCCCTAACCCCCGCCTTGAGCAAAGTTTCCAGCGGATACAGAATCATCGGTTTGTTATAAACCGGCAAGAGTTGTTTGCTTGTCACTTTGGTCAACGGATGAAGCCTGGTGCCCGTGCCGCCGGAAAGAATTATGCCTTTCATAAATTCGATGTTTAAACTTTTTATGTCTAATTTGCCCTATATGGCCTATTCGTCCTATCAATCTTTATGTAAAAATTCCCTTAACGCTTCCTGCCATGGCCGGAATTCCGACAACTTGGTATTTAGTAAAACCGATTTTTTTGGGCGCTTGGCTTTGCGGTGGAAATCCGCAGATGATATCGGAACGAGATTGATTCCCTTACCGACGATGTTGAAAATCTCTTTGGCGAGATCATACCAACTGCCAAAGCCGCTGTTCGTGATATGATAAATGCCATATGGCTTACCCTGGTTTAATAATAGCTTAACTTGGGTAGTTAAATCAACCGAGTAAGTAATACTGTTAACTTCGTCCGTTATAACTTTAATCTCGCTTTGTTTTTCACCGGAATCCAACATAATGTCTACAAAGCTCTTTTTAGAAAGCCCGCTCTCCCCTTTTGGACCAAACAACACCGCGGTGCGGATTATATAATACTTATCCAAATATTTTTGCACTTCCCTCTCGCCCTGATATTTTGACTTCCCGTAAACCGACAAAGGTTTTGGGACATCGGATTCATTATATTCCCCCAAAACGCCGTCAAAAATATAATTGGTGGAAAAATGAACAAAAATAATATCCAACTCCTTACAAATTTCAGCCAAATTTTTTGGAACATCGGCATTAAGCTTAAATGCCAAATCCTGATTATTCTCGGAGCCGTCAACGTTATTGTAGGCAGCGCAGTTGATTATCACCTCCGGCAAAGGTTTAAAATTTAAGATTTTTGATTTAAGATTCGCAAAATCCGTAACATCGCAATCTCTCCTATCCCAACCCACAGCCTCATTACCAAAAACCTTCATCAACTGTCCCCCCAACACCCCCTTGCTCCCTAAAACTAAAATTTTTCCCATATTTTATCTTAGTGTAATAATTTTTATGGTTATAAAAATTATTACACTAAACCAAATTAAATTTCTTTCTCAAATTTTTATCACTGTCCATCTCTTCAACCTTTAAAATCCTAATATACTCAATCAATCCCGTTTTCTTCAAATAACTTATGACATCACGGTTCAACGGGTAAGGATTAATATACACACTATGCTGTAATTCTATAAAATTATTTCTCTTTAACAGCCAGCGGAAAAAATTTCTTTTATCTTCGTTTTCTTCTGGTATATCAAACATGATTACTCGCCATTTTCTGTCCCATTTAGTTAGTTTATTTGGCATTCTAGCTTTTGCTAAAAGAGCTTTTAACTGTCCATTCTTTGTTAATTTTATAAACCGTTCACTGTCTTTATTAACATACCTAATTAACCCCTTTTCTGCCAAATAACCGACAATATTATAAAAATTTTTATTAGCGACGTAGAGCGAGAGAAATGATATGCAGCATATCATTTCCGAGCCGAGGAGCTAATACAGGTTCAATACTTCGTCCCGCCGACGGCGGGACTGTGAGATGCAGGCAGCTCATTGCACTAATACCTCGAGAGCTTAAGCTCCGAGGAACCTTTATTATCCCCTAAAAGCTGACCTTTCCATAGCCTCTTGCGCAATCCATGGGGTGTAACCAAAAACATATCGCCAGCAGCAAGCAGAGACATTAAAATTTTACTTGTGAGAGTAAAGTCTTTTTTTGTTTTTGCCATTATTTTTGTGTAATGTTTTAAACGGCCAAAAATTTTGTTACACTAAATCTTTTTGTATTGCTTTTCGTAATACTTTTGATATTCTCCGCTTTTTACTTTTTTCCACCAAGGTTCATTATTGCAGTACCAATCAACTAAAATTTTTAAAGAGTCGTCTAAATCATACTTTGGCTGCCAGCCGAGTTCTCTTGAAATCTTACTGTGATCTATTGCGTATTTCTGGTCATGTCCCGGGCGGTCTAGGGCCATTTCCAGCATGTCATCCCCCATCTTCATTAACACCAAAAGTTTTCTGACAATTTCCAAATTGGTAAATTCTGGGTTATTGGGACCAATAAAATAAGTTTCGCCGACTTTGCCTTTTTCCAAAATCGCCTCAATGCCGCTGCAATGGTCCTCCACGTACAGCCATTCCCTAACCTGGTTGCCGGGTTTGTATATTGGAACCTTTTTCTCTTCAAGCAAATTTGTAATGGCCAGCGGTACCAATTTTTCCGGAAACATAAATGGGCCGAGATTGTTGGCACAGTTGCTAATTGTAATCGGCAGATTATATGTATAATAGTATGCCCTGACCAAGTGGTCTGATGCCGCTTTGCTGGCAGAATAAGGGCTTCGCGGATTGTAAGGGGTTTGCTCGTTCCATTTTTCCGAGCTTGTCAAAGGCAAGCTACCGAACACTTCATCGGTTGAGACGTGGTGGAATCTTTTTATTTGATGTCGCTTTGCCGCTTCTAAAAGCACCTGCGTTCCCAAAACATTTGTCCTCACAAAAACCGACGGATCCAAAATGGATCTGTCAACATGCGTTTCCGCGGCAAAATGGATAACGGTATCTACTCCGTTCATCGTCTCATCGACAACACTCTCCTCACAAATGTCTCCCTTAATAAAAATTATTTTATCCTTTACAGCCTCCAAATTTTCAAAATTTCCGGCATACGTCAACTTATCCAACACGACAATTTTGTCGTCTGGATGGTTTTTTATCCAATAATGGACAAAATTCGAACCTATGAATCCTGCGCCGCCGGTTATCAGTACTTTCATAACTTAATGACTTTCTTTTTAATTGCGTTTTGAAATAATATAAAACATTTACGGGGCTCGTTTGGATATAGGGATTTTGTACCAACAGCTTTATATGAAATTGCCGCCAACCCAAGCCAACGGTGGCAATTTTTGCAAATTAGCTTTTTCCCCTCACCCCATTTGATCTCTGGTCTTAAAATTCTGTCAGAGTATAAACGTTTAAGCATCCCGGATCCGTCCTTCTGATAATGACAAATAAAACCTCGGCACTTGTCGCATTTAAGTTCCAGTACCCTGGAATAGCCGCCACGAACTTTACGAAATTTATCTTGTTTTAAATGTATTTTTGTCAATTTTGTTCAATTATGGTCAATTTTGTCAATCACTTAATAATCCCCTGCTCAAGCTCTTCTTTCGTATACTCTACCTGCTCATCCTTTAAACTCGGGTCGTAGGCCGGATCCGGATAGTTTATAAGCCACGCTTCTTCGGTGCCTATGTTTTCCAGGCCGGTGGCTACATTTTTTGGGATAAATAATCTTTGAGGGTCATCGGCCGATAAAACAAATTCTGTTGGCTGCCAGCTTTGGTTGCGGAATTTATAACAAGTAATTTTCATTTTACCTTTTACGGCCACATAACGAGCCGCACGGATTCTGTGTAAGTGGTAGCCTTTAAAAGCGCCTGGCAAAGCCGCTGTTAAATACGCCTCCGTTTTCTGTCCGGTTTCTTTATCTTTAAAGAGTTCCATCAGCCAGCCATTAGGTTTTTTACTGCTGTCATAAGTGGTAACTTTTTTGGCTGATTGTTTGCCTAAATTTAGTATCTCCATTATTTGAGTTCTCCAACAATTAAATTTAAATTTACCGTTTGATTTTTACGCATCACGGTTAAAGCCATTTGGCTTTGAGGCTTGGACTGCTCGAGTATTTGTTCCAACAACACATCTTGATTTATAGATTGGCCATCTACGGCGGTTATAATATCGCCCGTTTCCAGGCCAGCCGTGTGCGCCGGGGAAACAGCATCCACCTCTTTTACCAAAGCCCCTTCAGGCAAACTCATTAACTTGCTGTCGCTTTGCGTGACAATTGAGTAACTAAACCCAAAACTTGGGCGAATAATATTCTGCGCGTTGTTGAAATACAATGCTAAAGCGGGTTTTAATACATCGGCGGAAATTATAACGCTGCCGTTCCAAATGCCAACAATGTCACCATTGGTGTTAACCACTGCTTCTCCAGGAGCCAAAACTGCATCGGCCGGGGCCGCGAATGACCGGCTGGGAAAATCGGTTTGGAAAACCTGCTGTTCGGTATCGCTTTGCGTCTGGCTCACAGAAGAGGCCAGGGCTCTAATGTTAAAATTTTCCAGCGAGTCTTGCGCGAATAGAACCTTGTCGCCAACCTTCACATCGGCCGATGCGGCTAAGTTAGCCACAGGCACTCCGCTCAGTGAGGCTTTAAAAAATACCAACGCAGTGGCCGGGTCGCTTGTCTGCTGGGTGATTTTAGAAAAAGTCCCGTCATTTAACACCACATAATAAATCCCGGTCTGCTTGGGCTTAAAGCTCCCGGCCGCGGTTACAAAACTACCGTCGGAAGTTAAATTTACCGCGCTACCGGAAAAAGTTACAGAACTGCCGGAAACCAAAGCCACACTGCTAATTTTTGATTTGATATCACTGACAGCCGCGGCAATGTCACCGCTGTCGCTAACCCGTACTGTTTCCCGATTGTTTATAACAATCGGCGCCTGCGGGCTTAATATTTTCCACTTGTTTAAAAGCGGCCAAGTTGAAACTTTCGCCATCAAAATTCTGCCGGCAAAAACATTAAACAGCCAGCCTACTAAAACAGCGGTTATAATAATTCCAATTGCTTGTTTTTTTGACATCCGATTATCGCCTAACTGTCCAGGGCGTCGCCAATACAGCCATAAGGCTGCAAAAAGCTATTAGCAATAAATGAAACTGGACTTTTTTAAAATTTAAATTATGAAATAAATGATAATAATTTAATATTAAACAAAAATAAAAAATATTAAACAATATTAAGCTTAAAACACTGAAATGAAATTGTAAAAAATTTAAAACCCAAAACAATTCCGCGCAAAACAGTCCAATAGCCACTGCGCCAATGAGTTTAGTTTTTTCCGACTGCGGCACCGACTCGTAAAAAATTCTGGCCAGCAGGCCGGCTCCCAAAAATACTCCAATTAAGTAAACTGGTTCTAAAGTTGGAGTGTAAAAATAAGCGCCAAAAAAACTGAAGAACAGGCCAAAGGCAATAACTAAAGTCTGATTAAGCATTAAGTTTTCGGAAACGTTACCCAAAATAATTTCCGCCAGCGCAATAAAAATAACAGTCACGGTTAAAAATAAACCCCGTAGGTTTGAGGAAGGGATTACCAAAAAAGAGCCAAATCCGGCTGCCATTAAAAGCTCCGGCAAAAGTAAACTCCAAAAATTGTATTTCTTAATTGTTTTTAAATACCAGCTGTTATATAGACCTACTAGAAACAGGTAAAATATTACGGCCGGTACCAAGAATCTAAAAATCGGCTGGGCGCCGGAGAAATTTTGAACAACTAACAAAAACAGCAAGCCTATGCATACAGAAGTTAATTTATGATGTTTTAGAAAACTTTCTGACATAAAGTAACCCGGCTAAAGACAAAAGCGCCAAAAACAAACTCATAGCCGCGTTTAGCCTTACAAAACCAATAAACGTGCTGTCAATTCTTAGAAATTCCAATCCAAATCTTAAACTATTATACAATAAAAGGTACAAAAAAACAAGCTGCCCCGCGTAATTTTTATTCAGTTTGGGCTCTAAAATTTTTATTAATAAAAACAGAATAATTGTGTTTCCCAACAATTCATAAAGGAAAAACGGATGAAAGAAATTATATTTTTGATAGCCTAAGGGACGAAAATCTAACGGTACAAACATTCCCCATGGTAAGTTTGTCGGATAACCAAATGCTTCGTAATTAAACAAGTTGCCGAAACGGCCAATGATTTGGCCAAGGAGAACAGAAGGAGCAAGCCAGTCAAGAAGATTTAAGATTGAAGATCCGCCTTGGCTCGCGCCAAGCGAGACGGGTTTAAGATTGAAGGTTTTTTTAATAACCCAAATTGAAATAATTCCGCCGAAGACTGCGCCGTAAATGGAAAGGCCGCCGTTCCAGACTTTAAAAATATCAATCGGATGCCTCGAATAATATCCTACCGATGATAAAACGTGGTAAAGGCGCGCGCCAATAAAACCGCCGACAATAGTCCAGAATAAAATATCTTCCGCCGTTTTTTCATCAATTTTGAAATCTTTTGACCTTTTTATGGCTAAATAAAAAGCCGCAAAGACCGCCGCGGCCATTATTATACCGTAGTAATGGATTGTAATAGGACCCAAAGCGAAAGATTGGGGAAGAATGATACGTCCGCTAAAAACCTGGCTTAGGATGGTACCTAAGCAGGCCAAAAAAACAATTGTCGCAAATATTTTATATTTGGTCAATTTCTAATTAACCTAATTGACCTAATTATTCTAAAGAATATCTAATACCTAAATCGGGTTTATAACTTATTTAGGTCAATTAGAATAATTAGAATAATTAGAATAATTTTAAAAAAGTGCCGCTTGATGCTTTATCCCGACCCGAGGCACCGCGTCAACAATTTTTAACGGAATTTCTTTTGTCTTAAAAAAATCTTTGTAAAGCAATTTCTTGTTCTTTAAGGCGTAATCGTAAACCTGTTTGGTAATTTTTACGTCGTCAGTGCAATATTTTTTTAACAAATCCATACGCCCATTTTTAAAATACAAAAGTGCCTCAAGACCGCTGCCAGACTTCCCAGTACCAAGCGTGCCCTGCGCTACCGATTCCAGCTTAATGCGGTGATGCAAGACTTTTTCTATTTCGGTAAGCAAGTCCAAAGCAGGAACTTCGCTAATGTTAAAATTCAAATAAGGTTGAAGGACCTGGAAATCAAAATCTATAATATTATACCCAATTATCTGGTCGGCGGTCTGGAGTATTGGCGCCAATTTTGAAATTTCATGCTCCTCATAGTCCGAATATTTGCCGGTGGAATAATCGTAAATTACCACCACACTGACTTTTAACAAATGATTCTTTCCCCTCCCCCCAACATCCTGGAAAGACTTCTGAGTTTCAAGGTCCAATACAATTTTTTTTAACATACTAATCCCTCCAAATAATCTAAAGCTAATTGAAGAGATAAGTCCGCCGAAGCCTTGACGAAGGCCGGATGGGTTTCCAAATCCAAAACTATTTTCTTAAGCATTTTTTGTTTTTCCATCCTGACCGAGTGCATCCGAGTGGAGGGATCTGTTAAACAGATTTCTCGACAAGCTCGAAATGGAACACCGGCGCTGATTAATCTTAAATCATTATATTCAATAAAAAACTATTTGGCAAAAACCGACTTTTTTGCTATAATCATTGCATAATATTAACTGCCGTGGCGACTGTTTATCGCATTACGGCCAAAATATATGCAAAGAATACTATCATTGGAAGTCTCCGCAAAAGTGGGGCAGGACGTTTCTGTGTCGGGCTGGGTGAATTCCCGGCGCGACCACGGGGGCGTTATTTTTATTGACTTGCGCGACCATACCGGAATTATCCAGCTCGCAATCCATCCCGAGGACAAAGAAGCTTTTGCCGCGGCAGACAAATGCCGCGACGAGTTTGTCCTGACGGCTTCCGGAAAAGTTATTGAGCGCAGCGATGCCACAAAAAACCAAAACATCCCCACCGGCGGTGTGGAAATTTTGACTTCTTTGATTACTGTCCTCAATACATCAAAGCCGCTACCTTTTCAGGTAGCGCACGGGCATGGGGAAGAACAGGAAATAAACGAGGACTTGCGCTTGCAATACCGTTTTTTGGACTTGCGCCGCGAGAAAATGCAAACTATGCTTAAAAAACGGCATACAATGGTCCAAATGATTCATCGTTATATGACCGACCATGGTTTTATAGAAATCAATACCCCAATATTAACTTCATCTTCGCCAGAAGGCGCGCGCGACTATTTGGTCCCTTCTCGTTTGCATCCCGGAAAATTTTATGCGCTTCCACAAGCGCCCCAGCAGTTTAAACAATTATTGATGGTGGGCGGCGTGCCAAAATATTATCAAATTGCTCCCTGCTTCCGCGACGAAGACCCGCGGGCAGACCGATCGCCCGGAGAATTTTATCAGCTGGATTTAGAAATAGCATTTGCCGACCGCGATGAAATTGTTTTTCAGGAAATGGAGCCAATGTTTGTAGAGCTAACAGAAAAATTTGCCAAGAAAAAAGTTTTGCAAAGCCCTTTCCCCCGCATCCCCTATTTGGAAGCCATGGATTTATACGGCTCCGACAAACCGGACTTGCGTTTTGAAATGAAGATGGTGGATTTAACCGAAGATTTAAAGTCCACCGGCTTTACCGTATTTGGTAATGCCATAAAAAATGGCGGGGTAATTAAAGCTATTTGTTGCCAGGGAGGCGCAAAGCTTACTCGTTCACAAATAGACGAACTTACCGAGTTGGCCAAAAAGGAAGGTGCCGGAGGATTGGCTTATATTGTTTTGGCTGAAGACGGAATTAAGTCTCCCATTTTTAAATTTTTATCGGAAGACGAGAAAAAGGCCATCATAAGCAAAACCAAAGCAGACACCGGCGACATTATTTTCTTTGGCGCAGACCAAAAAGATTTGGTCAATAAAGTTTTAGGCAAACTGCGCAGTACTCTTGGAGACGCATTTGGACTTAAAGATCCCAACATTGTGGCTTGGGCTTGGATTACAGATTTTCCGATGTACGAGTTGAACAAAGAAGGCAAACTGGACTTTATGCACAATCCTTTTAGCATGCCTCAGGGCGGCCTTAAGGCTTTAAATGAGCAGGATCCGCTCACAATTCGCGCTTACCAGTACGACATTATTGCCAACGGTCTGGAATTGTCATCGGGAGCTATTCGCAATTATAACCCAGAGATAATGTATAAAGCATTTGAACTTGTTGGTTACGACAAAAAAACTGTAGATGAAAAGTTTGGCGCTATGATCCGCGCGTTTGAATATGGCGCTCCCCCGCACGGCGGTTTTGCCCCGGGGATTGACCGTATGTTAATGATGTTTGAAAACGAACCTAACCTCCGCGAAGTAATCGCCTTCCCAAAAAACGGCTCTGCCGAAGACGTTATGATGGGTGCCCCAGGCACCGTAGACGAAAAACAGCTTAAAGAATTGCATATAAAACTGGATTTGCCTAAAAAAACTTTAACTAATTAAATTTACTAAATTATGAATATGGAACTTGGGCAAAACAACAACGAAGAAGATACGCCGCATGAATACAGCAGGGAAGAATTGCAACAATATTTAGACAGTCTAATATTCAAATATGCTGGGACAAACATATCAATAAGCACTATAAGTATGGCAGAAAATGCTTTGCACCCTTTTGAGTTGAGGATAAAAGATTTACAGAACCCCCATAATGACGAATTATTTGTGTCGAACACAGCCGAGGAAGTAAAAAGAATGTCTTTAGAAGCAGCAAAACTCGACAACGACGGTAAAAATTTTACAGAAATAATTGAAACTTTGTCAAAAAAAATAATTTAAACATATGGACGGATTAATCATATTTGCGATCATTTTTGGAACTATAGCGATTATTTTATTATCAATTAATTACAATCAAAAATTTGGAAATTTTTGGCTAATTGATATAGTAAAATATATTACAAAAAAAATGAAAGTTTATTATGACAAAACACACAAATCGGATTAATTAATACAAATAGCCATGAAAAAAACGTTCAAGAAAACAAAAAAACCAAATTTCAAAAAAACTGTTAAAAAAATTGAAACCAAAGTTACCAAACTTCTGGACCACGCCAAGGTTAAATATAAAACCATAAGCCACAAGGTGGTTTATACGGCTCATGATGCGGCGCAGACGACTAAGAAGAAACTTTCGGAAATAGCTAAGGTAGTTTTGGTTAAGGCTGATAAAGATTTTGTGCTGATAGTTTTACCGGCGGGGAAATACGTGGATTTAAAAGCAGTACAAAAAGCCTTGGCCTCCGCCAAAGGCGGATCCGCCTCCGGCGGAAAAAAAGTCAGTATGGCTTCAGAAAAGGACATTACCAAATATCTTAAGACGAAAGTCGGCTTACTCCATCCTTTTGGCTCCGAATACCCCGCACCAGTCGCTTCGCTCCGGTACGGGGCAAGTAATCTTCAAACACTTCTTGATAAAGGGATGGCGAGATCTAAAAAAATGATTGCATCTGCCGGAACTTTTACAGACAGCGTGGAAGTAGGGCTAAAAGATTTTCAAAAAATAGTGAAACCGATGCTGGGAAATTTTGCAAAGTCAAAAAAATAACAAATGCTCCAAGCCAAAGTAAAACAATTTGAAGGTCCGCTTGATTTACTGCTCAACTTAATCGAGCAGAGACAGCTGGATATTACAACTATTGCCTTGGCCGAAGTGACCGAGCAATTTTTGCAGTATTTAAAACAATTGGAAAAAATTGACCCGACGGTTTTAGCGGATTATTTGTCCATTGCCGCAAAACTTTTAGTAATAAAGTCTAAAGCAATTCTGCCCACCCTTGAACTGGAAGTTGAGGAAGAAGACGCCGGTTTTGATTTGGAAGCCAGGTTAATTTTGTACAAACAATTCAAAGAAGCCGCTAAGTATTTTAAAAAACTGGACAATAAGAGAAGGCAGGCCTTTTTACGCTCCGTGACCTTCGAGCAAAAAGTCAGCTTTTATCCCGACCCTTCCGTTACCACAAAAGAACTTCACACTGCGATTTTAACGGTTTTAAGCGGACTTAAAGAGCTAGACAATCTGCCTAAGGCCAAACTAAAAGAAGCCATATCCATTCAGGAAAAAATTGACCATTTAAGGGATCTCTTAAGCTCCAAAATAGAAACCCGTCTTAGCGATTTAATAAAAACCGCCAAAAATAAAGGCGAAATAATTGTGACTTTTTTGGCGTTGCTCGAATTAATTAAACAAAAAGTCTTTGTGGCCGACCAGGAAGCCATGTTTGCCGACGTGGTAATAAAAAAATATGAAAACAGACCTGTAACAAATGAGTAAAACACTTATTGGGTTGATATTTATATTAGCCGGGGTGATTTACGGAGCCATGGCCGTGGACGGAATTTACAACCACACGCTCGGCTGGCTGCTCGCTAATGATTGGATAAAACCGCCGCAACCGGGCAAAAATAACGCGAGCAATTTTTTGGGTCGCAAGCCGCTAATTTTATTATATTCAGCTATTTTAATTATTATTGGCCTATTTATTTTATGGAACAGGAACAACTAAACACGGTTGGCAAAACTAATGATCAATCGGTTGGCAATCAGGATGTGGATAGTAAACAAATACTAAAAGAAAAAGCTCCCAAGCTGACCGCAAACGGCGTGAAAAAAATATTAGAGGCGGTACTTTTTGTGGCCAGCAAGCCTTTTAAGGCGAAAGATTTTGCCAAAATATTTGAATTGGAGGAATCTGCGGTAAAACTGGCGCTCGATGCTTTGGCCGAAGAAAAAAAAGATTCCGGGATTGTGCTTTTAGAAAATAGGGGTGAGTATCAGCTTTCCACAAACAGCGCCTGCTCAACACAGGTGAAAAATTTTCTTAACGCGGAATTGCGGGAAAAATTAACAGACGCGACAGTGGAAGTATTAGCTATTATTGCCTATCGCCAGCCTATTTCCAAAGCAGAAATAGAAGCTATTAGAGGTGTAAACTCCCAATACAGCCTAAGGCATTTACTTATGCGCGGGTTGATAGAAAAAATTAACAACCCGGCCGATGCCCGTAGCTTTTTATACCAAACCACAACGGAATTCTTAATGCACATGGGCATGATTTCTGTCAGCGAATTGCCGGAATTCGCAAAACTGGTGGAAAACATTAAGCTTCCCCAAACAGCCGGTTTAAACCAGCAAGCTTCCCCTGTGGAGGCAAATGATAATAACCCGATTGAAGAATTAGAAGTCCTAACTACAAAAATGGGATCACAAGATTCCGTAAAAACGGAAAACAATTTGGAAAAAACACAAACCGAAAGTTCAAATATCACGCCGCAGGAGCCTGCTACAGAGGTCATACCTAACAAACAAACAGAAGAAGATGATGATGCTGAAGACGACGATGAAGAAGAATAGCCAAATCTATTGCGGCAACTGCTCGTAAGATTCTTTTGGCGATGTGGGGATTTCCTGTTTAAGCTGAACCTTAGCACATCCGACAGCCAATAAGGCAAGCAAGCTCAAAAGTAAAATAAATCTTTTTTTGTTTGTTATCATAAATTTCCTGCATATAATAAATTGCGTGGCCGCGTAATTTATTATATCACCTTATTAGCAATGCCGCGCCCAAGGCGCCGGCGTTTTTTAATTTGGAAACCACAATACGAGGTTTTACTCTATAAGTTGAAAACATATTGGCGCAAATTGTTTCGGCATTTTTCACAAATTTGCGTTTACTATCGGTTGAGACTCCCCCGCCCAAAACTATAATATCCGGATCAAGCATGCGGCAAATATTCCACAATAAGAGGCTTACGATTTGTGACAGCTGCCTGTTATTATGGGAGTCGCGGGCTTTTTGAAAAAGACTTTCAAAAGTGTGCTTGCCGTCGTAAAGCATCCGGCCTACTTCTCCGGCTCCATAATGCCCTCCGGTATAAACTTTTCCGTCTAAAACAAAACCGCTGCCTACGCCGGTTCCTAAGATTACACCGACAACACTGTTATAATTCTTTCCTTGCCCTAATTTTGCTTCGGCGTAAGCAAAACACTTGGCATCGTTTGCGACCTCGAGTTTGAATTTATTCCCAAATAATTTTTTAAAATTAAAATTGTTAATATACTTAATGTTCGGCGAATAAACGGCCGTTTGCTTTTTTATATTTATCACTCCTGCCATGCCTATGCCAATGCCGGTAATTTTCCGTCCGACCGATAAAAAAGCCACCAAATGTTTTAGGCCATATGCAAAATCAGCCGCTGTTTTTGGAGTGACGATGGTCAGTTCTTTAATAACTTTTTTCCCGTCAAACAAAATACCGGCGATTTTTGTCCCCCCAATATCTATTCCAATAATGTACATAGTACTAAATAAAATTGACCAAAATTAAATAAAATTAAATAAAATTTGGAGATGTCTCTCAATTTTACTTATTTTTACTTAATTTTATTTAATTCTTAAATAACTCTCTTGCCCTGTCCCAAAACTCCGGATGCCCGTGTTGCTGCATCCAATACCACCATTCTACACCCCATAGGTACTGCGGCGAAAACCCGGTTCCCGCGGCATGGGAAATAATTGTATTAAAATTATACATACTCATTGTTTTAAACTGCTGGTCTATGGGCGTATTTGGAATGCCGGCGGTTGTCCATGGCTCTGCCTCAAGCTCGACTATCATTACTGGCTTGCCCGGATGAAGCACTCTTAACAGCCCTGCTTTGAAACGGTAAAACCACGAAAAAAAATAAAAGTTTGTCCAATAGCGGTGCAGCACATCGGAATAAACATACCGGTAGTATGTTGTGCCAAATTCATCTCCTCTGTCGCCCGCTTTAACCCACCAGTTTAGCTCACCGCTGTCGGTAATTAAAACCGAGCGGGACGGATCTAAATTTTTTACCAAAGCAATTTCCTTATCAAAAAAGTTGACATCGAGCGGCGGACAGGGGCCAAATGAAGATAAAAATGGTTCGTTTTCCACCTGCCAAGTAGTTACAGAGCTGTCACCCTGGTATTTTTGTACCACAGTTTCTACATAAGACAACTGGGCATTTTGTTCGTCGGCAATTGATAATTTTGATGCCCATCCAGGTTCGTGACACTCCGGCCAACGCGGCAGGCGCTTACCAACAGCTAGAACTACCTGGACATGATTTTGCTTAGCCAAATCCAGCATATAATTTATATCATCAAAATTATATTGGTCGCGAGTATTTTCTACCTCGTCCCAATAAACCGGAATGCGGATTAATTTTACGCCGAGATCTTGGGTTGTGGACGCGTATGCCGCTTTCCAATCTATGCCCAAACCCTGGGCGTAAGGCACGCTAAAAGTCACTCCGTACTGGATTTTTTTTGCTTTGGTACCGGCATTAAGCGTTACACACCAAATCGCCAGAACAATTAAAATTACGGCAATTAATATTTTTCTTAACATAATTTATATAAACAAAAATATTGTTCCCAAAAAAATCAAAATTACGCCAAAACTTTTCTGTGTAAAAATGTGCCGGCCGGAATCTTCTTCTATTAAATGCCGGCGCTTTTTGCTTAAAAACAAACTAAACAGCAGCAAAAATATGTATCTAAAACCCTGTAGGCCGTTTACTATGGCAATTTTGCCTAATACCAATAAAAAGCTAAAAAAAACAAAGTTTAAACCGCCTAACAACTGCTTGAATAAAAACATTATCGACGTTCCGGTCTTATTTTTTATGGCTTCGGTGGCAAAAACTTTTTTCTTGAACGAGGGAAGAATTAACAGCGCCAATAAAACCAAAGCCGCGCCTAGCCGGTTCCACATTAGATTATTTAAAACCGGCCCCACTTGGGAGCTGTATTGCCATAGCGCGTAATAAACGCTAAATAAAAAAGCGCTTAAAACTTTGAGGCTGACATGTTTGCCCCAGCCGCTGGATTGTTGATGTGAAATTAGCAGAGCGCCGGGAATAAGCAAAAACATCGCCGCCACCTCGTTTACCCGCAAAATGTTCCTGCCGGTTAAAACTGAAATTAAAATATCAAAAACCGGAACAAGACCAAACACAAATGGTACCACCCGGGAAACTTCTCCTTGTGACAGGGCTTTAAAAAAGACATAAATCGCCAACGAAAACATGGCGCCGGAAAGCATGCACAGAAAAATTAAATGCGCCGGGAGGCTGTAGTAACTCCAAGGCCACGCGGCCAACAAAACCAAACCGGTAACCACTGTGTAAAAAGTGTATTTAACCGGCTCCAGTTTGCGCGCGGTAATCAAAAACTTATCCATTAAGTCGACAACGGCCTGGATAAGGTACTGAAAAATTGTAAGAAAAATAATCATGCGGGTTTTGTTTCTACTTCGTATTCAAACTGATTATTTTTACATATCTCCGCGTATTTTAAAGCGCTATAGCGGACTTTGCGGCGCAATAAATCATTCCTGTCAATTTCTATAAGTCCGAATTTTGGCCCGTGCCCTTCCTCCCATTCAAAATTATCAGTTAACGACCAGTGCAAATAGCCCCGGACATCCGCGCCGCGTGAAATGGCCTTATAGACATAATACAAGTTGTCTTTTATATATTTCTCCCGCCGGCTGTCTTTGGCGTCTGCCAGCCCATTTTCCAAAATATATATTGGTTTGCCAAAATCTTTTAATCCCATTAATACAGGCTCCATACCTTCGGGATGAATGCCCCATCCGCGGTCGGTTAATTCGTGTTTGTGGGCGCTATGTCTCCGCCATCCTAAAATACTTAAGTGGTGATGAAAATAATAATTTACGCCAATAAAGTCGCAAAATTTAATCGTTCTCGACAAAATATAACTGTTGGCAAAGTATCGGACTATTCGAACCGCGAACTCGCCCAAAAACCCGCTCGGCTCCAGGTCCACCTGGTTAAAAGCCATACTTACAGGGGCGGGATAATTCTGTTTAATGTAAACACTTAACTCGTTATGTGCGGAAATTAAATTATTTACGGTTCGCAAAGTTAAAAATAGGTTCTTTTTTTGGGGAGGAAAAGTTCCCACCAAATAGGACTGCATTGCGTAAAGCTCTGGCTCGTTAATAGTTACCCAAAAATCCACATATTGGGAATACCGCGCCACCATTTTTTTTGCGTAATTTAAAAAGTGTATCAAATTTTGTTTTTTACTAAAACCGCCTTTTTTGGCGAACCAAAGAGGGTTGGTATAATGATGCAGGGTTAAAAACACCGTCAACCCATGGTATTTAGCCGACTGGAATATTTTTTCATAATGATCCATTACCGCTTCATCGAACACCCCTTCTTTGGGCTGAATTCTCGACCATTCTATGCCAAACCTTATGGCATTATGGTTTAAATGCTGGGCAAGTGAGAAATCTTCGTCAAAACGGTGGTAAAAATCGCAGGCCTCGCCGGAACAAAAACCGGCAGGATCAAGACCCTTAGCTCTAAGCTCCATTTCTCTTTTTTGGCTGTGCTCCCAAGTCCACCAATCGGCATTGGTGTTTCCGCCTTCCGTTTGATACGAACTTGAGGCCGCGCCCCACAAAAAATCTTTTGGGAATTTTAGTATTTGTTTCATTGGTTTGTTTATAAGCTTTTACCGAACACCAACCAGGCTAGAAAACTACATTGGGGTAGAAAATTTTATTTTAGTACTTTTAGTTTCTTTGGCATTCAGTAGAAATATACCTATATATTATGCCACACTTGGCTAAATTATCAAAATCTGATAAGATTGGTAAGACCTATAGGTCATATAGGACAAATAAAGACTTTGATTTGCAATCTTAAATCTAAAATCTTTAACCTAATATCAAACACGGCGCTATCATCTAATGGTTAGGATAAGTGGTTCTCATCCACTAAATCCGGGTCCGATTCCCGGTAGCGCTACCAAAATTAAAATACCGCAATGCATGCGGTATTTTAATTTTATCCCGAGCGAGTCCTGCAAAGCAGGACTAGTCGAGAGGCAAAACTAAATTAATTGTATCGGACAATTTTTCTTAGACCAAATGTCGCTGATGGCCAGTAAATAGACACGCTACGCTTAATATACGCGGCCGGCCACTAAATTCTAGGCCATAAAACTCCCTTAAACTGACTGTTCACGATTAGTGGGACTCCGCGCAGGGATTGGACGCGCAGAGAGATTTCCCTTACCGGACAGCGGTGTTGGCGGTTTGAACCGGATGAGCAATGAGCACATAGGCCGGAAAGCTGGGAAAGAATATTTTGTTTTATTTTCATCATTTCTGACATATAGTTAAACATTTAGCAGTTAGCAATTAGCCCTTAGCCAACCACTTATTAGTTTATCTGTTTATTAAAAGCACGCTAAGTATTTTCATCACCTCTTCTAGCAAAGAATCAACTTTGGTAAAATTTAAATTTTTTCCCAATGGAAGTTTTTTTGCAATTTCAATTTGAGTTTCAAGCCCCGCTCCCGAACCAAACGCTATGGATAAAAAATGATAGAATTCTTTATCGGAGCCGCGTCGTCTCCCCTCAGCAATATTTGAAGGCATTGATACTCCGCATCGTCTCGACTGAGAAACCAATCCGTACAACTCACTCCTAGGGTAATTCTCTGTAAGTAGATAAACTTCTAATACCAACTCCATCGATTTCTGCCAGACTATTAAATTTTTATAATTGGGCTGCATGTGTTTGTTTGGCTGAACGCTACCAGCTAAATGCTAACTGCTAGCAACTACTCTAAGCTTCTAATTACACCGACCACTTTACCCTGCACCATCCATTCTTCTTTGGGGTAAATATTTTTGTAGTCCGGGTTTTCCGCTTTTAGATAGGCGCGATTCTTTATTTGAATAAAGCGTTTAACCGTGGCTTCGTCGTGGAGCAAGGCTACGACAATGTCATTATTTTTTACATCGTGGGTTGGGCGGACAATAACTAAATCTCCCTCAAAAATTCCGGCGTTTATCATACTGTCGCCTCTGACTTTTAACAAAAAAACGTCACGGCGGCTTTTAATTAATGTTTGCGGCAAATTAATCCATTCCTCTATATTTTCTTCGGCTAGATGAGGAGTACCGGCCTGAATATTCCCGAGCAGAGGAACTGCCACCAAACCTTTTTGCAAACTTTGGCCAAGGGAATTTAAAACTTCTATTCCTCTGGCCTTGCCCGTAGTTTTAACAAACCCCTGATCTTCCAAAGCGTTTAACAGCTTTGCAACACCATTTTTGGATTTAACCTTTAAAAAGGTTGCCATTTCGGAAATACTTGGCGGCAAACTATGATTTCTAATTTGCTCTATAATAAAATGCAACAACTCCTTTTGTCGGTCTGTAATTTCTTTTGGCATATATTTATTTATTAATGTTTACTTCTAAATAATATACGAACGTTCACCGAGTGTCAAATGCCCATAAACATTGTACATTTGTACACCTGAATTGAGTTATCCACAGCACCTAGCGATTTGCCCTTAGCATTTAGCCAAACAAAAACCAGCACTTTACTCGTGCTGGCTAACTGCTAAACGCTAATTGCTAAATACTAACTACTAAAGCCTACTTCGTATTCAGCAAAAACTTAATAAACACAACCAGAGCCTCCCAAACATTTTGCAGAATAGATTTACTTGCCGGCAAAAGAATAACTAAGGCAATAAGGAAAATCCAGTCCTTTTTTAAGACTTTAAATATAGAGTAAACAATTAACACAGCCAAACCAATGGAAATTAGCGGCCGTAGATTAACCGGAAAATTATTTAAGAATTGCAAGTATAGATTTTGGATATCGGCTAACGACATATCTTTAATTCTGGATTATTTTAGGGCTTAAGTCCCATATTCTACTATTTTTTCTTGCTTAATTCGTCTGTAACCACCAGATGCCTGTAATCAAACACATCTTTAATAAATTTGTCAAAAGTATTGCGGCGCTGTAAAAATTCGTCTACCGTCATTACGCTATAATTAATTTCCTGCCCCATCATTTTTTCCGCTGCTTTTAGGAAATCCGATAATTTCTTTAAATTTATTTTACCGACCAGTAAAACGTCTACCGGTAAATTAGGGTAGCCGGTAAAAATACCGCTCAAAAAAGCCGCGCGAACATCGCCCAGGCGTTTTATCGCGGAGAATAACTCGTCTTTACCCTTTTGCGAATTTTTTGCCCAAAAATTTTTAATTTCCGGCAGGAGTTTATAGTGCGAGTTAATATAATAATATTTTTTGCTTTTTTTGGAAAAAACAGCCAAGAGCCCGACACTCGCCAATTTAGCCAGACTATGAGCAGTCTTTAAATACGGGGTATGCAGTCTCCTGGAGACCTCTAAAACCGAGAAGCTCCTTTCAGGCATACTAAGAAAAAAACTTAAAATACCGGAATCTGTTTTAGAGTCTATAATTTCTTCAAGCATAAAATAATTGACAAAAATGACATAATTGAACAAAATTGACAAAAATGGGGTGCTACATAATTATGTCAATTTTTTAAATTTTACTTAATTTTGCTCAATTCATTTTATTATACCATATCTATGGAGATTATCCCAGGGCAAATTTTGAATTTGGGTATAAATGTGGTATAATCAGATTAAAGATTTTCCGCCAGCCTAGGCTGGCGGATCCGCCTCCCTTCGAGGGTCTGAGGACCACTCAGGGTCTCGAACGACCGGCGGAAAGTACAGAAAGATCAAAGTTAAGGATAAAAAAGCATTTTTACTCGGTTTTAATCTTAAATCCTTAATCCTAAATCTGTTAACTGACTTATGGAAGCCCTGGAATCACAAATTGCTAAAATCCTGCTTGGAAACAATAAATCTTCCCAGACTTATGTTTACGTAATGGCGGAAAAGGCTCCAATTGGCGAAGCGGAGCTCTATTTAGTCGCGGAACTCCCCCTGTTTAACCCCGCGGCCGAGGAAGCCTGCGAGAGAATTTGCCTGGCCATTGCCTCCACCTTAAAACGCAGTTACAGGAGAATGCCTTCCGCCGAAAGTAATTTTGAAAATGCCATAAGCCAAATTAACGAGGAGCTTGGCAAACTGGCGGCTATGGGCCAAACGCAATGGATAGATAAATTAAACTGCATTATTGGCGTAAAGGAGACTGCGGATTTAAGCATTGCCAGCTGTGGTAAAATTTCCGCATACCTTTTAAGAAACGGGGAACTAACAGACATTTCCTGTTCCCAGACAAAAAGCCATCCGCTCAAAACCTTTGAAAATTTCGCCGTCGGCAAAATTCGCCTTGGCGATTTAATTTTGCTTTCCACCTCCCAGCTGTTTAACTACGTTTCCATGGATCGCCTGCTTGGCATTTTTGGCCACATGGACTTTTTAACGGCGACACAAACCGTAATCCAGCTTTTAAAAGAAAACGCAGAGCCGCAAATTAGTTTTGGCACTTTGCTTAATTTGCAAGTCCCGGAGGGCGAAACCCCGGACGCGGAAATGGATTTGGAAAATTATGTGGTGGAAAAACCTAGCGGTCAGCCTAATGCGCTTAATAAAGTTTTAAGTTACATTAAGAGCGCCTTTGCCATCGGGGGTGTGTCCCCCGCGCGGATACCAAAAGTCGGCTTACCGGGAATTTCCTTTGGCCAAAAACTAAAAAACTTTTCCGGCAACACCAAAAACTTTTTTTACCGCTTGCCCCATTGGTGGAATTCTCTAACGGGATTTACCAAGTCTCAAGCAAAAACGGTTAAAGCAAACGCCAATCTTGAAAATTTTAAACAATTAAGCTCAACAAAAAAATTCTTTTTGGCTTCCGCAATAATTTTATTTATCGCGGTTATCGCCAACATTGGCGTGGCGATCCATTTAAAAAAAATCCGAACAAGCCAAAGCCAAACTTTGGGACAACTAACTCAAATTCAGACCCTGTTGTCTAACGCCCAGTCTTCACATTTATATAAAGATGACGCTTCAGCTTCCAATTTTTTGCAGGAAGCCAAAAGTAAATTGCCCGGTGCAAAAACAATAAATTCCGCGGATCTGGCTCTTTACAATAAACTGGTCAGTCAAATGTCCGATTTAGACACCCAACTGCAAAAAGTTTTTAAGCCCCAAGTAACTAACCTCGGCAGTTTGGGAGCGGGCACTAATTTAATTAAACTGCCCGATTACGATGCCATCCAGGTAAATTCCACAATTATTAGTTACCAAAAAAGCACCGGGCAAATTCAGGATAACGGCCTTAAACTTACCCTGGCCGCACTGGCCAACGCATATATAAGCGGCAACACTGCGGCTGTTTACGATGGCAGTAATTTATACCTTTGGGATTTTTCCGCCGGCAAAATTCTGGGAGCGGGCTTTGCGCAAGACTTGCCGGCTAAAGATGATTTTGCCGGGATTGCCCAATACCCTGTAAACGGCCGGGTTTATGTGGCTGACAAAAAAGCTGATCAAATAATAAGTTATTTGCCCGGAAAAATAACCTTTTCCAAACTTGTTGTGGCGGTGCGCGACCCAAGCCTTGGACAGGCCGTGGACATTACTATAGACACCAATATTTACGTACTGACTAAAAATGGGGTCAGCAAGTTCCAGGCAGGCAAGCTGGCCGATTTTTCTCTGCAGAGTTTGCCCACTCCCCTTTCCGGCAGCGGTAAAATTTATACCCAAAAAGATTTTAGCCATATTTATATTTTAGATGCCGGCAACAACCGCATTTTAATTTTTGACAAAAGCGGTAATCTGGTAAACACTTTGCTGTCCGACAGCTTTACAAACATGAAAGATTTTCAGGTGGATGAAAAAAATAAAACTGTTTACGTTTTGAATGATGGGAGTTTATTGAAGATATTATTGCCATGATATTAATTGATATTAGGATATTAGGATATTCTTGATAATATCAGCCAATATCTATAATATCTATTAATATCTTTCCAGGTATCCCAAGACTATATCTTCCGCTTCTTCCAAATCTTTTGCGTTTAAAAGTTTGGCGCGGAGTTCGTGGGCGCCATTAAAACCACTGCAATAGGTTTTAAACTGTTTGCGCATTATAAAAAAAGATTTATGCTCGCCCAAGGTGTCTTGGAATAGTTTGGCATGTTCGAGCATTGCCCGAAATCTCTCATTTAAACCAGGATGATAATCATCGGCGAGGAATAGCCACGGATTGCCAAACGCTCCCCTGCCTATCATAACCCCGTCGCATCCGGTTTGCGCCACCCGTTCCAAGCCTTCTTGGCGTGACTTAATATCGCCGTTGCCTATAATTAGCGGCCGCAGGCCAACTTCTTTCCCTCTCCCTCTGGGAGAGGGTGAAGGGTGAGGGTTCATCGGAAACATTTCATCCCTAATCTCAACCGCCTCTTTAATGGCTTCCCAATGCGCCGGGGCTTTGGATTTTTCCTGCTTGGTGCGGGCGTGCAAAGTTAAAGCCGCAATGTTGGTTTCCAATAAATTTCTAACCCAATCGCCCATTTCATCGGTTTTACTGTATCCCAATCTGGTTTTGACCGATACCGGTAAAAAACCGGCGGCTTTTTTTGTGGCGCTAATAATTTCCTGCGCCAATTTTGGCTCACGAATTAACGCGGCACAAGCGCCAATGCCGATTTCTTTGTCCTGCGGACAGCCCATATTTATGTCTATTCCGTCAAAACCCAAATCCACAATAATTTTGGCCGCCTCCTCAAACTTGGCCGGAGAATTTCCCCAAATTTGAGCGACTATCGGCCGCTGGATTTCCGAGTACTTTAAATCTATGGCCAAATTTTTCCTGCCCTCCGGATGCGTTAACCCGTCTACATTTATAAATTCCGTATACATTACGAAGCTATTACCACCTCCCCCCGCTGCGCGGGGTACTCCTCCTATGATAGGAGGAGATCTCCGCGTGTCATTCTGGGATAACTGCGGAGCGTTCCCCTCCTTGCTTAGGAGGGGTGGCTCGCGCAGCGAGACGGGGTGGTGACCGCTATAGCGGGCAAACATTTCCCGAAACGCAAAATCCGTTACCTCCTCCATGGGAGCAAGACAGAAAATCGGTTTACCCAGCACCTTCCAAAAATTATGCCCACCAGCTTCACCCAAAGCAAAAACCTCTGATTTTACATCAGATTTTCCATTTTGAAAGAAGGTGCTGGGCTTGTTAAGTTTTTGCCAGAAGCTGGACATATAGCTAAGTTTAATCAAAATACCGCTCCCGTGCAACGGGAGCGGTATTTGAATATTCGATGATAATCAATATTGCCTTAGAAGGGATCCTTCGCCCTCGGATGCACTCGGGCTCAGGATGACCCTCAAATAATTTTATTGCTGAAAAATTATTTGAGGGTCACTTTGCCACCAGCCTCTTCCAATTTCTTTTTTAAGGCTTCGGCATCGGCTTTCGGCATGTTTTCTTTGATAATTTTAGGAGCGCCGTCTACCATATCTTTGGCTTCCTTAAGACCGACCTGGGTAACTTCGCGGACAACTTTAATAACGTTAATTTTGCTGGCACCGGCTTCGGTTAATTCAACCGAGAATTCGGTTTTCTCTTCCGCAACGGCGGCGGCCGGACCTGCGGCCATCATCATAGGAGCGGCGGCAGAAACGCCAAACTTGCCTTCCAAAACTTTTACCAATTCAGCCAACTCCATAACGGAGAGCTTTTCTACCTGTTCCACGAGAGTTTTAAACTTCTCGGGCACAACTACGGATTCTTTTTCTTCACTCATAATTTACCTTTCTATTAAAATCAATTAATAATTTACCTTTCCCGCTGATTAGTTGCTGATATGTACGCTGACTTTACGCTGAGCCTCAATACCTTCCTCGTGGATGATAGTTTAGATTCAGCGACTTATCAGCGTCCGCCTCGGCTCGAGTCGAGACGGGTCCCTATCGGCGTAGGTTCAGCGGCCTATACTGCAACAGGTACGCTTTCTCCAAGTTTTTTGGAACGCGCATCCAAAACTCTGACAAACGCGGATATGGTGCCGTTTAAAACAGACATAAACTGGGCACGCAACTGGTCTTTGGACGGCAGACTGCCCAAATCTTCCACCTGGATTTTGGAAAACAGTTTGCCTTCTACAAAACCTTCCAGAATAGAAATAGTCTTAACCTCTTTGGTAAGATTTTTAACAATTCTGGCCGGAGCAACTTCGTCTTCGTTGGAAATTGACAGAATTACCGGGGTTTTATAATCGGCGATTTCAACCATAAGGCCGGCGTCCTTAATGGCTTTTTTTACCAAAGTCAGTTTATAAACTTTGGAAAAAACTTTTTCGGCGCGCAGGACTTTGCGGATTTTATCCATATCTTTTACCGTTGTTCCGCGGTAATCGGTAAACACCACGGCTTTGGCCTCTTTAAGCTTGGCCGTGAGCTCTTTAAGGTCTTCTGTTTTTTGTGATTTTCCTTTTGGCATAAATTAGTAGTTAGTAGTTAGTATCTAGCTTTTCGACCTTTAATTGTAAATATCTCAAAAATAAAACTCGGGCTTACCCGAGTGGTTGTAGTTGCCCGATTCATCAGGCCATAAAGCTTCATAAATGAAGCAACTACATATTCCTCGGTGGGCAACCATCTTGCGATGATAATTATGACCCTACGGGTCACCAACTGTCTTTGGATATTTTCCCGCAGAGCGGGATCCGCCTTTGGCGGAAACTTTTGTTATTATACCAAAACCCTCAAAACCCGTCAAACGCTGTATTATCCAGATCGGTAATCCGTAGACACTATCCAAAAATAAATTTGGGAATATAATCTATCATCGCGAACATTTCGCGCATAAAATAGAAGGCCAGTTCGGGCTTGGTGTAGTAGAAGGGATTTGGGGAGCTCCAATAAATTGGACCAAAGCCTTCGCGCTTGGCCATTAAGACGGCGCGGGCTAAATGGAAATCATCACTCACTATAATAAGACTTTTTGCTCCGGGTATTAAGACTTTGGAGTTTACGATATTTCCGTAGGTGGAGTTGGCGTTTTTCTCCAAAATTAACGGCGGAACCGTTGAGGCGTTTTGTCTAATTACATTTTGCATATACACAGCCTCCGGTATGGATTTAGGATAATCCACGCCGCCCGTAAGCACTAAGACATTGGCCTTTCCCTGATTGTAAAGCTCCAGCCCCTCCAAAGTCCGGTTATACAAAGCCGGCGTATTTATTGCCGCTCCTAAAACCACTATAGCGTCGGCTTTCTGTATGGGTGGCCGATAGACGCTAAAAAAGACCACCACGGCCAGGTCTATTAATAAAAAACTGATAACGGTGTATGCTAAGTACTTTAAAATTTTTAACAGCTTTTTCATGCCAACTAATTATAACATCTTTTGTTCAGAGATGGGCACGTTCTCGCAGCGAGAAGGTGCCCATCTCTTTTGCGTGATATAATAAGACTAACTGCCGACGGCCGAGGGATCGGCAACGGAGAATTTAAGAATAAAAAGGAGACCATAGGAGGTGCTTTATGCCCCTTCAGCAAGGGCGAAAACGTTTTAGGCAACGGCAAAGAGCTCGGGGGTCGCTTTAGCGGTCTTCTGCAAAACGCCGCGGTGCGATGGATAATTTTGTTTGGTCTGCCAATGTTGTTTTCATCAGTTGGTACAATTTTTGCCTCCGGGTGGACAAACGGCTGGAAGAACGACTTTGCCATCGTACTCGCCGAATTAATGGTAGAAAATGCCGTGTTTTACCCGGTAGCCTGGGTATGCTGGCGGTTTCTGCCGAAACAGAAAACAAACAAACAACACGAAAATCTTTTGGAGGGACTGGTTCTCGTGGAAGTATTGGACATAATCCTCCGACTTGCCTGTTTTTTGTGGGCCTTAAAATTCCCCAGCGTTAAAGGGTGGCTCACGGGATCCGGCAGTCTGCTGTTGGATGGGGTGTTTTTGATCTCTTTGAGCCAAAGCCATCGGCTCGTGGAGATTGTCCGCTGCTCAAGACAGCGTTTCAGTGTTTCCGGTACGATTATCAAGGCGCGTTGCAAAGCCGCTTTAGATCGTCCTTATATCTCAGCATGGGTTTTTTCTCGCCCAGCCTGCTGAAGTTCTAAGCCGGAAAACTTTTGGGCGGTTTGCGAAGCGAACCGCCCCTTTTTTATTTTGGGGAACCTCTCAACCGAATCAATGGGCACCATTGTGCAGCACAATGGTGCCCATTGATTACAAAAATGGCTTATTCATAAGCTTTTATTATACAACGCTTGACGAAAATATCAAAAAGTGATATAATTATTTTTTATAAAGTCATTTTGACTTTGCTTCGGATCTTGTTTTTAAAGAATACCGCAAGCACCTTGCTGCACTTGTAGCTTTTCGAAATGACAAGGGTTTGTTGCCAAATGTGCTTTTGAGATGAAATTTCAGAATTTTGAGCAGATTGACGCAAATAAATTTTGACGTTTACCTAAAAGGTAAGCGGATAAATTTTTTGCGGCAAGATGCCAAAGTTATGAAATTTCGGTCAAAATGACATTTGGCAACAAACCCAACAAAGGAAACACATGACACCAATCACCATACACACATCTTTTAGCGGGCTGGGACTTGCCCCGCGTCTTTTGGAAATTCTCCAAAAAAAAGGCTTTACAATTCCTACGCCAATTCAAAGCCAAGCCATTCCCGTTGCCATTTCCGGCAAAGACGTAATGGGCATAGCGCAGACCGGCACGGGAAAAACCTTGGCTTTTGGTTTGCCAATGATTCAAAGCATTGCCGCCACCAAAAAAATGGGGCTGATTGTTTTGCCGACCCGCGAACTGGCTTTGCAGGTTAACGAAGCTCTGGATAACATCGGCCGCTCCTTTGGCCTAAAAACCGCGGTGCTAATTGGCGGCGAAAGTATAAACCGCCAGCTTATGGCTTTGCGCAGACAGCCGCACATTATTATTGCCACTCCCGGAAGATTAATTGACCACCTTGAACAAAGAACTGTCCGTCTTGATAAAGTGGGTATTTTGGTTTTGGACGAAGCCGACCGTATGCTTGATATGGGTTTTGCCCCCCAGCTTAAACAAATTATGAAAACCGTTCCGGCCGTTCGCCAGACAATGCTTTTTTCCGCGACTATGCCTTCGGAGATTATCAACATCGCCAACTCTTATATGAAACTCCCGATAAGAGTGGAAGTCGCTCCGTCCGGAACCACCGTAAACAAAATTACGCAGGAAATTATTTTTGTGGAGAAACACCAAAAGCCCGAACAGCTAATGAAAATTTTAGCGGAATATAAAGGCAGCACTTTAATTTTTACCCGCACCAAATTTGGCGCAAAAAAACTTGCGCAAATTATCCGCAATGCCGGACATTCATCGTCCGAAATCCACAGTAACCGCTCCCTAAACCAGCGCATAGAAGCTTTGCAGGGATTTAAAATGGGCAAATACCGCGTGCTGGTTGCCACCGACATTGCGGCCAGAGGGATAGACGTTACCGGAATTGAGTTAGTTTTAAACTACGATTTGCCGGAAAACCCCGAAGATTACGTTCACCGCATTGGCAGGACCGGCCGCGCGGGACTCGAAGGCCACGCCATTTCTTTAGCCACTTCCGACCAGCGCCGCGATGTTATGGATATTGAAAGGCTGATAAAAAAACAGCTTCCGGTTTCCAAAGTCGCCTACTCCCCCGCTCCGCCGAGAAGCGCCGCGGATAACGCCCGTCCGCCCTTTGGCCAACGAAGTTCGTTCGCCCGCCGCAATCCTTTTGCTTCCAGGCCGCCTTCGGAATCCGGCCAACATCGCGGTTTCGGCCACAGCCGTCCCTTTTCTCCCAACCCTCAAGGCCGCGGCAAATTCAGCCGCCACAGAAGCCAGTCATACTAACAAAACAAATTAACACAAATTATAGACGAATTAACACAAAACACGAATCGTGCGATTCGTGTTTTTTCGTTTGCGGTATTTGTGTTAATTTGTTTGTATTTCCAATATTTCCTTCATTTTTCCCAAAACCATTTTCCAGTTGTCGCCAGAGTGTTCGGCGGATTCGGCGGTGGGGTTATTTTCCTGGGTGATTTTTAAAGTAGTTTGTCCATCTTTTTCTTCCAGTTCGTAGCTGACTTTTTGGTAATTTTCCGGAACATCAGGCTTCCCGGCAAAGCCGCTCCAATAGGTGCTTACCAATTTCTTATTTGGAACAAACTCCAAAATCACACCCTTGTCCTCATAAGCTTTGCCTTCCCACACGCCTTTATAAGTAATTGGGCTCCCAACTTTCCAATCCGATTTTGCTTCAGTGCCGAATAAATACTTCTTAATTAATTCCGGCTTGGTCAACGCCTCCCAAACTTTGGCCGCAGGAACGTTTATGGTTATTTGGCTGTTGGCAATTAAGTTGCTCTCCATAATTACTCCTTTTATTAATTATTATTATTTTTTGCTTCCACTGCTTTTTTGAGCTTTTCAAATTTTTTCATAAGACTTTCCATTACATTCAAATCTAAATTTTCACCTTCTAAAACCAAAACTTCCAGCTCGTCCAGCGCCGTTTGCAAAGCTTTTACTATGTTTGATTGTTTTTCCATATATTTATTGGTTTAATGCTAAATAATAACCGGGATAATAGAAGCCGGTTTTGCGTTTTTGGATGTTGGTAAAATCCAGGTGGCCGTTTGGACCGCCGGAATAAATTTTGCGGTTTAAGGCTTTTGCCGCGTGCAGCGCCACTGTGGCGTCGTAAACATTCAGGTCTTCGGCGTAAAACCCAGCTGTTTGTTTTAAAATAAACATAGACTGCTCATCGGCATCATCCATGCTGTTTCCCCAGTTAATAAACTTAATACCTTTGTCGGTAAGCTCTTTATAAATATCCCCTAAGGCTGTTTTGGGGTTGCCTTTATAATAAAGAACCGCATTTTTTTCCGCCAATGTAGATTCAAATTTTGGCTGGATTCCCACAGTTGAATAGGTGTTTTTAATAATTTTTATGGTCCAGTCCAAAACCGGAAAATGTTTAAAAGTATAAAGCAGATTTTTTCCATCGTGCAGAGAAACAATAACATTAAAAAATTTGCCTCCTCTGGCATAAATAGCCGTCCCATCAATGGGATCAATTGCCAGGTAGTAACCGTTTGTACCGGTAAATTTTGAAACCAAAGGCGTGTCTTCTTCGGCCAGCAAACGGCAATTAACCAAATCCGTCTTCACCATCTCCCCCAACAAAAATTCCTGCACAGCCAAATCCGCTTCCGTCACAATATCAACCACATTTAACCCCGTGTTAGTTTTGTTGTGATGTTTTGCCGTGCTTTGCATTCTGCAAGCTATTTGCCCTGCTTGCATAAACACAGGTTCCAATTCAATTAAAGTTTCAATTAAATTCATATTCCTGTTTATTATAGCACGATTAAGCAGGCTTTTCTTTTTCCCTGTTTTATCTTATAATATACCTTAGTTGTCTTGTTTCGGATTTCGATTTTCGACATTCGAATTTTTAATACCTTGGGGCGTCGCCAAGCGGCCCGTCTCGGCCGAGGTTATCCGAATTAGCCGAGCCGAGGTGGATAAGGCAGCACAAAAAAACTATGCCAGGCTATATTTATGTCCTTTTTAGTAACAAGGACAGTAAAACTTATTTGGGCTCAACCGATAATCTTCAAAGAAGACTGGACGAACATTTTGCGGGAAAAGTAAAAGCAACAAAAAATAGAAGGCCTTTAAAATTAATTTATACTGAAGAATATATGCTTTTGGGAGAAGCCAGAAAGAGAGAAATGTACTTAAAAACCCACGCCGGAAGAAAAAGATTAAAGGAATTGCTAAAGAATTTTACAAAATAAATTTTTTACTAACGATTGGGGTGTCGCCAAGCGGTAAGGCAGGGGCCTTTGAAGCCCCCATTCGTAGGTCCGAATCCTACCACCCCAGCCATTAGTAAATAATTTATAAAGCATTGGCGTCGCTCGTCTCGGCTTCGCCGAGCCGAAGTCGGACCAAGCAGCCCGTCTCGGCCGAGGCTATCCGAATTAGCCGAGCCGAGGTCGGATAAGGCAGGGGCCTTTGAAGCCCCCATTCGTAGGTTCGAATCCTACCGCCCCAGCCAACAACTCTCTCATAATACCGGAGACCGAAGAGTATCAGCGTTTCAAGAGACAGTCAATGATTTTATGCCGTCAGATAAATTCGAAAAAACAATAGCTGCAATAGTCTGCTGCTACAACGAGGCTCGAACGATTGAACGAGTAATATCCGATTTACTCAAAATCCCATTTTTATCGCAAATTATTGTTGTGGATGATGGTTCCTCTGACAATAGCCGGCAAATATTACAAAAATATAAAGAAGAAGTTACTATTCTTTTCAATGCATCTAATAAAGGAAAAGGTTGTAGTGTTGCCCGTGCATTGGAGATTGCAAATTGCGATATCATCCTACTATTAGACGCTGACATCATTAACTATACTGCTGCTGATTTAAAGTTGCTTGTAGAGCCAGTTATGCAGTGGAAGTTCGACTTTAGTGTAAAAGTTCCTGATAGTTATTTTTTTCTTTATGTAAACGTTAGCGGAATCCGATGTTATTGGCGTAAAGATTTATTGCCTCTTGCTACCGCTTTTACGCGAACCAGCAAATACGGTATAGAGTTGTTTTTAAACAAAGCAATGCGGCAAAAAAGCGGGGTATTTATAAAACTAAGCGATTACCGGCACACTGATAAATTCCAGAAGTATCCTTTTTTCAGAGCTGTTTGGGAATATGGCAAAGAGGCCGGGAGCCTATTGTATCAGATAATTCTTACTTCCGACCGAGGGGCGTTATACAGTATTAAAAAGAATCCCTAAAAACCCTTTGAAGGCCGCTAAAATGGTGGTTCTAAACCGGGTTACACAGCCAGTAATTTTATAAAATGGAAGCTACTCAAAATTCATTACCCGAAATTGCCATTAGGGAATATAGACTCGATGACTCTTTACAAATAAAAGAGTGTTTGCTTGTATTGCAGGATTTTGTTCACCTTTTGGAGCCAAAAATTGTTGCCACCGGCTCAAAGGTTTTTGACAGTTATTTTGAATATTTGATAAATGAAATAAATAAAAAGGATGGTAAAATTTTTGTTGTTGAATCAAGGAATGCAATTGTTGGTTTTGTTGGATTATTTGTTACACAGGAAGAATGGGAATCGGAAAAATCTTTGTACATTTCCGATCTTGTCGTGTTAGAAAAATACCGTGGTCTAGGCTTAGGAACTAAACTTTTGGAATATGTTGAAGATTATGCAAAACAACAGGGTGCAAAATTCATAAAAATCGGGGCGCTCGAAAAAAATCACGGCGCACTAGATTTGTATCGCAAAATGGGTTTTGCTGATTATTTGGTTGTCTTGCTAAAAACGCTATAATTTTATAACAAAATTGTTCTAATTTGGTCAAATAAAGCCAGCCAACGTTTTTCACCAATGTTTATTGGTGATTTTTTGTAAGGCCATATAGTACTTTGGAACCGTGGTATAATAAACTTGTTGACTAATTAAAATGTAATTATGCAAACAAACAATTTTTGGATTTTGGTTTTAATAATTTTATTTATCGTTGCCTATTATTACGGAGGCGCATATTTGATTTATTCTCGGATGAAAGCAAGGAATGACAAAATGGAGAAACTGGCCTTGGAGTATGGCTTAAAGTTTGAAAATAAAATGCCTCCTTATAATCGGTCGCACTACAGAAACTTTAAGCAGTTAGTCGCCAACTGGGTATCTGGTAATATAGGCCAGCACTCTATCGAAATCAGCGATGTATATCACGACGAGCTACACCAGGACTTGAAAGATTACTTAAGATTTACACGCACTATCTTTAAAATCGACGACAAAGAAAAAATGGAAATTAAAGACCAATTGACTCTCCGCTCCTCAAGATTGACCACAATCAATGAACTTCGTTCAGATTTAAAAAAGTTGTTTTAGGAAGCAAGCAGTCGCATCTTTGCTCAATTTTTGTTCGAACATCGTCCCACAGCCCCAGCCAACAATTTTGGTTCCTACAGACCTACCAACCCTGAACCAAAGTTACAAGTCTTAAGAAAATAAGAGCATGGATTTTGCATCCATGCTCTTATTTTTTTCTACATTCAGTAAAAATATGCTAAAATAAGGTCATAATTTCAATAGAATTCTATGAACAAAATATATCCGGAAAAATTAAAAGTTGGAGATGAAGTTAGAATTATAGCGCCTTCAAGATCGCTCGGCATTATCTCAAATAATTTAAGAGAGATAGCCAACCGCCGATTTAGGGATTTAGGGCTTAAAGTCAGTTTTGGCAAGCATGTTGAAGAAAAAGACGAGCTTGATTCTTCCGGTATAGAATCTCGCATTGAGGACTTGCATGAAGCGTTTGCCGACAAAAACATCAAAGCAATTTTTACCGTCATTGGCGGGTATAATTCCAACCAGTTGTTGAAGCATATTGATTGGCAATTGATAAAAAATAACCCAAAAATACTTTGTGGCTATTCTGATATTACAATCTTAAATAATGCTATTTACGCCAAGACCGGATTGATAAGCTACTACGGCCCGCATTATTCCACTTTCGGGCAGGAAAAGCACTTTGACTATACTTTGGATTACTGTAAAAAATGTTTGTTTTCTGACGAACCGTTTGAAATTAAACCCAGCGAAAATTGGAGTGATGATTTTTGGTTTAAAGATCAAAACAACCGCACCTTCATTCCTAACGAAGGGTGGTTGGCAGTAAACGAAGGCGAAGCTGAGGGAACTATCCTCGGAGGTAATCTTTGCACTTTTAATTTGATACAAGGCACGGAATTTTTTCCAGATTTGAACGACAGTATTTTATGTTTGGAAGACGATGATTTACCAAAAGAAAATTCCGCTGTGGAATTTGACCGCAATCTGCAATCCTTAATTCAGCAACCAAATTTTGAAAAAGTCCAAGGTTTGGTCATTGGCAGATTCCAAAAAGGCAGCCAAATTACGAACGAAAAGATAAAACAAATTATAAAATCAAAAAAAGAGCTGGCTAATATGCCCATAATTGCCAATGTCGATTTTGGCCACACCGATCCCAAAATAACCCTTCCAATTGGCGGAGAAATTCAGATTAAAGCGCATTTTCAGAATTCCCAAATAAACATAACTAAACATTAAAGTTACCATTCAAGCAAAAAAATAAGGGCATGGACAAAAAATCCAAGCTCTTTTTTATCTAATGTTATTCCAAGTCTTTAAAATATAGGACAATAGGGGTCGACGAGAGCCGGCCCCTATTTGGTTTGAGCGCCATTGCGCTCAGTTGATGGTGACGGGACGCAGCTCGAGGGGTTCCTGTTCGTAGGGAACGAAGAACGCTTTGGATCCCGCCACAGCTACGCCCTTTCCGGAAGTCCCGTCCGCCAAGGCGAGACCGATGTTGCAGCGGCAGCCTAATCCTGGAGTGGTGATGAGTTCGTGATACTGCTGAAAGGCCTCGCTCCACCTCTCCAGGACGATATGGTGACCGTGGTCGTCAGTGTAGACATTGACACCCTCTTCGTGCAGGAGGCGGAGAACGGCGTTCTCCACAACCTTGCCCGAGAAGGGCTTGTCCGCATTGATTACCAGGTGAAACAGGCGGCCGGTCATCCGGGCGCCGTTCATGATGATGGTTTCTGGGTTGCCGACAACGAACTTCGTATCCGGTTGGCCGGATCGTAAATGCATTGCCAGCGTTTCCGCAATCTGCCCTTGACGTTCTGTGAACATACACGCTCCTTGGTTGGTTGTCGGTAACTTTCGGTATTAGGCCGAGTGAACGCAGGTGCCGTCGGAATTGTAGGCATAAACTTCAATGCCGACGCCGCGGTTGGTGTGAGCGATGTCATCGATCTCCCGTTGGCTTAACGGTGCGTTGTAGTCGCCAATAAAGAAATCTTCGCCATGCTCGTGCCCGATGAAACGGATCTTACCATCCGGAGCCTTGGGCTCCGTATCTGACTTTCGGAATAGCATGATTCCTCCCCCTTTGCAAATTTATATCGCACGTTTCAAAACATATTTATAAACTCTGTGAACCGTAAAATAATGAAAATACTACTTACTGAGAAAATGATCTTGGTTTGAAATAATTATATACCTATTCAATAAATAAAAACAACCTGAAAAAATCAACCCGGCGCGTCCTCCTTTGCGCCGGGCGTGGTTGAAGAACAACAACTTAAACCTCCTGGAGCACCTGCCCCAGGGCATTCCGGACATCGGCCTCGAAAGCGGAGCGGCATTCGAGGGCGTGGGTGAGGGTGGCTTCTTTGCCGCTGACGCAGACCACCAACTGGCATCCGCGGAGTTTGGCCTGTTCTACCGCTCCCGCGGAGGAAAGCGGGTCGTAGCTCAGGTCAACGTTGATGCCAGCATTGCGAAGCTGCTGGGCGAATCGGAAAGCCATGGCTGTACTGTCGTTATTGCCGCAGTACGCTACCAGGACTTTATCCGGAAGGACAAGCTCGGATTTGAGCATGTCCAATTCCTTCATGACTGCAAGGATGCGGTCGAGGCCGAAGGCCATGCCGACCGCCGGTTCAGGCGGAGCGCCGAAAGCGCCCACCAGATTGTCGAATCGGCCACCGCCGAGTACCGCGCCGATTGGCACGCCGGGAATCACTCCTTCCAGAATGAAACCGGTGTAATAGTCGGCGCCGCGAGCCAACGTAAGGTCGATTCTGACGTGAGATAGCACTTCGTCGGGCAGATAAGAGAAAATCTCCCGGAGCTCAGCGATGCCGGTTAATCCGGCCGGCTGGTCGTGAAGATTGTCTTGAAGGTGTTGAAGCATGTCTTCGAGCGAGCCGGAAATAGCGATGACGCCCATAATGCTTTCTATCAGGGCGCTGCCAACCCGGCGGCGTTTCAGGTCTTCGCGAATCCCTTCCAGGCCTGCCTTGGTCACCTTGTCGGCGTAATCCATAGCGCGTTGCACCTTGAGGATGCCGTCTTTGCCGGTGATACCGGCGCGGGCAGCAATGGCCTGGATGATCATGCGATGATTGACGCGGATGACGAACTGCCGGAAACCGAGGTCGCAAAGGCCGCGGTATGCTACGGAGATAATATCAGCGTCAGCCAGAAGGCTGGAAGCGCCAATGATGTCCCCATCGCATTGCATAAACTCGCGGAAGTGCCCCTTGTCCGGTTTGTCATCGCGAAACACATAGCCGAACTGATACCGCTTGTAGGGGCGGGGCAGGTCGGGGTGCATGCTGGCTACGCGAGCCAGCGGTACCGTTAGGTCGTAGCGGAGAACGAGACGGTGTTTCTTGTTGTCTCCCAGGCGGAAGATGAGCTTCTCGCCCTCGCCGTGGTGGCCGTCAAATACGACCTCGTTCTCGATGGTGGGGGTATCGTGGGGAGTGAAACCGCTCTTCTCGTAGACAGAACGGAGAATACGGATAACGTAATCACGCACCCGCATTCCAAGCCCCAGCTTGTCAGTAGTGCCCGGAGGGACGGCGTTCTTAAGCCGAGACCGGGTCTGTGGATGACCCATTGTTTGCGCTCTCCTTGGCGCGGATGAGGCTAATAGCCTCTTTGGTGCTCACGTTGCTGGTTTGTCCTGTGGACATATCCTTGAGGGAAACATAGCCGCCGGCGACTTCGTCGTCGCCGATCACGATGATGAAAGGAATTCCCAGCCGGCTGGCGTAGGTTACCTTTTTTTTCAGCTTGGCATCATCGAAGTATACGGCCGTAGGTATGCCGCCTTCGCGCAACTCGGTAGCTGCCTGCAAAGGAACGCGGAGATCGGAAGTTTGCGGAATGACCAGCACTATAGCGGGCGTTGCGGATTTGGGAGTAATGATGCCCGCTTCGCGAAGCTGGTAAAACAGCCTGGTCAGGCCAATGGAAATTCCGACGCCGGGCAACTGTTTGTTGGTATAGTACCCAGCCAGGTCGTCGTAACGTCCGCCCGAACAGACACTGCCGATGCCGGGGTAGTCATTCAGCACCGTTTCGTACACGGTGCCCGTGTAATAGTCGAGGCCGCGGGCGATTGTCAGGTCAATAGCGTAATTCTGCCCGGGAACCCCAAGCGCCGAGACGTAGGAAATTACCTTCTCCAATTCGTCGACGCCGGTATGGAAAGTGCCGTTGCTGATCTGCATCTGCTTGAGCTGGGAGAGGATGGCGGCCGTGTCGCCTGTCAATCCGATGAACGCAAGAACTTCGCGCGCCGCATTGGGTGGCGCTCCTAGACCGGCCAACTCCTGCTGAACTGCTTCCTGCCCGGCTTTCTCCAGCCTGTCGACCGAACGGAGGATGTCCGCGGCCTGGCTGGCAAGTCCGAGCGATTCGAAGAAGCCGTTCAGAATCTTGCGATTGTTGATTTTGATGGTGAAGCGGGAAAAGCCGAGCGCCGTAAAGGTTGCGTAGATGACGCTGGGAATTTCCGCGTCGTTTAGCAAACTCAAAGCGCCGTCGCCGATGATGTCGATGTCGCACTGGTAGAATTCCCGGAAACGGCCTCTCTGCGGCCGCTCTCCGCGGAACACTTTTCCGATGTGGTAGCGCCGGAAAGGAAACGCGAGGTCCGGATAGTGCTGCGCTACATAGCGGGCCAACGGAACCGTGAGATCAAACCTCAAGGCCAAATCGCTGTCGCCCTTGGTGAAGCGGTAAATCTGCTTTTCGGTCTCACCGCCCGCCTTGGCCAAAAGCACTTCGGCCAATTCGATGACGGGGGTATCTAGCGGAATGAACCCGAACCGTTCATAGCTTTTCTGGATTACTCCCAACATGCCGTTGAACAGCATTTGGTCTGCCGGGAGCAGTTCCATAAAGCCGGAAAGGATCCGGGGGGTGACTTTACTTGGATTGTTGTTCATAATATTTGATCAATCCTCCTGCATGGTACAAACTACGGAATGACTGGCTCCATAATTCTGCCAATCGATGGTAAAGAACAAACAAGCTCATCCTTATTGCACGGATAAACTTATCGTATTACTATAAATCAATTTAGCTTATATTGTCAAGGAGATTGGGTTTGGCCAGAGAAGCCCCTGACAAAATTTTTTAACTTGATTTTATTGGATAAATAATATATATAAAAGTCGAGTGAACTGTAAAAAAAGATATCCGGGCAGCTCCTAAGAGGAACTGCCCGGAAGATAAAACCTTTGCCAAACGGCTCGGGTCTAAGTGGTCAACGCGTTGCAGGCTGACTGCATCAGACTTCCGTCTGCCAGCATGCCCTCGACTGCGTCCAACTCGGCCTTGAGATACCGGTCATCAAACCAGGTCTGGTGGCCTTTTGCCGTTTCCTTCTGGAATACGCCGCGGATGTGGCCGTAAGCCTCGCTCGTTCCGAGCCCGAGCTGCTGGAGGTTTTCCGGCAGCAAATGCTGAGTGAGGGTGATCCCTTGCGACGCCATGAACAGTTCGGCGGCAAGCACGCGACGGATGATCGGCAGCATGGAGCGAACTTTGAGAGCGCTGTTCATTCCCATGCTCACCCAGTCTTCCTGGTCTGCCGAGGTCGTGATCGAATGAGTCGAGCAGGGATTGGCCAGAAGCGCAATCTGATTCACCAAGGAGGCAACCCCATATTGCACGATCATCAGGCCGGTATTGGCCGTATTGGGACCGGCAAGATCCGCAGGCAAACCGTAGCTTAACCTGGGAGTAGTCAGAGCGAAACCTCGCCGGTCACTGGCGCCGGCAAGCGGCGTCAGGGCTATTGCGAGGTAATCCAGCGGCGCCGCCAAAGGCTGACCGTGAAAATTGCCGCCTGAAATGGCTATGTATTGCGCGCCGTTCTCATCATCCTCGAACACCAGAGGATTGTCGGTTGCCGAGTTGAGTTCGACTTCGAGAATCGATTCCAGATGAGAAAGTGCTTGGTATGCCGCCGCATGAATCTGGGGCGCACAGCGGAACGAGTAAGCGTCCTGAACGCGGGGAACCTGCTTGCCGTGGCTAAACTTCTTCTGTTCGTCCGGAAAGGCTACGGATCTGGCTTCTTCCGTAATTCTCCTGGATCCTTCGGTAAACTTCCTGATGCGCGCCGCGGAATGAACCTGACCGGGTAATGGCCTGGCTTCATGGATGCGGGCATCGAAAGCGTTCTGTTCTCCGCGAATAGCCTCTAAAGACAAGGCCGTAGCGAGGTCGGCGGTTTCCAAGAGAATCCAGCCGTCCACTACCGCAAGACACGCAATTGCCGCAATGAAGTTGGCGCCGTTTGTCAGTGCCATGGCTTCTTTGGCCGCAAGCGTGAGGGGTTTGAGGCCGTGGTTTTCAAGAACTGTTCTGGCCGGTTGAATTTCGCCCGCCACGAACATTTGACCTTCCTCAAGGCCGATTATGCCCGCGGACATGTGAGCCAAGGGAATTAAATCTCCCGAGGCGCCCACCGATCCGAACTCAGGGACTACCGGGGTAAGCCCCAAATTCAGGCAATCGCGGAGCCTTTCAATCAGGCAAGGTCGCACGCCGGAGTGACCCTTCAAAAAGTTGTTCAGCCGAACAAGCATGGCTGCTCGGGTGACTTCGGGTGAAAGCGGGTTCCCATAGCCGCAGCAATGGGCCGGGATATAACGCATCTGGTAATCGGACAGTTCGTCCGACGGCAACACTTGGTTCTTGCGGGAGCCACAGCCGGTATTGACACCGTACATGATGTCTCCACGGATAGCGGCGGCTTCGAGTCCTTGACGGAAACGTTCGATTTTCGCAAACGTCTCGGGGTTGATCTGAACCTCGTGATGATGTCTGGCCACGGCTATAACCTGTTCAGTGGTTAAGCTGTGACCGTCTACCTCCACGATTCTCTGCGTAAGCATAGATTTCACTCCTAAACCGAGATTTCAACTGTACTGAGACTTAGAACAGACAACCCAAAAATAGGTGCGTTGATGTTATTTTTCCTCCAAATTCAAGGCAAAACAAACAACTCAACCCTTTGAGCGGTCTGGTCTGTGCTATATGCATATACCTTTTAACACCCTTCTGTCAAGGGCTTAAATAAAAGAGTTTTTTATCTACGCTTACCGACTTCGTCCGTAATATTTTTAAAAGAGATATCTTTTTCTGCCAGTAAAACGAACAGGTGGTAAATTAAATCCACAGTTTCCTCAATTAATCTGGGTTTGGTTTGTTTTTGCGCTGCGTGTACAACTTCGAGTGCTTCCTCGGCCACTTTTAGGGAAATTTTGTCCAAACCAGCTTTGAATAAAGAGGCTGTATAGGATTTTTTTGGCATCTTTAATTTTCGCTCCTGGATTACGCTGAACAACTCCAATAATTTGTTGGGGTCAAAATTTTCTTTAAAACAGGAATAAGCACCCGTATGGCACGTCGGACCTACCGGTTTGGCTTTAATTAGTATTGCGTCGTTATCACAGTCTAACTTTATATCAACAAGGTTTAAGATGTTCTTGCTGGTTTCGCCTTTCATCCAGAGCCGCTGTTTGCTTCGGCTATAAAACCAAACTTTTTTTGTCTTTAAAGTTTTGGCGAAAGATTCCTTATTCATATAACCCAGCATCAAAACAGCGGACGTGTCGGCATCTTGAATGACGGCCGGTACCAGACCTTGACTTTTTGTCCAATTTATTTTTTTGATTAAATTTTTCATAAGCGTATTGGTATGTTATTAGTTGATAAATAATTTTTAACCTGGCTGACGCTAAATTGTCCATAATGGAACAAACTTGCTACCAATGCCGCGTCTGCCTTGCCCTCGGTAAAAGCCAATTTTAAATCTTCCAAAGATCCGGCGCCGCCTGATGCGATAACAGGGATTTTTACCGCTTCCGAAACTTTTTTCAAAAGCTCTAAATCATAACCTGATTTTGTGCCGTCCTTATCCATAGAGGTCAATAAAATTTCTCCCGCTCCTCTTTTTTCAGCTTCTTTGGCCCAGTCGATTGCGTTTAATGAAGTTTCATCGCGGCCGCCCTTTAGAAATACTTTATATACGCCATCCTTCTTTTTTGCGTCAATTGCTACCACCACGCATTGCCGGCCAAAAGCAAGCGCTGCTTCGGAAATAAATTCGGGGTTAAGCACGGCCGTGGTATTAATGGAAATTTTGTCAGCGCCTAATTGCAATAATTTGCGAATATCATCAACGGTCTTAATTCCGCCCCCAACGGTGAAAGGTATAAAGACCTCTTTGGCCACCTGGGCTACCATGTCAAATAACGTCTGCCGATTCTCATGCGACGCGGTAATGTCAAGAAAGACCAGCTCGTCAGCGCCTTCTTCAGAATACCTGCGACCCAAGGCTACCGGGTCGCCCGCATCCCTCAGGTTTACAAAAGATACGCCCTTAACCACCCTGCCGTCTTTAACGTCCAAGCAGGGAATAATTCGTTTGGTTAAGTTTGATACAGGTGTTTGAAAATTTAAAGCCTCAGCCAACGTTAGCCTATTTTCATACAAAGCTTTGCCCAAAATGGCGCCAAAGGCACCCAATGTATTTATTTTTTTCAGAGATTTTAAATCGGAAATTCCTCCGGACGCTATAACATTAAACCCCAAATTTATCAGTTCTTTTAAAACTATAAAATTTGGCTCGGTTAGGCTGCCGTCTTTTTCCACGTCCGTAAACAAGATTTCGGTTATCCCAAGGGTTTTAAGTTCTTTGGCAAAATCCAAATAATTTTTATCAACGGTTTCCTGCCACCCTTTTATCGCAATTTTGCCTTTTTTAATTTCCAGCGCTACTACTATTCGCTTGCTGCCGAACTCTTTAATTAAAGATGATAATAGGCCAAAATCCGTTAATGCTTTGGTGCCTAAAACAGCACGCCGCACGCCGGAATTTAAATATTTTTGCGCGGTACTTATATCGCGGATCCCTCCGCCGACTTCTATGGGAATTTTGACAGCCTTACAAATTTTGGTAATCAGTTCCTGGTTGACCGGCACTCCTGTTTTAGCCGCATCCAAATCAATAATATGAAGCATGGCCGCCCCTTGCCGCTCAAAGTCTTGGGCCACGCCTAAAGGATCGGAAGAATAAATTTTTTTCGTGGAAAATTCTCCCTTAGTTAACCTTACACATTTGCCGTCAATAATGTCTATCGCGGGAATAATTAACATAAATCGCAAAAGTTAGATAATAATTTCATTCCCCATTGTCCGGATTTTTCCGGATGGAATTGAGTAGCGTAAAAGTTATCTTTCTGTGCGATGGCCGCAAAATCAACATCATAAGCGGTTTGACCGATAACGTATTTTAAGTCCGTTGCCAAATAATACGAGTGCACAAAGTAAAAGAAACTACCTGTCGGAATTTCTGTCGTAAGCTTGGATTCTTTAATTAGCTCAACTTTATTCCAGCCCATATGCGGGACTTTTAAGTCTGTTTGGAATCTTACTACCCGGCCGGGAATTATAGATAAACATTCGGTGTTATCTTCTTCCGAAAATTCCGCCATCAACTGCATGCCTAGACATATCCCTAAAGTAGGAACTTTAAGTTTAGGTAAAACTTTGGCAAAGCCGCTTCCTATTAGTTTCTCCATAGCGCTTCCCGCCGCGCCAACCCCGGGCAAAATAACCTTATCAAAAGCAGCCAAGCTTTCCGGTTTGTTTACAATCTCAAAAGACTTGCCAAGCGAAGTTAACGCGTTGGCTACGCTTTGTAAGTTACTCGCGCCATAATCTATAATCGCGATTTTCATTTATAATGACCCTTTCGTGGAAGGCAGTATATCCTTTTGCCGGAAGTCCTTATCAACCGCCATACGCAAAGCCTTGGCAAAAGCTTTGAAGATTGCCTCTATTTTGTGATGTTCATTCCGGCTATATTTAACATTAATGTGAATATTGGCCTTCATTGTTTCGGCAACTGAACGGAAAAAGTGTTCTACCATTTCCGTTGGCAGGTCTCCGACCTTCTCTCTTTTAAAATCACAGTTAAACACTAAATACGGTCTGCCGCCCAAGTCTATCGCAACCTCCACAAGCGTATCGTCCATTGGCAATAAGAATCCATAACGTTTTATGCCTTTTCTTTCGCCCAATGCCTGTAATAGAGTCTGCCCCAATGTTAGCCCCACATCTTCTATTGTGTGGTGGTCATCTATCTGTAAATCGCCCTTGGCTTTAATTGTTAAATCAATCAGCGAGTGTTTGGAAAGCTGTTCCAGCATGTGGTTGAAAAAATTGATTCCCGTATCAACGCTAAAATTCCCTTGTCCATCCAGATTGCACAAAATAAAAACTTCGGTTTCTTTTGTGCCGCGCTCCAAGCTTGCGATTCTCGGAAATATTGAATTGGTTTGCATGCCAAAAAACTTCACTCCGATATTTTTGGCAAATCCCGCATCGCTTTCCCTGTCTCCGACCATAAAAGATTTTTCAAAGTCTATAAGTTCTTTTTGCAAGAAACTTTTCAATAATCCGGCTTTCGGCTTCCTGCAATTGCATTTATCTTTAGCAAAATGAGGGCAGGTAAATATTCCGTAAAATTCTACCCCTTCCTTTTTTAGCAGTTTCAAAAAAGCATTTTGTACTATTTCAAAATCTTTTTTTGGAAAGGACATTGTACCCAGGCCGTCCTGATTGGAAACCATAACCAGTTTATAGTTTTGATTTGTCAGATTCTGTAGAACTAAAATTACCCCAGGCAAAATTTTAAGTTTGTCCAGGCTGTCTACCTGCTCGGTAACCGGCGGTTCAATAATTAGTGTGCCGTCCCTGTCCAAAAAGGCAATTTTTAACAGTTGTCCGGAATTCATATAATTGATGATAAATTTTTAATTAATAATTGATTTTGCTCCGGTGTGCCAATGGAAATCCTAATGCAGTTTTCGAGTTTGGGTTTGGAATTAAAATCTCTTACGATAATTCCAAAATCTTCGGCTAATTTTTTCGCTATCAGCGATGCGTTAGGATAACGAACCAGTAAAAAATTGGCTTCGCTGGGAAAAACTTTAAATCCTAATTTAGTTAATTCCAAAGCCAATTTTTCTCTTTCCCTGAGTATTAAGGTTTTAAATTCCAACATCTTTGGGTATTGCTGCAAGGCCTGTATAGCTATCTTGCTGGAAACACGGTTTAAATTATATGGCGGCTTAATTTTGTTTAAATATTCAATAGGAGCCTCCTGCGCTACGGCATAACCTACCCGAATACCGGCTAATCCCCAGGCTTTGGAAAAAGTTCTAAGTATAATCAAATTTTCCAAACTTGATATTTTGCCGATTAAAGACGGCTTTGAAGCAAACTCAACGTAAGCCTCATCAACCACTACAATGCCGCGGAAATTGCCGCAAATCTTTTCCAATTCTTCCGGCTTAATTAAAGTTCCGGTAGGGTTGTTTGGGGAGCAACAAAAAATAATCTTTGTTTTGCTGTTTATTTGGGAAAGCAGGTTTGGAACATCCACTTGGAAATCTGAAGTCAAAGAAATATTTTTTACTGCCACCCCGGCAACTTCGGCCGCAACTTTGTACATCCCGTATGTGGGTTCCATTATTATAATTTCTTCGTCTGGCTCTACAAAAAGACGAATAAGCAAATCTATGGCCTCGTCCGAACCGTTACCCACAAAAATGTTTTTTTCCGAAATTCCCAAAAATTTTCCCAATGCTTTGCGCAAATCAAGGGAGTAGGGATCGGGATAACGGTTAAGTTCGTTGTCGATTGATTCGTTAATGACACTGCCAAGCGAGTTTTCGTTGGCGTCCATAAAGACGCCTTTTTGATAAAGGCTGCGGGCCGAACTATAAGGTTTAAAGCCTCTTAAATTGGAACGTATTAAATCGGTAATCATAAATTTTTCTTGAATCTTATACTTACGGCATTTTTGTGGGCATCAAGGCCTTCTTTTGCAGCCAGGACTTCAACCGTGGTTCTTAAATTTTTAATTCCTTCTTTGGTGACTTGTTGAATTTGCATTTTCTTTCCAAAAGATTCTACGGAAAGCGCCGAGAACATTTTAGCATAACCGGAGGTAGGCAAGGTGTGATTACTGCCTGTGGCGTAATCTCCCAAAGGCTCGCTGGAATAATTTCCCAAAAATACCGAACCCGCGTTGTTTATTCTTTTCAGTATGGCATTCTCGTTCTTACAAACTATTTCCAAGTGCTCGGGAGCATAATCGTTAATTAAATCACAAGCTTCCGTTATGGTTTTTGTGATAATAATAAAGCTGTTTTTTAAAGACTGCCGCACAATCTGCAACCGGAAAAGTTGCTCGGCCTGTTTTAAAACTTGATCGTAAACCTGTTTTGCCAAAGTTTCGGATAAAGTAACCAAAATCGCCTGAGAGTCTTCGCCGTGTTCTAACTGCGAAAGCAGATCCGCGGCAATCCAATCCGGGTCAGCGCTTTCGTCCGCTAAGGCTAAAACCTCGGAAGGGCCAGCCGGCATATCTATATCCACCTCTCCATATACCATCATTTTTGCAGTGGTAACGTATTGATTCCCGGGACCAAAAATTTTTGATACTTTAGGTATGGACTCTGTACCGTAAGCCATGGCCGCAACAGCCTGTGCCCCGCCTACTTTAAAAATTTTTGATATACCGCACAAATCAGCTGCTATCAGTACCGCGCTTGGAACCTTTCCTTCTTTGTTCGGAGGCACGCAAAGCACAATTTCTTTACAACCGGCAATTTTTGCGGGAATGGCTAACATTAAAACCGTGGAAGGATAAGCCGCCTTTCCGCCGGGAATATAAAGGCCAACCTTTTCAATCGGGCGAAATTCCCGCCAGATTTGGACGCCTTTGGCGGTTGTGACTTTTTGTTCCTTAATTTGCACGTTGCTTTTGTGAAATTTTTCAATGTTAGTTTTAGCTACTTTTAGCGCCTTAACCAATTCCTTACTTTCTTGTTTATAAGCCGTAGCTATTTCTTGTTTAGAGACCGCTAGGACTTTTAAATCCGCCCCTTCAAATTTTTTAGTAAAAGCAAAAAGCGCTTTGTCTTTATTTTTTCGGACATCGCCAATTATTTTACTTACTACCGCCTCTACATTTGTTTTTTTGCTTTGCCTTTCCCGGATCAAATTCAGTATAGTTTGAAAGGAATATTGCTTTGTAGATATAATTTTCATAAACATTAATTAATACCGCACTTGGATAAGAATTTTGCTTTGGCCTGCTTATTAATCGGGCTTTCGATTAATACGGCTTGGGATTCTAATATCGTGAATAACGGCACCAAATTATGCGCTTTTAAAGTAGTGCCGGTTTGCACTATATCGCAAATAGCGTCTGCCAGGTTCAAATCTGGCGTTATTTCCACGGAACCGGAAATGGGAATTATGGCCGCCTCAAGCTTCTCTTTTTTTAAATAGTCGGTAAGCAGTTTTGGATAGGAAGTGGCGATTCTTTCTCCTTCCAAATCCTTGGAGGTTTTTATAACGGAGTCTGCCGGAGCCGCTATCATCAGCCTGCATTTGCCAAAATCAAACTTTTTTAATATTTTCGGTTCAAATTCTTTTTCCGCGAGGACATTTTGTCCCACAATGCCAAAATCCGCCACGCCCCGGCTCACGTATTCCGGAATATCATCGTCCCTAAGATATAATACATCAAGGTCAAAATTTTGACAGGGCAGAATTAGCGAATGCCCGTTTGGAGCAAAAGTCAGCCCGCAAGAAACAAGGAAGTCCATACTGCCCTGATTCAGCCGGCCGCTTTTTTGAACGGCAATTCTTAGTCTTTCCGGAGTTTTCATAATGAGCTATATCCTTTAAAGTAATTAATAATCTGGTCCTGCGGTATAGTTTTTTGCTTGCCGGTCTTCATCATTTTAATGGTTACCTCGCCGCGTTCCTTTTCGTCCGATCCGCACATAACAACAAAAGGTATGCTTTTTTTGTCCGCGTATTTTAATTGTTTCGCAATTTTGGCCGGTTCAAAATAAATTTCCGCTTTTAACCCAGCCGTCTGTATATCACCCAAAATTTTAAGTGAATCCGGCAAGGTGTCCGCGTCAAAATATGCTACTAATGCCTGCGAATTTAAGCTTATTTCGTCAAGCAGTTTAAGTTGTTCCATCGCTACAATAATACGGTCAAATCCAAAGGCAACGCCCACCCCGCTGAATTTTTCAGGGCAAAAAAGTGAGCACAGGTCGTCATACCTGCCTCCGGCGCAAACGGCTCCAATGTCCACTTCCGGTATGTAAACTTCAAAAATAACGCCGGTATAATAATCCAGACCCCGCGCCAGACTGGGATCAAAAACCAAAACTTCATCCGGAATTCCAAACCCCTTTGCAATTTTTAAAAACTCCTGGATTTCAGTAATGTTATATTTTTGAAATAAGTTTAATCTTTCGTTTGAACTGCCTTCTACGCACACTAATTCCAATAATTTTGAAACCTCGGAGTCAGAAGCTAAAGACTTAAGCTCCTGTTTGATTTCGGCAGGGCTTAACTTATCCATTTTATCCAATATCCTAATCATCCCTGCCTGATTCTCGGCCGGGATTTTTAGGTCGTTCAAAATACTGTTAATCAATCTGCGGCTGTTAAATTTAATTTTAAACTTGGAAAAGCCCAAGGTAGTAAAAACTTCGGCCATTACTTTGGCGATTTCGGCTTCAGCCACCAGGCTCTGTGTGCCGATAATATCTATGTCGCACTGGTAAAATTCCCTATATCTGCCTTTTGCCGGCCTGTCAGCCCGCCAAACTCTTCCAATCTGGTACCGCTTAAAAGGCATTGGTAAAGTTTTGTAGTTGGCGGCCACCACTCTGGCAAAGGGGACGGTTTGATCATAACGCAGGCAAATATCTCTGTCGCCATTATCCTTAAAACGGTAAACTAGTTTGGATCCCTCTTCGCCATACTTGCCTAATATTGTTTCCGCGTATTCAATTGCCGGAGTTTCGATGGCATCGTAGCCAAACTTTGTAAACACAGTTTTAATTTTTTCCAAAACATAATCTCTCTTTGCCATTTGTTCGGGCAAAAAGTCCCTTGTTCCCTGTAATATTTTTGGTTCAATAAATTGGTTCATAAAAAAAATGTTAATTAAAAATCCACCCTGCTAATTTAGGGTGGGCGGTTTAAGAGCTTTAATTCGTCTTAACGCCGAGACGTTTAAGCACCAAACCATACCCACCCATGCCATGATGCAGCCAGTGGGCAACACGAGTGATAGTAGCGGTGCTGGAACCGGTTTGTTTGCAAATTTCTCTATAAGATTCCTGATTGGAAACTTTCTTGGCTACCTGAAAACGTTCTGCCATAGCTTCAAGCTCGGCAATCGTGCATAAATCTCTAAAGAATTGTTTGCATTCTTTGGTATTTTTGAGTTTAAGAATACCTAAAAACAACTCCTCAAATTCTTTGGTATTTAACAACTTGTCTTCCATAAATATAACTGTTTTAACGTGTTAATACACTAACACGATTATATTAGCAGGGTGCTAAAAATTTGTCAATAGTTTATCGGCTGTCATTGGCTGGCTCTTAGGACTGGCCCTGAAACAATTTAGGAACCGGCGGTATTAAAATTGGCATTGGTTTCTTTCGTAAATTTTGATTTCATTTGTTTCCATATCCTGCACCACGTTTTCAATCCTTCTCTTATCGCCGTTGGTGGATACAGTATCGTCCAGAGAATATGCTTGTAGCGGTTTTAAACCCCAGCCGCTGTATTCTAATGTTCTAAACAAATAACCGATAAACGTTCCTGTGAACCGGTATAGTCGGATGCAGGATTTTATTTTGTCTTCTACGTCATCGCCGTAACCTTTCCACTTCCGTAGCCTCGGCGATAATTCAATCCACTGGTCAACCATAAAGCGCAACAGTGGTATAAGTTCCTGCTGCGCTTTTATATTACCTTTTTGAGCAAGCCGAACCAAGGCAATACTTATGGCATCACGAAACATTCGGTCGTCCGGATCTGCCGGCGCGATAAAAATATACAGCTTTTCTTGGAATGGTTTTAGCACCGCCCGAACTTCCCGGATATTTCTGTACGGCTTAACTTTTTTCGGTCTGCGCTGCGTCCAGCGCTTTTGAAACTCCCGGTCCAACTTGCGAACCACTGCATCCCAATCAATGTCGCCAAGCGGAGTTTTTACCTTTCTCCAGACGTAATGGTAGACCTGCGGGGTTTGGTAATATATCCAAGAACTGCTAAATAAGGCCGGTTGTTGCTTTTGGAGGGTGGTGTTTAGTAGTTGGATAGCTTCGTTAATATCCATGGTATAATTACACCATAGAGACAGCGGAACAGCCAAGTTTGGACACGTGACGCAGGCTTATGATCTGTACCCCGAAAAGTAGACACTCGTGTCTCTTTTTTTGTATCCGTCTACAATAAGTACAGATCAACTAATTCATACTAACCATGAGCAGAAAACAAGCATTCACCAGCGACCAAATCAGACAACTGTCCAAGAACCCCAACATCTCCCGTTGCGGCAGCAATACGGTCCGTTACAGCAGGGCGTTCAAGCAAGAGGCCATGAGGCAGTACGAGGCAGGATTATCCGCAGTGGAGATATTCCAAAATGCCGGAATTGATTTGGATACCATCGGCAAGTACGCCCCCAACCACTTAATGCACCAATGGCGGGCATCACTTCGGGCCAAGTCCGGAGAAAAGGTCGATCCCTTAACAAGGCCAAACAACAACCTGGAAATGCTGAAGGCCCAGGTGGCCTACCTGAAGGCGGAAAACGATTTTTTAGCCAAGCTCCGGGCACGGAAAAGAAAATAGGCTTAAGGCCTTGCCAGCAGTTTGCCATTATCAAAAAGCTTGGCGGAAACCTCAAGCTCCTCTGCGGGATCGCCCGGGTCTCGCGGGCCGGTTACTACAAATGGCTCAAGGGGCAAGGCAAGCAGCCCAAAGATTATGAGGATTATCTGCTGGTTAAGAAAATCTTTGACCAAGGCAAGGGCAAGTGGGGCTGGAGAACCATCCAGATGCATTTAAAGGATGATTACGGTATAATTATGAACCACAAGAAGATTGAGAGGATCAAAAATGACTACGGCTTAATTACCAAAATCAGGAGGAAAAATCCGTACAAGGCCATGCTCAAAAAGACTCTTGAGCACCGGGTGTACCCCAATATCTTAAATCGGCAGTTCCGGCAAACTCAGCCCAAGACGGTTTTTTGCACGGACATTACCTATTTGCCTTTTAGCGACAAGCTGACCTACCTTTCTGCGGTCAAAGACATCGCCAGCCGGGAAATCGTAGGCTGGAGCATGTCACAAAATATCCAGATGGATTTAGTCTTAAACACCTTGGACAATTTAAAACAAAACATGCCTGGAAAAGAGGTACTCCTGCATTCGGATCAAGGTTCTCATTACACCAGCCCGGACTTCGCCTTAAAGGCCAAGGCGCTTAATCTGATCCAGTCCATGTCCCGGAAAGGCAACTGCACGGATAACGGTCCCATGGAATCGTTCTTCGGCCACTTCAAGGACGAGGTGGATTTTAAGGACTGCAAAACCTTCGCGGAGCTGGAAGAGTTGACCGCCGCCTACATGGACTATTACAATACCAAAAGGAAGCAGTGGAACTTAAACAAAATGACGCCGGAACAATACCGGCAATACCTGATAGAAAAAAGCGGCTAAAACCAGGCCGCCGATCGTGTCTACTAAATGGGGTACGCATCACATTAAGGCGTGTTCCAAGTGTTCCAAAACGGTCCAGCGCGGCGCGACCTACCAACCCTGGCCGCCATTGGTCAAGACTCCAAAAACCCCTTATAATGGTTGTAACGGACGGGTACTAGACCTGTACGTTCAGCCAACACTTTTCACCAATGTCTATTGGTGTTTTTTGTTAGGCCACAAATTACTTTGGAACTATGGTATAATACAATTACAAAATATTAAGTCTTAAAACTAACATGTCAGCAGAAAAATCAACAAACTCTGAATACTCAAGGGCCCAGGATGAAGCTCGAGAGGTCAGGGCGGACATCATTCCATAAGGCCAGCCAACAACTTTTTTTATCGTAGAGACCGAGGAGCATTGTAGATAAGCCAGATTTTTAGTTCTTATCCTAGGTGCGTGACTGCTCCCCCATTTAGGATTCGAACCAAAATAACACTAAAATAATCATATGATTTAATAGTTTGCGATCAAAACTTGCGTTGTTTAGGAATAATTACAAATAATTCTTTATTTAAATTAATTTCAATGGCCTTATGAAGCTAAACGAACCGTTAAAAATTCTGTTTGTCGGATCCGAAGCGTCACCTTTTGTAAAAATCGGAGGGTTGGGCGAGTTTCTTTATACTTTGCCAAAAGCGCTTCGGGAGCTGAATCATGACGTTCGCGTGATAATTCCCAAATACGCGAGCGTTGATGCGGAAAAATTTCCCATGACCACCGTGATCGAAGGATTAATAGTTCCCAATCCGGGGCACGAGGACATCGTTTGCAACATTAAAAAATATAATAACGACAACCCGCTGGATCCGATCAATTATTTTTTGGAAAATGAAGAATATTACGAGAAACGCGGTAGTGTTTATGGCTACGACGATGATGCTGACCGTTGGGCTCTTCTGTCCCGCGGTACGATAGAATTTATTCGAAACCAGAACGAGTGGCGGCCGGATATTATTGTAGCCAACGATTGGCAGGGGGGACTTCTCCCTAATTATATGAAAACTGAATATAAGGATGATCCGGTAATTTCCAAAATTGCGACCGTGTTTGTAATTCACAATTTATACTTCCAGGGAATGTTTGACCACCATCACATCAGTGAGCTTAATTATGACGATGGCAAGTCAGATGTCCCACCGATCACCGACCCGAGGCTGTTAAAGACAAATTTCATGAGCCGCGGCATACGTTTTGCGGATGTGGTTAGCACTGTCTCAGCCAACTACGCCCGTGAAATTACCACTCCTGAGTACGGCGAGCGCCTCGACACTTTGTTGCAGGAGCGAAGGTCCCATCTGTATGGGATACTTAACGGTATCAGCTATCAGCGGTATAACCCCGAAACTAACCCTTATGTTGAATTTAAATACAACGCCGAAAGTTTAAACGAACGGAGCAGAAATAAAAAGATTCTTCAACAAAAATTCAATTTGGCGGAGCAGGGCGATGTTTTTGTGGTCGCGATTGTTTCCCGATTGAATGATCAAAAGGGATTGGATTTGGTGACCGGGACGATTGAGCCTCTCTTGGATAATTTTGATTTTCAATTTGTGGTGGTGGGGTCGGGCGAGTCCAAGTATCTTACATTTTTCGAAGACCTCGACAAAAAGTACCCGCAAGTGGCGACTCATCTTTCGTATGACGAAATTTTACCCCAAGTAATTTATTCCGGCGCTGATATGATTCTTATCCCATCCAAGTTTGAGCCGTCGGGTTTAACCCAAATGGAGGCCATGCGCTATGGCATGATTCCTTTGGTGCGCAAAACCGGAGGGCTGGCCGACAGTGTCGAGGATTACAATCCGATTACTCAGACCGGAACCGGTTTCGTGTTTGAAAAATATGAGCAATACGCCTTCTTCGGGACATTCGTTCGCGCGCTTGAGACATATAAATATCATAACATTTGGCAGGGTATCCAAAAACGCGCCATGGCCGCCAATTTTTCCTGGGAAAAATCCGCTAAAGAATACGTCAAGCTTTTCAAACGCGCACTGGACCAATTTAACCTGTAATCATTAAGACTAATATGTATGCGGTGGGCAAATTTTTTGCACATGTACCAGCCGGCAGAACAGCAGCCGGATATTCTGGAGGCGATTGTCGTCCAAAGCTACCGGCCAATTATCGAAGGCTTGCTTAAGCATAAGCAGGTACGTCTGACGCTGAACATCAACGGCGCTTTATTGGAATTATTGGATAAGTATAATCATCGCGATATTATCGACAATCTTCGAGAGCTTGGGTCACAAAAGCGGATTGAGTTTACATCCTCGGCCAAATACCATGCTTTGCTGCCTTTTTTAAATGGCCAGGAAATCGACCGTCAAATTAGGCTTAATAATGAATCACTGGAATTTTTTCTCGGGAAAGATGTCAAACCCCAAGGTTTTTTTGCGCCAGAAATGGCCTATGATGAAAAAATTCTGTCGATTGTCGAAAGTTTGGGTTTTAAATGGCTGATCTTGGACGAAATTTCCTGCGGAGGGGAAGTCGGCCATGTCGATTATAATAAAATTTACAAGATTACTGGCACCAACCTGAGCGTCTTTTTCCGCGACCGGAGGTTGAGCAATTTAATTATGAGCGCGGTGGTACGGTCCAGGGAGACTCTGCTTGAAGCCATGCGCGACAACCTCAACAGCGGCCGCTACATTGTGACTGCCATGGATATGGAAACCTTTGGCCACCATCGCCCAGGCCTGGAAAAAATGCTGTTTGAAGTATTTGACACTCCCGAATTCGAGCTAATTCAAATTTCGGATATTGCCGGGTATTACAAAGAAACCAAAGAAATAATTCCTGCCAAAGCGACCTGGGCCTCAAGCAAGCAGGACATTGATAATGGAAGCCAATTCCTCTCGTGGTCGGATCCGGAAAATATTATCCATAAATGGCAGTGGGCATTCACTGGCATGGTGCTCAAAGAAGTATACGCAATGGATAAAATCCATCCAAGATATAATTTGGTCCGTAAAAAAATGGATATTGCCCTAGCCTCAGACCAATTTTGGTGGGCCTCAGCCAAGCCATGGTGGAGCTTGGAAATGATTGAGGATGGGGCTTACCGTCTCCTTGATACGTTGCGCTACATTCCTGATGTCGGGAAAGAGAAACTTGAGCAAGGGCGTGATTTTTATGAGCATATTATCGCTACCGCCTTCAATTGGCAAAGAACCGGAAAAATCCGTCAGATGATGGCGGAGCAGGGAGCCATTTTGCGCATACCGTTTAAGGACCGAACCATCGGCCGGGGCGGCGCGGAAGAAGGGGTATACTGGGCGTTTATTGATATAATGAAGCGGCTGGAAAAAACGGCCGCTTCAAGTGGCGAGTACGAGAAAGCGATTCTTTGGCGCGATGCGATCTACAAGCTTGAAAATAAACTGGATATTTACGACACCATCAACGCCATCGATCTTTTGCGCGTTGAAATCCCTCATAATGAAGTCGAAGCCACGATTGAAAAATACAAGGCGAAATATTACGCCATTCGTGGCGGCCAGCCGGAACAGCGCGGCACGTAATTCCATTTATGAATATATCAACTGATTATAAGACTTGGTTTGATGGTTTTAAAACCAGACAGGAGTACGGGGATTTTTTAAAAAAACCGGTGGCTTACTTTTGCGCAGAGTACGAGCTGTTTGCCTATCTGCCTACTTATGCCGGAGGATTGGGAATCCTGGCCGGAGATTATGCCAGGGAAGCCGGAATTCGAAAATTCCCTCTGCTCTTTGTCGGTCTTTACTATCGCAACGCGCAAAATAGCCTAACCCCATCAAGCAGTTCACGCGGGGATTTTTTAGAGGAAGCCGGGCTTAAATTGGTGACAAACAGGCACAATGAGCGCCTGCTCATCAGCCTCCCCATCCACGATCGCGTAATTCATGCACAGGCCTGGGCGTGGACCAGGGAGGGGGCCACAGTGTATCTGCTGGATACCAATATAGAAGAAAACCAGCCGCACGACCGCGTTATCACCGCCCGCCTTTACACAGACGACCGTGAAATGCGCCTAAAGCAGGAAATACTTCTTGGCATAGGGGGCTTCCGCCTGCTGGAGCAGCTTGATTATCACTGTTCCGTTTACCACTTAAATGAGGGGCATTCAGCGTTTTTGGCTTTGGAATTAATCCATCATGAAATGAAGCACCAGCGCGTTGATTTTCAGACCGCTGTCGTATACGCACGCCAGCATATTGTTTTTACCAACCACACCCTGATTGCTGCCGGGCAAGAGCAATTTACCACCGAGCTGATCTCGGCAATGATGATTGAATACGCCAAAGAAATGGAAGTTAGCGTGGCTGACATCATTTCTTTGGGCACGATTGAAGGTTCAAATCTTTTTTCTATGACTGTGCTGTCTTTCCGTCTGGCCAGCAGAATAAGCGGTGTGAGCAAACTTCACGCCGCTAAAGCGCATGAAATTTGGCCCCAGCACCCGATGAATTACGTGACCAACGGCATTTTTTTGCCGCATTGGGACAAAATCGGCAGTCGGGATGGCGCAAATTTTTGGGAACAGCACCAGGAAAATAAAAAAAGGCTTCTCTCTCATATCAAAGATAAAACAGGCGAGGTCTGGGACGAAAACATTTTGCTTTTCGGCTGGGCGCGGCGCGTCGTTCCTTATAAACGGCCGTTGGTGTTTTTGGAACCGCTCGAACAGTTTTTGGCGCTTGCAAAAGATGCAAGTAAACCGCTCAGAGTTGTCTTTGCCGGACCCACTGATAATGACAACGGATTAAATAACGAGCTGTTAGTTAAGCTTAAAAAAATTATTGAAGAAAAATTAAAAGGCATCGGAGTATTTTTACCGAACTACAATGTGGAACTGGCGAAACTGATGACTGCCGGCTCGGATGTTTGGCTCAATACTCCAGTGGTCGGTTCTGAAGCGTGCGGCACCAGCGGCATGAAGGCATTACTCAACGGCGTACTTCCGCTGTCCACTCGCGACGGCTGGGTTGACGAGGTTGACCTCTCGGCTATCGGTTGGGTTGTTGATGAACCAAATGTCGGGGTAAAGATGCTTGATGTCGCGGCCAAGGAAATTATCCCGGCCTATTACGGGCATCGTGCCAACCCCAATGGATCAAAGTGGCTAAATCGCATGCAAAATGGCCGTCGGATCATTATTGAGCAATTTTCAACCTCGCGCGTGCTTAAACAATATATTGAGGAACTGTATATCCCTACTCTGGCCCAAAAGCACGAGCATAAGTATGAATAAAGAGTCTCTTTATAATTTTCCTGCTAGGGTTCGAACCAATTTTTTGATAATTGGTAGAAAGCATTCCGCATATTTAAGACAATTTAGATTCTGAACCGAGCAGGGTTCGAATACTAGCGCCGCAGCCATCAACACTTTTTATCGAGTGACCGAGGTGCGTCTCAAAAAGTCCACATCCGAGACGCGTCACCACACAGTGATGCGTGCAATCGTACCGAGAGGTGTCAGCCCCGCGTGGCCAAATTTTTACACCCCGACAGGGATGGAGCCACAAAGATAGAGAATAAAAAAAATCCGGATGCCCCGGATTTTTTTGTTGAGAAGTTTTAGTTAGTCATCCCCGCGATGCTGAGTAAATAATCTTTTTAAATAATAAATACATCCCTCCTTTAAGTAACACTGCTTGAATTCCCTGATGCTACGGCCGTAAGGCCGTAGTACTTCACTTTCTTAAATCTTGAACGCAAAATAAACAGAAAGCTCCTAATAAGTGCATAACTTACCTTTGGGCTATATACTGTATCTAAAATAGGGAGTATGCTTAAAGCCGATGGTATGAATAGTTAAATTATTAGCCAATCGTTTAATTAGTGTGCTTAATTATAATTATATGAACAATTCAAAACTGGAGTTATTAACTCCAAAAAACAGCCTCTTGCTGTTGGTTGATTACCAGTCCGCCATGTTTAACGGCGTCGGTTCGGGAGACCGGACAAACATCAAAAATAACGCCGTAGCAACAGCCAAGGCCGCCAGTATATTAAGCGTGCCAACAGTGTTTACTTCCATTTACCCTAAAGGGAATGGAGAATTTATTAAAGAACTTACCGATATCTTTCCCAAACTCAAAGTCATTGCCCGTAAATTGCCCGGCTTTGATGCCTTGGAAGATAAGGCGGTGCTTTCAGCCGTCAAAGCTACCGGACATAAAAAATTGGTTATTTCGGGTTTATGGACCAGTATGTGTTTTGCCTTCACGGCTCTGCATGGTTTGAGCGAGGGAATGGATGTTTATGGTCTTATGGACGCTGCCGGGGACGCGACACGGGACGCCCACAAGTACGGCATTAAGCGGATGATGCAGGCGGGCGTAATACCCATTACTTGGGAGACAGTAACTTCCGAATGGATGCATGACTGGAATAATCCTAAAGCGTCGCGGTTGAAAAAGGAAGTCTATGGAAAATATGATGTGATGTTGGGAATATAATTTTTAGCGTGAAGAAGTAATAAAATAGGATAGAGCAGCGACATTATTAATTCAAAAATTATGACCAAAAAAATTAAAGGCTACGCGGCGATTGGCGCGGATAAACCGCTGGAGTTCTACGAATTCGAACGCCGCGAACTGCGCCCTCATGATATTGAATTCGACATACTCTATTGTGGTGTATGTCATTCAGACGTTCATCAGGCGCGTAATGAATGGGGTATTTCGGTATATCCGATGGTGCCGGGTCACGAACTGGTCGGACACGTAACGCGTATTGGCAAAGAGGTATCAAAATTCAAAGTTGACGACATGGCGGGTGTCGGCTGCATGGTGGATTCATGCCGTAAGTGCGCTGCGTGTCTGGCCGGTCTTGAACAATATTGTGAACACGACATGCTGCAAACCTACAATGCCGTTGATCCGATTGACGGCATGAAAATCCAGGGAGGTTATTCACAGACAGAAGTTGTTGATGAAAATTACGCGTTGCATATTCCGAAATCAATAGATCCCGCCAAGGCCGCGCCGTTGCTTTGCGCCGGCATCACAACGTATTCTCCGCTCCGGCATTGGAAAGTCGGCTCGGGCCATAAAGTCGGTGTTGTCGGCATCGGCGGTCTTGGTCATATGGCGGTGCAATACGCAAAATCTTTCGGTGCTGAGGTTTATATGATTACGACGACTTCCGGAAAAGCTTCCGATGCCGCAGAGCTTGGCGCGGACGGCGCCATTATTGCAACTGATATGGCTGCCATGGAAGCGCAGGCAAAGAGCTTTGATTTTCTTTTAAGCACCATTCCGCAAAGCCATGACTTGCAGCTTTATCTTAATCTCTTGAAGCAAGGCGGTACTCTGATCATTGTCGGTGCGCTGACGCAGATAGAGCCGGGAATCAACGGTATGAATATGGCAGCCAGGCGCTTGAGCATCGGTACTTCGCTCATTGGAGGTATTAAAGAAACTCAGGAAATGCTTGATTACAGTGCAAAAAATAATATTGCTCCCGCAATCGAACTTATCAAAATAGAAGATATTAATAAAGCCTTTGATCGTATGGTAAATAAAGATGTGCGCTACCGTTTTGTTATCGACCTCAAGGCTTCGTTTAAATAATATGAAATTGACCAGTCCGCGACTTTTATATTTGCCGTTGTTTGCGCACTACTTTCGCTGATAATATTTGCCGGCATTAAAACCAATAGCCCAAAGTCCTATTAGGACACGGGTGCTATAATTTAATAAGAAAACTTGCTAATAATTAAACTTAATTTTATGAAAGGATTTAACACCAATATCGAAAAAGCGACTTTAGAAAATAATAATTTTCGTAAAGTCTTGTATACGGCTAAACATAGCCAATTAGTACTAATGAGCCTTTTACCAAACGAGGAGATTGGTATGGAGGTACACAAGGATAATGACCAATTCTTCCGTTTTGAACAGGGCCAAGGCAAGTGCATTATTGACGGCAATGAATATCAAGTTACGGATGGCTCGGCCATAATAGTTCCGGCCGGAGCGGAGCATAATGTAATTAATACCTCCGAAACCGAGGAGCTAAAGCTCTACACCATTTATTCCCCGGCTCACCATAGAGACGGAGTGGTGCGGATGACTAAAGAACAGGCCGAAGCAAAAGAAAATGAAGAAGAGTTTGATGGGGTGACGACGGAATAAGCGATTTATAGTCCTATTTTGCCTTAATCAAACAATGAGCCCCGTGAATCTCCCCGAAGATACCGTGAGTCCGGTATGGGGGCTCAAATAAGAGCAATTTTGTTATCCTTTAATTATGGTAAAAATCGCAAAAGAAAAGGAAATAATAAGCCAACTGCTGGCCTTTGGCAATATCACCCCCAATGGCAATAAGCCGTGGGATATTACCATTCATAATGAAGCATTTTACGGCAGGGTTTTAAGCCGGGGCAGTTTGGGCTTGGGTGAATCTTACATGGAAGGCTGGTGGGATTGCCGGGAGCTGGACCAATTTTTTTATCAGCTTATGCACGGAAGCCTAAACCATAAGTTAAAGCTTAACTTAACCATGGTGGCTCATTATTTAAAAAACCGAATCCTAAATTTGGAAAAGAAAAGCCGCGCTTTTAACCTTAAGCACTATGACATAGGCAATAACCTTTATGTCAAAATGTTGGATAAACGAATGACCTATACCTGCGGCTGTTGGGAGAATGCGGAAAATTTGGATCAAGCCCAGGAAGCAAAATTGGAACTGGTTTGCCGTAAAATCGGATTAAAACCCGGAATGAAAATTTTGGACATTGGTTGTGGTTGGGGTAGTTTTATGAAATATGCCGCGGAAAGGTACGGGGTTACCTGCGTAGGCATTACCATTTCTCAATCGCAAATTGATTTAGGCAAGCAAATGTGCCAAGGTCTCCCTATTGAATTTAGGTTACAAGATTATAGGGATACGCAAGGGCAATACGACGCTGTGGTTTCTTTGGGTATGTTTGAGCATGTAGGTTTTAAAAATTACCGGACATATATGAAGCTGGTGCATAAATGTTTAAAGGATGACGGACTATTTTTGCTCCAGACTATTGGCAGTAACAGCTCAAACCCGGCTCATACCTCCGATCCGTGGATTAAAAAGTATGTTTTTACTACCGGCGCACTGCCTTCCGCTAAGCAAATTTCCGGCTCCGTGGAAAATTTGTTCATTATGGAAGACTGGCATAATTTCGGCGCGGATTATGATAAAACTTTAATGGCTTGGTGCCGTAATTTTGAAACTCACTGGCCGGAGTTTGAAAAAGATTATGGGGCTGTTTTTTATAGGATGTGGAGGTATTACCTGCTGTCCTGCGCCGGATCATTCCGCAACCGGTCTATCCAATTGGGGCAGGTCGTGTTTTCCAAAACAGGGGTGCCTGGAGGGTATAAATTGGTCAGGTCTTTAAACTAAAATTATTAATAATTAATTTAGATAAAAATATGCTTTCAAAAACGCCAATGGATTTTAAGAATATAAATATAAAAGATGCCGATAAAGAGATTTTGCGACTGGGGATAATCTCCGAGTTGGATGCAATCAACCTGTATGAACAGTTGTCCGCAACAACAAAAAACAAAAATCTAAAGGTAATACTTTTGGATATAGCGAAAGAGGAAAAAACCCACATGGGAGAATTTCAGGCGCTGCTGTTAAAACTGGATAAGGAACAAGTTGAAGAACTGGAAGCGGGCAAAAAAGAGGTTGAAGAAAAAACGGAATAAGGTTTTGAATTAAATCATTTATGCTTCCTCGAGCTATGGTCAAAGAGTTGGCCGATTTGCCAATAGAAAATTTGGACGAATTTAATTCGTCGGTGCAGTATTTTAAAAAAACAAATAAATTGTTTTTTAATTACTGGTTAATTTATTTCAATTTATGCCCATTCCTTAATAAGGAAACCATCAACAAAATTGTTGATTTTGGAACGGGAATCGGCGACTTGCCAGTTTATTTAGCGGAAAAGTTGGAGCAAAAGAAAATAAATTATTTTATAACTGGCATAGATACTAATGTCCAAGTCATTTCATTGGCAAAAAATGAAGTGAAAAATTACCGAAATATAAAAGTTGTTTGTTGTAATCTAAATGATTTGGTTGAACGGTTTGATATCGCATTGCCTCGCAGGTTTTTCATCATTTATCGCCAGAAGAAGCCGTTGATTTTTTAAAAACAGCTTATACAAAAGTTAACAATGTTTTAATTATTTCGGATTTAATTAGAAGCAAGTTAGTTTATTGGCTGGTCAAAGGGTTTGTTTTCTTGACAACCACAAATAAAATCAACAGATATGACGGTGCTATTTCGGTTTTACGGTGCTACAATGATGGTGAAATTAAGCAGTTACTACACCAAGCAGACATAAAAAATTTTAAAATCCGTAATATATTTTTTAGAAAATTCATCATCATCCCAAAACAATAGTGGACGGCAGGGTGGGCACCCGTGCCACACAGCCACCTACTTTTGTTATCGTACAGACCGAGAGGCGTTGTAGATAAGACATAAATTCGAGTTCTAATCCGAGAGGGATCATAAGGATCCTGCTAGGGTTCGAACCAAAATCAGACGATTAAAAAGTTGATTCCCGTCCCCGGTAGTTAATAAAATATTGTTTTTTATAGATAAAAAGTTGCAGACGTTTCGTCTGTAATTTTTTTTGGCTATGTTCTTTAAATGTCCTGCCAATTCGTAACAGGTGGAAAACTTATCTGGCTTTGGTTAAAGAAATTTTTGAATGCTTTAGCGATGGCTACTGTTCTATGCGCTTTGTACTGAAAAACTTGCATGAAGAAAAGAACAATAAAAAACCCCAGGGTTGCGCCCCGAATTTTTGTTTTGCATAAATGCCTAATCTTTTGAAGAATTACCCCAAACCCTTACATCCTGCATATGGAAAAAATGCGTATTAAAACATTACAGCCAGAGCTAAGCCTTAAGAAATGTTTAACGCCGTAGTTAAGCTTTTAAATAGTTATTTAATTAAAATATCGAACATAAAAGAGCTAAAAACTTCATAATTAAGTGCATAACCCCCCCAGCTATATACTATATTCACAATAAGGAACATACTTAGGGCTATAGTAATAAAATAAAAATATGCTCACTGATAAACAAATAACAAACATCCGCGAAGCGTTTAACGGTACCGACCAAAGAGTAATTCTTAAGGCTCTCGGCGACACCAACCGTTATCGCATTTTTGAAATGCTGGGCAAGCTGCCAAGATTGGCCGTCAGCGATATTGCCAAAGTCCTAAAAATCTCCGTACTTTTGGCATCGCAGCATCTTAAAATTTTAGAGCAAGGCAAAATGCTAGAAAAAGAAGAACAAGGCCAAAAAATTTATTATAAACTCAAGGCCGATAGGATTGTCCAATCTTTTATTCCAGTACTCAAAATTAAATAATTCTTTTTATGCTTTCAAGCCAAGAAATAAAAAAAGTGCAGAGCTATCTCGAAGATGGGGATGTGGATACGGCATTGACCAAGATTTTTAAAAGCCTGAGCGACATAAATCGCTGCAAAATTTTTAGAATGCTCGCGGTCCAGCCCCAGCTCTCTGTTAGCAGTGTGGCCAAGGTACTTAATATTTCCACGCCTTTGGCATCGCAGCATCTTAAAATTCTTATGCAAAACGGACTATTGACCAAAGAAAAGGTGGGGATAAGGGTCTACTATAAATTAAAAGACAAAAATCCAATTATAGCCACCATTCTTAAAGTAATTAAATAATTTTTTTATAACTGAAACTCCACCGGTATGAAAACACAAAAAATAATATTGGTGGTTGAAGATGAAAAAAGTCTGCGTGAAGCCATTGTGGATATTCTTCGCCGCAAAAACTACAACCCTCTTGAAGCAAAAAACGGCAGAGAAGGCGTAGAGATAGCGCTCTCTAAACATCCCGACCTTATTTTGCTTGACCTTATTATGCCGGAGATGGACGGCATGACTGCTCTTAAAAAGATTCGGCAAGACGTTTGGGGGGCAAAAGTTCCCATTATTATTCTGACGAATTTAAGCATGAACAACAAACAGCTGGCGGACGATATGGCAAAGCATAAGCCAATATTTTATTTAATAAAATCAGACTGGAAGATCCATGATGTCGTAGATAAGGTTGCAAAGATATTAGAAGAAACAAATTCTTTATGAATAAAAAAAATGTTAAATCTTCATCCTATAACATAACCTTTAAGCTAAAAGCTTTGGCTAAGGAAAAGGAAGAAGTCAGACACAGGCTGGTAATAACCGCAAAAAACCTCAGCCTCAAAGCTAAACAACTGGTTAAGATAGCCAAGGAAAAAGAAGACGTTAGGCTCAGGCTGGCGGTAACGGCCAAAAACCTTAGCCTTAAAGCCAAACAACTCGTGGTAACGGCCAAGGAAAAGGAAGAAGTCAGACGCAGGTTGGTAGTAACGGCAAAGAACCTCAGCCTTTAAAGCTAAGCAGCTACTTGTGATAGCCAAGGAAAAAGAAGACGTTAGGCTCAAGCTGGCGGTAACGGCAAATGAATTGAAAAAGTCGCGCGAAACGCTCGAGAAAAAAGTTCTTGAACGGACCAAAAACCTTGAGCGGATTACAGCCAGAAACGAAGCCATGCTTGCGAGTGTTGGCGATGGTTTGGTGGTGGTGGATAAAGAAGGTAAAATAACTTATATTAACAAATCTTTTGAGGAGACGCTTGGTTTGAAAGTGCAGGAAGTAATCGGCAGGAGCATGGTTAAAGTGGTGCCCAGGGAAGACCAGAGCGGGACAGAGGTGCAATTTAAAGAAAGAATTTTAACTCAAGTCTTGCTGGGAAAAAAGTTTGTAGCCGATTTAACCAACCCTTTTTATTATATCCGTAAAGATAAAAGCAGATTCCCTGTCAGTAGTATTATAACGCCTGTCGTTCTGGACGGAAAAATTATTGGGGCGGTAGAAACGTTTAGAGATATTACCAAAGAAAAAGATATTGACAAAGCCAAATCGGAATTCGTCTCGCTGGCTTCGCACCAGCTCCGTACCCCGCTTTCTACCATTAATTGGTATACGGAGATGCTTCTGGCGGAAGACGTCGGCAAAATCATGCCTGAACAGAAAAAATATCTGGACGAGGTCTACCGCGGTACTCAAAGAATGACTGAGCTGGTCAACGCTCTTTTGAATATTTCCAGCATTGAATTAGGGACATTTGTTGTTGACCCGGAACCAACAGACATAATCAAACTCGCGCAAGGCGAAATTGAGGAACAAAAACTGCAAATTGACGCCAAGCGTATAAAATTTTCTTCCTCATTCAAAAAGGATATTCCCGTGATTCTCGCCGATCCGAAACTCCTGCATATGGTCATGCAAAATCTTTTGACTAACGTCGTGAAATATACTCCCGAAGGGGGCAAGGTTACGCTTGAGATTGTCTTATCAGATGACCAAGGACGAACGACTCTCCCGAGTAAAATTAAAAGGTCACATGTCCTGATTAAAGTTTCCGATACGGGTTATGGCATTCCAAAGAACCAACAGGACAAAATTTTTACCAAGCTGTTCCGTGCCGATAACGTGCGGGACAAAGATACCGAAGGAACAGGCCTCGGGCTTTACATTGTAAAATCAATTATTGAACATTCCGGCGGCAAGATTTGGTTTGAGTCTCCGGGAGATGCACCTGTGGGAGGGAAGGATTTAGCCTTGGAGGGCAACCCCGGCACCACTTTTTATGCAACGCTTCCTTTGAATTCGGTGAAAAAGTCCGTCGAACGTGGATCTGTCTCTGATAAAAAAGAAGCCGCCAAGACAAATGATTAATAAACGCTCCAAAGGTGTAGTATACTAAAACATATGATAAACGAATCTACAAAAGATAAAATGCAAATATTAGTCATTGAAGACGAGCTTCCTCTAATGGAAGCAATAAAGGCAAAACTTGAAAAAAATGGCTTTGAGGTTATTACTGCACGTAGTATCACATTCAGCTCTCTTCTGGATTTGGGGCAGGTTGACGCAATCTGGCTGGATCACTATCTCTTGGGAAAAGAAAATGGCCTTGATTTTGTAAAAAAATTAAAAGCTAAAGGCAGCCGATTGAATAAGACTCCTATCTTTGTTGTCTCCAATACGGCATCTCCTGCTGAAATAAAATCATACAAACGGTTGGGAATAACTAAATACTACGTTAAAGCCGAACATCGAATTGCCGCGATTGTCGACGAAATAAAATTGTTTCTGGATCGTAGTAAATAAATAACCGGACACGACCATTTATTTTAACATCTAGATCATTAACCAAAAATTATGCAAAAACCTCCACTCAAACTTTATGTAATTGCGGTAATCATCCTTTGGACGCTTAACTAAATCAATAAATAAAAAAACTGCGGACATTTGCTCATAGTTTTTTTATTTTTATTTTTGGCTATCATATTTTTGCAGGCTTATCACTTTGTGGGGCTATTTACCCATTTAGGATTAGAACCACAATAAAAGAAGCCGCTCCGCATAATTAAGATAAAGTTGTGGTGGGGTCAAGTCTGAATATTCAACAAATTATTTCAACATAAACCAAAATGTCAAAAATTCAGACTTGACCCTCTGTTTTGTTTTTTGTTCGAACATCGTCCCACAAGTCCAGCCAGAAAATACTCAAGCAAAAGCTTGAGTATTTTGTTTTAAAGTATGTTAAAATTTATGTATGATTGAATTAAACAAAAAAGCCTTTGGGGGATTATTTTTCTTGATTGTTGCCTTGGCGCTGCTCATATTCCTTCCGGCGTGGACGGTTTATTACTGGCAGGCTTGGATTTTTTTGGCTGTGTTTTCGGTAACGGTGCTGGCAATTACTTTTTATTTAATGAAAAAAGACCCCAAACTGTTGGAGCGCAGGGTAAATGCGGGGGCGGCGGCAGAGAAGGAAAAGAGCCAAAAAGTAATTCAGTTTGTGGCTCAATTAGCTTTTATAACCGTTATTGTTTTCCCGCCCGTAGATCACCGCTTTAACTGGTCGCTTGTGTCCCCTTTTGTATCTGTTATTGGAGACGTTATGGTCTTTTTGGGACTCCTGTTTGTATTTTTTGTTTTTAAGGAAAATTCCTTTACCTCGGCTATTATTGAAGTCGCCAAAGAACAAAAAATTATCACCACCGGCCCATACGCGTTGGTGCGGCACCCCATGTATTTGGGGGCTTTAGTAATGCTGTTTGGAGTACCTTTGGCGCTTGGTTCATACTGGGGATTACTGGCTGTCATCCCTATCGATCTAGTGATTGTCTGGAGGCTGCTTGATGAGGAAAAATTTTTAGCAAAGAACCTGCCGGGATATTTGGAGTATAAAAATAAAGTGAGATGCCGCTTAATACCTTTCATCTGGTAACTTTTACTCTACGCCGGTATTAGCATCTTTCTCGGTGGCGCTGTATATTTCTTCCGCCAGTTGTATGGGATCTGTGGTCCGGTCGTAAGGAAGGTTATTGTCATCGGCTAATCCGCGCAAGCGCTCCAAGGATTCTGAAGTACCGGCCTGCGCAAGCTCTTGTAACTCTTTGTAATTTATCTGCCCATGGTCACTAAGCCAGTCATTAGCATTACTAATTTGTTTTTGGTCTGAATTGGGCATAATATTTTTTTAAATAAACTACCTAATCCACCTTTGGCTTACGCATTCTTTGGGTGGCTTTTGTCCTGTATTTTCCTTGTTTCAAATTTTTCAACTGGAGCTGGGCGACATTAATAATATCTTCAAGCCGGTTGCGGTTATCTTCCGGATTTTCTATTATTGTCCTGGCGCTTCTGACAATATTTTCCAGCCCCTTAGCCAAATCATTTACCGCTTTGTCGTCCATTGTATACATAAAATTTTTTATTATTTATTCAGTTGTAACACCGTCAAACTCTTCGTCATTTTCCTTTGCTTCAGCTTGTTGTTTGGTCGTACGTACAATGCTGTCTTTATGATGGGGCGGAGAATAAAGGGTGTACATTTTAAGATCTTCTTTTTTTGAAGTGTTAATAATATTGTGTTGCGATCCAGCAGGCACAATAACAGCTGACCCGTCAGCAATCGGGTATTCGTTGCCGTCAATAACGCATTTGCCCTGACCCTGTTCAAAACGGAAAAACTGGTCGTTGTCTTCATGGACCTCCATGCCGATTTCCTCTTGCGGCTTCAAACACATCAATACCAGCTGGCTGCGTTTAGCTGTATAAAGCACTTTGCGGAAATTATTGTTTCCCAAAGTATTTTTTTCAATGTCCGTTTTAAATCCCTTCATAAAAAATTTAATTTATTATACTTCCACGCAATAAGTTTGTTCACAAAATTATTATTTTATATTAATATAGTTTTAGTTTTCGGCCTTTGCTTTTACCGGTATAAGTTTTCTGTAGCCGCTCCATCGTGTTGGAAATGATTTTAAATCCAATAGCCATTTTTTAATTTTCGTAAAGTTTTTTTCCTTGGCTCCTTAAGCATAGAATTTATTATAACTTCTGTATACGGCAAAAATCTGTATTACAACATTAAAGCCTCAGCTAAGCCTTAAGAAATATTTAATAGCCTAGTTAAATAACTTATTAATTGTTTAACTGAAGATATTACCCATAAAATAGGTAGAAGGTTCACAACAAGTGGATAATTAACCTTGTAGCTATATCTATCCTCCATAATAGAGAGTACGCTTAAGGCTCTGGATATAAAGCAACAAAGGTCGAAAATAATAAGGAGAAAAATATATGGATTCCAAAAAATCAATACTACCCGCCAAAAAAAGGCAACACAAAATATCTTTTCATGAAGGCGGATTGCACGCCTCTACCGGTACTCCTTTGTCAAAAAAGATTTCACCCGCAAAGCACGCCTCGGCAAAATCCGGAAAACTAGGTTCAAAGGCCCAAAAACAGGAAATGTTTTATGAAAATGTTTTAAAACGCCGAAAATAAAGGTTTCCCCGCCGCAAGCAGCGGAGTATTACCGCAAGGACATTTCTGTAAATTCGCGGCAAGCCGCGGGGTATTAAACCTTTCTTAGCTCCTCGGCTCGCAAAGTAATGCCTTAAGGCATTACTTTGTCTCGCCTACGTCGCGAATAACAAAGAATTAAAGCACACACAATCGGCATAAAACTATGGGCATTTGAGCAATCCGACGGCTTTATAAAAGCTTTTGCCTTAGGTTTTACGCTAGTTAAACTTTTCTGCCGATATCTCCGTACCAGATTTAACCACCGGTTGCTGGAATTACAATAAATTTTGGGTACGCACATTCCAATTTTATCAAATAGAGCCAGCCAAACAAAAATCGCAAGTGGCGGTTTTTTTAGTTTTACAAAACTATGCCCGCTCTATTTATGATATAATGTAGTAAATTAATCCAACAAAATGAAACAAAATAATATTGAATTTTTAGAGCCTCCGTTTTCACGGTTTTTGTTTGCTAATACAAAAATGGCTTGGTTATGGCTAATTATTCGTCTTTATGTGGGATGGCAATGGGTGGAAGCCGGCTGGGGCAAGGTGCATAGCAATTTATGGGTGGGTAGCCAGGCCGGCGTAGCTTTACGGGGGTTTTTACAAAGCTCACTGGTTAAGGCCGCGGGCGCGCATCCGGACGTACAGGGGTGGTACGCAGGATACATCCAAAACTTTGTAATGCCCCATGCCGCGGGTTTTGGCTATTTGGTGGCCTATGGCGAGCTTTTGGTGGGTATTGCCCTAATTTTGGGCATTTTTACGGGTATTGCGGCATTTTTTGGCACCTTTATGAACCTTAATTATCTGTTAGCCGGAGCTGTGAGCATAAACCCCATTTTACTGTTATTACAATTATTTTTAATACTGGCCTGGCGGGTGGCCGGCTGGTATGGATTTGACCGTTGGGCACTCCCCGCTCTCGGGACGCCCTGGCAAAAAGGAAGTGTGTTTAAATAAAGAGATTAGAGATTAAAGATTAAAGTATGGATCAGGACAAAGATTTAGAAAAAAAAATAAATTTATATCAAGATGTGGCAAAAGACAACCCCAATGTGGATGTAGGGATGTTAATGTTAAATGCTCTGCAGAATGAAGATAAAAACAAAGTTTCGTCTAAAATGAAACGCTGGTCGTATTTAATTTCCCTGAGCGCGCCGCCTTTTGGTCTGCTGTTTGCTTTAAAACTTTATTTTAGCGACGAGGACGATGCCAAAGATGTGGCCTGGATGTGCGTAACTTTAACAGCGGTATCTATATTGCTGTTTGCCATTGGCGCCAAAATGTTGTTTTCCAGTTCCGGTGCCAGCGTCAGCCAAATTGAAAAAATTACTCCCCAGCAAATTCAGGAGCTGGGACAATAAAAAGTATTAAGTAAAATTGACCATAATTAAGTAAAATTAAATAAAATTTACTTCAGCCCAATTTTACTTAATTTTATTTATTTTTATTTATTTTTAATTAATACTCTTTATTTTCCCGCCGTTCGTGTGGGAGCTACCTGCATATAATTTAAAATAAATTGCGCCAATTGGCCCCAGGGCGGCACAGCCGTGCTTTCGGCAAAGTTGGCGTCACGCGGATGGTCCACCCGAATAAGCATGACAAACTGGGGATTTTCCACCGGCGCGAAACCAATAAAAGATCCGATGTTGTCGTTGACAATATATTTACCGTTTTGAACAACTTGAGCGGTGCCGGTTTTCCCCGCCACATAATAACCCGGCACTGCGGCTTTTTTTCCAAAACCGTTTTCCACTACATCCACCAGCATCGCGTCTATTGTGGCGGCAGTTTGAGGCGAAATTACCTGGCTAACAACCTGGGCTTGGGTGTTTTTGATAGTTCCATCGGGATAAATTTTAGACTGAACAATATACGGCTTCATCATTTTCCCGCCGTTGGCCAGGGCTCCGTAAGCCTGAAGCATTTGGATTGGCGTAGCGGAAATCCCCTGCCCAAAACTCGCCGTGTCATAATTTACCGCAACATTGCCGTTAAGCCCGCTTAAGTCGCCTCTGGTCTCCGGCAGTTCAATGCCGGTGGGTTTGCCAAACCCGAACTTTTGTACATATTTTAAAAAGTCCGGGTTGCCCAATTGATTTTCCGTGTAAATCGCGCCAGTGTTAAGCGACCAATCCAAAACCTGGGTCATAGTTTGTACGCCACGCGCGCCGGGTTCCGCATTTTTAATTACATAATTATCCACCGCGACCTTCCCGGTATCGGTGTAAGTGGTGTCCGGGGTAATTTTCCCCTCGTCCAAAGCCGCGGCCATAGTAATGGCTTTAAAAGTTGAGCCCGGCTCGTAAGCCCCGGTTACAGCCTGGTTGTTGAACACCGAGGGGTCAGTAACTTTTCCGTAATTATTAGGGTCAAAATCGGGATAACTGGCAATGGCTAAAATCGCTCCGGTTTTGGGATTCATAACAATAACATCACCGCTGTCCGCGCCGTTTTTGGTTACCATATCTTTAAGCACGCTCTCGGCCTGAAACTGGATGGTCTTGTCCACGGTCAAAATTAAATTCACACCGTCTTCGGCCGGTTTTTCGTTATTCGTCGCTCCAAAAATTTGCGCTCCGGATGGATCTTGCTCCGCTACCAGTTCACCGGGCGTGCCGGCTAGCTCTTTATCAAAATATCTTTCCAGCCCGTACAAACCCGATTTTTGCCCCGCGGCGTTAAAGCCCACAAAACCCAAAGTCTGGCTTAGCAACGTGTTTTGCGGGTATATTCTGGTGTCCTCGGAATCAAAATAAATTCCCGGGAGAGCCAAATCTTTTATTTTTTGCTGTTCGCTGTCCGTGAGCTGTTTTTTTAACGGGACATATTTTTTGTCCGTTTGAATAATTTTTGCCAGAACATCTTTTGAATTTAAATTTAAAACCGATGCCAAACTGCTGGCGGCTAAATTGGGATTTAAAATGTCGTTTGGCACAGCGTAAACTAAATAGCTTTTGGTATTGGTGGCCACCGGAACGGTTTGCTCGGAAAATTTGTCCGCCAATTTAATTTCGCCGCGGCTGGGAAATAATTTTAAATATATGCTGTGTTGTTGGTTGGCTTCCAGCCTGGCCTGGGCGCCGCGAATCACCTGCAAATAAAATAATCTATAAACTATAACGGCAAAAAACAGCAATAAAAAAGCAGTCAAAAGGCTGCTTCTGTGGTTAAAGGAACTTTGAACTATTTTACGAGCCATGGTGTTACATAGTTAAGACTTCCGGGCGATCGGGTTGTAGCGGAGGGCATTGCCCTCCATTATGTGACGGCCAGCGGTGGCCGCCGCTACATCGCCAATAAATCCACCTCGGCTTCGCGAGAGCGAGACGGGTCGGCATGCTACATGCTTATCTCTCCGCCACCCGCGTTGCCTGTAAAAATTTTGGCGTGCCGGCCGGAACAAAATTTGCGGCTGTAAAATCGTTTTGGATTTGCACCATAGAAGAGGCTTCGGAGACCTGCAAGTTAATAGATTTATTACTGCTGTTTAAAACATTCAACTGTTTTTGCATAATGGCTATTTGATACCCGGTGTCCGCAAACTGGTTTACCCCGTAAATGTAACTCATTAGCAAAACCGCGTTTACGGCAATTAGTGAAATGGAAAACCAAAATTTTAAATTGCTTTGGGTTTCGACTTTTTTAATTACGCGTATCCCGGGAGCTTTACGGGCGGAAAACGACTGCCAAAAATTATCTAGAACTAAGGCTTTTAACATAGACTCATTTGCTGACGATTTTAATTTTTATTTTTTGTTTTGAGCTTTTGGCTTGTTTTATTTTTATTTTTCCGGCGGAGCCGGATCCCGTTCCGCGGGACATATCCATAATCATTTATTTGCGTGTTAAAGTTTTGTAATCGCTCTTAGCTTTGCCGGTTTGCTTTTACTATTCAGTGCTAATTCGTGCGAATTAGCACTCACCGGTTTTTTTGTTAAAATTCTGCCCCTAGGGTCTCGCCCGCAAATACATTGGGGGAAATCTGGAGGGCAAACACAGCCTTTGGTTAACCCAACAAAAAATTGTTTAACAATTCTGTCTTCCAGAGAATGAAAGCTTACCACCACAAGCCTACCGCCGGGAACTAACAAATCAAAGGCTTTGGGCAAAAATTCCTGCAAATTTTCCAACTCGTGATTAACCTCTATCCTCAAGGCCTGGAAAATTCTCCTGGCACTGTCATCGGCCTTATGCTTTACCGGCTTTGGCAGCGCCTCTTCGATAATCTGATAAAGTTGGTCTGTGTGCGTTATTTGGTTCCTGGTTCTTGAGTCTTGAATCTTCCGGCCTATTTGCCGGGCAAACTTCTCCTCGCCGTAATCTTCAAAAATTTTTATCAGCCGTTTTTCGTCGTAACTATTTAAAATAAACTTTGCATCTTCCGGCTGGCTTTGGTTAAACCTCATATCCAGCGGCTGGTTTGTCTGGAAGCTAATTCCGCGATGTTCTAATTCGTACGATGACAGTCCGAGATCTGCGACAATCCCGTCAGGAGCGGGAAAATTATGATTCTTTACTATGTGATCTATCTTGGCAAAATTCCCCTGGATTATCATCGCGTTTCCACCCTCCCCTAGCCCCTCCCCTGAAGGGAGGGGAAAAGAACCCCCTAGATGTTCTGCAGTTTCCTCTCCCTTTAGGGGGGAGGTTAGGTGGGGGTGATTTTTGATATTTAAAATTTGAAGTTTAAAATTTTCTACCGCATCTTTATCCAAATCAATGGCCAGTAATTTCCCAGTTTTACCAATTTCTTTTAATATCGCTTTACTGTATCCCCCACCTCCTAAAGTCGCGTCCACGATATTCTGACCAGAACCGGGACTAAGATACTCCAAAACCTCGTTAAGTAGGACTGGAATGTGTTCATAGGTGTTCATTATGATATTAACCAAAGCATGAAGATGTTTGTAAAATAAACTTCCAATTTAAACTTGGAATCCAAATTCCTTTATAATTACACACTGATGCATAGCCTTCTCCTGATTTTAGGGTATCGGTAGTATTCCAGGAAAAGCGAATTCTATTTGTCCAAACCAACGCTATTAAAAAAATCAAAATGATTATCGTACCGGTTATCTTTGTAGATTTTTTCATTTTTGTTTTTCCCTGTCATTCCGGAATTTGGAGTGCGCCCGACAAATATCCGGAATCCAGGTATCCCAGAACGTCGCTAAATAAAACCGGAATGTGGCCATAGTTGTTCATTACTTAAACATTAGTTTTTTTATTGCCCCGATTTAAAAGGATAAAAACTGCTCCCAAAATACCAGTTATGGGCACAAAGATAGCGATACCAATCCATCCGCTTCCTTGTGTAGAAGGCCGAAATAATATCACGATAGACCATAACAAATACCCCAAACTAACAATAAAAAAAAGTAGTACTATGATTCTTAAAACTTTTTTAATTTTTTGCCACATTATTTTTATTTTTTTGTTTATTTGTCATCCCGCCCGAGTGCATCCGAGAGCCGGGATCTAGTTCAAGCAAGAATCTGGATCCCGGATATTTTTTACGGCTGACGATGTGCTTTGGCGTAAAAAATTCCGGGATGACACACCTTTTTTTAAAAAACGGCTAAACTCCTAAAGACCCCAACTGTTCCGCTATCTGGTTTGAAGCCGCTTCGGTTTGCGCTTTGTAGGCTGTCCAGAGTTCTTCGCTCCAAATTTCTATACGGTTGTAGAGGCCGACCACAATAACTTTTTTGTTGATTTTGGCGAATGTTTTTAAATAGCCGGGAATGATTATGCGCCCCTGCTTGTCAATTTCACAATCCATGGCGCCGGCCAACATGAGCCTGGAAAAAGCGCGGGTATTGGCGGTAGAAATTGGGAGACTAGCCAACTTTTCCGCAAGCTTTTTCCACTCATCCATACTATACAAAAAAAGTGAATTGTCTAACCCCCTGGTAACAACAATTTTTGATTTCAAACTCGGGCGAAACTTTGCCGGAATGGAAATTCTGCCTTTGTCGTCAATACTGGCTTGATATTCGCCGATGAACATTTTTCTAGTTTAGTTCTTGTTAGACCGCTGATTGGTCGCTGATAGGTACGCTGATCTTGCCGCTGAATTTTACCACCCTACTCGGGGAGAATGCTTAGACTCAGCGACTTTTCAGCGGTTACAGTCATTCAGCGGCTATTTCAGCGGAGTAGGGATATCCACAAGTCACACCACTTATCCCCACTTTTATCCACTTTTTACCATTGCTTATACATTATATACCACAAAGACCCATAAGTCAAAGCTCGTAAAACTTTGTCAAACAATTAAAATACCCCTTAATTAAGGAGTATCTTAATACTTTTATAATTGTCTCTAAACTATATCCACAGCTATAAAAAAATTACTTGTTTTATGTCTTTATCCACTGATTATTTTGTAAGCCGCGATGCCAAAGGCCACGGAAACATTTAGGCTTTCCTTTTTACCGAGCATCGGGATTTCCACTACCGCATCGCAAAGCTTAAGCAATGACTTCTGTATCCCCTCCCGTTCCTCGCCTAAGATTAAAGCCAACGGAGACTTTGGTTTAAATTTATTTAGCGCCTTGGCTTTTACATTATTTTCCAAGCCGATGACTGTAAGTTTTGGGTATTGCTTGCGAAGTGACCTAATAACCGCAAAAGCCGTGGGACTTTTTTCCCATGGTATCCAGGTTTCCGCTCCCAGCGCCACTTTGGATATTTTTGCAAGATGCGCGGGGTTTACAGGCGTACCGGTATAGCCGGTTAAATAAATTTTATTGACATTAAAAGCGTCGGCAGTGCGAAAAATTGAGCCGACATTGTATAAAGATCTAATATTATTGGCAATTACAAAAAATTCTTTGCCTGATTTTGGCATTTTTGTATTAGTAGGAATTACGCGCTTGGCCGAGTACGAGGCATTTTGGGAGGATTTTTGGAGGCGTAGTTCGACTACGTCGGCAAAAACCGCAGCAAAATAACGAAGTAATCGGCCAAGTCCTTGTGGTTTGAGGCAACAAGATATAATTTTTGTTCATTTTTGCCTCAAACGCGTAAGTCCTAATTAGGACAAACTATTTTTGAGAAGACCCGGCGTTACAAATTCTGTCAATTCGTTTTGTTAAGATCCCCATTGTGACATCGGACTTCATAAAATAAGCTTCAACTTTGTATTTAGTGACCTTCTCAATGCTTTCATTATCGCTCAAGTTACTGACCACTAACACGGGAGTTTTTGCCAAAACCTGCTCCGGCATGGCTCGCAATTTTTCCAGGAACTTGAAACCATCAAGTTTAGGCAAAAGCAAATCCAATACTATTAAGTCCGGCCGACTGGCCTCCACTTGATGCAGGGCTTCTTCCCCGTCTTTGGCCGGCACTACCAAATATCTGCCGATTAATTGGCTAAGAATTACGTTTCTTAACATATCATCGTCCTCCACTACTAAAATTTTTTTATCTGAATAGCTCATATTTAAGGTCGATTATTTTTATACCAATAAACTTAAATTAACTCCGTCGTCCAACCTGCGGTCAAGCGTGCCATCCATTTGAGTTAGAAAAATTTCACAGGTAATTGAAACTGCCATTTTAGATACATGGCCTCCGATGGTGGAAAAATCGGTTCGACCAAACATACCGTGGGAATGTAGCACCGGCTGTCCGTCTTTTAAACCGCCGTTGCCGCTGAACGAAATAATTTCCAAATCTTCCACAAAAGGTTTTGTGCGCCAATTTTTTATATGGGTGTTGTAATACGCCAACTCGACGCTGGAGCAGGCGCCAATCCCAAAAAAAGCGCAGGCCGAAATAGCCTCCTCTTTCATAACTTTTAAAATACCCGCCAGGACATCCTCGTCTTTATCAAACCGCAAAACAAAATAATTTTTGTCGTGGAGAATAGTCTTCATTGAACAAAATTAATTAAAATTGACCCGTCTCGCCCGGCGCGAGCCGAGGCGGACAAAATTTATTGCACCAAAATTTATTTACTACTTTATGCCAGGTTAACGCTTCTGGCCAAAACATCTTTAACCTTTTGGATAATGTCGTCAACCGACTGGTCTGATTTAAGCAAATAATCCACAGCCCCGGCTTCCACAATTTTACTGATGGTTTCTACGTCGCCAATGTTGGTAAGCACAACTACCGGAATTTTGGCCGTAGCGGGATTGGATTTAAGCTCCCAAAGCACCGAAATGCCGTCTAACTTTGGCATCATAATGTCCAAAAGCACCAAATCCGGCAGGATTTCTTTGGCCTTTGCTAGAGTCTCCTCCCCGTCATAAGCCGGCGTCGGCTCGAATCCCGCGACCTTAAGAGCCTCGCATAAGGAGCTGGAAATAAGCTTGTCATCTTCTGCCGCTAATATTTTTGTCATAATATTGTGTTAATTTATTAAATTTTCTCCTATTTTAAACGCAGGACTTATTATACATCATTATTATACCATATATATTAAGATCCAAGAATCAAGATACCAAGAGCCAAAAAAGAACCAAAGAAAAAGATTTAAGCCTTATTTTTGTGCTTGTTTATAATACTACTGAAAATTCTGATAAATTCTTCTGACTCCTTAATTAAAAATTTCTTTTCTTCCTCTTGACCCAGCAAAGGCCTGGTCAACCGTAGCCATTGCCTGCTTTCTTTGGATTCTTTTCTTGATATCTTAATATGTAAATCAAAATCCTTTGTACCCAAACCCTCATTAGCTTCAATATAATTGTCACCGACTGACCCGCCGGAACGTATTAATTGATGACTATATTCGATATTAGGTATGGTTTTAGGAAGTTTTAAAACATAATCAGTAGTCCTGTCGCAAACTTAAAACTCCTCTCCTCTAAATCCCAAATTTTTCCGTCTCCTTCCCCCACTCCTTCCCCCATTGTTGTTTTATTGGTTCTTTATTCTTAAACTTTTGATTATTATTTGGCTCTTGTGTTCTTGGGTCTTGGTTCTTATTTCTCTAACGGTAGTGAAAAAGCAAATGTTGACCCCAAATTCTCCCCGGGGCTTTCGGCCCAAATTTTGCCGCCGTGCGCTTCCACAATCCCCTTGCTTACCACTAACCCCAAACCCGTACCCTTACGGCTGCGGTCACCGCTTTTTAGCTGTTTAAATTTGCTAAACAAGTCTGCCAGGTCTTCGCGGGACACGCCTATGCCGGTATCTTTTACCGAAACAGTAGCTATTTTTTCTTCGGCGTTGACGCCAAGATTAATGTCTATTTGTCCGCTGTCGCTGTACTTAATAGCGTTACTTATTAAATTACCCAGAACCTGGCCGACTCTAACGCGGTCAAATTTGAGCATATACTTTGGCGGCGCAATGACATTGATAGTTAAGTGCTTAATTTCCGCCTGCGGCCGAAAAACCTTGGCCTGATCGTTAATGACTTCTACGATGTCATACTGTTGTAAATTAAGTTCAAACTTTCCCGATTCAATTTTAGCAACGTCCAACAGATCGTTTACCAGCTCCAGCATATTGCCCGAAGCAGTTTCAATGGTCAGCATAGTATCTTTAACTTTACTTTGATCGACGCCGGATGCCAGGCTTAAATTTTTTATCATAGACTCCGACGACCAGCGCACCGCGGTGAGCGGCGCGCGCAATTCGTGCACCATCATGGCGGTAAATTCCTGTCGGGTTTTTTCCAAAGTTTTTTCCGTGGTAATATCGTGGAATACCGCGCTGGCCGCGATAATTACTCCCTGATTGTCTTTGACCGGAGCGATGGTTAACTCCAAAGCTTTATCTTTTAAATAAACTTCGGGCAAGGTAATGGCCTTGTCTTCGGCCACGGCCTGCTCGATTTTGGTTCTTAAATCAACTTTGCCGGCTAAACCGTCTACAATATCGTACATAGTTATGGCTTTGTCTTGGGCAATTCCAAGCATATCCCGAATTACCGGGTTGTACACTACCAGCTGATTGTTTAAATCCACAGTTATAACGCCATCGGCCAAAGAATAAATTACCGCTTCCAGTTTGCCTTTTTCGCTTTGCAAAACCGCCTGAAGTTTGGAAACGGCCGTGGCCGCCTGGTTGGTAATTGTATATAAAATGGAGGCCTGCTCTTCGCCGTAACGCCCGCGCTCTTTGGACGCCACGTTTATAAGTCCCACTAATTTTTGGGAAATTACCACCGGTAAATTAAAAAAAGATTCCACTTTTACTTTTAAACTGTCGTCCAAAATATTGCCGGTAATACTTTCGTCCATACTTTGGCTCGGGATTTTGCTGTCCAAAATAGCCTCGTAAGACATTCGCATTTTATGCTTGACCTCTTCTATAAATTGATGGTTAACCGTTTTTTCCACGTGGCATTTAAACACCGCCTTGCCGCCGTCCACCAGAACCATATAAGACACTGTATCGTATTCTAAAAGATTTCCGAGCGAACTGGTAATAATATCTACAATTTTATTTGTATCCAGAGAGTAGCCGATGCGTTCGCCAATTTCCTTCAAAACTTCGGCCTGATAAACTTTTTGCTGAAGCTCCAAGGACTGTCCCGCTTCCTGGCGTAAATATTTTCGCTCACGTAAAGAAGCATAAATATAAGCGCTGACCACAACCGCCAGCATTAAAAAATCTATTATAAGGAGAATGTTTACTATCATGTTTGTTTTTATAGAAGTGAATACAGCCGCGAAACCTGCAGCGCGAACATAAACGCGACACAGCCATTCGACATGTCGCCCCGTCGTATGACTGGTGCGAATTCGCGTCTTTTTCGCGCCAGCTCATTCGCGTTCCTTTCGCTTCTATTTTTACATTTTCATCTGTGGGTATTTTTCCAAGAGCGAGTTTAAGGTCATTTGGGCAATTTGGCCGGAAAGCAGCATATACTCGTTCGCCACGCCTTTTAGTATCATTTGCGGGTCACCGACAACTTCCAAAACTAAGCCATCGTCACTGACCTTTAGCCCCTGAATTTTACGGGCCTTGTCCAAGGCAATGTTTGGTCCTAAAACCACCATTTGTTTCTGAATTAAGTCGGTTAACATTTTCCCATATTCCTCATTATTGGCCATATTTTTTGTTTCTCCTTTTCCGCTTGTACCCCTTAATTTTAATTCTGACGATTTGACGTCTTCAAACTATAAACTATCCAAAATTAATTAATCTTTTGAGTCGACTGACCAACAAAATTAAAATTATGGAGTATAAATAATGGAGCGTAAAGTAATTTATTATTGATTAAATTATAACATAGATTTTGTAAATATCAAAAAATCCCCCCACTTTCTAACTTTCTCAGAAAGCGGGGGCAAACTTTTAAACGCCAAAGTTTTGCGGATGTAGTTTAACAAAAGATATTTCCTACAACAGGCCAAATGGTTGAAATCGCCTAAAATACCAGGCAAAATTTAGGCGGGTTAATCCACATAACTGACATTCACCGTAACCTGGCCCTTGTCGTCTTGGGCAATGGTAATGTCCAGTCGGGCTGCGGCTTTGGTGGCGTCAAAATTCTTAATGGCCGGCTGGCTGAGGGCGCTCATGATGGTCCAGCCGTTATCCTTAAGATACTTTTGATAAATGGCGTAGTTGGCGTCAATGGTTTTACTACTTACGTAAACCCTGGAAGACTGGGTTTTGCCCGTGGCGGGATCTTTAACCTCAAAGTTCTGGAGAATCTGGGCACCTTTTTCAAAGGGCAAATTGGCAGGCATGGCTTTGGGAATCTGAGAAGAAGGGATGTTTGTCATCGGCACAAGGGGCGGCACGGAGGGGGTAACTTTGCTTGTTTCCGTGGAGGTGGCAGTTTGGTTAGTTGGATTCGATACAGGCTGTTTTTTGGACAGCCGGGGCTTGGGCAGGATTAAAATTATTATGACCAATACTACCACAAGCAGGATTATGAGATATTTTTTTTGCATAAGGTTTTTGTCTTAAGTTCTTGGTTTTTGAACTACCCAATCTTAAATCTATTTTATGGAATCTCATGGATTGTCGGTATATTCTACCCGGTAAAGAACGGCAGCAGGGGGCATACAAATATTGCCCGTGGTCAGCGAGGAGTTATAGCCGGCAACAAAGCAGTTCTGGAACCGGGCTGTGGTGCCGGTGACCCCCGCGGGCACTCCTAACACCGCGTCAAAGGTGACGTTGGAGATACCATTCCCAGCAATATTGTAAGAGCTATCTGTTAAATTAAAGGTCAGGGTTTGGTTGAGAGCCGGGCCGCTAACCGTTATTTGTGAAGAAGGTATGCTACTACAGCTTGCTCCCCTGCAGTACTGTGCATTCCATCCGCCGGATGGCGCGACCAGGTTGATCAAGGTATCGGTAACGGTTATATTGCTGGCTGTGACCGCCCCGTTATTGCATAAATCTATGCGGAATTTAAGTTTGTCGTTTTTGCTTAGGCTAATACTGCCTTAATCGGAATATTATAGCACTTAA
>PLYC01000005.1 GCA_003151625.1 Candidatus Doudnabacteria bacterium
CCTTGAGCTTGTCGAAAGGAGCGAGGAGCTCAAGCGACGAGTCGAAGGGCACATAAAATATCCAATCTGCGATGTTTTAATGGACTATGCTAATGGACATCGCTAGCCATGCCCTCTTGACTTGACTTGGCGCTTTTCTAAATAGTGCTATAATTAGGACAATTAATTAAATAATCAACCATATGGAAAAAATTATGTCCCGCCTAAGCGGGAAAAAGACCTTGTTTTTAGTGCCTGTCGTTGTCCTTTTGGCCGCGGGATGCGGATCTAGCCAATCGGCTAATACGGGAAGCAACAATAGCCCGGCCACCGAACAAACAGCTAATGCTCCGGTAAGCCCCGTAGCAACATCAACAAACCCAAGCATAAATGCCACCGGTTCACCCTGGCAAGGCACGCTTCAAACTTCCGACAATTCGGCCAAAGGAAATTATATGATTTCCGTAAGCGGCCACACAATTTACCTCCGCTCCAGCCGCGACTATAGCCAGCTGGTGGGCAAACAAGTAAAAGTTAGCTACTCCGGCGATATGACGCATGTTGTTTTGAATGATATTACAGCGCAATAAATTTAAAATAAGAACCAAGATACCAAGAAACCAAGATCCAAATACTGTGAGACGGTTTTGGTTCTTGATTCTTGGATCTTGGTTCTTTTGGTACTATGCTTCTTGAAACTTTCAAAAAATTTGATGATTTTGAACTGCTCGACAGCGGTCTTGGCTATCGCCTGGAACGCTGGGGTAATGTGATATTGCAAAGACCCGATCCCCAAATTATTTGGCAATGTTCCCTGCCCAACGATGAATGGGAGAAAGCTGACGCTATCTTCGAAACCCCAAGCGGCACTGAGCGCGGCCGATGGGAAATTAAAACTCAACTTCCTTACCCTTGGGTAATAAAATTTCATCACCCCCACCTAACCTCCCCCATNNCCTCCCCCATCAAGGGGGAGGAACCCGCTGGGGTAAAATTTTTGCTTAAACTCTCCCCTTTCAAACATACGGGCCTGTTTGCGGAACAGGCAGCGCAATGGGATTTTATGATTGAAAGATTGAAAGATTTAAAAATTGAAAGATTTAAAATTTTAAACCTTTTTGCTTATACCGGAGGGGCGACAATGGTGCTTGCCAAGGCAGGATGCCAAGTTACGCATGTTGACGCTTCCAAACCGGCTATAACCTGGGCAAATGAAAACGCCGCTTTAAATAAACTGGCAAAAGAAAGTGTGCGTTGGATTTTGGACGACGCGGCTAAATTCGTAAAACGTGAACTTAAACGCGGTGTAAAATACGACGGTATAATTATGGATCCGCCGGCCTTTGGCCATTCTCCTACCGGCAAAACCTGGAAATTTAACGACGACCTCCCGGGATTGCTTTCCGATTGCGTTGAGTTACTTTCAGAAAACGCGAAATTCCTAATTGTTAATGGCTATGCCACAAACTCCTCGGCGCTGGCTTTAAATAATCTTTTGGAAGATTCCATAAACTCCCGCGCGGGCACTTCTCGCTCTCGCGAAGCCACAGCGGGCAAAATTGACTTTGGCGAACTTTGTTTAAAACAAAAAAACCGCCCCGGCGCAACGGTCGGGGCAGGTAGGATGATATGCACCGGGATATTTGCAAGATGGCAGAGTTAAAGATCCAAGAATCAAGAAACCAAGATCCAACAAAGAATCAAAAAACAAGAACCAAACTATGGATTCTTGTTTTTTATTTGGTTCTTGATTCTTGGCATCTTGGATCTTACTCTTTTGGCTCCAAATAGCTTGTAACTTTATTGTACAAATCATTCAAAGTCATACTACCTTTGATTAAATATTCTTTTACGCCTTGGCTTAACAGCAGCTGTTTTAGTTCCGGCTTGTCTAAATTCGTCAGCACTAAAACCGGGACATTTTGCAGGCGTTCCTGGCTTTTTAAATAATCCAAAATTCCGGTTGAACCGTCTTCCCTGGTTAAAAGCAAGTCCAGCACAATTACTTCGGGAGTAATTTTTTCCAAAAGCCGCTTGGCTTCTTCCGGTGTTCCCGCCGTGTAAACCTCGGTCTCCCAAGTGGCAAACCGCTCCCTTAATGTATTTAAGATAAGCGTGTCGTCATCTACCATTAATATAGTATGCTTGGTCATAAGAGATATCAAATTTCCGTTGGGTCAGCAATGGATCGGCCCAAAATTATTAAATAAATCAGAGGCAATATTAACCAAATAAAATTGGCCGTATTGGAAATAAATATTAAGCTGATAAGCTGGGAAAAGGTTCCGGATGTGGGAGAAAGATAGCTTAAAATGGTGTTAATGAGCAGACCGATTTGTAAAACGGCGAATATTAAAGTAAAAATTATGGAGCCGAAATGGCGGCCGTCGGCCGAAGTTCGGAAAGCGTATCGCGACAACAAAACAAATAAAATAATAAAAATTATTAAAAAACTTACCAGCTGTTGAATACTGGCCAAGCCGCTGGGCAGCTGCTGATGAATAGCCGACGTCAGCCACGGCGCCTGTAGAACCAAAAGCTTGGCAATATACAGGCTCATGAGCAGGGAAATAACTCTCCCCCGCCCGGCGGCAAAAGCGTAAAAAATCGCGGCCACAGCCCAAAATAAAAAAATGAACAAATCCCAGCTGGGATTATGCCAGTTAAAATTATGAACTAATTGATTTGCCTGATTTACATCTATGCCAATAAGCATGGCTTAAACTTTTTGTTTCGAAAAATTACTATTCTCCTCTGTATTATAGCATAAATTCGATGCGAAATCAAAAGACGACGGATGGACAATGCCTCAGTCGCCTTTGATTTTTTAAACCAAGAGAAGGACTGTCCTTTCTTAGAATGAATCCATTATATTTTCCCATGTACCAGTCGTCCCTAAACCAGTCGTCGGATTCCGGTTTAAGACAGGCTGACTCCGGCTGTACCCCGCATCTCTTGGTGCGGGGTACAGGGCGCGGCCGCTCTAGCTAAATGAGTCTTTGATATTATCCCACAGATTTTCATCAACCTGTACCGCCTCCCCTCTTTCGGCCGCGAGCTGTTTTAGGAGTTCTTTTTCGTTTTTGGAAAGTTTGGCCGGGGTGACGACGCGCGTAGTGATTAGTAAATCACCACGGCGGGAAGGATCGTTTATATTTGGCACGCCTTTGCTTTTAACTTTTAAAACCGTGCCACTTTGCGTGCCGGACGGAATTTTAAGTTCTATGTTGCCGTCCAAAGTTTTTAAAATAATTTTCGTGCCAAGCGCCGCCTGGGTAAAACTAATAGGTAATTCTTTAAGCAAAGTAAAACCGTCGCGGTTAAATTCTTTGGAAGATTGGACTGTAACAACCAAGTATAAATCGCCGGCGCTTGAGCCGCGGTAGCCTGCTTCCCCTTCTCCCTGGACGCGAATCCTCTGGCCGTTATCTATGCCGGCAGGGACTTTAACGGAAATAGTTTTGCTTTGGCGAAGAGCTCCGCTGCCGCCGCAAGTCTTACAAGCCACTTCCGGAATTTTACCCATGCCCTCGCAACGGTCGCATGAAGTGGAAGAGGCCACGGTTCCAAAAATTGTCCGCTTTTGGGTATGAATTTGCCCTTGGCCATGGCATTTTGGACAGGTTACCACTTTACTTCCCGGCGCCGCGCCGTTGCCCCCGCAAGTTTTGCAAGTGTCCTGCTTCTCCAATGTCAAAGTTTTCTCCACGCCAAAGACAGCCTGCTCAAAAGTTAAATTAATTCCCATTTCCAAATCTATGCCGCGCATACGCCGGCTTTGCTGCTGCTGGCGCCCGCCGAACATATCGCCAAAAATATCCCCGAGATCAAATTCTACGCCGTTAACGCCTCCCCCAAAGGGGGATCCGGCTCCGCCGGAAAAACCTTCAAACGGGTTCCCTCCCCCGCCCCAGGCGGACCCTGGTCCGGCTCCGCCGGAAAACCCGCCGCCGTTCCTCGCGACTTCATCGAATGTTTGGCCGTACTGGTCGTACTGCTGGCGTTTTTGGACATCGGAAAGTACCTGGTAAGCCTGGTTAACTTCCTTAAATTTATCCGCGCTGCCGCCGCCTTTGTCGGGATGAAACTCGTGGGCTTTTTTGCGGAATGCTTTTTTTATATCGTCCTGGGAAGCGCCTTTGGCAACTCCTAATGTCTCGTAGTAATCTTTTGGCATACTAACTAATTTTCACTAATTAATTACAAATTTTCACGAATATACCAATCTGTGATCCGTGAAAATTCGTTTGCAGTATTCGTGTTAATTTATTTTGTTCATTCTGTTCTAAACCCAATCTTATGTTCGGGCTGGTCGGAGGATTTAATCGCGCCGAACTGTTCTTCGTATTTTTTTAAATTATCCTGCATTGCCGCGACCACGCGCTTCATATGTCCCGGCGACAAAATAACCCGCGCCGAAACAATTCCGGAAGGCGGGAATAAATTCATAAAATCCAGAATAAACTCTTCCGGTCCGTGACCAACCTGAACCATATTGGCATACACGCCCTTTAAAATTTCATCAGAAATTTTTACCTGAACTTGATTTCCTGTTTCTTGCTTGTCCATAAAATTATATTTTACGAAGTACGAACGGATACGAACTTACGAAAATCTTCGTACGTTCGTAAAGTTTCGCCCGCCCGCCAAAGCAAAATTTTAGAGTACAGATAATGGATATTTACCATCAGTGCGACAATAAAAATTAACTTTGGCGGGCAGGTACTTCGTAAACTGCTTAATATTGCAATTTGAGTTGCTTGATTTGGTCTTGTTCCGCCGGACAAAAATCCTGCGAAATAGAACGGTTATAGTACTCAAGCGGTCGGCCGTTTTCTCCTGCTTGTGAATCCATAATGCAGGAAGAGTCTGTGGTCTGCCTATTTAAGCCAATTTCATCGCCAAACCCACGGAGCATATCGGAAAGCAAATAATTATTCAGGTCGCCGGGATAATTTGTCAAAAATTGCCGGTTAGCATTTAAAGAAATTGCCATTGTTGTTTCGCCGTGGGTGGTGGAAAATTCCGCGCTGTCTCTTGGCTGATAATCGGTGGCAAAAATTACGTAAATGATACTGGAACCGGAAGGGACGTCGGCTCCTTTTAATCCCAAATTATCCAGGGCACTTAAAGTGATTGTACCCGCCGAAACGCTTCCGCCAAAAATCACTTTTGCCTGTCTTCCCGTGTACTTACCGGCTAAATCGGCAAACTGCTGAACCACCTGGCTGTTTACGTCTTCAGTTATTGGCTGAAACCATTCCACCACCAAAGGTCCGGAATTCGTCAAATATTCGGCTCTGGCATCACCTGGATTATGCAGACCCAGCAAAGTTCTCATAACTGGCCGCCGCGCCAAGACAAAACGGGTAGTCTGGTTAAAACGGCTGTCCGGGCTTCCCATAACCTGGCTCTTTAAATACGCATAGACACAAAAAATCAGAATCAGAGCAATTAAGACAATGGCTTTAAAAGACATAAGAAAAATTAATTAAAATTAAATAAAATTTNNATTTTACTTAATTTTATTTAATTTCTAAATTTTACTTAATTATTTCACTTCTTTAAATTCCGCGTCCACCGAGCCCCCGTTAGGCCCTGAGCCTGCCCGAGGGTTGTCGGCTGGCGCTGATTCATCTTTATTTACGGCATCTGATGCCGAACCATCCGACTTCTGATTTTCTGATTTATCCGACCCGCCTTGACTCGGGTCCGCCTCGTCTTGCGCCGAGCGAGACGGGTCAGACGGGGCAGGTTTTCCCGTTTCATACATTGCCGCGCCAACCTTTTGAATGGCCTNNGCTCAAAGCATCCATAGCCTTTTTAAGGGCTTCCACGTCATCTTTGTCTTTTACTTCTTTAAGAGCCTTGATTTTTTCTTCCACCGAGGTTTTGTCTTCCGCTTTGAGTTTTGAGCCGGCCTCTGACCCCGAGCCTGCCGAGGCGGCGTCCTTTAAAGTTTTTTCGCTGACCGATATTAAAGTGTCGGCCTGGTTTCTCATATCCACGGTTTCTTTGCGCTTGCGGTCTTCTTCGGCATGAGCTTCGGCTTCTTTTTTCATCCTCTCGATTTCTTCTTTTTTTAGATTGCTTGAACCCTGGATGGTAATTTTATTCTCTTTACCCGTGGCCTTGTCTTTGGCGTGGACGCTTAAAATTCCATTGGCGTCTATGTCAAAAGTTACTTCCACCTGGGGAATGCCGCGGGGAGACGGCGGGATGCCGTCTAAAATAAAGTTGCCCAAAGTTTTGTTGTCTTTGGCAAACTCGCGCTCGCCCTGGAGCACGT
>PLYC01000014.1 GCA_003151625.1 Candidatus Doudnabacteria bacterium
CTAACCGTCATAGCCTTGGTAAGCCATTACCTTACCAACTAGCTGATGGTGCCCAGGCCTCACTTTAAGCGTCTTGCGACTTTCATCTTACGATGGTATGGAGAATTGTCCAATCTTTCGACTGGTTATGCTCCACTTAAAGAAAGTTCCTAGGTATTACTCACCCGTTCGCCGTGGGTCTAAACCCACTCGACTTGCATGTCTTAGGCACGCCGCCAGCGTTCATCCTGAGCCAGGATCAAACTCTTATTAGAAAGTATAATTCTTTACGCCTGGTCAAAACCTGGCAGAACTATATATTCTTATTTGACCCCGTCCACTCCTAATAAATTAAGAGTCGGACAAAATCTGGCAATAGTTTATTTTTGTAAAATGTAAACTATTAAAACATTTTTCTGTTATTCACAGAATATCATTGAACTCANNTTCTAATCACTATTCAGCTGTTAAAGAACTGTATCTTTCAAGGCTTATTCGTAGATACGCAGACGATGCTGATATTCGCATCCGAATCGTTTGCGTAATCGCGAGTGTTCCCTTCTCCCCCTCTGGGGGAGATGTCCCGAGTGCAACCGAGGGACAGAGAGGGTGCAGTAGCTGTTAATTACCTGGGGACAAAAGATTCATTTTTAGCGAATAAAAAACACATTCCGCCGTATTGGAATAGTGTTCTGTGCCCCGCAATTGGCAGGGTCTCTTATAATCAGCGTAATCCGCTTACATAAGAGCAAAATTGAACCTAAAGTTTATGCCGTTTTTAAAAATTAAGATTTAATACTTTTAAATCCTTAGCTATTATATTCTTTTTAATAAACCGTGTCAAGCTTAAATGGCAGACATTTGGTTAAAATAATCCTCTGTCCCTATTGCTCCATAAATCTTAAATTGACCCCATATAGTCACCTTATAAAGAGCCACCATCTCGTCTTTATCAGATTCCCCTCTTTTAACTTCAAAACCAGGACCGAAATAGGTAACTTGGGAAACCTTTTGAAATAATTCGGAAACGAATTCAATCTTTTTTTCATTCGGAAAATATACTTCCAACCGATAAGGATAATCTATAATTCGATGACTAATCTTAAATTCACAACCTCTCAAAACTTTTTTGGATACATCCAGTAAATCCTTTTGTGAAATTAAAATTGCAATCGGTCGGTCACCTTGTAAATCAAGGTTATGTGCTGTTCCCGGAAAAGGTTCCATCCCTTCCTCATATGGAATTACTTCCTTTATAATTTTATTTCGTAAAGCAGCTCTATGTCCCTTTTCTCTCTCATCAATTTTTAAATCACCTATACCCAACCTTTCCAAAGCCCGTTTTGAAATCCCCGAAGCTTCAGCTTGTGAAGGACCTACACAGATACCTAATTTTACAAACAAATTTTCTTCTATAACTCCTAGTCTATTATTACAATCTAAACAGCTAGGTACGGTCCATCTCTGAACATTTACTGGGGTATCGTCAGGATACCAAGAACGAGGAAAGACATGATCTTTAGTTTTATCTTTTAACGGCCTAAAACAGTGTATACATTTTTTCATAAACAAATTCTATACCTCTTTTTGCCTTATTTCAAACCTATTGCCTTTGTGCTATAATCGCCCCTATGGAAGGAAAACTCGCAGTACTCATCAAGTGGTGGCCGTTAGGGTCTGTGCCGCCTTCATTGGCGGACTCTACCTGTACCAGGGCCACTTATAGAAGACCAGATTGGAGGAATAAATGCCTGAGACGCAGTACTTTCTCATACGCTACAACTACGGCATGGAGCAACCCAAGGCCGCGAACAGCCGGGAAACCAGCAGTAACTACACCAACCTGCAGGTTCAACTCGAGGCGACCGACCTGGCCGTCATTGCCTCAAAGAGCACGCCGGATGAATGGCTCAAACGGATGACTGCGGCCGCGCAGTACGGCTACAAGCACCCGGACGATGTCATACGCGAGCTGCCCGACCTGGGCAGCGATATCAACCGCTTTGCACGCCGCAACCCGGAAGTTGGGCCAGTGCTCCTGAAATTCGTCAACACCGGCCAACGGTTGCATTTTCGAAAGTAGGCTGGCATGCCTGCTTACAGCGGGACTCCCCCGACCACCAGACAACGCGCTTGCGGGCACTACCCGAGAGACCACCCTCGGAGCAGAACTGGTGGTCATTTTTTTTGCCTTATTTAAAAAAATTATCCCGCCGAGTCGTGTGGCTCGGCGGGGTTGGGGACGTGGTCCCCGGAAGGATGTTAACTTCGCATTACGCGACGACGGCCGCGTAAACTGGTTGGACTACGGCAGCCCCGTACAGTACGGGAACTGGACGGAGAACCGCGGCGTAAGCGGCGGCGGTATCGGAAGCGGGTAGGATGTCAACAAATTGTCCCTCGGAAAGGTTCCGAAGGAGAACGCGAAAGTTGACAGACACTACCGATACGAAACCGAGACCGGCGTCGCTTCTAGTAACTGTTGTGTTAACATCGCGACCGCTGAGTCGGCAAAGTCCGCTAAAACTAAAGCTGACAAGCCGGGCACTGCGGCCGGATTGGACATGAATTACGGTTCCCTCATCGCAAGGATCGACCAAGGCTTTTACACCTTCGATAACCCGCACGATAAGAGTCTCACCGTATTCGCTTGCAAAGCGTGAAGTTAGTTCTTTACTGGTTCGCATACGAGACCAGGTTTAAACCTCCCTCATTAAACACCACCTCCTTTTTCTTGTGACGATACGTGTCAAACATTGTAATCCCATTAAAAAATAATTGCAAGGTCTTTTTTCTTTATTTCAAACCCCAAAAGTTTGTGCTATAATCTCGGCCAGGAGGTGTGCCGTGAGACGTGTGTTGATTTTAGCAGGACTGCTTATTGTCCTGGCGGGTCTTTTGTTGTACTGGCCCAAAGGACAATGGTTTTACGCCTATATCGGGGCCGAGCTCGCTTTCAGCGCCGGCTACACGAGTTGGTATGACAACAAAAAACGGGACGGGGATCTGGCCAATACCGTTTTCGTCGGCTGCCAGGCCGGCGCGTTTGGCCTCGGCCTCGCAGGAGCCTGTATCTTAAAAGGATTCTGGGCGGGTCTTGGCTACGGCGGGTTAGGCTGGCTGATGTTCCGAATCGCCGTAACCCTCGTGTTCCGTGCTCCAAGGCGCCAACGTTTGCCAAAAGTCGAAACGTAAGTCACTGCCGCACAAGCCGGCAACCAACGGCCAAAGGAGGCCTGCGATGATAGTTTGGATCTACAGCTTTTTTTCTAAGGTTCGACGGGTTTCCAAGGATCTGCGCACCAGACTTCCGGTAAAAAAGTATACTTTGGCTATCAAGGGCGGTAAACCGGAACTGTACAACCCCGCAACGAAAAAACTGGAAGAAGACTACCACATCAACGACGAGATGATGGTGTGGCTGGTGCTCTTCCACGAATACGACGTGCCGGACGGCGAATACGCCGTCGAATTTGACCCAAACATTTGGCAATTTCGGTTTATTTAGTGACAACCGATTGGCCAGAAACCGAATAACAGCTAACGGCGCGCCGGACTGGATATCCTGCGCGCCGTGAATTTTTTTATCAATTATTTTCGGGCGGAGTCCAATCAGCGGGACTTTTCCAAAAACTCTTTTAGCGGCTGCCAGTAATATTCTTTCCAGCCGTCGCTTATGGTTTTATAAAATTTCGCCGGTACATTTTTTTGGGTAAACATTAGTTTGGTGCCGTTTTTAGCTTTTTTCAGCAAAAATGTAACTTCCGAAACGCTGTCCTTGGGCTATTCGGATGCCCGCCAAGATTGGACTATTTTTTTACCTTTTTGAAGAGTCAGATTTTTTCCTGTGGCATAGCCTCCAAACACGCTAAACGCCCCGCCAACCTTTTTGCTAATTTTGGCAACATCGCCGGTAACTTTGATGTGCAGTTTGCTGTCCATTAGAATTTTATAAATCCTTTCCGGACTGGCATTAAACATCCCGCCTAGTTTTATGGTTTTAGTTTTTGACTTTTTTTGTGTAAGCATAAATTTAAAGTTTATTACTAAGATGCCCCATCTGGATATTTTTTTGCAATTTCTGCTTTAAACCCGGTACTCAATTCTCCATAATCTTTTACGGCCTGTTTTATGGCTTTGGTCATTGGTTTTAATATAGCAATAACATCTTGCTCAAATACAGCCCTTTTATGGACAATAGCTCCGGACTTAAGATAGAAAGCTTTTTCCAAAGTATCAATTACAATTTCTGCGAAGGTGTGGTCTTCTCTGGTGCTTGCAACGTAAATGTATTTCGGATCAGATGCCAAACGCGCTTCTAATTTTAGTTTTGTTTCTAAGGTCTCCACAAACTTATCAATATCAATCTCTCCTCTTCGGTCTTTTTCAGCTGAAAAACAATTATAATCGCGAATCATACCTACAACCATGGCCGGAAACCTTCCATCAATCTGTTCTGCCTGTTCTAAAGGTAAATCTAAAAACATCTGCTCCGGCTGTCTCTCTTTTTCTACTGACTTATGCTCAACCCCAGCTTTTCTATCCATAATTTTATTCTTAATTACTTAAACAGTTTACACTATTTTTGGCTTGCTTAAAAGCCCCCATTTAACAAAGAGTGTTGTTAATGCTACAATAGTTAAACAAGTTAATAATTTAGAAAGGAGATGTATGCAATACACACTGCCAAAACTGCCCTATGGCTACGAAGCCCTGGAGCCTTACATAGATGCCAAGACAATGGAAATCCATTACACTAAGCATCACCAAACTTACGTGGATAAACTAAACGCGGCCGTGGAAAAATATCCGGATTTACAGGAAATGGCCGTGGAAGATTTGCTCAAAAACATTAAAACCTTAAAAGTGGAAGAAAAAGACCGCGCGGCAATTGTAAACCACGGCGGCGGCCACGCCAACCATTCTTTTTTTTGGCAAATAATGGGGCCAAAAAAAGAAATTGATGATAAATTAGTGGACGATATAAATTCCACTTTCGGCTCAACCGAAGAATTTAAGAAAAAATTTACCGATGCCGCAACCGCCCGTTTTGGCTCCGGCTGGGCGTGGCTGGTTCGCGATAACGATGGCAAGCTACAAGTCTACTCTACTGCCAACCAAGACTCCCCGCTTATGCAAGGCCACACCCCGGTTATTGCTCTGGACGTCTGGGAACACGCCTACTACCTGAAATACCAGAATAGACGCCCGGAATATATTGAGAACTGGTGGAAGGTGCTAAAACTCATCTAATGTTTCTGGCCGTGTCCTGTGATATAAAACAATGGGCACCGTTGTGCAGCACAACGGTGCCCATTGTTGGCTCAAACGAAAATCCTTACACTAAACGGTATAAGGATTTTTAAATTGGTATATTATTTAACTTAGGCTTTCTTAACAATTTTAGTCTTTTTGGTACGAGGCAAATTGTCCAGTTTTTGCCTGACGTAGTAAAGTTTGGCTTGTCTGACTATCGGGGCTTTAACAACTTCCAATTTAACAATGTTTGGGGAATGCAAGGGGTAAATTCTCTCCACGCCCACGCCGTAAGAAATTTTGCGAACCATAAAGCTGGCATTGGCGCCGACGCCGCCTTTGCGGGCAATTACCAATCCTTCAAAAATCTGGACGCGCTCTTTGCCGCCTTCTTTAATGCGCTGGTGGACTTTAACAGTATACCCGGGTTTAAAGTCGGGCAAAGTTTTTAGTTGTGAGTCGCTGATGTGTTTGATGACTGGCATACTTTTATAGATATTAATTGATATTGGGATATTAAGATATTAGTTGTTACTGCATCTGTTAATATCTATTAATATCAGTAATATCAATAAATATCTTTACAAACTATTAACAACTTTTGAATTAAGGCTAATTAATACTTTTTTTAAATCATCCGGAAACTCACTCTCCGCTTCTATCCAGGTTTTATCGGGTCTTAGACCCTGAGCGGATTCGAAGGGTAATTGAACTTCTATTTTCTTGGCGTGCAGGAATTGCCTGTGTAGCTCCGGCATTCTGGTTTTTTTATTGCCATACAGCTCGTCACCCATAAGCGGGTGGCCTATAGAAGCAAAATGGACGCGAATCTGGTGCGTCCGTCCTGTATGCAATTTTACCATTAAAAGCGTGTATTTGTCAACGCCGGAGCCCAACCGCTCCAAAACTTTGTATTCAGTTAAGGCTTCCTTACCTTCGACGGGATTCTTGGCGGTCTGTTTCCTAAAATCGGTCTTACTCTTGCCTATGGAAGTTTCAATAAACCCGTGGGGCTGTTTTACTTCGCCCCAAACCAGGGCAATATATTCTTTTTTAACTTTGCGTTCCGCAAAAGCGTCTTTTAAATACTCATACATCACTGGCGTTCTGGCCACCAGCATAACCCCGCTGGTGTCTTTATCTAAACGATGCACAATTCCCGGACGATGATCTTCCCCCACCAGATGTATATCCTTAAAATGGTAAAGCAAAGCCGAAGCCAAAGTCTCTCCTTTAAACCCAGCGCCCGGATGCACCACCATCCCGGCCGGCTTGTCGATAATTAGTAATCCGTGATTATTATATAAAACTTTCAATGGGGTATTGGTGGTCTGCAATTCAGATTTATGATTTGAAGTTTCAGACTGATGATACAGCACGGTATCGGACTTGCGGACTGTAAATTTGCTTTCTCTAATCAATTTCCCATTAACCTCCACCAAACCGGCCTCAATATACTTTTGGATTTGGGAACGCGAAACGCCTGGTAGCTGGCTTGCCAAATACCTGTCTATTCTGGTTTTTAATTCTTCGACGGTAAATGAATGGTTCATAATGAATTATGAAATATGAATTAAAAATTATGATTTTATAATATTCCTAATTCATAATTCCAAATTCATCCTTCTTTTTTATCAAATCCGGCCTTCGCTTCTTTGTCCGCTTTTCCGACTCCAATTTTCTGAATTCCTTTATGTTTTTATGGTGTCCGGACAGCAAAACTTTTGGCACGCTTAATTTTTTCTTTCCAACTTTCCAAACCTCTGGTTTGGTATATTGCGGATATTCCAAAGACCTGGAATTTTCACGGCCGTGAATTTTACTTGTCTCGGAAAAAGATTCGTTATAAGACGATTCGTCTTTTCCTAAAACCCCCGGCTTGAGCCTCATAACGGCCTCGCTAATAACTAACGCGGGTAGTTCCCCACCCATTAACACATAATCGCCAATAGAAACTTCTTCATCCACAAACTGTCTAATTCTTTCATCAAAACCTTCGTAGCGGCCGCAGACAAAAATAAGTTCATCGTACTTCGCCAGACGCTGAGCCGTCGCCTGATTAAACTTTTGCCCCTGCGGAGTTAAAAGTATTACTTTGGATTTTTTTTGTTTTCCTGTAGGGTACGGTCTAGACCCTACCCTACGAGCAGACACGATTGCCTTATACAAAACATCGGCCCGCAAAACCATCCCCACTCCGCCGCCATAAGGGGGGTTGTCTATGGTCTTTCGCTCGTCCAAACCAAAATCCCTTAAGTTGATCGGTTTAATGTCGAACAAGTTTAACTTAACCGCTCTTTTGACAATACCAAAATTCTCCACAAAATCTTCCACAAATTTTGGAAAGAGGGTAATTATTTTTATAGTCAACTTTTTGGGTTTCATATACTCATTCTAACAAAATAACCCCAAAACCGTAAGGCTTCGGGGTTATTCATTTTTCAGCGTTTATATTCGCGTTGATTTTCTTCGCGTCTCTATTCGCTTCTATAATTTAAAGTCGTCTATGGAATCATCGCTGGTACCATGGCTCATGCCCATTGGGGCGCCGGCTTGGCTGTGATGACCCATGTCTCCACCCATACCCATGCCGCCTTCGCGTCTTGGGCCGCGGTGAGAACCTTCCGGTTCATAAATCTTTAAGTTAACGCGGGCTTTGTGCTTGGCACCAACAACTCTTAAAAGAGTGCGGATGGCTTTAGCCGTCTGTCCCATACGGCCAATAACCTGGCCCATATCTTCGGCATTCAAATGAAGAGTAATCAATACTCCCATTTCATCGACTACGCGTTCGGTTTTTACATCATCAGGATGGTCAACCAAAGCTTTTACAAGGTATTCTACAAATGACTGATCTTGCTCCATAAAAATAGAATTTCTGTGATAGCGTATTTCTGGCTTCGACCTTTTCATTAGCTCTGCTATCTTGAAAATATTATATCCCAGCGGTTTTTTACTGTCAATTGATAAATAAAAACAATGGGCACCATTGTTGCCGGAGCGTAAAACTCCGCCAATTAAGGCGGAGTTTTAAATATATTGGAATTATTTTAAGCCGCCGGTTGTTCCGGTGTCGTAGTCTCCGGAATTGGTTTGCTTTCTTCGACTGCGGGGATTTCCGCGGGAACGGTTTCAACTTTAGATTCAACCTCAGCGGTAGCTTCTGCAACTTCAACTGGAGTTTCAACAGGAGCCACAAGCTTGCCCCCCGACTCGTCCGATATAGCCTTGACGGGGTCGGAAGCTTCAGCGGAGGAGGGCTTTTTTGGAATACTAAAAGCTTTAACTTTTTTGGCATCCAGCAAACTTTTGGTAACTAACAAATTATGAACGGTCTCGCTTAAAGATACTTTTTGACCGAGCCAATATTTTAGGCGTTCTTCTTTTACCTGGAAAACTTTTTTGCGCGGGTTGTAGCTTCCTAAAATTTCCGTAATTTTTTTATTAACCGGGGCTTCTTTTTCCGCCAGGACAATTCTAAAATCCGCCTGGTTTTTTTTGCCGGTTCTTTGAAGTCTTATAATTAACATTTAGATTAAAGATTTATGATTAAAAATTTAAGTAACACAGGGGTCATTCCAAATAGTTATCAAAAAATCTCTTAAGCAGCAAACTCAGAGAAACTTTACAACCTTTAAATGACAGTTGAGCGTGCTGATATCTTAACATTTTTGACTTAACCCGTCAATAACCCAAGGCTAGCCCTGGGCTATGACAAAAATCTAAAATCGGCCTATACTTTTAGTAAGGAGGGCTTATGATACACTGCCGTTGGAATATGGCTACGATCGACGTAGCCTACAGACTGCGGTTATCGAACCCAGAACATTATCAAAAATTCCTCGACGATCTGCCTTGCAAAAATTGTGAGAGACGACTCCAAACTTTGCAGGACGAGGAATTTCGCCAAAACTCAAAACCGCAAACCGCCAAATTAAGATTTGGCAAGCAGGAGAAGAGACGAAGATGAAAAGGCACAACCCGCAAAAACCCGCCCCTAACAAAAGCGAAGGGCGGGTTTTTATTTATGGTTATTTTATTTCCTAATTTCTATTTTTTACATGTCTGTTAATCCACCAAACAATGCCGACGATTATAACTAACACTATCAATAAATCCAAATTGTGGAATTTGTCGCGAAGGGTTGCCCAGTTGTCCCCAAGCTTCATCCCAATATAGGCCAACATCAAACTCCACAAAAAAGACCCTAAAAAAATAAATAAAATAAATTTCCAAAAAACTTCCTCCGCGAGTCCCGCCGCAAAAGCAATAAAGCTACGCACAATAGGAAGTAACTGGCCGATGAAGATGGCAACGCTTCCAAATTTGGCAAAAAACTTTTCGGTCATATCCAAGTCGTGGTGCGAAATTAAAATATATTTGCCGTATTTTATAATAAGCGGCCGGCCGCCTTTATAGCCAATGTAATAAGCGAGTGATGAACCTATACCGCTCCCCAGTCCGCCAACAAGGGCAATTAAAAAAATATTAAATCTACCAGATGAAGCCAAAAATCCCGCAAAAGGCAAAATTACTTCGCTGGGAATAGGAATGGCCATAGTTTGCAAAGCCATTAAAAACGCCACCCCCGAGTAGCCGAGAGTGGAAATTATATGGATGATGAGGTTTGTAAAAAATGCCACTAAGTTTGTAATCATCGGTTGAATTTCTTAATATCCCAATATCAATTAATATCTTGGTCAAAATTATTTCGCAAATTCCTTCGCCTGTTCCAGTTTAACCGACAACAATTTCGATACTCCATCGTCCCCCATAGTAACCCCATAAAGCATACTGGCTTGCGCCATGGTTTCTCGGTTGTGGGTAATGGTCACAAACTGGGTTTGGTTGGCTAAAGTTCCTAAAATTTGGCCAAAGCGGATGGTGTTGGCATCGTCCAAGGCCGCGTCCACTTCATCGAGCACCACAAACGGCGAAGGAAAACAGGAAAGCAGGCTGCACAAAAGCGCAATTGATGTCAGCGCGCGCTCGCCGCCGGACAGCGCCTGAATGGAAGCCAATTTTTTATTTGGCGGAGTGGCTTTAATATCTATACCGACAATGTTAGTGGCGCCTTTCTCGTATTTTTGTACGACTTTTTCCTCTGGCCTTAAAACAGAAGATTCGTCGGGCGCGTCCTCCGCCACTTCGGACAAATCTACCGCCTGGGCAGAAGGCTCGTCGGCCGATTTTAAAATACTTAAATACGCGCGGCCGCCGTTAAATAAAACCCTAAAATAAAATTCGAATTTCTCGTTAATTTTATTAAACGATTCATTAAATTTCTGCTTAATGTGCACATCAAGTTCATCTATAATTTGCCGCAAATCACCCATCCCCTGTTTTAAGTCAGCAACCTGGGTGCTTAAATTGGTATAACGCGCCTCGGTCTCCTGATACTCTTTTAAAGTCAGCTCGTCCATTCCCCCTATGGTTTCCAGCTGATTCTTGAGACGTAAAATTTTCCCTTCCAGATCTTCCGTTTGGCTGGTCACTTCGGCTGTTTGTAAATTGAGCCATTCCTGATGGCCTAAAATTCTGCGAACCTCTTCAAATAGAACTTCCATTTGCGTGTCTACTTTGGCTTTTTCAATATTTACGGCCGACTCCTGATCTTTAACTTTGGAAATTTTATCCTGCAAATCGCGGAAATTATTTTCCATTTGCCTTAGTTCTTTTTGGCGTGCTTCCTGTTCCGCATAGTGAACCTTAAGCTGATTTTCCACGACAATAATTTGCTCGCCCAACAGTTCCACTTCTTTCTTTATCCTTGTCTCTTCTGTTAACAAATCCTGCCAAAAAGCGTCCGGAGATAAGCTCTGGGCTTTTTTTAGTTCCAAATCAAAATGCAGTTTTTCCTGGTCAAGCCCCGAAAGCTCTCTTTCCAAAAAATCCAGGGAGAGTTTTGACTTGCTCATATTTAACTGCGCCGCATTTACTTCGTTACCCAAAAGTTCCTTTTGCTGTAGCAAGCCTTCAAGCTCCTGCCTTAATGCCACTACGTTTGCCTGCGGATCCAATACAGCACTCTTGGTTAAATTTTTAAATTTTGAAAAGCTTTCCGACATAACTCGGGCTCTGATTTTTATATCCTCCATATTCCCATTTTGGGACAAGGCTTCAAAAAGTCCGTTCCAGGCATTTTCCAAAACCGTCAGTTCCAAACCAACCAACGCCCAATCAATTTGCGCCGGATTGCTTAATTTTTGGGAAAGCAAGTTAAGTTTTTTGTTAACATCTTCCAAAGCCTTAAACTGCCCCACAAACATCGCCTCCTCATTCTGTTTTTGAGTTATTGCAGCTTGAATTTTGGCTTTTATTTCCTCAATTTTCCTAACTCTGGTATGAACTTCCACCTGCAAACTTTTGGCATCTCCGGAAACAGCGGTTTTTTGGCTTTGCATTTTTCCGCGCACAAGACTTAAATCTTCCAAAAGTTTATTTTTTGGCGCCTGTAATCTGTTTAATTCGTCCTGAATTTGTTTAAACGCCCCGCCCCCCTGCTGGCCGTATGCCTCCAAACTTTCCAGCTTAACCCTAAGTTCGTGAGAGCTGTCTTCCAAAGTTTTTTTTATTCCGCCAAGTTCTTGCAACTGGCTTAAAATAACTGTTAAACTGTGTTTTAACTGCCAAAAAGTCTTGCCAAAAAATTCACGGCTGTAAACTTTCAGCTCGGTTTCAATTTCCGCTCTGGCCTCTAATTTTTTGGCTTGGCGGCGCAGGGATTTTAACCGGGGTTCAATTTCGGCAATTAAATCTTCCGCCCGCATTAAATTCTGCGCGGTTTGTTCCAAACGACGCAGGGTTTTTTCCCGCTTCATATAATAAGATTTCACGCCGCTGGCTTCGTCCAGCAGGCTTTTTACTTCCGCCGGCCCCGCCAGAATCATTTGGTCTATGGTGCCCTGCCCAATTACCGTGTAGCGAGACGTGCCGATGTTACTTTTTAAAACTAAATCTATAACGTCCAACAGCCGGACTTTGTTACCATTTAGTAAGTACTCGCTTTCCCCGCTTCGGTCGATTCTACGTCCAATACTGACTTCCGAACTGTCCACCGGAATCCGGCGGTCGGCATTGTCAAAAGTCGCCGTAACCTCGGCAAAACCTAGCCGGGTTTTTTTGTCGCTTCCCGCAAAAATCACATCATCGCTTTTTTTGCCGCGAATAATCTTGGCGCTTTGCTCACCCAAAACCCATCTTAGACAATCAGCAATATTAGATTTACCCGACCCGTTCGGACCGACAATGCCAATAACCCCCGAGGAAAATTCCAGCGTGGTTTTTTGGGCAAACGATTTAAATCCGTGAATTTCTAAACGCTTAAGATACATTTTTATTTTACGAAGTACCTACCCGCCAAAGTTAATTTTTTTAGTCGCATCTATGTTAACTGTTTATTATCTGTAATTAAAAGTTTGTCTTGGCAGGCGGGCGAATCTTTACGAACGTACGAAAGGTCAAACTTCGTAAGTTCGTACCCGTTCGTACTTCGTAAACTTTTAAAAATTATTATTCTTTAACGAATTTTCTGCCGCGGCGAGTTCCGCTTCCTGTTTGCTTGGGCCGGTTCCCTGGCCGACTTCTTCTTCGCCAATATAGGCACCGACAACAAATATTTTATTGTGGTCGGGACCGGTTTCGGAAACTACACTGTAAGTTGGGGTAACCCCTCGCTTTTCCTGAACTATTTCCTGAAGTTTGCTCTTGGGATCCATATAACTGCCACCAGTAATAACCGCCGACAATTCTACTAATATTTCTTTCGCTACAAAATTCGTGGTGGCCTGATAACCCAAATCCAAATACATAGCCCCTATAACCGCTTCTATGCAGTTGGCCAAAATTACTTGGCGCGCGCGACCGGTATCTTTGGCTTCGCCCCGGGACATTAACAAAAATTTTTCAAAACCCAAACGTTTGGCAATGTCGGAAAGCATTTTATAGTTTACCAGCGCACTCCTAAAATTAGTCAGCTCTCCTTCGGGATGCGGATAATTTTTATAAAGGTATTCCGTGGCTATTAATTCCAAAACCGCGTCTCCCAAAAATTCCAACCGTTCGTTGTGGGGCAAATGAAAACCGCGATTCTCATTTAAGTAGGATCGGTGCGTAAAAGAAGATAAAAACAAATCGGCATTCTGAATTTTGACGCCGAGAATTTTTTCCAGTTCTGGTTTATCTAAAGAAGGCATTTGGCTGTCTTATCCATCATCTTTTATCTTTAATCCTTTACTAAAACAAAGGATCAAAAATTAAAGATTATTAAAAATTAATTTTGATTATTTTCTGCCCTGTACCAGTCGGCCTGAAGGCCTCCGGTGCAGGGCATATACCATTCGCTCTGCTTATGAATATGGCGCGTGGCCGCGCCATGTACCTGAGCGGAGCGAATGGTACATGGTGGGCGGCGAAGGAATCGGACCTTCGACCCTTTCTACGTCAAAGAAATGCTCTACCACTGAGCTAGCCGCCCGAATACTATTGGCTTGCTTCTGACATTTTTAAGCTTAAAATTGCCTTTTTTTCCGCTTCGGGATCCTTTTTCCGCCCGATTATTTCCAAAAACAATATTACCAAAAAACTGTTTAAAAAAGCTCCGATAAAAGCAATAAAAAAAAGCAAAACCAAAAGCAATAACCATATTGTAGCAGAATGGCTGAAAACTGAAAACCCCTGCATAGTTTTAAGGCTTTTTAGCACGGTATGAACCAGGGCAAAAGAAACCCCATGTGCCAGGAGTAAAATAAACGCCGCCAGGGCAGCCAGGGAGAGTTTTTTATTCCAGGTATCAATAGCCAAAATTATAGCCTTACTTAGAGGCTGCGTGCACAGGACAACATACAATATGGCCAAGGTGGAGGTTCCGGAAACTATACTGGAAAGCAGAGCCGAAAACAGCCAGTCGGGATAAAAAAACTTTGGGGCTATAATTACCGCTAATGAGCAAACAACAATTGCGGCTATTGCGATACAATATCCAACGAATTTTTTTTGGGATATTTGGCTGCTGTTTTTTATTTTAAGAGAAGATATGCTAAGCCACAGCCATGCAGTGGCCGGAGCCATTACGCACAGCGATAAAATTATCCAGAATACGGAAAACGACCCAGCCAGCCTGCGAGGCTGGGAAAACTCACCCAGTAAATAAAGTGACGTACCCTGTGCCAAAGCTAAAATCCACCAGCGCGGAAAACGGCTGGTGGATAAAAAAGACTCATAAAATATTTTACGCAAACTTCGCATAGCTTTTTAACTATCTAAAATTAAAAATTATAGGCTGTGGGGGACCGGTATAGTTATAGATATAAGGTTTTGGTATAGATTGCTTATACCCTATTGCCTATTACTAAACCGGCGCCTGAAACTTATAACCTAGAACTTTTTAAGTCGGCACCGGCACATCATTTATTATCGGCGGCAATTCCGGGGCTTTTTGCTTTTCCGCCGGAATAATATCCTTAACAATTTCAAAAAACTGTTCCTGTTCCAGGGTCTCTTCTTTAACCAGCCTTTGGGCAATAGTTTCCAGATGACTTTTATATTTGATCAAAACCTGCGTTGCCCTGTCCAGACCTTCCTTCATAATTTTTGAAACCTCTTCGTCTATGGTTTTGGCCACGGCTTCGCTGTAGTTGCGCTGTTCGGAAATTTCCCTGCCCAAAAATACCATTTCGTGCTGGTCGCCCAAAACTATCGGACCAATTTCCTCGCTCATCCCGTAATTCATTACTAATTTTCTGGCCACGCCGGTTGCCACCTTTAGGTCATTGGACGCGCCGGTGGTAAGTTCTTTAAAAATTAATTTTTCCGCCGCGAACCCCCCCAACAAAGCGGCAATTTCATCCAAAAAACTTTGTTTTGTATGCAAATGTTTGTCTTCAAAAGGCAGCTTCATGGTATAACCGGCCGCCCGCCCGCGGGAGATTATGGAGACTTTGTGCACCGGATCGGAAAATGGCAATACGCTGCCGATTAAAGCGTGGCCGCCTTCGTGATACGCGGTAATTTCTTTTTCCTTGGTGGAAAGAATATGGCTTTTGCGTTCCGGCCCAAGCAAAACTTTTTCTATGGATTCTTTCAGCTCGCTGTCGGTAATTTCTTTCTTGTCCCGCCTGGCGGTTAAAATGGCGGCTTCGTTAATTAAGTTAGCCAAATCAGCTCCCGAAAATCCCGGCGTGCGTTCGGCAATTCTGCGCAAGTCCACGTCTTTGGCCATTGGCTTATTTTTGGAATGGACTTCCAGAATTGCCTGGCGGTCACGAATGTCAGGCAAATCTAAAATTACCTGGCGATCAAAACGCCCCGGACGCAGCAGCGCCGGATCCAGCACATCCGGCCGGTTAGTCGCCGCCATTACAATTACATTGGTGTCTGTTTCAAAACCGTCCATTTCCACTAAAATTTGATTCAGTGTCTGTTCACGCTCGTCGTGGCCGCCACCCAAACCCGCTCCGCGCTGGCGGCCGACGGCGTCAATTTCATCTATAAATATTATGCAGGGCGCATTCTTTTTGGCTTTTTTAAACAAGTCGCGAACGCGAGCCGCGCCAACGCCGACAAACATTTCCACGAATTCTGAACCGGAAATATGGAAAAATGGGACATTGGCTTCGCCGGCCACGGCTCTGGCCAGCATGGTTTTACCCACACCGGGGGCACCCAAAAGTAAAACTCCTTTGGGAATTTTTGCTCCCAATTGCAAAAATTTTTGGGGAAAGCGCAAAAATTCCACAATTTCTTTAAGTTCATCCTTAGCCTCCTTGGCTCCCGCCACATCCGAGAACTTAACGCGGTTCTTGCGCTCGTCGTTAAGCTTTACGCCGCTCTGTCCAAAAGAAAGAGCGCGGTTGTTAGAACCCTGAACCTGGCGCATCATAAAATAAATAAACAGGGAAATAACCACAATCGGCAGTAAAATTGGCCAAAGGTTGTTGGCCAAATTGGCAAAGGTACTGCCGTTATCATTTTGAATGTTTACGGCGCGAAGCTTGTCGGTGGAAATTCCGCTATTTTTTAAAATATCGTAAATGTTATCGTTGTGCCCCAGTTGCGCCACTTCCAGCGTGTCGCTGTCTTTGACTTTGGCGGTAACCGTGGTGTCGGTGACTGTTAAAGTGTCAACTTTTTGCTGGTCAACCAAAGTTACAATATCGCTAATGGATTTTTGCTGGACTTTAGTATTGGTGGAAAATGCCGAAAAAATGAGAGTAATCAACAAAAACCCTACCAAAATAAGAACAATGTTTTTTATAATTTTTCCCATAACCGTTTTACATAACCGTTTTAAATGGATAATTCTAAAAGTCTATATATTATACAAAAATTCTTTAGATTTGACAATGGCTCGCTTTTGATTTCTGCCCTGAACCACTCAGGCCTAAAGGCCTCCGGGTATCAGGGCATGTACCACTCGCCTTGTTAGGTACATGGCTGCGCCATGCATCCGAGCGAAACGAGTGGTACATGGTGGGGACGGTGGGAGTTGAACCCACAAGCCCTTGCGGGCGTCAGCTCCTAAAGCTGATGCGTATGCCAATTCCGCCACGTCCCCAAAATATCTATTAATTCACCAATATATTCTACCAGTTTATGACTGACGTTGGCAATCAGGCAAACAAAAAGTATTCTGGAACAATGGGCACCATTGGACAACGGCATTACCAAGACCAACGGTGCCCATTGTTTACTTTTATCGCCCCCTAACCCCCTCTTATGAATAAGGGGGGGATGGATCAACAAATAAAAAGACTCCCGGCGAGAGCCAAAGAGTCTTTAATATCTTAAAATTTATTGCAATAATTTATCCGCGCCGGTTAAGGTGGAGGAGATTATGGAAACAAGAGTATAGGCCAGAATAATAACCACCAGGCCGAGTACAAAATTCAATATTGTTTTTCTGCCTTTTTCCGACATTTCTTCGTTGCCGCCCGCGGCCATATACCAGTATCCGCCAAGCACCAACATTACCACTGCAATTACCCCGGCAAAACTCAACAAAATTTTAATCAACTCCAACAAAAAACTGGTAAGTGATGTCTTAGAAGCAATCCCGGTAGTGTTTGGATTTGGTGGCAAACACAAACCGTTTATAGAACATAAACCAGTAGGACAGGTGCCTTGTGTACATGAGGCCGATGATGGCGCGGTTGTTAAAGGCTGGGTTCCGGAAGGATTTCCATATTTTTGGGCGCACTGAACTTGATTTCCACTTGGAATAGCAGGATCACCGCCTTCTAAACAATCGGTATACCCTGTTGGTTGGCTGGCGCCGGTTTGGTTAGGCACAACACACTTAGAAGAAAGACAAGTTAGGCCTGTTTTGTTGGTCCAACAATCGTTACTGGTTGAACAGGGTGTGCCGGATATTACTGACTCACAGGTATTCCCATTAGCGGTATCACAAAATAACCCTGTAGCACAATCAGTATTATAGGAACATGGGCCTCCTAACGGGGTATCAGCAAAAACTCTAACTGGATTCATAAAAACCCCAAAACCTAAAAACCCAAAAACAAAACAACCCAGAATAAAAATTTTAGTTTTGTAATTTTGTTTCATCTTCAATTAATTTAGTTTCAGCGTATTTCCGCGTCCGCCTCGGCTCGAGTCGAGATGGGTTGCTATCAGCGTGCAATCGGCAACTTTTAATATCCCGATCCACTATTACTGCCAACCAAGTTAACTATTACGTTAATTATGGCGTAGGCCAAAACTATTACTATTATTCCGATAATGGCGTTTATTAAAGTTTTTCTGCCTTTTTCCGCGGTTTCCTCATTGCCTCCGGAAGCAATATACTGGTAGCCTCCAACTATTACAAAAAATACGGCTATGGCTCCGGCAAACAACAGCATAATTCTAATAACATTTACAATTAAATCACTCAAGCTTTGGGAGCTGTTAAGTCCGGTCGAGCCAAATAGAGACATCATCCCTGAATTGCTCAAACCATTACCCACGGTGGTTTGGGCATAAGCCAAAAACGGCATAACTAAAAATGCCAACGGGAAAAAATATTTAATTTTGACAAGAATTTTTTGTTTCGCGGTGGTTATCATAATTTTAAATTTAATTTTTCAGTCCTAAAATTATAATTATCAATTTTAATTTTAGGACTGGCCCCAAACCAACTTTAGTTTGGGGCATTGGTTAGTTGGCCTGGCTGCCGTTGCCGGCGCTGGAGACCAAGTTGGCCACCACGTTTACTACTACGTAAGAAAGAATTATAATTACAATACCGATAATCGCGTTAACCGCGGTATTTTTGCCTTTTTCAGCGGTCTCTTCATTGCCCGCGGACACAACATACCAAAAGCCGCCAATGATTAAGAACAGTATGGCTACGCCAAAGGCTATGCCCAATAGCCAGTTAATTACGGTTCTAATTAAACCGCCCACGCTATTGCCTGCGTTACAATTCTGGAAAGCGGAATTGCAGTAAGTGGAGTCTACGCCAACGGCTTTAATAACGGCAAAAGGCGCTAAAGTAATGCCCACAACCAGCAGGACTTCCAAAACCTTAATTAAATTAATTTTTTTCACTATTTGTTTCAAGCTGTTCACCCCCTTTCAGGGTATCTATACTATAAATAGATATTTTTTATTGATTAAATTATAGCATAAGATCGGCAAAATCGGAAGGTCGGAATAATCGGATGACCATGCCTGCCCCCTGCAGTATTCCCTACCTTCAGGGGAGGGGTTAGGAGAGGGTGGCTAATTGCTCTTTGATTTTAATTAATACTCCTTCAATATTTTCAAAAACCTCATTATTCCAAAATCTTAAAACTGTAAAACCTTCTTTTGTAAAATAGTCATTCCTGATTTTATCATCGACCGAGGCGTAATGTTGCCCACCGTCCAACTCAACAATCAAAAGTTTTTTCAAACATACAAAATCGGGAAAATATGAGCCTATGGGTTGCTGTCTCCGAAACTTTTCTCCCAGGTTTTTATTCCTTAAATAATACCAGAGTTTCTTTTCCGCTTCCGTGAGATTATTTCTAAGTTTTCTAGAAATTTCTGTCTTACTTTCCATTTTTACCCCTCCCTAACCCTCCCCCTAAAGGGGAGGGAAACGGCAGATTTACAGACAATACTACTGCCCCGCGGTTACTACACTGCCAATTATTGCTACTAACGCGTAAGCTAAAACTATTACCACCAAACCAATAATGGCATTCGTTAAAATCTTTTGGCCTTTTTCCGCCTGTTCTTCGTTACCCGCGGAAGTTAAATAAAAGAACCCGCCAACTATTAAAAACAATACCGCGACTACCCCGGAAAAACTGATGATTGTTTGGATAACAAAAATAGCAAGTCCGCTGGCTGTACAAAACCTACCAATGTTTGAGGCAGTTATCCAGCTAAAAGCACCATTAAATTGACTTTGGAAGTTGGTACAATTTGTTGTGGCTTGATCCGTCTGAGCCAAAACCAATTTAGGCAAAAGCAAACAAGCTCCGGCTAAAGCAGAGAAATATATACTAAACGAATTTTGTTTTATTTTATTAACAATTTCCATTTTATTGCTGGCAGGCATTTTGAGTTGCGGATATGTTTAAATATTTAAATGGTTGAGTTAAAGTAATTTTGTCGCTTTGTGGGGATCCATACAGTAACAAATAATTTATTGCCGTATTCACAATTATAAAAGCTACCATTACCAAAACAAGCCCTACTACGGCACTTGTCAATGCACTTTTCCGCTTGGTAATACTTTCTTCGTTCCCCATACTTGTTATCATCCAAAATCCGGAATTAACTATCTGGAAAACCGCGTAAATGCCGGCAACAGAAATAAGCCAGTTTGTGACTATGGCAATAAGCGAAAAAACATCGCAAAGGTTGCAGGGATTTTCCCTGCTGCCGTCGGCTTTATAGCCTCCGCAAGGCACCAAACCGCGGGCGTGCGAGTAAAATGGCACGGAAAAAAACACGGTCACCAGTAAAAATATTGTTAATAAGAGCTTTTTTTGTTTCTGATTGATCATTTTATGGAATTATTATAGCATCTTTTAGGCAAATTTTCAATTTTCATTTACCAATTAAATTATTACCTCCCAATTGCCGATGCCTGCGCCTGTGCTTGTGTTAGTGCTTGCTGAGGAGGCAGACCTTTTAATATTATATTGTCTATTAGCTGGCCAAAAATGTTATCCATTTTAACCTGATCCGGCCGGTAAAAAGATTTGGCCGTAAGGTTGGCGTTTGCAAACACGCCAATATCGGAATCGTTAATTTGCACGGCTATTAAATCTTTGCGCGAAGAAGGCTGTTTGTGAAGCGCGTAGTATTTATCCAGCGAATCTTTACTGCCCAAAAATTTTAAAAAGTCCCAGGCTACAAGCTGGTTTTTACTTTGTTTGCTTACAACTTCTCCCCAATAGTTAGCAAAATTTACCGAAGGGTCGGTTAAGTTTGGCTGCGGCACCGAAGCCACATCAAAATTTAAATTGGAATTTTTTTGTTTTATGCTGGCGGCTGTGTATGAATAACTGTACAAAAATGCCGCCCGTCCGTTGGCAAACGCGTCTATGGAATAGTCGCTTCTGGAATTCCAGTTATAATTCACGCTGGAAGGATTGGCAAAAGAAGTGTAAAAATTCAAACCATCCAAGCCGGGGTTGATAAACTGGCCATTTGTTTGCTGTCCCAAAGCAAAAGTTGGCTGGGTGGAATCGGACGAATAAGGAACCACACCCTGCTGTAACATAAACAAATATAAAATATCCACGGCCCGGTTAACGTTTGCATTGGTGCCCGCGGCCAAGCCGCTTAGAGTAAAGTAGCCTGTTTTATCCGCGCGTTTAATTTTTTGCACATCGGCCGAAAGCTCGCTCCAGGTTTTGGGAGGTGTGGCAATGCCGGCGGAGCCTAAAATATCCTTGTTGTAATAAAGACCCAGGCTGTCCACATATAAAGGCACACCGTAGACTTGCTGATTAACCGTAAAATCGCTAACCGCCGCGTCCACAAAAGCGTCTTTGTAATCTTTAAAACTAAACGAAGTGCTCGTCGCGGGCGCGACTTTGTCCATATATTGCGGCAGCCAGGCATTGTTGATGGAAAAAACATCCGGCCCGTTGCCCGAGGCTAAAGCGTTTAGTAAATCGTCCGAGTATGTATTAATATCTTTTTTTGTGTAAACAATCTGAACATTTGGGTGCAGTTTCGTGTAGGCGGCAATAGCCGGCTGAAAATTTTCGCTGGTTTCAAATGGATCCCAAAAATTCAGAATTACCGGCTTGTTGGAAACCGGAGCGCTTGTACTCCCTCCGCAACCGGCAGAAAGCAGGCTGATGCCTATTAATGCCGCGATGATTTTTGTATACTTATTTCTTATTTTTTGTTTCATATTGTTCTAAATTTTCAATTTTCAGTTTACAATTTTAAAATTCGCAATTGCAGAAAATGGAAATTGAAAATTGCTACTTGAAAATTAATTTTTTAGTTGCTTTAAATACTCCCCAAATTCTTTTTTCAAATCATCATGCTTAAGGCCAAACTCCACCATGGTCTTTAAATATTCAAGTTTGTTTCCGCAATCGTAATATTTGCCGCTTTTTATCTCCAAAGCGTAGCAGGGATTTTTTTGCTCCAGCAAAACGTTCACGCCGTCTAAATAAACTAATTCCTGCGGCGTATTTTCCGCGGCCTTACGATGCATAGCTTCCTCAATCGCGTTAAACATCTCCGGGCTGTAAGCCGCGCCGGAAATTACGGCGTAGTCGGATTTAATTCTGCCAACGCCGGGCTTCTCTATTACCTGATCTATTTTTAAAAGCCCTTCCTCAACCTCTTTGCCAACTGCATAACCATATCGCTTATAATCTTCATCCTTATCCATCCTAATGCTTCCCAAAATAGCGCTGGCCTCCCTCTTCCCAAAAGCCTCTACTAATTGCTGGCACCGAGTTGGGCTGGCCTCTATAAAATCGTCTCCCCATAATACCAAAAACGGCTCATTACCAATAAAATGCCTGGCATTCCAAATGGGTGTCGCGTTTCCCAAAGGCCCTTTTTGCCGGACAAAATAAAAATTAGCCAAATCGGAAATTTTTCGTATAGCCTCAAGCTCCTCATATTTGCCCGACTCCTCCAAGCGCTTTTCCAATTCAAACGGATAATCAAAATGATCCTCAATGCTGCGCTTGTTCCATCCGGTAACTATAATAATATCTTCAATCCCGGCGGAAACCGCATCTTCCACCACATACTGAATAATCGGCTTATCTACAATAGGCAACATTTCCTTGGGCATAGCCTTGGTCGCGGGCAAAAACCTTGTCCCAAACCCCGCTGCAGGTATAATTGCTTTGCGTATTCTCTGATTCATAATCATATTATAAGATAGTAATCGCTAATATACAAATATACAAAATATTTCCCTTCGTCAACAAAACCACAACCGGCTGAAGGGCTAATTTGTATATTAATAAAATTTGTATGTTTGCGGCTACTACTCTGTCTTCGGCCGGTACATAATTGCCTCGCCAAGATGCTGGCCGGTTATTACTTCACTTCCCGCCAAGTCGGCAATAGTTCGGGAGACTTTAAGGATGCGGTGGAGGGAGCGGCCAGAAAAATTGTATTGCTTCATGGCTTGCTTCATTACCTGCTGTTCGGCATCGCCGAGTTTGCAATACTGTTTAAGTTCAATAATGGACATTTCACTGTTGGTTTTTGCTTGGCCAAACCTTTGAGCCTGAACTTCACGCGCTTTTTGTACTCTTAATTTTATATTTTTAGAATCTTCGGCCGGCTCTTGCTCGGCCATTTTTTCGTATGGCAGACGCGGCACTTCCACGTGAAGGTCTATTCTGTCGAGCAGTGGACCGGAAACTTTTTTTTGATATTTAAACACCTGGCCGGGACTGCATACACATGGCTTGTTTAAATCACCCAAGTAGCCGCACGGGCAAGGGTTCTGTGCCGCAACCAAAGTAAACTTGGCCGGAAAAGTAAAACTTCCCGAGGCACGAGAGACAGTAACCACGCCGTCCTCAAGCGGCTGGCGAAGCGCTTCTAAAACGTTTCTGGGAAATTCGGGAAATTCATCTAAAAATAAAATTCCACGATGTGAAAGTGTAATTTCCCCTGGTCTGGGGTTTGCCCCACCGCCCACCAGGGCAACATTAGAAGTGGTGTGATGCGGACTGCGCACCGGACGACTGGTCACCACGCTTCCCGTAAGCTTTCCGGCAATGCTATAAATTTTGGTTAGCTCTAAAGCTTCTTCCAAACTTAAATCCGGCAGAATGCCAGCCATAGCGCGAGCAAGTAATGTTTTACCCGACCCCGGCGGACCGGAAAGAAGGGCGTCGTGGTCGCAATCCGGCACCCCTCACAAGCAAGATGGAAATTCTTCAGCGACACCCGGAGGCCACAACACATTGGACTACTCTGCTAACATGACCACCGGAGGCCCTGGGGTCAACCAGCGGCTTTGCCCACAACATCGCAGAATCTTGTGGGAGCCGCTCCGTAGTGACGGAGATTTCCACAAGCCAAGGGCGGAGGAACTGCGCGCCAATATGCGGAAGACCTGTCATCCAAGCAGGGAAAAGTTGAATGCCGTTGCAGGTGGAGATCAGATCAGGCCAGAGTGTGCGCAATCCCGGCATTTCTCTTGGGCAAAGAGGGAATCAGGTTCAAAACCGCAAGGCGGCCATCAGTGATTTGCAGCGAGGGTCATTGTGACCGCCGGCAGACAAACGTGGGCGCTAGTATGAATACATGCCACGTCAACTGCCATCGCTTGATGATGATAACCGACCGCTGACCGCCGAGCAGGCCGTCGGTTAGCTTGTGGAAGGGTGTTGAATGGCCGAAACCGTTCTGGGTCCGAACACTCATTAGAATGGAAACGTGGGCACGATGTTCGAGTACGACGTAGCGATCTCGTTCGCGGGCGAGCAACGGCGCGAAGCGGAAGGAATCGCCAGCCGATTGCGAGCGGCCGGTGTCAGTGTCTTCTACGACGCCTACGAGCAGGCGGACCTGTGGGGGAAGAACTTGTACGACCACCTCGCCACCGTCTACCAGCACAAAGCGCGCTATTGCCTGATGCTCGTCTCGGCAGGGTACGCCGCCAAGGTGTGGACCACGCACGAACGCCAGAGCGCACAGGCCCGCGCCCTCGAACAAAACACGGAATACATCCTCCCAGTACGATTCGACGACACCGAGATACCGGGACTCCTGTCCACGATCGGCTACGTACGGCTCGCCGACTACGGCGCCGAAGGAATCGCGGACCTCGTCATCCAAAAGCTCGGCAAAAGCGCCCGTCTCCCGGCCGCGCCCGCACTGGTGTCGATATCACCGCGTGCGTGCATCCCCGACGCGCACGAGGACCTCCAGGCCTGGTTGCCCGTCACGGGCTCAAACATGAACCCAGCACGTCGCATTGAACTACCGAGTGATTTGACAACCTGTAGGAGGTGCTTCGATGCAGTGCTTGCCCACTATCAATCCAGTGGGCGCGTCTGGAATCCGGAAGGCGTGGACCAGCCGTTCGCCAACTATTTGGCCGCTTGGCTTCTGGCAGAACTGGACGTGCCAGCAGCACAGCGCCAAGCATTCGAAGATGCCCAGCGCTGGTTTGAAATGAATCGCAACCGACGAGGTTACTGGTGGGCGTCCGATAAGGGACTACCGATCGAAGCTACGGCACGCGCGTGCGTCGCCTTGCTCCTGCAGCACTCCCGCGAGCAGTTGGAAACTGTGCGAGCCGCGCTAGTCTTCATATTAGACTGCCAGCAACCTGACGGATCCTGGTCAGGAGAGTTTAGTGGAGGGTTTCGCGCTGGGCATCCGTACCACGGGACTATGTTGCCGGTTTCATTCGCGATACAGTTGGCACTGCGAACATGTGGTCCCACCGACGAACTCCGAGTTCGGCTTGAAAGACAACGCGCAAAGCTGCAGAGGTTTCTAGAGCACCGATTCGACAAGAACCGCTTTGCCAACAGAACTCACACAGCAGAGGGCCCAATACTGGCCTTATCCTGGATTGCCCGCATCTATGCGAATGTTGAAGGAAAGCATGATGGCCTCAGAGATGCTGCGGCAGCGGATCTGCGGCTACAATTGGACGAGGTGACCGCCCTCTCAACGCAGGAACTCTACAATGTCCTGCACTCGCTCGCGCTATTGGGGGCGTCAATCGACGAACCGGTGATCGTCAAAGCGTTGGGCACGATTAAGCACCGGCTGGAAACAGAAATCCTGGCACCCCCGGAAAGTGCGTTTCGGCATGCTGCCGGAACCCTATTGGCGTACATCAAATTGTGGCGAGCTCATCCTACGACCGCACCATACATACGTCTATTAATCGACGAGATCAGCATAACCCCATCAAAGTCCTGAGCCGCGTCCGGCAGGATCTCTTCCAGGCTGCGCGTGGAGACCAGAGCCAGCACGCCTCCCAATCGGCGACGCAGTGATAGGTGTGGTAAAATGCACTCCAGTCTAAGCGAGGAATCAGTACGAAGGTTTGCGATTACTTGGATCGGGCGCACGATTATGTCTTTGGGCCTGCTGGTGGCGATGAAACATCGCAGCTTGGTGATATAGTTGCACGTATAGGGATCGCCCGGCTCCATATTCTTCAAACCGAACTCGGCGTTCCGCCGGACGCGTATTGTATTCTGACCCCTGATCGGTCTCCCAGCCGAAACTCGTTCCGGTGCCGCTCCGGCGTTGTAGTCGGTGGAGTTTACATTTGGGGAGACGGGACCCGTGAATTCGTCCCACTAGGTTTCGCACCGACCGCCTGTGGCCTTTGCACAGTCGGGCTTAACGTCTTACCACCAGCAGCCCAGATATTCAACCGCCTCCTCGCCTTTCCAGCCACCCAATCAACCGTCGATGGCACTCGTATCCGACTGGATTTTGCTAGGCGGAACCATTTCATCAGTGTCTTTGAAGTCAGGGCGCTCGCGCAGTGTCCGGCCCCAAGACACGCCTACATCGCAATCCTCCACTGCTCGGTGCCAGAGATCAAGCAGACAAGTCAATTCGGCTTCGGCCTAGACTACTTCCGTAGCCAAAGCCTTCGAGACAGAGCCGACACCTTAAGCTCCCCGCTTGGCGAGATCTCATTCGCGTCAGGCCCATTGGCGAAGGAATATTACGATCTTTGTTCATACGCGAATTCTTTCGCCTGCCGCAAGCGAGCCGTGATCGCGTCATACCTCTTCCCTGACGGTGAGGTGCTCTCGAACTCACAACACCACGGATTACTTTCTCCCAACAGCTGTACCGTAGGTTCCCAACAGGCTGACTCTTCTGACGTCCTTCCATTTCTCCTGGGTCCGAATCAGTCCTCGTTTCTTGTGGTGCCTTCCGGTCTCCAGGTCAAACCGCAACTCGGTACACACCAGCGTGTTACGCCCGAAACAGCGCGATCAGTGAATACTGCGCCCATGCTCGGGCGGCTTGTTCCACACGGGGGCGGATGCCACTTTGACTTTCTTGCATCGTCCGATCTAGAAATCGACTCGATCCACAGTCATTTCTCTTTTCGGTTGACTGTGCGTAATGGAAGTGAATTGATTGTGCCCGATGTGTCTGATATGCCGTACGGATTCCGCAACGCAGATGTCCTAACCACTTGTGAACAGGAAGGGTTCTGCCGCCCAATTGCCGAACTCATTCCCAAGTATTGTTTGCGCTTTTCTGATATCACTGTAGCTGATCCGAGCTGAAGTTAAGAGCTCGCGTCCTCTACGTCTGGCCTTGTCGTACGAAGGTACTTTTGCTAATATTAGCTTGAGTTATAGTGCATGCACTAAGGAAGGTACAAAGAAATTATGAAGGTACAATGTGTAGCGTTCGACGTCGTGGGAGTCTTAATAAGAGAGGAGAAGATTGTCAGTCGCGTCCTCTTCGGTATGCTGCCTGAGCCCAAGCGCATCAACAAGGAGGAGCTCAAAAAGTTGTATGAAGATGGTCTGCGCATTGGGAATATAACAGATGCAGAATTCTGGAGCCGTTTCGTAGAGGGCGATTGGCACGATGCCGAGAGCAGGTACCTCAAGAGCCTCACCGTTGATTATACGGCTGCGGAGGTATTCTTAAGACTATCTAGCCGTTACAAGTTGGCTATTGTGTCCGATATGCCGGCAAGGTGGGGTCGCTACGCTCTTGATAGGATTGGCTGTTCAAAGTACGTAAGCGTGAGCATCTTTAGCGACGAGCTTCGGGCCGAAAAAGGCGGGGGGCTACCTTATCGGATATTGCGTGACAAACTTGACATCCCGTTTGACTCAATTATTTATGTCGACGATCGCAAGCGAAATCTTCGTGTGGCCGACGAGCTAGGCATAATCACCATATGGTATCAAAGCCGCGAGGATGATGACCCGTTTAAGCCTAAAACGGTTGCTCGGAGCCTCCAAGACGTAGCCCAGTTTGTCAACACATTCGAAAGAAGCCAGTAAGCGTCAACCGATCCGGCCAGCGGCTGTTTTACACCAGCGCCAAGCCGTATTTTGAGCGAATCGGTTCTTGGTTCATGAGTTGCGACCTGACGCCGGGCGGTAATAAGCTTGGCTCCTCGAACCTATAATTGAGATTCCCTAACTCCCGCATAATACCGCGTTTAACTAAAGCAGTGCAGACTGCATTCTCGACATCTGGGTCATCTTGCACCTGATCTGACCCTAATCGCTCGAGGAGGGCCGCAGTGACGTCGTCTCCAGGGGTGTCCGCAAGAACATCAGCCAGTTCTTGGAGTTGCTGAGATCTCAAGGAATTCCGAAACTCCTCGATCAAACTCGCCGTATCGCCTTTTGTTGAATGCATGCTTTTCTCCTTCAGCGCAAATGAGGTTATCCGACCTCGGTTCTGGAGGTACATCGCCTTCAAGAAACCAATATGCCTATCCGTTAAAGACTTCAGAACGGTACCGCCGCAGGTAAAGGCATGTGTAACGTCGCTTAGGGCCCCGAAGTCTTTCAGTGCCGTCCGTCCTTCACCGCCCCCAACAAATGTTAGGACACCAGATTGTGTAAGTTCCTTCAAAAGGGGAATGAAATCCCGTGTACCATTCTGGAAATCAGCGTCCTCAACTTTGCCAAAGACGCCGTTATAGAACATAACCGCGCTGCCTTGTTTCTTGGTAGCAATGTAGCGACGCACGACATCCGCGATGAGAGTTCGCGTCTCGGGACCGATGTCCATCTGCGCTCTACCATCTGGAATCGCCCGCGATATTGTTAGATCATCCAAGATGTAGTCAACGGGAAGAATGACCTCAATCTGTCTTGCGGCACATTTCTGGAGGATCCGTTGAGCTTGTTCCACACGCTCGGCGCTGATGTAGGCCGGATAGTCGGTTTCGGTTTCAGCGCGACCCAAAAAGAAGTCGCCGCCGTTGAGTTGTGCTCTGGCTTTCCGAAGAGCCATAGCCAAGGAACCCGCCGTGATAATCAACCGAAGGTGGCCGCGGTCAATTATGCCTTCCAGATCGTTGAGCTTGTCGATCTTTAAGCCACTGAAAACGACGAAGTCTGCGTTCCTCACTCTGGAGATTTGCTCTCGTATTTCTGATGCGATATAGAACCCAAATGCGGTTCGCTCCATTAAGAGGGGTACCGCACAGGACGAAAAGTCGAGGTTCGACGCCGCAATCGCTTCGTTTACAAACACAGAACTGAGCCGAGTCCTGATGTCCGAACAGATAGCTAACATTCGCGGGGAGAGAGTGGATAGTGTTTCCGGGGTAGCGGTCCAGAGAGCGCGCTCAAGGTCATATCGGCGCGTGTTTTGAAGCAGAAACTGATCTCCCGGACATGCTCTCTGAACGGTCTCAACGAACTGATCGGACAACTTCGCTGCTTCCTCGTCGAGCCAGCCGTCGATGAATCGAAAGCGCAACCCGAACTTATCATTGAGGGCGGCGGCCACCGGTTCTGTCGTGGCCTCCTTCTTGCGGCCGAGGTGGCCAAAGACTATTGTGATCCAGCCACGAGATTGACAGTAGCGGAGGGTTTCGGCACAGGTCTCAAGACGAGTGATGTCGGCTACCTTCCCGTCCTTGACACGCACATCGATATCGGCCCGAACTAAAACCGGCGTACCTGCCGGCACATCTGTCAATTCATCGAGTCGAGGAGTCGCAGCGAGCAGATCCTCAAGTGGGTGGCGATTCAGGCCATCGACCTCGGAAATAATCTGACGCAACATCTCGTTGAAGCTATTAAGGTCCATGGTTTCAACCTCTTGCATCGCGTATCAAACGCGCCAGCTAGGCCCGAAACCCCAGCCTGACGCATATCGGAAACAACAGTATACCGCAGCATTCGGCGCCCCTGCCGAATTTCAGATGTCGTTATCTGGTTGGAGCGCGGGTCCGCCGGCGGCACGTACAGGTGTCAAGGTATTATGTGCAGGAGTTTACCCACTTTTTGGGCGGCGTCTCTGTCCGCTGCCCACAGACTGCCGTTTTCCGAGTGCGGCGCTCGACGTGGTTCCGCCCAAGGCGTACGGGCGAGCGACGTATCTTGTTGAAAAAGAGCGAACCGGTGTTTGACGCGCGAGGTCCGTGGGCCTTCTAATGGGCCTCAGGTGGCACTATCGAGCTTCCTTGGAGCAGTCAAGTGCGGAAACTGCCGTGCCCACTT
>PLYC01000008.1 GCA_003151625.1 Candidatus Doudnabacteria bacterium
AACCGCCGCTTCCAATGTCACCATCAGTGGTGTGGCTCCAGGAGGAACCGCTTCCGGCGACCTCTCCGGCAGTTATCCTTCTCCTACCGTAGCCAGGATTAACGGCCAACTGCTTGGCTCCACGGCCGTGACCACCGGCAACCTGCTAATTGCCGACGGCACCCAGTGGGTTAGCAAAGTTTTGTCAGGAGACGCCACCATCGCTTCCACCGGAGTCATTACTTTAGCCAATAATGTGGCCACGGCCGGCACTTACGGCTCCGCCGCTTCCACCACCAGCGTAACCATTAACAGCAAAGGCCTGGTCACCAACATTACTTACAATGATATTGCTTTAAATGCCAATCAAATTACTTCCGGTATTTTGGGACTCAGCCGCGGCGGCATTGGCACCACGACACTCGGAAGCTTGACCGTCGGCTCGAACCTGTCCATCAGCGGCGGCCAGAATGTTTTAATCGGCACTTCCACGCAGATAACATTATCAAGTAATCCTTCCTTTACCTCCATTACGGCCACGGCCACTTCGTCTTTGGGATCAGCTTCTTCCACCGCCTTAACCGTTAGCGGAAATTCTTACCTTGCCACCACATCGGTTAGCGGTACGCTGTCTGTTACGGGCTCCACCACCGTTACCAGCCTTGGCACCGGAGTTGTCCGCTCCGCCGCCGGCTCTCTGTTCAACGGCGCGATTTCCTTGGCCAATGGTTCCTCTGACATTACCGGTACATTATCGGTACAAAATGGCGGCACCGGCAGTACCACTTTAATTAGTAACGGCGTGCTCTACGGCAACGGCGTTTCCCAGGTCCTGGCCGCGGTCGGCTCAAGCGGCCAGATGCTTTTAGCCAACGTCTCCGGCATTCCGACCTTTGTGACTATGAGTGGCGATGCCACCATTTCCCCGGCCGGAGTCTTGGGGCTTAAGACCACCGGTGTGGCAGCAGGCAGCTATGGCTCGGCCACCCAAGTCGGCACCTTTACCGTGGATGCCCAGGGCAGATTAACCGCCGCTTCCAATGTCACCATCTCTATCGCTTCCACTTCGGTTTCCGGCCTCGGCACCATGGCAGGCCAGAATGCCAGTTCTGTGGCCATTACCGGTGGAACCATTACCGGCATTACTGACCTTGCCGTAACTGATGGCGGTACCGGAGCCTCTGACGCCGCCACAGCCAGAACTAACCTAGGTATTTTAGATACCGCTACCTATGCTTCTTCCACCTGGCTGAAAGTAGCCAACAACCTTTCTGATTTAAACAATGCCGCCACTGCCCGCACTAACCTAGGCCTGGGCACTATGGCTGTTAACCCAACTACCGGTTCTACCACCATCACTACTTTGGGAACCATCACCACCGGCGTCTGGAACGGTACAGCCATAGCCGTGGCCAACGGCGGTACCGGAGCTACTGATGCTGCCACTGCCAGAACTAACTTAGGCTTAGCCATTGGCACCAATGTGCAGGCTTACAACGCCAATCTTACCACTTACGCCGGCATTGCTCCTTCCGCTAACATTCAATCCTTATTAGGATCTGCCGATTACGCCACAGCCAGAACTAACTTAGGACTTGGCACCATGGCTCTCCTTGCCAACACCGGCTCTACCACCATCACTACTTTGGGAACCATCACCACCGGCGTCTGGAACGGTACAGCCATAGCCGTAGCCAACGGCGGTACCGGTTCTTCCACTTTGGGAACTACGTTAGTCGGGTTTGTAAACAACGATACCAATGTCCAGGGAACAATTTCTTCCAACACTTTGAATCTCTCTTGGGCAGATCAACTTTCCATTGCCAGAGGCGGCACGGGTATTTCCACCGCTCCCACTACCAACGGCCAATTGTTAATGAGCAATGGTTCAAGCTGGCAGGTAGGGAACTTGGCGGCCGGAGCTAACATAACCATTGCCACTTCATCGGCGGGTACCATAACTATTACCGGCACCACGGTTCCAACCCTTGCCTCCGGTACCCCCGGCAACATCCAGTTTGCAGGAACAGCCGGCGCCTTTAACGCCACTAACCTGTTTAACTGGGACAACACCAACCTTAAGTTATCGGTAGGCACAACTTCCACATCATCCACCTTTACTCTCCAAGGCGCGGCTGGTTCTTCGCCATTACTTACCATCTCGTCGTCAACCGGTTCAACTTTGCTGACTGTCTTGGCCAATGGCAACGTCGGCATCGGGACGACGACTCCGAGTGGAAAATTGGTTGTGCAGGGTGCCGATACTACTAGTAGTATCGCGATGAATGTTGGTGGAAGCTCTGGAACTGGCTTAGTTGTAACAAATCAAGGCTACGTTGGCATCGGGACGACTACACCAGGAGCACCTCTACATATAAAAAACTACAGTATATATCCTCAAATGATTTTAGAGGGGGATTCTGGTAACAATGGTGTATCACAGCGCTTTATGTCGCAGGCCGCTTCTGGAAAATATAATTGGATGATTGGCACGCAATACAATGTTAATGGTTTTGAGATAACCCCTTCAACAGGCGTCGATGGTACTACTTTTTCAAAACCATCAGTCACAATATTAGGCAACGGCAACGTCGGCATCGGGACGACGAGTCCGGTGGCAAGTTTATCTGTAAAAGGAACCGCGGGAACAAATCCTCTCTTTATAGCAAGCTCTACCGGTGCGGGACTAATGGTAATTCAACAGAACGGCAACGTCGGCATCGGGACGACTACAGTCCCGCAAAAATTAACTATTGCCGGCGGAAACGTCCTAATTAGCAACGGTTGGCTGTGCGTGGGCGCCGGTAATTCCAGCGGCAACGGTTCCTGTACCACTGCCTCAACCACCGCCGCCGGTACAATCTACGCCAATAGCATAAGCATCGTGCAGGGCGACTATGCCGAAAGGTATCCGTCCAAGGACGCGAACATTTTGCCCGGCATGCTGGTAACAACAGACGGACAGAATAGCGGATACGTAATTCGCGCCACAAGCACCACGGCGGCAATGGGTGTGGTGTCCACGGCTCCCGGAATAGTTATCGGCGACACCGGTTCGGCGGCGAGCTCCACAACTTACGCCATCGCTCTTTCCGGTCGCGTACCCGTAAAAGTTTCCAATGAAAACGGCAACATAAAAATCGGAGATTACATTACCGTGTCCGCTCAACTTGTCGGCTACGGCATGAAGGCCACGGTTGCCGGACAGGTTTTGGGACGAGCCCTGGAAAACTTTACATCTTCGGCCGTTGGCGATTCAGGCGTAATTTTAGTCTTTGTCCAGCCCACCTATTACCAACCACAAGTGGCTAATTTGGTGCAAAATGCCTCAAATACGGGCGATTCCGGGGTTCAGGCATGGTTATCAGGCTTGGCCAATTTGAACATGACCGAGGCCTCGGTCTTCGGCGACATCGCGGTAACCGGTTCTCTAGCCGTGCAAAACGACCTTCACGTGGGCGGAATAATTTACGCCGCGACGCTAAATGTTGATACCATCAATGCTAAAAAATTATGCCTTGGCCAGACCTGCGTAACTGAAAATCAGTTGAAAGATTTGTTAAAATTATTGAATCGACAAAATGGTATTGTGGCTGGCGCAAGCTCGCCCACGCCGGCAACAGTTACAAATCCTCCCGCGACAGATCCTACGGCAACCAATCCGGTACCGGTTGAGGCAACACCGCCTACGGTTGATCCGTCGGCACCTCCTACCCCGGCCGTCCCTGATGTTACCGCCGCGCCGATTACGCCTGCCGTTACTCCGCCCGCGGCAACCGATCCCGCGCCTCCAACTACTGATCCGACGCCTACAATTTCTCCACCTGCCGCGGCTCCCGCGCCAACGGTTTCCGATGCCGTTACTCCGCCTGCCACAACCGGAAATTAGCGCAAAAATTGTACAAAAATTCAGTCAAAAATGGGTAAATTTATATCACGGATAGCGGGGGCAAACCCAAAAAACCGAAAAAGTCGTGAGTTTTTGACCGGAGAAAGTCGTGAGGTGGCGTCCCAGTCCCGAAATTGTCCTTGCATTAAGCCTTCCATATAGACAGTCGCCCCAAAATTCTTAAGTGGGGACAAGGGACAAAGGGAAAGGGCTGCGCGCTTCAACAGTCAGGCAATCTCGGGAGCGGGACGTCCCAGTCCCGATGTTGTGGCTCCGTTAAGCCCGTCCCTAAATCACAGTAGTCCCCATGGGATATAGGGAACTGTCTGTGCGGCTCAACGCTCCGGCAACTTCGGGAGCGGGAAGATAAGTTGCACTATTGATTTAAGTCATATATAATAAATGTATGGATCAATCAACCACCACAATTTTCAAAAAACTGGCCAACTTGGAACAGCAGGTACAAACTTTAAAAGTCCAGGCTTATTTCACTTTGCCTAAAAAACAGCAGACTGGCTCCCCATATTCCCAGGTAGCCATCAACAAGGCCTTAGCCAATACAAGAAACCAAATTTGGCAGGAAAAATATGCCAAAAAAATTAAAAATCTTTCTTGATACCAGTGCAATCTTAGCAGGGCTTAATTCGCCAACAGGGGCAGCAGGAGTAATCCTTGCTGCCTGTTTTGCAAAACAAATAATTCCGATAGTGTCCCCCGATGTAATTGAGGAGGCCGCCAGAAATATTCCTTTAAAATTTCCTGCGCTAACCACTTCTTGGCAGTCTTTTTTGTTGATCCCTCCTAATGTCACCAAAAATCCAACTCTAAAACAAGTACGGATCGCTTATAACATTCTGCCAACTTCCGACGCGCCAATCTTGGCCTCGGCCATATTGGCAAAACCAGATGCCCTCATAACCTGGAATACCAGACACTTTTTGAGGAAAGAGGTAATAGAAGCGGTAAATTTTCCCATCTTGACTCCCGGGGATTTTTTGCATAAATTTTTGTACAAACAATGAGATAAACTATCAAAAAATTTTAAATAACAAAGCACGCAGGCTTTTTTATTTGTTGTGGCTATTTATGAAACGGCTTATTTGACAGGTTATTTATTCGGGAATACCATATAAATAATTAGTTTAAGAGATCCACCAAGAGATCCAAAAAAAGTTTATGGACAAGTGGGTTAAAAAGCTTGCCAAGCTAGGCAAAAAGTTTACTGATCCGAATGCGGCTTTTAAAAATAACAAAGCCGCCTTTTTGAAATTAACTGATGTAGTAGGGGGACAAGAGGGAAAAGAAATTTCGGCTCAACACGCAAGCAATATCGGGACGGGGACGTCCAGTGTCGAAATTGCAACTCCGTTAAGCCCGCCCCAATCTGATAGCCGTCCCATAACACAGGAACAAAGGGATAAAGGATCCGAGCATTCCGCCTCTGCTGAATCTGCAGCGGACACAGACGGGACGGCAGACAATAAACAGCAAGAGGACATTAATACAAGTGAAATTGGAGTTTCAAAGTCGGCTGAAGCCTGCCCTTACTGTAATTCTAAAGAGTTTACCAAACGCGGTACACGTAAAAATAAACACCAGGTTGTTCAGTTGTACGAATGCAAAAATGAAGAATGCGGCCGGACGTTTACCGCCCAGGACGTAAAGGGCAGAAAATTTCCCCTAAACGTGGTCATTGAAGGCATGAGTTACTATAATTTGGGTTTTACCCTGGAACAATCCTGTAGTTTTTTAAAACAAAAATTCAATATTTGCCCGGAACCGGAAACCCTATCCGAATGGATAAGCCAGTACAGCCAACTCTGCCGCTACGAGCGCCTGCGGCCGTACGCGGTAAAAATGTACAGCCCCGCCGAGATGGTAGAGGTCGTAACCATGGCCCACCGGCAACTTTTTCGTTTCCGTTACCACCGCGCTAAAACCAGGCTGATGCTGGAAGAAGAATACCGCAATCGTCGCCTCCAGCCTTTAAAAGAATTTTTGGATAACATATCGTCGGTTACGCCGCATCAATATTTTCAGGAAGGCGAAAGAATGTCGGAAATCAGGTCAAAATTTGACAAGGCGGATATGATAGTCAAAAGCAAGTTCAATTACGCCAACCGTTTGGCGGATTTTGTCCTTCAGGCCGTTAAAGACAATAAACAGCGGCACGAACAGCTACAAAGGTTCTTTATAGCCAACGATTCCTGCACCGTGGCCACGGAAGTTCCGGTGTATATCCGCAAAGAGGATGTTGTACATTTTGAAAATGATTTGCGTTTCAAGATAAGTGATGACGGTAAGATTGAAATAAAAGGCAGCAAAAAACTTGTTGAGTTGCCCAAACTTTTAACCGGCCATATAGATTTTGTGCAAATTAGAAACGGACAGGTTCATCTGCTTGATTACAAGCCTGACGCGGCTAAAGAAAAACCGATTGAGCAGTTGACGTGGTACGCCCTGGCTATGTGCAGGCTAACCGGCCTGCGGCTATATGATTTTACCTGCGCCTGGTTTGATGAAAAAGATTTTTTTCAGTTCTATCCATTGCACGTAGTCAAGAAACTGCAAGGCAAAAACAGGAAAAAACGTAAAATATTCTTTAAGGACGGCACTTGGGGCGAGGCGACTAAAAAGAACGAATTGGTGGTTGTCGGGCGGGATCAGTCCGATGAAAAATTTTGATTTTTTTGATAATTAAAATAAAATTATAAAAACCATATGTCAATTTATGATAGAAGTAGCTATAACAAAGGGGGCTATTACAAAAAATCGTTTACTCCAAGAAAACCCGTGCATACCTTTCGGGATTTGGAGGTTTACCAAAAAGCCATGGACTGTGCGGTTTTGGTATCCAAGGATATAAGCCCAAAGCTGGTAAGGTTAAAATACCCAATGCTGGAAAATATGGTCAACTGCGCCCTGTCTATCCCGTTGTATATCGGGGAAGGTCATTCAATGCGCTTTGACAGTTTTGCTGCCGGCATCATGCTTTTGGAAAAAGCCATGGCTGGTTGCAATAAAATGGTGGTTTATCTGGAACAGGTTAAGGGGTTGTATGGTATTAAGTTGGACGGCGGCTTACTGGACGATTTGATTGGCCGTTATGTGGAAGCCAGAAGTAAAATGTTCCGCCTGTCAAAATCCTGGAAAAAATTTCACCAGGAATATCCCGAAGGAAAATTCGCCAATTCTCCGCAAACGCCTAAATATTGATTACCCAAAAATTAAACAAAATATAATATATGGACGCAACTTTGTTTCTAGCCAGGTTTATTGGTCTTTCATTCGTGATTGCTTCCCTTTTCATGCTCTTCAAAAAAGATAAAGTAATCCAAGCCATAAAAAGTTTATTAAAAAATGACGGTGTTTTGTATCTGTTGGAAATAATTAGCACAGGTTTTGGTTTAGCCTTAGCGCTTGGCGTTAATATATCGGCAGGCTGGGTTTTGCCTGTTGTCATCGCGTTCTTTGGCTGGGTACTGGCGCTTAGAGGAATAATCGGATTTTTCTTTTTCGATTTATCCCTGCGTAAATTGTATTCTAGTGTCCATTTTGAGGAGATTTATTACCCGCTTGGATTTTTTATTTTGATTATCGGGATGTATTTGGCGGTTGCTGGATTTATAGGTTAGTTCTCAATCAGCCCGTTGTTACCTATAATAATATTTCCACTATCGGATAAAGTTATTTTTGGGACCGGTGCATAAATCGGTTGGTGGATAAATTGAAATCGCCTGTGTTAGCAGGCGATTTTGTATATTCTTTCGTTACTAATTTCGCTTAAGGAATCAGTTTTACTTTTATCGTAATAGGTTAATGATCAAAGGCTTATTAACACTAGTGTTTATGGATGCTTTTGGTGTTGTGCAATCAAAGTTACCAACAGAAAAGATTGTCAGTCTCAATGATACCATTAACACTATGACTGCAGCCAGGCAGGGTTTGAATAGTCGCTAAACCGTTTTTAATTGCCGGATGAATTTTTAGGACTTGCCGTATCCTGTACAACGAAACCGCTGCTGTCCCAGGAAACGCGCGCGTAACTTTTGCCTGCCGGAATGCTGGTCCAGGACGCGGTATCCGCCGCGGTACCGTTTTTATCATAAACGGTTACGGCATTTTTGGCAGATGCCAGGGTATTGGAGTGCGCCCAGACCGCGTCCGGAGCTGCTGTTCCGGTATAACCTCCATCATTGGCCAAAAGAAAATACCGCCCGGCCGCAACAGTCTTGCCGTTGAGATGCGAGGCTGTTACCAAATCGGACTCAGAGCCGGTAGAGCTTTTCTTTTTAATTGTCCAGCCGCTCAAATCCGCGTCCTGGCCGCCGGCGTTATACAGCACAATAAACGCGTCATTAGCGCTTGTCTGGCTGCGCGGCATAATTTCGGCAAGCAGCACGCGCGGCGGAGAGGACGAAGGAGTCGGTGATGGTGACGGGGAAGGTGGGGGTGAAGGTTCAATGGGCGGCGGTGCTGGGGATGGCTCGGCGGCAATCAGGTTAAATACCGCACCTACTGTCCGCGTCGCGTCCATCGTCACCTGGCAAATACCGGCGCCGGAACAGTCGCCTGTCCAGTCGGCAAATTCCGAACCGTCAGCGGCAACGGCTGTTAACTCCACTGCCGCGCCATTTAAATAATCTTCAGCGCAATCCTGCCCGCAACTGACCGAGGATCCGGTAACCGAGCCGGTTCCTGTTCCATTTTTTGCAACCGAGAGCGTGTAGTACACGGGCGCAGGAGTCGGCGAAGGGTTATTGACGGGAGGAGGATTTGCAGCTGCGGGAGGGGCGGATGAAACCGGAACCGGCGGCGGAGAATTTTCGGCGCGGGGCGTGCCAAAAATACCCTGGCTGCCATTGCCGCTATAGGTATGCCAGGACAAATCGGCTGAGCGCTCGGCTGTCCGGTAATCCGGCGAAGCGGTGCCTGCAGGCCAGTTTTTAGCATTTCCTATATTGGCCACAACTTCATCAATCAGGCGGCATCCCGAGTCAAACAGCCGCAAAGATTCGTCATTATTTTTTAACGCTCCAACATAAACCTTGTCGGCTTTTATGCCCGGTATCGTATCATCATATTCCCGCTCTAAAAGATAAAAACCATTGGCAGAAATGGCATCGTGCCCGCCAAATAGAATTTTTATTGTTGCCGATTTATTCTGCATCTGCCAGCCCGCCAAAGCAACTTCAGAGCCGCCGCTGTTTTTAAGCTCTTCCCACTCCCGCGAGGTTTTATCGCTGGCGACTCCGGCCCAGGCTACTTCGTTAATCAAAACCGCGCGCGTCGGCGTGGTAAGATTGTTTTGCGAACACCACTGCGTTGAGGTCGCGGCAATGGTTGATGCCGTTGCAGACGCGGTGGCGGTACTCGCTCCGAGTACCTGCTCCGTGCTCGACGTTTGGGATGCGTCAGAGGAACTATTTGATTTATCATCCGTAGCCGCGTTTTGGCCGCCTGCGCCGGATGCCAAGGCTGGTACAGGGAGAATGTTAAACCACGCCAGTGTCCCTAAATCGCGCTTCATGGTTTGCTTGGAAGCGTTGTCCCCGGCCGGCCAGTTGGGTTTCGCAAAAACTTCATCCAGCAGGCGGCAATCACCGCTGAACAGCCGCAAGCCTTCATTGGTATTGCGTATGGCTCCGGAATAAATCTGGTCAGCCGCGATGCCGGAAATGCCGTCTGTGCGGGCAAGCACATAGAGCGGCTTTGCGCCGGTCAAAACCGCTTTTGCTGGCAGGATAATTTTTATTTTTTGGTTTTCGTTTAAAATTTGGTAGCCGCCAATCTCCACGTCGCCCTCCGAAATTTTCTGTATACTAAGCCATTCGTTGTTGGCGCTGTCTTTATTGCCCATCCAGGCGACTTCCTTAAATACAACCGCGTTTTTGTCAGGCTTAAGCGAAGTGTTAAAGTCGCAGATTTTGGCAGCCGCGGGAGATACAGAAGTTTTGCCCACCTGGCCTCCTTTGATGCCCGCCTGGCCGGAATTGTTTTGGACTGAAACATTGCCCGATACCGAAGCCAAAAATCGCGAAACCGTTTCCGACTTTTTGGAAGCTACCGCGACGCCGACTAAAACCAGCGCAAACACGGATACGGCAATAACCTGCCTTTTGTTGTCTGTAATTTTTTCTATAAGCGTTTGCAAAATGTGTCGCACTTTTTCAAGCCACTGCAAAAATTTCTGATGCATATTTTTGTTTCATTTTTTTTCTGCCGTCAAATTTGGTAAGCACAAACATTATACCAAATCCCGCAAAAATATCAAGTTAATTCTTTCTTATTTATTATAAACTCCCTGGTTTTGAGATAATGGGCATTTTTTTGTTAGCCAAATTTATAATTTTCGGTTTTAGAAACGAGTTCGCTGGTTGCCGCCGAAGACGGCTTTTTGCGGTAAAACCAGAACATCAGGGCAATCAAAATTAGGTAGTAAACCGCGATGGCGATTGGGCTGAATTTAGGATTAAAGGGAGCGGCCCATTTGGCAAATAAATTGATAATAAAAATCACATACGCGATTAACGGCGAGACGGCAAAGCTCACCGCTTGCGCCAGCGGATAAAATATCAAAGAAAAAATCGCTAAAAGTAAGCCTGTTCCAAGCAGATATGGCAAGACAACCACAACGGCCACGCTAGCTACAAAAGCCGTGAGTGAAAAATTTTGGAACTGGGTAATCAACACCGGCGCGGTGGCCAACTGCACGGAGAGAGTAATGAGCAGGCAAGTTTTGAGCCCAAAAAAGTCGCGCTCGCCGTCCAGCCGCAAGAGGCACGCCAGGACCGGCTTAAAATAAATGATGGAAAGTACGGCCAGGAACGAAAGCTGGAAACCGACATCAAAAACGGGAATTTTGGAATTTTGCAGAATTAAAACCAAAGCGGCCAAACAAAGCGCGTTACGCGGCTCGTACTTCCAGCCAAATTGCGTGGACAGACCGGCGGCAAAAGCCATAACCGACGCCCTTATTCCGGAAACGGTAAAACCGGTCAGCGCCACGAATAGGGCAATAATTATAAATGTCAGCAGAAAAGCTTGTCGCCTGGGCAGGAAATAGACCAAGAGCCCATAAATTATAAAGACCATAATGGTCATGTGGAGTCCGTCAATCGCGGTGAGGAAACGCAGACCGCTTTGCTGCAGATTTTGCGAAAATTGTTTTGAGAAATTTTCATTTACTCCCATCATAACGCCAAACAGAAACGCGGCTTTATCCGGCGGAAGTAGCCGGTCAAAGGAAAGCTTGATTTTTTGTTTTAGCCGAAAAAGTAAAGCCAGTATTTTGTTGCCTCCGCCGCTTGAAATAAGGGCAATTTGGGGACTAGCCATTTGGCCGACGACTTTTTCTTTTGCCAGATAACGCCCATAACTGTCCGGTTGCGGGGTTTGGATTTTACCGGCGGCAGTTAAGGCATCACCGTAAGAAAATTTTGGAGTAGGAGCGGTGCTAACAATCAGCTTGCCTACGTCCGTTTGCAAATAAAATGACTGCAGGCCGTCTTGCCCTTGGCGCGGGTCATTTATGATTATTCCCGAAAACTGGCCTTCCTGCGGCAGGCGGGAGACGAGCGCTCGATATTGGCCGTCATCCCAAAAATAATAAAAACTGCCGGCAAGAAGGAGCAGGGCGGCCAAAAAGGAAATTTGCCAGCTTTCTCCAAGAGTGAGCAGCGCTCCAAACAAAAAAGCCGCCGGCACAAGCGAGTAAAGAAGCTGCAGACCCAGGGATGCGTAGACAATACCGGAAAGAAAAGCCAGTACGATTAAAAAAAAGGCGAGATGTCGGGGCATAAATAAAAATTAATAAGCAATTTTGCTAATTTGACCAGCTTCGGAATTTGGATTTTATTTGCTGGATTTGGTCTTCGGTCAGGCTGTCGTAAATCTTAAGCCAGTCGCTGGCAATTTGCCGCTGTGCCGCGCCCAAATCGGCCCGGCCGGCGCAGACTTCCTGCCAAAGGTAAATTTCCACCACATCTTTTTCTTTAAATCCGGGTTTTGGTTCGGCGGGCTGCGGAAACAAATTTGCAATCTCGTTATTGCCGCCCAAAGCCAGCGGAATAAAGTGGTCAAGCTCATACGAACCGGTGGGCGGGGGGTAGGGTACGCTATATTCGGCAAACACGCTTTTGCGAAGTTTTAAAGAAACATTGCGCACGGTCTTGGTATACCCCGGAACGCAGGTTATGTCCGGCGTCGCTTCCGGAAAAACCGCGCCTGGCGTGCAGGCGTGATCCGGCAGTCTGCCGTTTAAGGAACAACCGGCCAATTTAATCCGTTCGTCCAGCGGCGGCGCAACGGTTGTTGCGGAAAGTACCGCGGCCATCTGCCTCATTTTGGCTTGCTCGGCTTGGCGACGGGGGAAATAAATAAAACTCAAAACTCCCAGTGTCATAACCAAAAACAGCAAAATGACGGTCTTGGCTTTAAGCTGTCCTTCCTTTTGTGGAGAAATTCCCGATTTCTCCAACCACAAATAAAAACACTCCGTCGCCCTTACGTCATCTTCGTTATAATCTATAATGTCATTTAGCACATCACAGTCCGCGTCTTCCAGCCATTGCTCGTACCAGAACACGCTCTGGGCGCCGTTGGCTTTGGCATGCCGCCACTGGAAATTCACGAATTTGGATTTGGCGATGTCTTTGATGGAATAAAAGTATAAAGGAAAAATAACGGATTTTTTTCTGGCATCTTCCAAGTCAAACAGTTTGGAATGGAACTGTGTAAATTTTCGGGAACCGCCGTATTTTTCCGCAAGCTTTTTGGTTGAACTGTTTTCGTAGTTTGCATAATGAAAAACCGCGTAATCGTCTTCCGGCAGAATTTCCAGCCATTCCAAAAATTGTTTCCACAAGGCTTCTTCTTCGTTTGGGTCTTCTGCTATAAAATACAAAAAATATCTGTCTTCGGCTTTGTGCTTCCTGACATGGCCGATTTTGGCGTATTTGAATTCCGGGTCGCCCGCAATCCAAAAGCCGAACAGATACTGGGTTTGCAATAAAGGATCTCCTTCAATGTCAAAAAAGATTTTCAGCTCGGGATTTGGCAGTTCGGGCTTAGCCAGCCAGATTAATTTTCCGGTCATCAGGCTTTGGGCCTGCAATTTTACCCTTTGCAAGGTTTCTTTTGTGGTAAAAGAAATTTTGGGCAGACTGTCAATATCCATTTCAGCGGCATCCACAACCGTGTTAATTCCATTTTGTCTTAATGCAGGATGCGCACGGCAATCCAAACGATATAACAAGGCAATATCATTAGCCGCTTCGGCCTCGGCAACGCACTTGCCAAACCACGGACTTTGCTTGCAACTGCTGACCAACTTAAGCGGCGGCTTGTTGCCCTTGATAATATCTAAAATTATTTCTATATGGGATACGGTTTTTTGCTTTTGTTCAGCATCCATCAAAAACGACAGGGTTTCCTTATCTCGATTGATTATGGCCGCCTGTGCCGGGAAAGTCCCCTGGAGCTGTTCTAGTATAATGCCATATAACACTAATTGGTATTTTTGTTCCAAATGGATTTCTTTTGTGGACTTGATTTCAACGGGCTCGTAATAGTAATCCCCGAATTTAGATTTACCGGGCATCTTTTTTAACAAATCCGGCCGGCCTTGGTAAAGCACTTCGCCGTCTTGATATTGGATTACACCCTGATAAATCAGCTCCGCACCCGCTTCCATTAAAGGTAAAGTTTCCTTAAAAGCCTGTGCTAAATTTACCTGCTTAACCTGGGTAAAGGTTAAATCTTTAACATAGTCTTTTTCATGCAAAACTCCCTGTTCAAACAGCTTTAACGTAAGTTCCGGCATCGCGCCTTTTTCCTTGGGATCGCTAAACCGGTCGTGCCAAACCCAATGGCAGCACGCGGCGTATTCGTAAAATAAAGTGGGGGTAAATATTATAGGTTTATCATCCATAGTCTTTAACATTTTGTTTCTTTATATCAACGGCTACGGATAAAGAATAAATGTATAAGCGCCAAGTTCGTCAAATTTTTGCTTCAACAATCCCAGGTCAATGCCGTCTTTGGTGATAACTTTTTCATCAGCAGTATTTTCTAAAGACAGCAACATGCGCCTTACGTTCCAGTTCCATGAATAATCAAAAGTTTTCTTTAAGCCTTGGAACTGCCTAAATGCTTTGGGATAGCGAGTCAATATGAGCGGATGATAGATAACTTGCCTAAGATAGGCATAGCAAAAAAAACTAAACTGCTTTTCCGCTGTGGGCAAAGCCTTGAGGAATCGCATGGTTCCTGCGGCCGCGTTGCTTATTGAATATTCGTAACCATGCTTATCTTTAAAGCTGCCGTTACCGGGAAAATAAACTTCATTCTTTTTGATTCCGCGAATTTTTAATTTTTTAAGCTTTGCCGTTTTGGCCATAAGGGTATATAAATATTTTAATTTTATAAATCATAATTTTATCAAAAGGAACTTTTAGGGTACCAGTCTGTAAACTTCAATGTTGCCGTGTCAAACTGGCAAGGATTAAATTCTTGCACGGACTTTGGGGAATAAGCCGGGGCGCGAATTTAATCAAACGCTTGACGTTATCAGGAATAGGATGGGAGGTTATAAGGAAAGCGTGGGCGGCATTGAACAAATCAACATATTTTCTTAACTGGTAAATGTCATTAAGCGTAAGCGGCAGCCCTTTGATTTCCGCCATAATAATTTCTTTGTCGCCGTTGGTATTTTTAATGAACCCCGCAATATCGGGCCTGCCGTGCCTTTGTTTGAGGAAAATCAACAAGGCAGGCGGGCCGCCCCATAGGTGGATCATTAAATCAAAACTGAAACCGTTAGCCGCTGATGTTTCCAGATAGGCTTCAGAGCCTTTGGCTAAAAACAATGCTTTTAGTTAACCCGCTATTTTACCGTAAAAGTCCGCTTCAATCATTCTCAAATTTTGAGCCATATAATTATTGGTATAAACTGCGTGTGTCGTTAAAACTTATAACGTCCCCGGCCGGGGATAATACTACTTGAACGAATGGAGCCATATCTTCCCTGGCTGGTTTTATATTAGCGTTCCAGCGAAAAGCGTATGCCATACCGTCTTTGGAGGTTGTGGTATAGGTAAAGTCAACACTATTTTTAACTTGGGTAAAATCGTTGATATGTTTCATCAGATAATCCTCTGCTTTTTGTTTTAACTGGGCGGTGGTTAGGCGTGGCGTCATTCTGTAATTTACTGTTACCGAGGGACCGGCAGCGGGGCCAAACTGGACAACTTTATTTGTGGCCGGTTCAACCAAATATTGCATACCGTTGGAATCTCCGTAAATGTCCACGTTCTTGCCGTTGTTGGAATACATATTGTCCTGGATGTCCTTAAATTGGACTTCCAGCGAGGGATTTTCGGCAAGGACTTTGATATTGGCAACAGCAGTGGCAATCGCTACCGGGCTTTTGTTTGCAAGTTGCAGCCGATGAACGGTATCTTGCAGTTGGGCCTGTAACGAGTTAAATCTTTGGTTGTAATGTTCACATTCAATGGCTTGATCTATGGTATCGGCCACGCAACCATTTTTTACCCGTAATTCGGCTATGGTATCTAAATCGTCTTGTAGTTTTAGAATTTCGTGGTTGGTCTTAAGCCAAACCGGCACAAGGTCGGCAACCTTTTGCTTTTCGGCGACTTCGGCCAGTAACGCTTTCTTGCTTTTATCCAGTTCTTTATAAATGCCAAAAACCAAGAGGCCCGCAACTACAATACTTAATACCGCAAAAATGTATCTTTTAGCCATAACAGGTGAAGTTGAGAGACCCTAAAATATTTAAACTTTCCTAGTATATTTATACCGTTGGTGATTTGAGCTGAAACTAATTTTGCTTTAATTTTAACATTAATTTTGGCTTTTGGTAAGCGGACGGATCTAGTTGAAAACCGGATCTTCAAAACCGCCCGCAGGCGGTTTTGTGCGCAATGTTTTTGAGTTACTCTGCCATTGCAATATCCCTAGCCTTGATTAAATTGCCTATGGGCAAACCAGTGTCGCCCGGGATGTTTTTTATAACCGAGTCGGCAGTCAGGCCGTAAGAATTAAACACATCCATAGATGGAACGCCGCGACGGGTACCGTTAAGTATCCACCACACGGTGCTGTCATCCAAAATCAAAGTCCCGTCCGGATGGATATTGGCATCCGAATTTATAACTGGCCCTTCCTGATAGCCCGACAAATCCATTATTTTGGCCTGGCTAAATTGGTAACCCAAATCGCTAAAAATTTTATCCGAAACAAAGCCGCGTTTTATGCCGTTGGAAATTAAAATATAAACCGTTTTCCTGCCCGAAATTTTGTCCAATGCCAGCGTGCCGTCCAAAGCGCGCATTATCTGCCCTTGCGGAATATTTTTTATGGCGGCGTTGATTACGGCATCGCTAAATTTAAAACCGTAGCTGAAAAATTCTTCCGAAGTGGCGAACGGCCGCTTTTGTCCTTTGCTTATAAGATAGATGGTGGTGCCGTCCAAAACCAACGTGCCGTTTTTAATTGTGGTCTCGGCTAAAACTTGACCAACGACAGTAAAAGCGACGTCTACTTTTTTGTTGCCGTTCAATACGATTGAACATACGGTCGAGCCGGAACAGTCGCCTGTCCAACCGCTAAAACTTGAGCCTGTTGCGGGAACGGCCGTTAGGTTAACGGTTGTGCCGACCGGGAAGCTGCAGGAACCGTTGCAAATTGAACCGTTGGCCGTAATATTGCCCGAGCCGTTGGCGATTTTAGTAACATTAATAGAATAATAAATTGTTCCGCCGCCGCCTCCATTGCTGGGAGGCTGTGTCGCTGCCACAATCACGTTCACACTCGCTGTTTTATTACCCGAATTGGCAACACCTTCAGGCAAGTTCGACAAAGTGCCGGTAAAGGCATAGGTGCCGGCAGCGTTGCCGTCATAAGCCGGTTTGCCGTTGTCCCAAGTTACGGTTGCGGTTGATGTAGCTTCATTGCTCAAGGTAATACCGATACTGGCCGGTAAACCTAAGGAACCTAAAGCTGTACCGTTGGCAATATTAATATCGCTGATAGCATTCACGGAAGCAACGATTATACTCTGTGTGGCAACTGCAATATCAACCGTGTAAGTCGCGGTTTTGCCTTGGTAAGTGATGGTCAAAGCCTGGCCGGTTACCGGAGCCGAACTATCAAAGCCGGTTACATTAGATGCGATAATAGGTTCGGTTGAAGTGGATCCATCGCTATATGTTCCGGTAACCACCAGCCCCATAATATCCAGCGCATCGCCGACGATATAAGAAAGTTTGTTTGCCGGAGTGGTAATGGCGATGTCGGTTAATGTAGGTTGGGCTGCCACAGCCACTGTTACGGAATAATTTTGGGTGGAGGCGTCAGCGGCAGTAACAGTGTACGTGACAGGGTTCGTAAAGTCTTGGGCAACGCCGGACGCAGGATTAACCGATGTTCCGGTAATGGCAATGGTCGGGACAAGGGCGGTAACATTAGTGCCGAAAGGAACGGTAACCGCGATATTTGTTCCGCTGATAACCCCGTTGCTTTCCGGGAAACTGAAATTGGTAACATTTTTGTTAGAAGAAAGGTTGACAGCAAAGCTTGCGGTCACGCTGATATCGCCCTGGACATTGGCATCGGTGCGGGAAGCTGTCTGAACGCCATCGCTCCAAGAAGTAAAATGATAGCCGCCATTGGCAACTGCCGTAACCTCCGAACCGCTGGAACCCTGGCGAATTGTCTGCGGGCTGGTTCCGGTAATAAAACCGTGAGCATCGGCGGTATAAGTCAAGGTAAATTTGGTTGCCGAAGGCGGCGGATTGGCAGACCACTGCGCATATACGGTGATATCCGCTATGACCGGCGTGGTCGCATTAAATTCCGCACTCGATCCGTTAGCCGCTGTGTTCCAGCCGGTAAAAATAGAACCGTCCTTGGTTGGTGCTGCCGGTAAGGTTACCGTAGTGCCTGAAACAAGTCCTGTTATCGGAGCAGGTGTCGGAGATCCGCCGTTGCTGTTAAAGGTTACGGTATAGGTTGTGGGGGTAGGCGCCTCATTCACGGTGAAAGATTGGTCAACGGAATCTGCGGCGCTATAATTGCCGTTTCCCGCCTGTGTTGCTTCGATCGTACAGGTGCCGGCCGCTACGAGTGTTATCTTATCCGTTGAAGAATCAAAAACACAAACACCGGTTGTTAAACTGCTGAAGCTAACAGCCAATCCGGACGAGGCCGTTGCGCTCACCGTGAAATCAGGGTCACTCAAAGTTTTGTCGAACAAAGTGCCAAAAGTAACAGTTTGGCTTGCCGGAGTTACTCTAACCGCACCGGCGGTATAAGAGAAGGTGTAATTTGGATCGGCGGCACCGGAACAAGTTGAGGTATAAGAACCAACCGGAGAAGACACGGTTGCATCGGTCACGCAAGTTGCCGGAATTGCCGGCGTAATATTCGGATCGTAAACCGCCGTAATCGCAGGTACCGTGCCGCCGTAAACCATTGTACCGTTTGAAGCGGTCACATTTAGGACAGTCGGGGTAATGGCAAAAGTTTTAGAATCCGAACTGCCCGAGTGATTATTATCGCCCACAAAAGTCGCGATGGCAGTTGCCGTGCCGACGCTCGTGTTATCAGAGTAATCAACGGCTGCGGATTGGTTAAAATTTCCGGCGCCACTTACCGAGGCCGTGCAAGGCGTAACCGGAGAACCTTTATAGACCGCGCTAACAGGACAATTAACCACTGTTGTTGATTCGGCCGAGCTTACAATAATAGCAGCTTGGCCGCTTTGGTCGTTGTAGTTAGAACCGCCTGTAAAAGTCCAATCGGCAGTGCCTCCCGGCACATCCGTAAAATTTGAGCCAAAATTTAAATTGAAATCCAAGCTCTCGCCTTTAACTCCGACAGCCGTGCCCGTTGCGCCATGGGGATTGCCGTCATAAACGCCGTTATAACCGGAAACGGAAATTACCGCATCGGCTTTGCCGATAGAATCGGCAACCGTGCCGCTATCAAGATTATAATTGCCGGATGGATCGTTAAATGTCCAAGGATCGGCCGGATAATTACCGGCGCCGGTGTGGGTAGTACCGGAAAGGCTAATATTGGCGCTCAAATCTTCACCGTTTACGCCCGTAGCAATTACGCTGGCGGTGTGCGGATTGCCGTCGTAATCGCCGGTGTAGCCTGTGACTAAAATGACTGCCGTTGCTTTGTTTGCAAAAACCGTTTCTGTAACTTCGGGTGCCGCATTGTAAAAACTGCCTCCTGATTGGCTGTAATGTATGATGCAAGCAGTTGTACCGCTGGTCACTGTAATAGTAGCCGAATTGCTACCGCCACCGGAACATCCGCCGGAAGTAGTAATGGCAACCGTTAATCCGGAACTGGCTGTGGCCGCTACTGGAAAAGTTGAATTATAAACAGCGCTGACAGGAGAGGAAGCCGTAACCGTAATTGTTTGATTTTGCGTCAAGACTTGCCCAATGATAAAATCGCCAAGAGTAGACGGTGTTAAACCAGTGGTAACAGTTTGGATTGTGCTTGGCGTGCCGGAAAACGTAACCGTATTCCAAGAGCCGCCGGTATATCGCTTAACGATAAAAGAAGACGCTGAACTCCCCGAATCAATATTGCCGGACGGATAATTAAATACGGCTCCTATAATATTCACGGTTCCGGTGGGCGTTAAAATCCAATAGGTGTTTACGTCGTGGTTTTGGTCAACGCCGCTACCGGTATTTGGATCCTCACCGGCAACGGATTTGACTGCCAGCGAACCGGAACCGGAAGACGATGTAATAACGGATACCGCAGCGGGAACAGAACCATTTCCTACCGCAAAATTTATCGGGCTTGCTGCGCTGGCCGGCCTCTGTAAAGCGCCGTCAATATACCCGACGCCTGTCGGAGCAGTTGTAGAACTTAAAATAATTTTATTTGCGCCGGTAGAAATTTTATTCACACCCAACGCAAGGGTACCACCAATAATTGCATCAACTCCATTCAACGAAACGCCAGTGCTGTTGCTGTCCGTTAAATTATTGAACGTGGTCGCGCTTGAACCGCCAATAGTTTGAGCGGTGGTGCCGTTAAATACAATTGTGCCTGCACCCGGCGTGAAAGCCCCGCCATTATTTGTCCAATTGCCGCTTACGCTAATATTGCCCGATTGCGCCGTTAAAATCCCGCCTCCGCCGATTGTTATATTTTTAAAAGCCGAATTCCCGGCGGGGAAAAAACTGCCGTTGGACAAATTGAAATTATTGTCGACAACCCAGGTGTATTCTGAAGTCATTGTGCCGCTGGCCTTGTCTATATTTATATTATAAAAATGCAAAAATCCTGAAATTATTGGCTGTGTTTGATTTGTAGAGCCGTTGAAAGTGACAGTGCTGGTTCCTGCGCTGAAAGTCCCCGAACTTGCGGTCCAACTGCCGGCAAGATTTATATTGCTTGAGTTTGCGTTGACCACCGCCCCGCTGGTGGTTAGAAGGCCGTTTACAGTAATATTGCTTAAATTTAAATTGATTGCCGCGCCGCTTGCGGCGGTGAGATTATTAAACTGGACGCTTCCGATTCCTGAAAGCATGTGCGTTGCCGCGGTAAATGTCGTTGTCCCCGCAGTCTGGGTAAATATCCCGTCTATTGTCCAATTACTGCCAATGTTAATACTGCTCGCTGTATTAATAACCGTCCCCGAATCGATAATTAAATTGCCGTTAACAGTAATTACTCCGTTGGCCGTCTTGGTGCCGCCGCTCGTTTCCAAATTATTATAGGCGGCACCGGCAATGGTTTGTGCTCCGGAGGCATTATAAATAAAAGTTCCCGTACCCGCCGTAAATACGCTATTTGTCTTATTTGTAAATGTGCCGCCGCATTTTAACGTGCCGCCGGATGTCATTATTATTGTACCGATGACGGAAGTTGACACGCCGTTAATTATGTTTCCAGTTACATTTAATTGCGAACCTGAATTAAAAATAACCGTTCCGGCACCATCACCGATATTTGAACCGCCTACTTGAAGAGCGCCAACAGTGGCATTCGGCACATCAACGGTAAGTGTCGCTCCACCGTTTACTATAACAGTATCAGAACTAGTCGGCTGAATTGAAAGCGTGCTCCAATTTTGGCTGGATGATACTGTATAAGTTGCCGCCAGCGCTTTGGGAGCGGAGAGAGTAAAAAAGCCCAAAACAAAAGTCAGCGAAATCCCAAACAAAATTCTTTTTACCATATTTTTTCTCACTTTTGTCCGAAAGAAAATGTTTGTCTTTCCGCCGGATGATTAATTTTTTTAAAATATAACAAAAACACCCCCAAGCCATACTTTTTGTTTTTTTGTCATTTTGTTTCTTATTAAAATTACCAAATTAGCTTTGTTTTAATAATATCAAAATAAAAATTGTTGTCAATAAGCGGCTTTGCCCGGCTCAAATGCATGCCCCTAAGATTAAATAGACAAAATTTTTTAGCTTTAGGTAAGTTAAAAATTTGAAAAGCCACCCTTTTTGAGCGGCTTTTTCCAGCATCGAGCGGAAACTGGCATTGAGAAACAAACTGTTATTAATAGTTATATTAATAGTATGCAGAAACAGCGATCTTATGCTAAAATAAATTTGTTAATAAAGCATTATGGACAATTTAACAAATTCCGATAATTCTTTTAGCGAGCTATTACGTATTGGCCAAGCCGCCCACCTGCTTGGTGTAAATACCAATACTCTGCGTGGTTGGGAACGGCAGAAAAAGATTTCTTCAATCCGCATTGGCAGCCGCGGAGACCGTCGGTATAGGCGAGCTGAACTTCTGGCGTTGCTTTCATCGAGCGGCGTTACAAATCTTTCCGCTTCCGTGGCGCCTGACAAAAGACAAAGGCCTGATGTAATATCGTTAACGCCGCACAAACTCTTTAAATTAATCGGCGAGCAATGTCTGCCTTTATCGGAAGCTGCAAAAATCACCGGCTACCACGAAGACTACCTGGGTCAGCGGGCGAGGCTTGGCGAACTGAAAGCTATAAAGGTTGGACGGAATTGGATAACCCATCGTTCCTACCTGGAAGATTTTTGTAAGAGCCATTCGGGCGCTTACCCTCATCGCCCTAAAAATATTTGGGGGCGTAAAAATGCAAAAAGCAGAAATACAGCTATTTCTAAATAATAAATCTTTAAATCATCTTAAAGAAACCCAAGGGATTGAAATGTCCCAGTCGGCTACTTCCGGCATTACGGACAAAGTTTTTCCGCTGATGAAAGAGTGGTAGGCAAAACCGCTGTCGTCTTTGTATCCGATTTTGTTTTCGGACGGCCTGTGGTTTAAAGTCAGGGATGCCGGCAAGATTATCACCAAATGCGCGTATATTGTTTTAGGGATTAACCAGCAGGGAATTAAGGAAGTTTTAGCGATCAAATTTTCAATAAGTTAGTGTTTGGTGTTTAAAGGGAGCTGGTAGCTAAAGCCACGCGCACGGGTGGGCGGGGCAAGCGGCTTTCCATTTGGGTAAAAATTGACAAATGCTATCTTAGAGATAGATATATGCAAAAAATTGCGAAAAACTAAAAAAACACTCCAAAAAAGTTAATGAAGCGGCAGTCTATATTTTAAGTCAATTTTAAGCCCATCCAAGCCTTGTAATTTGCTTCTCTCCCCCTCATTTTCTGCAGTTTTTGG
>PLYC01000034.1 GCA_003151625.1 Candidatus Doudnabacteria bacterium
GAATAAGGGCGAGTTTATCTTCCGGTTTGGCTTCGGCCAAAAAGTCATCAACACCCGCTTCTTTGGCAATAGCAGCGGCAGTTAACGGGTTATCTCCTGTTATCATTACGGTTTTAATTCCCATTTCCCGAAACAATTTAAACCGTTCCGCCAGACCGCCTTTGACCACGTCTTTCAAGTAAATTGTACCGAGAATTTTATCTTGTTTGGCAACGACTAACGGCGTACCCCCGGCTTTGGAGATGCGCTCTTCTTCTTTTTCAACTTCAATTGGAAACTTGCCCCGGCACCACTGTCTAATAGTTTGCACTGCGCCCTTGCGGTATTTAGTAAATTCCATATCAAGGCCGCTCATTCTGGTTTGGGCGGAAAACGGCACAAAAATCGCATTGGGCATCTCGGTAATCTCCCGGCCGCGAATGCCAAAGGTTTTGGCCAGCACAACAATACTACGGCCTTCGGGCGTCTCGTCGGCCAAAGAAGCCAGCTGGGCGGCATCCGCCAGTTCTTCCATGGTGATTCCGGGAGCCGGGATAAATTCAACCGCGTGCCTATTTCCGAGCGTGATGGTTCCTGTTTTATCCAGCAGCAGTACGTCTACATCGCCGGCGGCTTCTACAGCGCGGCCGCTCATGGCCAATACATTTTTTTGCACTAAACGGTCAATACCGGCAATACCGATAGCAGACAGCAAGCCGCCGATGGTTGTGGGAATCAGACAGACTAATAAGGAAACCAGAACCGTTACGGAAAAGACCGTGCCACTATATTCGCCCATAGATCTTAGGGCGACAATCACAACTAAAAATATAATGGTGAGAACAGCCAATAAAATAGTCAAGGCTATTTCATTCGGTGTTTTCTGGCGCTTGGCCCCTTCAACCAAAGTAATCATGCGGTCGAGAAAGCTTTCGCCGGGATTAGCGGTAATTTTAACTTCAATTTCATCGGACAGAACTTTCGTGCCGCCGGTCACCGCGCTCCTATCGCCGCCCGCTTCACGAATTACCGGGGCTGACTCTCCGGTAATGGCTGACTCGTCAATTGTGGCAGCACCCTTTATAACTTCGCCGTCGCCCGGAATGACTTCATTTGCTATCACCAGCACAACATCGCCCTTTCTTAACTGTTCGGCATAAACCTGCTCCAGTTGTCCATTGCTCTTGTATCGATTGGCATACATTAAAGTCCGCGACTTTCTTAGAGCATCGGCCTGGGCTTTGCCCCGGCCTTCGGCCATAGCCTCGGCAAAGTTGGCAAACAGTACGGTAAACCACAGCCAAACCGCAATCTGAATAGTAAATCTGTGGGGCTCGTGGGAGATAAAAATTTCCACGGTGGTAATGATCGCGCCGACCATAGTAACGAACATGACCGGATTTCTGGCCATGCGGCGCGGGTCAAGCTTAACAAACGAGTCCTTGACGGCCTCGCGAACGATTGCGGCGTTAAAAAGTTTTTGTGATGTTAGTGCCATAAAAGTTTAAAATAAAGGTATTAACCTTTCTTAGCTCCTCGGCTCGCTTGTCTTTTGCGAGCAAAGGACAGACTCGCCTACGTCGCGAATAATACGTGGGCGTGCATTAAATAATGTTCAACAATTGGACCTAAGGCCAAGGCCGGCAAAAAGGTCAAAGCTCCAATCAACAAAATCGTTGCGGTTACCAGCAAAATAAAAGTGGGACCTGAAACCGGGAACGTGCCGGGACCGGCTGGCACCAGTTTCTTCCGCGCAAACGAACCTGCCAAAGCCATGACCGGAATGATCGCCAAAAATCGGCCAAAGAGCATGGCAAACGCCAGCGTAGTATTATACCACGGTGTGTTGGCGGTCAGGCCGGCAAAAGCGCTGCCGTTGTTGCCATTGGCCGAACTGAAGGCATACAAAATTTCACTAAAGCCATGGGGGCCGCTGTTATTTAACCCCGCTAGGCCCCATTTGCTTACCGCCGCCCAGGCTGTAAATCCCAAAACTGTAAAGGTCGTAACCAGAATAAACAACCCGGAAACTTTTATATCATAAGCCTCTATTTTTTGACCTAAATACTCCGGAGTGCGGCCAATCATTAACCCCGCGATAAATACCGCCAAGATTACAAACACAATCATGCCGTAAAGGCCCGATCCCACCCCGCCAAAAATAATCTCTCCTAGCTGCATATTAACCATAGGCACTAAACCGCCGATGGGCGTGAAAGAATCGTGCATGGCGTTGACACTGCCGTTGGAAGCATCGGTGGTTAAAGTCGCCCACAGCGAAGAGTTAAAAATTCCAAACCGGACATCTTTTCCTTCCATGTTGCCGCCACTCTGGGAAATACCAAGTTGCTGATGAATGGGGTTGCCAACAGCTTCAAAGTGCCAGACCGTCATAAAACCGGCCAAAAAAACTATGAACATGACAATCCAAATGGCCCAGCCATGCTTTTGGTTGTTGACCATGCGTCCGTAGTAATAGGTCAAGGCGCTGCCGATGCCGACTAACCCCAGCATTTCCAAAAAGTTTGTCAGCGGCGTCGGGTTTTCAAACGGATGGGCGGAATTAGCGTTAAAATAACCGCCGCCATTGGTGCCGATCATCTTAATAGCTTCCTGGGAAGCCAATGGTCCTTGCGGAATGGTTTGGGTGGTCACGGTTTGCGCGACCATAACAGGGTTACCCTGCGTATCCAAAACGGCATTGCCGTTGGCATCGGTTTTAGCGACTTGTACGGTTTGGGGTTCAACCAGTTGGGCGGCGGTGTAGGGTTTGAAATTTTGGATGGCACCGCGGGAGATCAGAACCATGGCTAAGACAATCGAGATTGGCAATAACAGATAGTAGGTGGTGCGTGTAATGTCTGTCCAAAAATTGCCGATAGTCTGGGCTGAGTGACGGGCGATGCCGCGGACTACGGCGGCGGCGATGGCGATGCCGGCGGCGGCGGACAAAAAGTTATGGAAGGTTAGCGCCACCATCTGGGAAAAATACGACATGGTGGACTCGCCGGCATAGCTCTGCCAGTTGGTGTTGGTGGTAAAACTCACCGCCGTGTTCCAGGCTAGATGTGGGCTGAGGTTGGGCAGCTTTTGTGGATTTAACGGCAAATACTGCTGGAGCCTTAAAATAACGTAGGAGAAAAGCAGGCTGACCGCACTAAAAATAATCATGGAAAATGCATACCACTTCCAGTTTTGTTCCTTCTGCGGGTCAATACCAAACAATTTATAAGTCAGCCGTTCCAAAGGCTTGAAGATTTTATCCAGCCAGGTCTTGCCGTTAACGTCCAAAACTTTGGTAAGATAAATACCCAGCGGCTTGGTAATCAAAAGCAACGCGGCAATGAATATAGCAAGTTGTAGCCAACCGTTTAAGTGCATAAATTTAGAATTTTTCCGGGCGGATCATTGCCACAAAGAGATAGACGAGCAGTAGCAATGCGATAATGCCGATAATTATATTTCCCATAAATTTAAAGTTTTTCGCACAGTTTTACATACAGCAAACACAGACCGAAGAAAACTATGGTGATTAAAATGTAAATTAGGTCGCTCATAAAAAAATATAACTTTAAATTTTTAATCAGTCGCCTTTCAATATTATCATTCTAAAAAATCTTGTCAATAGAAATATTTGCGAATTTGTCCTTAAATTAGGCAAAAAAGAGGATATTAAAATCTATCGTCATTATTTTTGACAAAATTGAAAATAGGAGTAAAATTAAAATGAATGAATTCCTGTTTATTATTATCAAAATAAACAGTTGTCAAAAAATAACGACAAACCAAACTTTTAGGCAATTTTCAAAGAAAAAAGCTCTTGTGGATAACTTTTTAAAAAATTCTGTTTATGACCCTAGAAGAAACATTAGTTAAAGCCGGACTGGACCAAAAGGAAGCCAAAGTTTATTTAGCGCTTTTAGATTTGGGTAATGAAAAAGTCCATGCCATAGCTAAAAAGGCTGAAATAAAACGCCCCACGACCTACGTGGTGTTGGAACAGCTTTACGCGAAAAACTTTGCCGTTAAAACTTACCACAATAAAAAAGCCTTTTATTCGGCCGAAAAGCCCGAGGTGCTTTTACGGGCCCTCCGGGAAAAGCAGGACTTGCTGGAACAGGCCCTGCCCCTGCTCCAGGCTCGCATGGTTTCTTCCAAAATCAAACCCAAAATCCGGATTTATGAAGGCCGCCGCGGGGTCGAGCAGGTTTACGATGAAATGTTTAACAGCGCAGTGGTTTCCCTGTTCGGCACGCGCAAGCATCTCTCTGAGGAGTTCGGCGGTTTGGCCGGCAAGCTCAAAAGCATCATCAAATCCAAAGACATCTACGTCAGGGACTTGGTGACGGATGATCCGAAGGATTTGGACTTTGCTTTTACTGCTGGAAAAAATTACGAGGGCAGGGTGATTCCTAAAGAACTGGATTTATATATTGATGGCGGCATCTACGATGATAATGTAGCTATCTTATCGGTTAAAAAAGAGTTGTTTGCCGTGGTGATTGAAAGCAAAGAAGTGGCTGACACTTTCCGATCTTTATTCGAACTCGCCTGGAAAATGTCTAAACCGTTAGCGGAATTCAAAAACTAAAATCGGTTATTTTATGCCGTTCCTTAACCTATCGTTCGCCAAGAAAAAGATTATAGTCAACAAAACCAAATTCTGGTCTATTTTGGCCTTGGTTGCTGTAGTCTTATTTTTTGATATATGGTGGCTTGTAGTCTGGGCGCTAAACCGCAAACGTTGGTCATCTATTACTGTCCTTAATGTCCTACTGTCGTTGCCCATTTTGGTGCTAGTAATTTGGCTGGTGTCAAAAACACTGCACTGGCTCGAAGACCGGCTAGACGCTAGGATGGATTCCTACCAGCACAATTGGGAAGTTGCGGAGCTTGGTAATAGCGGCGAGGATATTGTATACGTGGAGCTTCAAAAGTTGCTCAATCCAGACCACAACAAAATTTACCGAAATGTTAAACTACCGGGTATGACTGCCGACTTAGATATGGTATCGGTTGGCACTAAAGGCATCACCATATTTGAAATAAAAAATTACGACAATAGCCGTATTGTCTATACTTCCAAAGACAACTTCTATAAATCGAGGGAAGGCAAGCTTGTTATAATAAATCCTGATTTGCGTTCGGTTATGAGTTGGAGAGCAAAACAGTTAGAAAAATATCTGGCAGAAAAAGGAGCAGACAACATCAGTATTAGGAAAGCCATAATATATCTGAATACCAATTCGGTTGAGCTAAAGGAATACGGAGGCAATCCCAATAATGTTTACATAGCAAAAGGATTAGAAGGTCTCCGCCAGTATATTACCAATTCACGTATTGACCAAAAATTTACGCCCGATTTTTGCAACAAAGTATGCGTGGTTTTAAATAATGCCGAAAATAAAAAATATTAACGGCATATTGACCAAAATCGCATTAATTGATATACTATTTTTACCTGGCACA
>PLYC01000016.1 GCA_003151625.1 Candidatus Doudnabacteria bacterium
AGTGTTAGTGGTTTGAAGTCGCCATTTCTCAATTTGACTAACCCGCCTGTTTTCGCTAAACTGCAGGTGAAAGGCACCGCAAGATCACGGATTATAGACGCAGATTTCGCAGATAGCGCAAATCGGCGGCGATTGGCGTTATCTGTGGCATCTGCGATTAATCATTGATCAATAATGCATAGAATTTACGTAAAATATACCATCCCCGACTCCAGGGCGAATGTCAAAAAAAACCAGTTCGGGGCTTTGGGACTAAAAAATAAATTGGACGCCGTGCATTTGGCCGAATGCTATACCATAGACGCGCGGCTAAACCAAAAACAAATTCAGGCCGCCAAAAACCTTTTAGCCAACCCTTTGGCCCAGTCCGCGGATACCGCTTTAAAAGCGCCGCGGAATTTTAATTATGCCGTGGAAATCGGTTATTTACCCGGCGTTACGGATAACATTGGCAACACCGCTAAAGAGACGTTGAGCGATGGGGCAAAGGTTAAGTTTAAACAGGAAGAGAATGTGTATTCGAGCCAGGTTTATTTTATTTCCTTTGATAAAAACCCTCACCCCAACCCTCTCCCAAAGGGAGAGGGAGGACTGCAGCTAGACATAAATAAAATCACCAACTCGCTTTACAACCCCCTCATCCAGAACGCGTCCGTTAAGTCGCGCGAGAAATTTATAAAAGACGGCGGGATGGATGTTGTTGCGCCAAAGGTAAAACTTACGGCTTCAAATAAAGTTAGCTTGGTGGATTTAAATGTGAGTGATGAAGAGCTGATAAAACTGGGGAAACTGGGGATTCCTGAAAGCAATCACCCCCACCTAGCCTCCCCCCTCAAGGGGGAGGAAACTGCAGCTGGTATTATTCCCTCCCCTGCCGGGGTTCCCCATTTATCGCTTGGCGAAAATGGGGTGGCTCGAGGGGGAGGGTTAGGGAGGGGTGAATCACAAGAAAAACGGCGCGGACCGCTGGCTTTGGGCCTTCCTGAATTAAAAGTTATCCGCGAACATTTTAACAAATTGGGGCGGAAACCAACCGACATAGAGCTGGAAACTCTGGCTCAAACCTGGAGCGAGCACTGCAAGCACACCATATTCGCCGACCCCATGGACGAACTGGAAAAAGGGCTTTACAAAACCTACATAAAAGGCGCCACGGAAAAAATCCGCGCTCAAAAGGTCAAGGATAAAAGATTAAAGATAAAGGATAGTACCGGCGACTTCTGCGTCTCGGTTTTTACGGATAACGCGGGCGGAATTATTTTTGACAAAGACTACATTGTCTGCCATAAAGTGGAAACTCACAATACGCCTTCGGCACTGGATCCGTTTGGCGGCAGCATAACCGGTATTGTCGGCGTCAACCGCGATGTTTTGGGCTTTGGCCTTGGCGCCAAACCAATTGCCAATTTTTTTGGCTTTTGCCTGGCTTCACCAGATGACAAAACGGAACTGTTCCGCGACCCCGAACTAAAAAACCCCATGCTCTCCGCCCGCAGAATTATGGACGGCGTAATTTCCGGCATTAATTCCGGCGGCAACCAAAGTGGCATCCCCACGTCTTTGGGCTTTTTAAATTTTGACGCACGATATAGAGGCAAGCCTTTAGTGTTTGCCGGAACCGTGGGCTTAAGCCCCAAAAAAATCGGCACACGATTATCGTGGCAAAAAAAAGCCGAGGCTGGCGACTACATAGTGGTGGTCGGCGGCCGAGTGGGGGCGGACGGCATCCATGGCGCAACTTTTTCTTCGGAAGGACTGGATAAAGACAGCCCAGCCACGGCTGTGCAAATTGGCGATCCCATAACCCAAAAAAAACTTAGCGACGCTATTGTTAAAGAAGCACGCGGACAAAACCTGTACAACAGCATTACCGACTGCGGTGCCGGAGGGCTCTCTTCCGCGGTTGGCGAAATGGCCTCACAAGCGGGCGACCCTTCAGGGTCGTCCCGAGCGAAGCTCTCGAGCGCAGCCGAGAGGGCTCAGTCGAGGGGAGGCTGTGAGGTAACACTTAACAAAGTACCGTTAAAATATCCGGGGCTCGCTCCTTGGCAAATTTGGATTAGCGAATCCCAAGAGCGAATGGTGCTTTCGGTTCCAAAAAACAAGTGGACGAGATTTGAAAAGCTGATGGAAAAACGCGGGGTGGAAGCTACTGTAATCGGAACATTTACCAAATCCGGCAACTGCGTGGTAAAATACGACAACAAAATTGTTTTAAATGTTGATATGGATTTTTTGCATAACGGCAGGCCCATTAAACATCAAACAACAAAACCACCTCACGTCGTCATCCTGAACCCGAATGCATCTGAGGGTGAAGGATCTCATCAAAAGTTAAGGGATTCCTCGTCGGCTGCACTCCTCGGAATGACGTCAAGAGGAGAATCTTTCAATCTTTTAATCTTTAAATTACTCTCCTGCTCCAATATCGCCTCCACCGAATTTGTAAACCAACAATACGACCACGAAGTCCAAGGCTCAAGCGTGCTAAAGCCCCTGCAGGGTAAAGGAAAAATAAATTCTGAAGCCGCGGTAATTAGGCCTGTGCTAAATTCCAAAAAAGCTTTGGTGCTTTCTTACGGTCTAAACCCCTCTCTTTCGGAATTAGATTCTTACAATATGGCCGCGTGCAGTATAGACTCCGCCATTCGCGCGGCTGTGGCCGTAGGCGCGGATATAGATTATATGGCACTACTCGATAATTTTTGCTGGTGCAGTCCCGAAGACCCTCATCGCCTGTGGCAATTAAAAGAAGCCGCCCGCGCGTGCTACGACACGGCAGTGGCTTTTGGTACGCCGTTTATTTCCGGCAAGGACAGTATGTATAACGACTTTAAAGGTTTTGGTGCCGATGGAAAAGCATTAAAAATTTCCATTCCGCCGACTTTGCTTATTTCCACCATTTCCGTAATCCCCGACGCGGAAAAAACCGTTTCCCTTGACGCCAAACTCCCCGGCGACTTACTCTATATATTAGGGGGTACTAATGATGAAATGGGAGGTAGCGAGTATTCATCACTTTTGGGGAAACCCGATGTATTCCCAGTACCGGCCGTCAACGCACAAACAAACCAAAAACTCTACAAAACTTTCTACCAAGCCGTTCAAAAAAATCTTATAGCCTCCGCAATAAGCCTAAATCGCGGCGGACTTTCGGTTGCGCTCTTAAAAAAACTTATGGGCGGCGGCTTGGGCGCAGAAATTAATTTAGCAGGAGTCCCAGGTAACTGGAAAGAAAATAACCAGGCTCTATTTAGCGAAAGCCAAGGCAGAATTTTAGTTAGTATCGCGCCAAAAAATGCGATAACTTTTGAAAAGTTAATGTTAAAAAATACTATCGCAAAAATTGGCAGCTTAACCACAAAACCTGTTTTAACAATTACCGATAAAACCGGCAAAGAAATTTTAAATTTAAAAATAGTAGATGCGTTAAAGGCTTATAAATCAACTTTCCAAAACTACTAAATGAAATCTCTATCCAAAATTATTGTGCTGGCCGGCTACGGCCTTAACTGCGAAGAAGAAACCGCGCATGCTTTTAACCTGTCTAATGGCGATGCTGATATTGTGCATATAAATGATTTAATTGCCAAGCCAAATTTACTCAAGAATTATCAGATACTCGCAATTCCCGGCGGATTTTCCTACGGGGACGATTTAGGCAGTGGCAAAGCCTATGCCAACAAGCTTAACAACCATTTGAGAGAACAGCTAACTAATTTTGCCGCTCAAGACAAATTAATTATTGGCATTTGCAATGGTTTTCAAATTTTAACAAACCTGGGGCTTCTGCCCGGAGTCCTGACATTTAACGACAACAACCGCTATACCGACCGGTGGGTGGATGTAAGGATCAACACCCCCACCCAGCCTCCCCCCTCAAGGGGGAGGAGCCACAGATTAGCCCAAAAAGATGAGTTCCCCTCCCTGGAGGGGAGGGGTCAGGGGAGGGTGATGAGCCCCTGGCTAACCGGCATCAAAAATCTTTCCCTCCCCATAGCCCACGGCGAAGGCAAATTTGTGGCAGATGACAAAACAATGAAGTCCATAAAAAAGCAAAAAATGATAGCTGGTGTATACTATAAAGGAGAAATTTGCAATTACCAAAATCTCTCATATAATCCCAATGGCTCAACTCTGGACATCGCTATGCTGACATCCCCAAACGGCAAAATCCTGGGCACTATGCCACACCCCGAACGGGCAATGTTCTTTACCCAGGCTCCCAATTGGCCGCTACTAAAAGAAAAGCTAATTCGCTCCGGCAAACCGCTGCCCAGATTCGCTGATGGTCTGCAAATTTTTAAAAATTCTATTAATTATTTTAAATAATTTACAAAAATTCTATGTCATTTGGACTTGAAAAATTTGATCGTGAAGCCGAAATAGGAGGAGCAACAGAAGCAGGCAATTCGGCAGCTTTTGCTGATTATAGAAGAGATGACGGTAAAAAAACTACTCATACTTTTACAGACAAGGAGTTAGTACGGGCTTGGGAAAATGGTTATCAGGAAGGCTTACAGGAAATTAAGGGTCACTCGCACACAATAAACCCTGTGCCTAACGAACCAGGAAGTATAGAAGAATAGTTTTTATGGAAAATCTTAACGAAAAATGCGGCGTATTTGGCATCTTCGGCAAAAATTTGGACGTCAGCCGTCTGACGTTTTATGGTTTGTTCGCGCTGCAGCACCGCGGCCAGGAAAGCAGCGGCATAGCCACCGCGGACGGCAACCATATTGACTGTTACAAAAATATGGGGCTGGTAACGCATGTTTATAACGAGGAAACCATTACCAGCCTAAAAGGCCACATTGCCATTGGCCACAACCGTTATTCCACTTCCGAAGGCTCGCATTTAAGGCACGCCCAGCCGATTGTTATAAATAACGTGGCCTTGGCGCATAACGGCAACCTGCCTTCGGTCGCCAAACTTAAAAAATTCCTGGAAGACAAAGATATTTCCACCGAAGACTGCTCCGATTCCGCGCTTATGACCAAGGCGCTGGATTATTACCTGCAGCACGGCAATTCCATAAAAGACGCGGTAATAAAATCCTACCCATTATTTATCGGCGCTTTTTGTTTAACGATCTTGACCAAAGATACGCTGGTGGCCGTGCGTGATACTTTTGGCATCCGCCCGCTATCTTTGGGAAAAATTGACGGCGGTTATGTGATTGCCTCGGAAACCTGCGCATTCCATACCGTGGGCGCGGAATTCATCCGCGAAATCCAGCCGGGTGAAATGGTTATTATAAACAAAGACGGGCTCGAATCGGTACAAATCGAAGACTCAAAAACCAAGGTTGATATTTTTGAGTTTGTTTATTTTGCCCGACCCGATAGTAACATTTTAGGCAAAAGCATTTATGAAGTCAGGCGTAATTGCGGCATGAGGCTGTTTGAGGAGTTCCCGGTTTCAGCCGACATTGTTGTCCCCGTTCCCGAAACCGCTTATCCAGTTGCCTCCGGCTACAGCAAAGCTTCCGGCATCCCAATGGAAATGGCTTTGGTTAAAAATCGCTATATTCACCGCACCTTTATTCAGCCCGAACAGCATAGCCGCGACCTAGGCGTAAAACTAAAACTTACTCCCTTAACCGAGGTTTTAAAAGGCAAAAAGATTGTAGTAATGGATGACTCCATTGTCCGCGGCACCACTTCGCGCCAGCTGGTTAAAATGCTTTTTGAGGCCGGGTGCACCGAGGTGCACATGATCATTAGTTCCCCGCCGGTTAAGTATCCGGATTTTTACGGCATAGACACCCCCAAACAGGCAAAGCTAATTGCTTCCCACAAAACCGTGGAAGAAATTCGGGAATATTTGGGCGCGACTTCGCTTTACTTTTTATCGCTGGATGGGTTAATTAAATCCACCGGCCTTTCCAAAGATTTGTTTTGTACTTCGTGCTTCACCGGCGAGTATCCCATAGATCTTGGGGAACGGAAGGTGGATGTGAAGGAACCATCATATCATAAAAAAGTAAAAAACGAGGGAACCTTATTTTAACGTCTACTAAATACTAAACTTTCTAAAAGTACTAAATCGCAAAATCCAAGTTTAGTATTTTTAGACTCTTTTGTATTTAGTAGAAAATATTTTATGAATATCTGTGTCCTTATTTCCAATGCCGGTACCGGCACCAACCTTCAGGCAATTATAAATGGGATCGCTGATGGAAAAATAAATGCTGATATAGCGGCAGTCGTTTCCGACAAGGCCGACGCCCCTGGCTTGGAGCGCGCGCGCAAACATAATCTGCCGACAGAAATCTGCTCAAAAAAAGAAGACCTCCTTCCCCTGCTCAAACAACTAAACCCCGACTATATTTGTTTAGCCGGCTGGAAGCAAATTATTTTGGACGAAGTTATTTTGGCTTTTCCCAATAAAATATTAAATCTGCATCCCGGTTTAATTCCGGACTCAACTGATGGTGTTGCGGTCAATCCCGATAATACCCCGGGACTTTGGAACAAAGGAATGCTAACCACCAAAGCAATCCAAAATTTCCTTAATCATCACGCAACTTACGCCGGCTCCTCCATCCACTTTTTAACTTTAAATTTCGATTTTGGCCCGGTGCTTGGACGGTCGTTTGAAAAAATTCTGGCGGATGATACTGTGGATAATTTGTATAAAAGGTTAAAAGATAAAGAAAATAATCTGTATGTTGAAGTCTTACAAAAATTAAGTTTACCATAATAACACGATTTTAACGGCCGTTAAAATCGTGTTATTGGCCAAATATGAAAAAAACCATTTTAATTATTGGGGGCGGCGGACGGGAACACGCTTTGGCTTGGAAACTTAAACGGTCGCCGCGCGTTGGCAAAATTTATACTGCTCCGGGAAACGCGGGAACATCGTCAATCGGCGAAAATGTTACGATTGCCGCGACCGATATTTTGGCGTTGGCCAACTGGGCTCAAAATAACAAAATAGATTTTACGGTTGTGGGTTCCGACGATGCTCTGGCTTTGGGTGTGGTGGACGAATTCCAAAAACGCGGCTTAAAAATTTGGGGGCCAAGCAAAGCCGCCTCGCAAATAGAATCCAGTAAGGCTTTTGCCAAGAAGCTGATGAAGAAAAATAATATTCCTACGGCGGAATTTGAAACTTTTACCGATTACCAAAAAGCTTTGCAATATATAGAGGAAAAGAGCACGCCGATTGTCATTAAAGTATCGGGGCTTGCTTTGGGCAAGGGAGTTACTGTTTGTAAAACGCTTGATGAAGCCCAGGCGGCGCTTAAAACAGCCATGATCGATAAAGCTTTTGGCGAAGCCGGCTCGCAAATTGTCATTGAGGAATTTTTGGAAGGACAGGAATTTTCCATACACGCGTTTTGTGACGGCAAAAATTTTCAACTCCTTCCGTCATCACAAGACCATAAACCTATTTACAACGGGGGCCTCGGACCAAACACCGGCGGCATGGGCACCATTGCTCCGGTGCCGTGGATTAGCGAAGCGATGATGTCTGAAGTAGCCACTACAATTGTAAAACCGGCGCTGGATGGTTTAAAAAATTTAGGTTCGCCGTTTGTTGGATTATTATATCCCGGGCTGATGGCCATAAATCACCCCCACCTAGCCTCCCCCCTCAAGGGGGAGGAATTCTCAGTTCCCCTCCCTGAAGGGGAAGGGTCAGGGGAGGGTGCTTTTAAAGCCATAGAATTCAACGCCCGCTTCGGCGACCCGGAAACCCAAAGCTATATGCGCCTGCTAAAAACCGATCTTCTTGATATATTAGAGGCTTGTGTAGATGGAACAATTGATAAAATTAATATAAAATGGTCTAAAAAATCCGCGTGCTGTGTTGTACTCACCTCCGGCGGATACCCGGGCAAATACGAAAAAGGCAAAACAATCACAGGCATTAAAGAAGCGGAAAAAATGGAAGAGGTAATTGTTTTCCAAGCCGGAACCTCCATCAGAAATAATCAGCTGGTAACCAACGGCGGCCGCGTCTTGGGAATTACGGCAATTGCGGATAATTTACAAACCGCCCTCAACAAAGCCTACGCCGCGGTAAAACTAATCAACTTTGAGGGAATGCATTATAGAAATGATATTGGATTTCAGTCTTTAAATGTTAAAGGTGGGTAATCGTACTACTGGTTCGATTATCCACCTCGCCTCATCTTCAAAGTATACTGAACCGCCAACAACACCTGCCAGGGTACTCCCAGAAAAAATCCGATTCGGATACTATACCCCACGCAAGCGCCGAGCAGAACAGCTACCAAAAGATCTACTGTGAAGCTTCCTTTCATTCCTCTCCTCCTTAATAACCCAAAATTGTATCATAAAAAATTTTTTAAGTAAACAAGAATTGTATGATAAAGCTCGTCGCCTTTGACTGGAACGGTACTCTTCTTTCCGATACACAGATTACTCTTAAAGCCGAAAACATATCCCTCAAGGCCATAGGAGTAAAACCTATAAGTCTAAAAAAATTCCAAAAAACTTTTGACATACCCGTAACCAGATATTGGGATAATTTAGGATTTTCCAAATCTTTTGTAAAAACCCATATAGATGCCATAGAAAACACTTTTCATTCGCAATATAAAATTCTTGCCGCCAGGGCGCGAACAAGATCTGGCGTAAGAGAAACACTAGAATGGTTGGTTGCCAAAAATATTGCCAGAGTCATTTTTAGCAATCACGACATACCGGATATTAAAAGGCATTTGGCCAGACTAAAAATAGAAAAATGTATTACCGATGTCTTGGCAAATCCCGGCGATGGGCGCCTACAAATTTTTAACAGGCATAAAGGGCAAAAACTAGAAAATTACCGCAAACAAAATAACTTTAAATCCAAAGAAATACTCTGCGTGGGAGACATGTGCGAAGAAATAGAGATAGGCAAAGAATACGGCTACCACACTGTAGCAATTACTGGCGGATTCAACTCCACCGCCCGCCTCAAAGCCGCCAAATCGGATTTTTTAATCCATAACCTTAAAGACTTAATCGGCATTATCAAAAAGCTGAATAAATGATAAACTAAAATTATTAAAGATCACAGATCAAGCACAGATTACGCAAATTTCGCCAATCGCCGGCGATTTGCGCAATCGGTGACATCTGCGATTAATCAGTGATCTATGAACAAACCTATAATAGGAATCCTAATGGGCAGCGACAGTGACTTAAAAGTAATGAGCGAGGCGGCCAAGGTCTTAGAAGAATTTGGCGTGGCTTTTGAAATTACCGTTTGCTCGGCCCACCGCACTCCCGATCGCGCGCACAAGTATGCGCTTACTGCGGCATCACGAGGATTAAAAGTTATAATCGCCAGCGCCGGCGGCGCGGCGCATTTGGCCGGAAGCCTGGCGGCCAATACCACTTTACCAATCATCGGCGTGCCAATAAACTGGAAACTGGAAGGCCTGGACGCGCTCCTCTCCACCATGCAAATGCCCCCGGGTGTTCCCGTAGCGACTGTCGGCATAGACGGCGCCAAAAACGCAGGCCTGCTTGCAGTACAAATTTTGGCAACTAGCGATAAAAAGTTGGCCAATAAATTGACAAGCTACAAAAAACAAATGGCCGCGGGTGTAAACGCCAAAGCCAAAAAACTGAAAAAGGAAGGGTATAAAAAATATTTGAAAAATATATAAATTTTTGCTATAATACTTATATGAGCGCTATAAATTGGATTAAAATTGTTAATAAATACAAGGGTTTATGGGTTGCCTTACAAGATGATGAGGTCACGGTTATTTCAAGTGGGAACACGGCAAAAGAAGCCTGGGATAAAGCCCAAAATAAAGGTTTTAAAAAACCTATTTTGGCCCATATGCCTTTACACAATTTGCCTTTTATTGGGTCTCTATGAAATAATGAAGTTCAAATATAAAAAATATCCGCCAAATTTTTTGCGTCCTGTTATACCTATAACCCTGGTTCAAAATGGCATTGAGGTTTCTTACCAAGCCTTAATAGATTCCGGTTCTGATATTTGCATCTTTGATGCCGGACTACTGGAAATTTTAGAAATTAATTTAACCAGCGGGGAACGCCGCGAGCTAATAGGAGCTACTGGCCAACCGGCAGTTTTTTATTTCCACTTAATTGGAATAAAAGTTGGTGGGTGGAAATACAACATCAAAGCCGGGTTTATGCCCAGAACAGCGGCTTTGGATTATGGTCTTGTCGGACAACAAGGCTTTTTTAATATCTTTACCGTAAAATTTGATTTAATTAAAGAAGAAATTGAGTTAAAAGAAATAAAATAAACCATGCCGGGTTTAATTGAAACGATAATTAAAACAAGGGAAACAGCGGCGGATATTTTTGCCAAGTCCCTAACAAATATTGATGGGCTGTCAGAACTGGAAATTAAGGAAAAACTTGTTTCGGAAATTAAAAAGCATAACGAAATATTTACCGAAGGCTGGTATAACCCTCCCCCATCCGGCATTGCCGTCTTACTGGACCAAAAACCGTTTGATCGGTTAAAATACGAATCCCTAAGAAAACCGGAATTTTGGCCAAAAAAAAATTTGCGTTTGGAAAAAGAAACTGTCGGACTAATTTTCTTTTCTCCTATTGACCGTAGCACGAAGATGATCGCGGATATAGGCTTTACGATATATAGGGGTAACAACGAAAAAATTAAAAATCATTTAAAAAATACTTACGCCGTTATACTAAAAATCGCGGAACACACGAAAGTGGGAATGGAATTTTCTGAAATTTGCTCCTTCGCGCTCGGTTTGTATAAAAATAAATTTAAAATAACCAAATGGGTGGCAATAAGTTCGGACCCAAACGCGGCAATAAACCTTGGTCATACGGTTCCAGGATCGTTTGAAAAGAATTTCACTTTCGGAGAAAATTTTGAAGAAATTAAAGAAACCATTAGGACAAAACGAGTCCCTATTATAGAAACAGAACATTTCAAAATCCCGGAAACCTGCGCTTTTACCATAGAATCAAGACTGGAAGGTTTACATAACCCCAATATGCCAAGCGCCTATTTTCATTTTATTGTTTGTTTTGACAAAGGACAAAAAACCATTTTACAAAATTATAGCCAAATTTTTAGCACAGTCGGGATGGGCTATATGAATTCATAAAAAATATGGAATTAAAACCTAAAAGTGAATATGCGAAATCCGGAGTTGACTATACCGTAATGGAGCCGTTTAAAATGGCTATGATTGCGGCCGGCAAAAAGACTTTAAAATTCCCCAACAAGCGGGGCGTGTTTATTAACGAAGACGCAACGCACGCCCACGGAGCGGTTTTTGAATATCGGGGAGACCAGCCGCACATTTGGTGCCAAACCCAGGAAGATTTAGGGAACAAAAACTGGATAGCCGAATGGATGTATCAAAATACCGGCAAAACCTATTACGATTCCATTGCCATTGATACCGCGCTTATTGTAGTAAACGATGTTATCGCCCAAGGCGCAATGCCCGTGGTTTTTACGGACCAGCTGGAAGCTTCGGAGAGCGCCTGGTATGGCGATGAAAAACGCGCAAAAAATTTTGCCAATGGTTTTTTACAAATTTGCGAGGAAGTGGGCATGGCTTTGCCTGCCGGCGAAAGCGCCAGTTGTACGTACTTAATAAACCCCAAGTCACCGGTAAAGCAAATCGCCACGCTTTCCGGCTCTGTTACCGGCATTGTGGCGCCAAAAGAAAAATTAATTACCGGGAAAGATTTGTCCGCGGGCGACCATATTATTGCAGTTGCATCAAGCGGCTTGCATGCAAACGGAATATCACTGGTTATAAAAAAAGCAATGGAACTACCGGAGCAATTTTTAACCAAATTGCCAAACGGTAATTCTTTGGGCTCGGAAAGTTTAATTGCCACGAAATCATATGTTAAATTAGTTGAAACTTTACAGGAAAACAGCGTCAATATCCACGCCCTGCTCCCGGGCACCGGCGACGGCGTGGGAAAAATCGCTTTTGATAAAAGACCGTTTCAGTATCGCATCCATTCCTGGCTCAAAGTTCCGCCTTTAATGGAATATTTTTGTGATGAGATTAAAGTGCCACTGATGGATTGCTTAAAGACCTTTAACTGGGGCGTGGGCTACTATATTTTTACACCGGCCTCGGAAGTTGATAAAATACTTACACTAGGCAAAAAAGTCGGCTACACGCTTGCCGATGTCGGGGTTGTAGAAGACGGCAAACGCCAAACAATTTTTGAACCAAATAATATAATTTTAACGCCGCCAGGCGAATAATTATGCCAGAAAATGATCCAACAGAAAATCATCCTCTTCAAGAAGCTAATCAAAGGAGGGTTGGCTTAATTGAAAAAAGAAATAATAGTTACGCCCACACAGCCCATGCGGTAATTGATGCCACTTTAAGCGTACCCCCAGTAGAGCGTCCTCAAGTTACCAAAGCTGTCAAAGCTTCTATCCAAAAAGCACGAAGAGACAGGGACATCGGTGATACTTACAAAGCCACTCAAGATTTTATGGAAGAAGCTGTGCTTAGAACTCTGGCAAGATTTCCTCAAGAAGGTAAAAAAACAAGAGTGGAACTAATCCCTATTCTTCAATCAGTAAACAGAGATATTTACGACAACGCTCCTGCTATTACCGCTGATATGATGGGAAGAGATGAACAAGAAAGAAAAATATGGAAAGAAGGTGAAGTATGGCAAAAATATTTTGAATACATTGGAAAAATTGCTGCGTTACTAACTCAAGTAAACTTACAAGACAAAGACAGTGCCGGACTTATTCTGCAGGTTATACATTGGCTGAATAAAGGGCCAAATCTTGATTGGAGAAAAGAAGCTCAAAGGGCCTCCATGGAAGATGAAGATGTATTTTTGGAATTACTAAATTTACTGGAAGGAAAAATTGGATCACAACAAACACAAACAAAAGTAATCACAGAAGATTTACAACCTTTACAACAAAAGGTTTCTAACTTTATTACAGAAATAAGACAAATAAAAACCGATATAGAAGCAGCAATAAGAGATATGGACAGGGCAAGAAATCCATTTTAAAATAAAAAATATATTCTTATCTAACAAAATATTATGGACAAACAAACAATAGAAAAAAACCTGACAAGAGTTTTAGAAAAAACCGACTTCAAGAATCTCGGCACGAGGCGCCAGGGAAAAGTGCGCGATATTTATACCCAGCCGGATAAAATTATTTTGGTGTCAACCGACAGATATTCGGCGTTCGACAGGAATTTGGCGTTAATTCCCTTTAAAGGACAAGTCTTAACCCAAACCAGCAAATTTTGGTTTAACCAGACTAAGGACATTATTCAAAACCATATTATTTCCAGCCCCGACCCAAACGTTGTAGTGGTAAAAAAGTGCAGTGTGATTCCAATAGAAATGGTGGTGCGCGGCTACATTACCGGGGTTACCGGCACGAGCCTTTGGACGCTTTACAACGGAGGGCAAAGAGATTTTGGCGATTTTACTTTGCCGGATGGAATGAAGAAAAACCAAAAACTGGATAGTCCCGTTCTCACTCCGACAACTAAATCGGACGAACACGACAAACCTTTAACTACCGCTGAAGTAATAGAAGATCAAATCGTACCGGCCGAGCTGTGGAAACAGCTGACAGACATTGCTATAAAACTTTTTAAACGCGGGCAGAAAGTTGCCCTTTCCCGGGGACTGATTTTAGTGGACACTAAATACGAATTTGGATTGGCCGATGACGGAAAATTAATGCTGATTGACGAAATCCACACGCCGGACTCTTCACGCTACTGGCAGGCCGATAGTTACCAAGCACGCATTGATGCCGGGAAGGAACCACAAAACTTTGACAAAGAATTTCTGCGCCTGTGGTTTAAGGAAAATTGCGATCCCTACAACGACAAAATTCTCCCACCCGCCCCGGCCGATATGGTTGCCGAACTCTCCTCCCGCTATATTCAAATATACGAACAAATTACAGGACAAAAATTTGAAACAGATTTAGATACGCCGATAGCGGAAAGGATAAAAAAGAATCTGACATCTTTCAATATTTAAATTATTAAATCTTTCAATTTTCAATGCTAAATTCCATTTCCCCCATCGACGGACGATACGCTAAATACACAAAACCGCTGGAACCTTATTTTAGCGAAGCGGCATCAATGAAATACAAAACGCTCATGGAGTGCGAATATTTAATAGCACTTTCAGAAACCTCCGGACTGGGCATAAGAAAGTTTACCGAAAAAGAAAAAACACTGTTACGCGATGTTTATAAAAACTTTTCCATAAAAGATGCCCAAATCATTAGTGATATTGAATTAAAAGGCTACAAACAAATTAAAGCAACCAACCATGATTTTAAAGCCATTGAATATTTTACTAAAGACAAATTATCCGTCACTTCACTTAAGGACTCTCTGGAATGGGTGCATTTCGCATTAACATCGGAAGACTCAAGCAATATTGCATATGCTTTAATGTTAGATGAAAGTTTGCACGATGTTATCCTGCCGACAATGCAGGAAGTGGTAGATAAAGTTGGTAAATTGGCCAAAGAAAATAAGAGCATACCTATGCTGGCCAGAACTCACGGCCAACCCGCCTCACCTACCACTATGGGTAAAGAATTCAACATTTTTTATTCACGGCTTAACCGGCAATTGGAACAGTTAAAAAAATATCGCCCTCAAGCCAAGCTTAACGGAGCCACAGGGAATTACAACGCCCTAACCGTGGCGTATCCAAAAACAGATTGGATTAAATTTTCGGAAAAATTTATTAAACAAATTAATAAACAAAGAAACAGTAACCTGGAATTCAGCCTGCTTACCACACAAATTGAATCCAGCGACAGTTACGTGGAATTGTTCGATGCCATTCGCCGCTTCAATACCATTTTAATTGATTTTAACCAGGACGTCTGGCGCTATATCAGCGACGGCTGGATTGGACAAAAAATGAAGGAAGGAGAAGTAGGGTCTTCCACCATGCCCCATAAAATTAATCCGTGGTTTTTGGAAAACAGCGAAGGAAATTTAGGAATGGCCAACGCAATCTTTAACTTCTTTGGGGGTAAACTTCCAGTTTCCCGCCTGCAAAGGGACCTTTCCAATTCCACAGTCTTAAGGAACATTGGCGTTGCAATGGGGCACAGTCTTATTGGCTACAAATATTTAACTAACCAGCTTGGCAGGATTGAAATAAATAAAGAGAAAGTTGTAGCCGATTTATCGTCTCATCCCGAAGTCGTTGCCGAGGCCATACAAACCATTCTTAGGCGAGAAGGTGTAAAAATGCCTTACGAAAAATTAAAAAAACTTACCCGCGGCAAACAAATTACACTGGCCGATATTCATACCTTCATAGACTCTTTGGATATAACTGATAAAGTAAAAAAAGAACTAAAAAAAATCACCCCGGAAAATTATATTGGATTGGCGAGTAAGTTAGCCGGCATGTAGTTAGCCCGATTTTTCGGACTGTCAAAAAAACATTTAATAACAGCCGATAAATCCGCCTCGGCTCGCGCCGAGCGAGACGGGTCGGCACACTACAAGATTCACCAAAAAAGCACCGCATAAACGGTGCTTTTAATATCCCAATATCTTAATATCTATTAATTCCCTTTTCCCCCATCCCACGGCTCATCCGCGCTTGGACCGTAAATGGAAGGAACTTTCCCTCCGGCCAGACGGATATAAACGCTAAATTGCCCGCGGTGGTGGATACTGTCTAACATCATGGCCCTAAAAATATCCATAATGCGCATAGGTCTGCCGCCAAAGTCCGCCATACCGTTAACTTGTTCTTCGGAAGCGCCCTTTATGGCTTCCATGGAAGCCTTATGGTTTTTATCAAGCAGCGCCAAAATTTCTTCCATATTTTGCGGCGGCGTGCCGCCGTATACGGAAAAATCTACCTTGCCGGCCAAAGCATCCATATTTACCTTTTCTTCCAGCGCGAAATTATAAGCGAGCTCCCGTGCGCTTTTGGACTTTTCATGCGGCTTAAAGTCTAATTTATCAACAGGGAAAGCCTTAAGTACCCTAACTGTAGTCTGGTACTCGCCTTCCTTAATTTTTAGAAACATTTCTTTTTCGGACATCTTTAGTGTCTCCTTTTTACGTTATGAAACCATAACGTAATTAATTATTTGATTTTATAGGAACTCATATTATAGCATACCTTCCCCAAAAAAAGCACATTAAGGTTAATGCGCTTTTTTTGCGTAAGAATCGATTATTATTACCCCAGGATTTCTTTAAGCTTAATGTGAGCGGCGCCAATAACTGTGTCGGCAGCGCCGTAATAAACAAATAAAGTATCGCCAACCACCGCGGCTCCGCAGGGAAAAACCACCCGCGGTACCTGGCCATATTTTTCATATCCAAGCTCCGGTTCTAAAATAGGTTCTTCGGTTCGAGCCAAAACCAAACTCGGATCTTTAATATCCAGCAACGCCGCGCCCAAACGATACTTGGTGTGATGCGAAATACCATGGTAAAGCAGTAACCAGCCGGCCTGCGTTTCTATTGGCGGGGCGGCAATACCAATACGCACACTATCCCAGCTGTCGTCCCGCGGATTCATAAGATGCAAACCCGAAAGCCAATGGCCTTCCCCAAAATTTAAATCCTTGTTAAAGTCCAGACAAATACCCTGGCCGAGCCGGTGCAAAGTGGCATATTGATTGTTAATCTTCTTTGGAAACAAAGCCGCATCTTTGTCGTCCTGGCCGGGCGGGGAAATTAACTTCGGCGTTGTCCAGTTCCATTGCTTATGGCTAAAATCATCCGTGGAAATAGAACTCAAAGCCACACGCGGAGGATTTACGCCGTCGTAAGCTGTATAACACATATATAGAGTGTCGCCGATTTGCGTCAGGCGCGGATCCTCACAGCCGGAATTGCCGCCGGGAACTAATTTTTGCTCAAAACTTTCCCTGGGAATATATACCGGGTCGGGCAGGCGTTCGGCCAAAGACAAGCCGTCGTAGCTTGCCGCGTAACCGAGGACAGAGGTGTTGTCCGCGCCTTGGGCGCGGTAAAGAATATGCACAACTTTGCCGTCATACCAGACCGCCGGATTAAAAGTGGCTTTGGACTCCCAGCTGTGGTTAACGATTGGCGAAATAATAGGATTAAAACTTGAACGCCTTAAACGAATGGTCGGCGGGCCGTTGGTTATCATTGTCTTAAGCAGTGGGGCAAGCGCCAGCGTCGCCAAACAGGTAGTGGTATCGGCGGCGCCGTAATAAATTGCCAGCCGGCTGTCCTGCACCAATGCGCCGGTAGGAAAAGCAATGTTGGCAACGTTGCCGCTGCACTCATAGCCGGTTTCCGGTTGAAGAATTGGCTCTATGGTTCTGCCGATTATACGGAAAGGATTATTCGTGTCCAGCAAAATAGCTTCAATACCAAACGTGGCGGGAGGGGCAAAATAATCCTTAATGTATGAAAATATGGCCAGCCAGCCTTCTTTGGTTTTTACCGGCGGAGCGCCGGCTTCCACATGGTCGTGCCCGCTGCGGCGCACGAATAATACGTGATCTTCCAAATCGTCGTACCATTGTCTCCAATAGTCGCCCGACCACATATCCTCAAGTTTGCTAAACAGCGCCAAACAAATGCGGGCAGGCGGATTATCGGTATGCACAGTCAAAAGAGCCGCATATTGGCCGTTAATTTTTTCCGGAAACATAGCCATGGCCTTTGCATTAAAGGGCGTGACCTGATGCTTTTTTTGAATATTTTTTAAATCCTGGGTTATAGCCACCGCAACTTTTATGCCGTTTTGGTTGAACGGGTATTCTGAAAGCGCCGTATAAAAAATAAAATAAGTATTGTCCAACAGGGTTATGCGCGGATCTTCGCATCCGTACTTTTCCCAATCTTCAGTCGGCGCGAAAAGTTGCCGGTGATTTATAAAATTTATGCCGTCGGAACTTTCAGCGTAACCCACAGATGAAACCTGCATGCGCACCCCGAGGCAATCCTGTTCATGGGAAAGAGCGCGATAAACCATGTGGTAAGTCTTACCATCAAAAGCCACCGAACCGTTAAAGCTTCCGGCCGCTTCCCAGGAATTTTGGGGTTCCGGTTTTAAAATTGGATTTTGTTCTGCCCGTTGTATTTCTATCATGAAAATTTGCTAGTTTATTTCAATTCCGCGACTCCTATCGCCTTATCGGCGGCGCCGTAATATAGTAAAAATTTATTTTTAAATAAAACTAAACCTTCCGCAAAAATTACATAATTTACTTTACCGTAAAGTTCGTAGTAAGTTTGGGGATTGGCCAATGGCCGGTTATGGCGGTATAAAATTTTGGCGGGATTGTTAATGTCCAGCAAGCAATAACAGGGGTGGTAGTGCCCCAAGCCGTCGGCAGAATTATAAATTAAAACGAGCTGGTTATTTTTTATAAACGGCACCGGACCAACTTCCACCAGAGCGCTGTCAAACATATTTTTCCGCGGAGAAATTAAGGGTTTATTGTCGAGCTTCCAGTGTTTAAAATTTTTAGACCTGGCTATAAAAATATTTTTATCGCCAACTAGCATTAAAAACTCCCCGTTTACCGACTGCTCCAGTATTTGCGCGGACTTACAGTTTTTTAAAATTACCCCGTGTTTTTTCCAGTGAATTAAATTTTTAGAAGTTGCCAGGGAAACCGCGACATTTTTCCCGTTATAGGCCGTGTAAGTTAAATAATAAACACCGCCAATTTTTACTATTCTGGGGTCTTCACAACCCCTTTTCTCTTCGGCGCGGTCTGGCTTGATAATTGGATTGTTTTTGTATTTTCTAAAATGTACGCCGTCTGAACTTTCCGCCAAACATAAACATGAAACGTACTTGTTGTAATACTCCGCTTCGGCGCGGTAAATTAAATAAACTTTATTTTTATGAACGACGGCACATGGATTATAAACTGCCGCCTGCTCAAAAGACAATTTGGGATCCGGAACCAGTATGGGATTTTTGCTGTAACGAACGAATTCCATAGTTATATCAAAATCTCTGATGGTTCCCATCAACTTGACTGATTACAAAGCCACCGGTGACAAAGAAGCCGGCTGGTGTGTTAATAAGTGGGTTAAAAACGCCGGCAGATTGGCCTTGGCAACACAGGTGTACATGTCAGCTCCCCCGTAATAGACAAATAAATCATCCCCGACTATAGTGGCACCGCAAGGGTAAACCACACCGTATTTCCAACCTTCGTTTTCATACCAGGCTTCCGGCTCCAGCACAGGCACATGGGCCCTGGCTAAAACTTTGGCCGGGTTGTTTAAGTCCAATAGCATGGCTCCGATTTTATATTTGGCGCTGTCCTGGTTGCCCACCGCCTGGTAAATTAACAGCCAGCCTGCTGGCGTTTTAACCGGCGTGGCGCCAATGCCAATTTTTCGTGAATCCCAGTGCATTTTGCGCGGTTTGATTTTGGCGTGTCCGGCTTTGCTTAAAAATTTCTTTTTACCGTCAAAATTTAAATCGTCGACATAATCTATTAAAATATTCGGCCAAATCCGATGAAATACAACATATTGGCCGTTAATTTTTTCGGGCAAAATGCAGGAATTTTTATTACCTTCCCCGGGAATGTAAGGCGATATCAACACCGGCTCGGACCAGTTCCACTTATGGTCCAAAAAATCTTCCAAAGTAATAGTGGTTAAAGCCACGCGCGGCGGGTTGTAGCCGTCAAAAGCCACATAAGTCATATATAGAGTTTCATCTATCAATGACACGCGAGGGTCTTCACAGCCGCCAATGCCCGACCCGCCGGAGGCAAAACTGCTGGGATGATCCGGCCTTTTTAAACTCCGGCCTTCAAAATGTTTTCGGGGCGTGTAAATAGGATAATCCAACCGCTCATTAAAATGCACACCGTCACTGCTGGAAGCGTATCCAAAAGTTGAGATGTCGTCGTTGCCAAGGGCGCGGTAAATTAAATGCACTCGGCCGCGAGCGTAAAAAGACGCCGGGTTAAAGGCCGCCTTAGACTCCCAGTCGTGCTCCGGCAACGGACCAAGCACCGGATTTTTATGCGAACGTTCCAAATGCGGACGGCCGGATTTTATAGGTTTAGTTTTGGCAAAACAATCCCAGAGGGGAAGTTCCGCGGAAAAAATATCACCGTGCCCGCTTTGCAAAAATAACATCGCCCGACCATCAATATCTACTTCGCCAATAGGGTCTAAGTGCCTGCCGCGATACCCCTTCGGCTGCTGCCACAAAGGGTATTCACTGCGCCATAAAAGTTTTTCCGGATTCTGCTTTTCAAAAAGCGCGGCTCCCACAGTAACCAACCCTTCATGATTGCTGTCGTTATACCGCGCGTAATAAGTTAATAAAATTCCTTGCTCTACCATTCTGGCCTGCCCCACCGTAAGCCCGCTGTTGTCAAAAAAGTTGTGGCGCGGGCCAAGAAGAATTTTGGGTAAAATTTTCCAGGACCCCCGAGGACCGGCTGTTGCCAACGAAATATTGTGCTTTCCAAAAAACATAACCTGCCGATTTTTTTCGAGCATCATCAAAACAGCCGGATCTTTTATCCCTTTTATAAGTCTGGCCTTGCTCCAGTAGTCACTTTTTTTCGCGTTCGCCTGATAAAGGAAACTTCCTTTGGCGCCGGATTTTAAAAAAGTAATTACCTGTTCTTTACCAGCCTGGGTTATCCGCACGGAATTGTAAACCCCGTCGATAATTTTTTGGGTGACTCCCGGACGAACGGTTAAGGATGCCTGTGGCAAACTAAAAGATTTGCCGTCCTTACTTTTTGCAATAAACATTCGTCCTTTGTCGGGGCTCTGCTGGGAAAAATATAAAATCAGCCCTCCGCCGCCACTGCTTATCCCTACTGCCTTAAACATATTTTTGTTTGTGTCGTCTTGAGTTTTTTATCACTTTTAATATAACCCAAAACCAAGCAAATAGCAACAAAAATTGATAATTTATTTTCTCAAAAATTTTTATCCAGGGCTTATTTCTGCCCACATAAAAAAATCCTCAATAAACATAAAGGGTTTTTAAAAAAACGAGGAACGGCAGGATTACCCTGAACAAAGCTCCAAGGAAGTCTAATTGATAATAACTTTTCTATCTCTTAACAATATTTAGTTCAAACAATTCATTCTCCAATTGCCCCACGTCCTGGAATTTTATAGCTTGTATACCAAGGCGTTTTGCGGCGTCTACATTTTCCTGTGCGTCATCTATAAAAATGGCCTCTGCGGGTTTTATCTTTAGCTTTTGAAAAATAATCTTATAATTTTGCTCCGCGGGCTTAAGACTGCCTATTTGCCAGGAAAAAAAATTTTCTTTAAATATGTCATCCACGCCCCATTTTACGGGGGCACTACTCTCAAAATTTGTGGTATTAGTAAGTATGGCTAAAATGTAATTTTTATTTAACTTTTTTAGTAATTCTTCCATACCCGGATATAAAACCGAGTTGTCGATTCCTGTCTGAAAAACTTTTGCCGTAAAATCTATATTTTCCTTGGTTTCTGCAACATCAAGGGCGGTTAAAAGGTTTTTTGACATTTCTTCCAGGTTTTCCCATTTTTTAAGCTGGACGGCATTTTCATATTTTTTCTGAAAAATATAATTGCCTTCAAACCCAAACTTATCGGCTATAGTTTTACTAATGCTAATATTTTTTGTCCCCAATGTGTCCCACAGGTCAAAAATTATTGCCAATGTTTTCATAAAAAATTACGTATTTTTTACTGGCTTGTTCAGTTCTTCTTCCGCGCGGGTGGCAAAATCCATTAAAGCGGCAATGTCCTGGCGGGAAAATGTTCTGGGCTTGGTGTCTTTTATGCAAAAAACGCCAACGGGCAAATCCCTTTGTTTATTACGAAGCGCTATCCCGGCATAAAAACGGATAAATGGTTTCCCCGTTACCTGCGGGTTATCGGCAAAACGCGGGTCAAGCAGAGTATCTTCAATAACAAAAATATAATTGCTGGACATTACGTGTCCGCAAAAAGACGTTGACCTCGGCCCATGTTTTACATCCAGTCCCTGGCAGGATTTAAACCATTCTCGGTCAGAATCTATAATTGATATAGTAACAATCGGAACCTGAAATTTTGCCAACGCTTCCTTTGTAATGCTGTCAAACCGTTCCTCGGGTTTGGTATCTAATATGTTTAGCTCTAAAAGAGCGGCCAAACGTTCTTTTTCGTTGTGAGGAATAGGCGCCGGTTGCATAATTTTTTGTATTAATCTTTCTATTAAAATTATAACACGCCATGGGCTTTCTATAAAAAGGACTATAAACATTTGTCAATATTATTCCCCCCATATTTATAGCACAAAAGATACAATAACCGCCACGCTCGCTCATTAAGACCGTTGTTTAATGGAAAAAACCAAGGGTTGATAAAAATTACATAAACTGCTAAAATATCCAAAGAAGTTAAAAATACAGATAGTAGTTATCGTTCGGGAGTAGCTCAGCGGCCCGCCTCGACTCGCGTCGTTAAGGCTCATTACGAGTCGACGCGAGGCGGGTAGAGCAATCGCTTATGGCTTACGTTTATATCCTTAAAAGTATCAATCATCCTAAAACCTATACTGGTAGCACAGATCGTACTATAGAGGCTAGGTTGGCTGAGCATAATAATGGGTTTAGCACGTACACCAAGCGGTTTGCTCCTTGGAAATTAATATATTCCGAGGAGTTTGAGAATCTGTTAGATGCTAGGCTAAGAGAGCAGTATTTAAAAAGTGCTGCAGGTAGAAGGTTTATAAAAAAGAATAATATCGTTCGGGAGTAGCTCAGCGGTAGAGCAATCGGCTGTTAACCGATGGGTCCTGGGTTCGAATCCCAGCTCCCGAGCCAACTAGCATTTTTGTGTGCTGAAACTATACCGGCAAACACGGGTTTCAGCGTAAACACAGGAGTTTTGCCACGAAGACGGCAGTTCTGAAGTAAGAAATTCAGAAACTGTCGTTTTTCGTTAGGTTCAGAACTTTCAAAGATTTCTTTAGCCCGTTTGCAAATATCAAGCAATTTGCTGGCGGTTAAATAATGATTTTCATCGGCTGTGCTGTGTTCCTGTATTTGTTGCGTAATATCAAACTGTTTTGCTTTATACTCACGCAACTTTTTGTCGTATATGTCGGCAGTAATACTACTGTCCATTTTCTCATCAAACATTTTGCTTATACGGTCGTCAATCTTGTTATACTCGGCTTGCAAGGTTGCTATGGCCTGTCGGTAAAAATCCTGCTCGGCTTCGGTTGTGCTCTTGAGCTTGCCAATAACATAATCAATGCCGTCCTGCGGCAAATTTAACTGCTCTAAATACTCATATACGGGCTTCAGTAGCTCTTTTTCGGGCACATAGACCCTTTTGCACTTGCCTTTGTAATTGGTGCAACTGTAATAAATAAACTTGCCCTTTTTCGTTTCCGGCGTAATGGTGCAACCGCATACATCGCAAGTTATCAGCCCTCTAAAAATGAATGGCTTGGCCGCATACTGGAATGGTTTTTTGTTATAGCTTTCCCTAACCTTTTGGCATTTCAAAAATAGGCTATAAGAAATAATCGGGTCATACTTATGCTTATACTCTTTGCCTTTAACAAGCATATAGCCGTAATAAAAAGGGTTCAATAAAATACATTCAATCTGCCGTGCCTTAAGCGGATTGCCGTAATAACCAACCAAGCCCCATTTTGCGCTTTCATTGGCAACCATTTTCATTGAGTGGCCGCCCTTTGCGTATAACTCAAAGATTTTTAAAATCATCGGGGATTTAACATCATCAAGCTCAACCCAAACTCTACCCTCAACATCCTGCGTGTTGATATAGCCTATCGGGGCTTTGCCTGCCCATTCGCCGTCTTTGCGCTTTTGCTCGTTGCCACGCTTCACATTGTCGCTTAACTGCAAAACATAGCTTCGGGCAAACATAACGGCCATATCCCATTGCAAGAGCTGTGAGCTGTTGGAATCTTTGCTTAAAATAAGATTTTCCCGCACAAAGTGAATTTCAAGTTTGCCCTGCTTACGCAAGTCATCCAAAATTACGCTTTCTTTAAAACTGCGCTGTAAGCGGTCAACTGTTTCAACAGCTAAAGCCAATATTTCTTTTGACTGTTTGATTGTTTCTAAAATTTTATCAAATTCTTTTCGGCTGTCTTTGGTTGAACTTTCTGCAATTTCAACAACCTGCAAAAGCTCTAAACCTTTGCGGTGCACATACTCGGTCAATCGTCTGGTCTGCGCCGGTATAGACTGCCCCTCTTCGGCCTGCTCTTTGGTTGAAACTCTAGCTAAAATTATTGCTTTCATAGGTTTAATTTTTCCCTAAACACGGTATCAAATACCTGTTTAGCGTTTTGCTCGTTGTAAAATGGCAGCCCGATAAGTTTAAGTTTGCCTTTTTCAAAAAGCGTTTCTATTTTATATTCCTTTTCAATTTCCTGTAAAAATTCTTCTTTCCATTTGTCTTCCAGTAAACGATTACTACCTTTCGGCTCTACAAATAATTGAAAAGAAATGGCATTTTTGCCGCCTTTGGTTTTCGCAAACAACACAAAGTCCGGTTCTATGGCCTGCCCATCGCTGAATTTGTAAATCTTAAACAGCCGTTCATTCCTAAGTAGATATACATCATCATACTTTTTCTTTAAGTCATCCATTGCCTGCCGGATAAATTGGATAAAGTATTTTTCTTCCGATGTGCCGTAATTTTCGTTATACATATACCAATCCTGTGTGCTTAAATCCAGCCGCAAGGTGTCGTTCGTGGTTTCGCTCATTGCAACACCAAATTCTTTTTCATCACCGCCGCTCAAAATTTCTAATGTTTTGTCCTGTGCTACGGCCTTTATCCTTTGGGCGTAAAACTCCTTTGTGCCTATAAATTCGCTGTTACCGGCCGAAATTTTGCTAGCTAAGGCCTTAAAAGCAGTCAATGCGGCCTTAAACTTGTCCTCATTAGATAAACCATATAACCTACCATTTTTGGCCGAAATTGCAACGCTTACTAAGCCGCAATAATGTTCTGAAGATAAAAATTCGTCTATGGATTTTAGTTTAGGAAAATAAGCTGCCAAAGAAATAAATTGGTAAAAATCAATTTTATCAATTGCTTTTCTCAAAATGTTTTTGTTAAAATCAGTGAGTTTGAATGTCTGTGTCTTCAATTGTTCCATTACCAAATTTTCCTGCTCGCTGCCAAAGATAGCGGACTCGGCGGAATGACCAGTTGTTATACGGTGATTAAAAATCGTATTTTGGACAATATCGCTTAAACTTTTGACACTGGAATAACTTTTCTTTTCTTGTTTGTTGGTAAAAATTTGCGCTGTATTCCAAAACGGCGTTTTCTTTACGCTGTCCTTGATATAAACCCTAAAGGTATCTCTTTTTGCAGGCGCAATTCCTATATTTATCAATTCGCTGCGTAATTCGGCGATATAACGGCTGTCCGTTAAGCTGTGATAATGCAGCTCTTCCAAAATCCGCAATTCGTTGTCTGGTATGCCATCATATTTACGCTTGTCTTTTTCCTGCTCATTATTTACTACAAAAGGATAATACCTTGCGCCACGCCCAATTAGTTGGGCTTCTGAAATGGTATAGCTTCCGGCTTTATTGCTTTTTGTATTTGTGTCCCTGGTTTCGTAAAGCCTAACAATGTCAAACAAATTCAAAACATCCCAGCCCTCATTAAGCATATTAGTGGTAAAAACAACACGTGTTTCGTTGTTGTAATCTTCAAGACTGTTTACTTTAATCTGTTTTTCTTCGCTGTCGGCTTTGCTATTTATAATCAAACATTTTTCCGGCGCAAAATCTTCCTGAATTTCCTTAACCAAATTAGAGGGCGTTATTTTATTGGCCGCAAAATAATCAAAGACCTGCTTCATTATGCCGTCCGTGCCGCCGCTTTCAACCTTTTTAATATCGGCAACCGTTAAGCCTTTAATCGTTTTATAAAAAATCTGTTCAAATTCTTCTGAATCTTTAATCTGTTTAGACTTAAATAGTATTACCGGCTTTAACTGGATTTTATGCTTCTCGGCAACCTTGCGCCGATATTGGCTTAAAATTACGGCCTGCAACGCTCGCATTTTAACGTCCCAGTCAGACTGTAATAATTGCACATCTTTAGAAAAGCCGTCTTCACGGAAATTTTTAAGTGTGTATTGATAAATAATTTTATCGGCATATTTGCGAGCTACGGCTTCGTGCTTTAGTTCAACCGTAGCCGTATATTCCAGCATTACATTTTGCTCATTGGATTTGAAAATTCTGTTTACCGTATATTCCCAGCTTTTGGTTTCTTCCAGCTCTTCCTTGTCCAATTTTGACTTTGTAAGGGTGTTTATATGGTGTGCTTCGTCAGACAAAAAAGCCACTTTGATGTTTTCAAAGTCTGCGTATGTTACGGCATTTTCCGATGGGGTGTTAAGGCGGCTATGCAGGCCTTGAATGGTAGTAAACAGGATATTGATGTTATCGGTATTTGTGGCTTCAAAATTTTCCACTTCCTTAACCTCAATTTCCTTGTCATTAAAAACAATTTTTTCAGCAAATAAATACTTGCTGGATGACTTGTCTAAAAAATTCCTTTGGGTCTTTTTTATAATGTTCGTGCTGTTTACAAAAAAGATAAAATTGCGGTAGCCCAAAGAATACAGATACAAAATATCAGCGGCCATTAAAAGTGTCTTGCCGCTGCCGGTAGCCATATGAAAAAGCAAATGCACGGGGCGAGTAGCTTTTTTATAGCGGTTCAAGTAATACAAAAAGCGTGCAAGGGCTTCTTTTTGGTATGGCCGAATAACAAACTTTTGGTTAAGGTTTTTTACTACAAAATCAGGAATATCCTTGTCCAAATGTTCGTCTTCCGATAGCGTATTAAATTTTCTAACAAGAATTTCGTCAGTTTCCATAATAAGTTTTAACTGTAAAATTGTTTGTTGATTTTCTTTTCTTCGGCCGGAATTTTATAGGTTGTATCTTCCATTTCGGCGTAATTTACATACAGATGATTTTTGTCCAAACATTCCAGCAAAACTTTTTTCTGCTCGTCTAAGGTCAACTGGTCAAACTGCTTTTGGTCAAACTTGCTTAAATCAACCTCATACCGGAAAAATGCTTCAGCCTGCATTTTTTTATAAACAGCTGTGAGTTCCTTTGTGGTTTTGGCTTCCTGTATTGCCTGCGTATATACATCGTTCCACTGCTTCAATTCTGCATATACGAAAGAACCGCCGCCCTGCCAATTAACCGATTTTGATATACCGTTCTGCTCCCCAGCAATTACTTTCTTTATTCTTTCTTTAGTAATAGCTTCTATATAGTCCAGTTGTTCGCATAATATATATCTTCTTCCTAATTTGTGAGCTACGACTCCGGTCGTCCCAGTCCCAGCGCAAAAATCTAAAACGATGTCCCCTTTATTTGTTGCTACCTCTATTATTCTTTTTAATAATTGTTCTGATTTCTGTCCCTTAATTTCTTTAGTTCCTAATAATTTTGATACCTTTTCCCCAGCGAAAGAAACAATTGCAACGCTATTTAATTTGTCATAATCACTGCAATTCCAAGTATCTTCCAATGGATATTTTTCTGGCAATCCTACACTTGCCAAAAATTCAAAAAAACTTTTCTGCTCATCTTTTTTAATCTTTAATTTATTGAAGTAATTGAATATCTCTTTTCTATCATCATTGTTGAATCTTTCAACAAAATCTTTTCTGGTATTATAAAGTTTATTAAAAATAAAGTTGTCTGGATTATTTGAATAAAATAAAATGGTATCGTGATTCCTTATGTAGTTATTGGCAATAGTCTTGTATCCAGAAAGCCAGCCTATACGCCAGATTATCTCTCTTTGGAAATTTTGTCTGGTAAATACCTCGTCCATTAGCACCTTCAAGTAGTGGGCTTCATTGTAATCAATGTTTACATAAATACTCCCATCATTAGACAATAGCTCCCTCGCTATCTTTAGCCGATTTTCCATAAAAGTCAGCCAAGTTGAATGATTAAAGCTATCATTATAGTTAAACCCGCTATTCTCTGTGTTATAGGGCGGGTCAATATAAATTAACTTAACTTTGCCTCGGTATTTCTTTTTTAGGGAGTGCAAAGTCAAAAGGTTGTTGCCCTTGATAATTAAATTATCTTGTTCAGTTATCTGCTCAAGTTTATGCTCGCCGGTTTTGTCTATCTTTTTAAAATTAGTTAAAACTTTCGGTTCAAACAGGCGGTCAATTTCATCCGGTGCAAGAATTTCATTATAAAAAATCTCATTGCGCTTTGTGTCTTCCTTATCCTGCCCGCCCTCTAAAACGCAATCCTTATACGGCCAAGCTAAAACCACTTTACCGCTGTCTTTTAAATATTCGCTTCCATCCGCAAGTCCGATATGGTTCTTAAACGCCGTAAAAGAGTTCGGTAAAAATTCCTTGTTGTTTATAAATTTGATAAATTTGTCCTGCTCAAAAACCAAACTACCGGCAGCTTGCAAAAAAAAGTGCTCCTTAATCTGATTGTTTTTCAGTAGCAATTCCAAAAGTGATTTATCCAATTTTAAAGCAGCTTCGGTAACGGCGTTTTTTAATAATTTACCCTCGGCAAAAAAGCGTTCATCTTTTTCCAAAAGTTTGGCTACATCGTTCATTAAATTTTGCATAGTTATTTCGTTTTAGCTTTTTCTAAAAATTTATTAACTTCTGCTTTGTCAATTCTAAATTCCTTGCCAATTTTATAAGCCTTAAGCTGTTTGGCTTTAATTTTTCTGTATATTGTAATTTTATTTAGTTTCCAAAGTTTTGCCAGCTCTGCGGGTGTATAGAATTGGTCATCTTTTTGCATAGGCGTATTGTAGTATACTTTTGTATACATTGCAAATTGTTAATTGTGGGTAAGTTTAATGCAAACTCATAGGGTCAAAAACGGGCTTTGGCGGCTCAATTTTAATGGCCTGCGGCAAAGTATAGGGCTTAAATTGCTGTAAGGCGCTTTTAATCTGTTTAATGTAATCTTGGCAATTTTCTATGGTTGCCGTTTTATTTAAAATTTTAATTTTAACAGCTATCCTATCCCAGCTTCGCTTGCTAGCTCTCTTGCCCAATATCCGGCGCAAGTCCCTAACGCCGCCTTTGTCTTTGCAAATCAATTTAAGTCCTGTTAGTAATAAGGCCGTTGCAGGTCTGGTGTTAGGGTTGTTTTTAAATAAAGTTTTTAGAATTTTTTGCGGTGTGCTTTCATAGTCAAAAATAAATAGGCTTGGCTCTACGTAAGTTTCAAAATAATACAGCAGGACTTTTTGGCAAACCTCTTTTTTAAATATATCGGAAAGTATTGGATTTTTAGCAAAACCAAGTTTAACTAAGATGGTTTTCATTTTTCTTCTATCGCACAAACGAGCTTCCATTCTTAAAATTTCCGGCTTTGTTTTTCCTTCCATAAAATCAAAAAGGCTTTGCTTCTGCACTTCTTGGTCTTTGCTATAAGATTTTTTCTCGGACTTTTCAAGGTCTAAAACCTTATCATAAAAAACTAAAGCGTGAGTTTCGGCTCTGAACTGCAAACAGTGGCCGCCGTTTCGGTAGTCTTTAAAGTCAAATTCCATTTTTTCTGTTAGGTTGACTTTGGCAAAATCCTTAAGAATATCCAATACGATATAACCGCCGGTTATGAGTATGTTTTTTGAGGGGTGGAAAGCCCAAACTTCGGCCTTTTCTAAAACTTCTTTGCTAACTTCCACGCCCATATCAGCAACTAATTTTTGTAAATTTTCAATTACTTTTTTAAAATCTGCTTCGGTTATTTCCTGTAAGTTATTTTTATAAACTACTTTGGCCGCTGAAAACTGAATTTTTAACTCTGCGTCTAAACCTCGTTGAAATATAGTCAAACAAGGCTTGTAAATTCCCAAACGCTTATCTTCCTTTGTGGGATTATTCACAAATTTGTCATAAATGATATAACTACCTTTGCGTTTTGATGATGTAAAAGCAAAATTTTCTTTTATAGTAATTTTGTAATTACCTTTGCGAATTAGCAAAATAACTGTGTCTAGCATTTCATTACATCTTTAAAAAATTATCAAACTAAAAAACTGTTATTGCATACCTTTTCGGCTTTATTTAAAACAGCTTTTTCAATCTCTTTTGCCAACAATTTATTGATAGGGTGATAGATATTTAAGCCTTTGTCGCCAATCTTTTTGGTTGGGTAAGTAAGCCGGTAGCCCGTGCCGTCCAGCCGTGCGTAAACGCCGATTGAGCCTAAAAACAAACAGCCGTCCAAAACCACGCTGGCAAAAGCTACAAGGCCGTTTTGGGGCTTTATGGGCGTTATGTTGACCTCGCTAATCTTCATACAGGTGCGGATTTAATTTTTTGTCCTGCTCAATCAACCAAGCAAATGCGCCAACCAAATCTTGCCGTGCTTCAAAAACTTCCTGCTCGGATAACGGGCGGTCTGATAATTTTTCCAATATTATTTTGTCTTGGTCGTTGATTTTGGACATAAAAAAACTGGCTATAAAGCCAGTCTACCTAAACCCAAAGACTTACTATATCTAATTATTGAGGGTCAATAAAAAACTTTAGGGAATTATTGACCCACGATTATTTTCTTAGACCTGCGCCGTTTTTCAATGCTAATAATTTTACCAATTTCATAGTAAACCAAGCCATTTTTGGGGTGTACCTTGTCCAGCTCTTTTTTAATTTCTTTTGCGCTAAAATTCCTATTTTCCCAAATAAAATCAGTAATTTCTCTTGGGTGCTTTCTCATTCTAAATCGGATTTTTTGACCGTTGCGGTAAGTGTCCAAGTAGCTTTCTATAAAAGGCCATCTCTTTTCTACAAAATCCAAAACATCTCTTTTGGTCGCAAGTTTGTGTATATTTATACTAACCGGAAATGCCCTAATATGGGACTGCCTGTCCCTGTCCATTTCAATAGGCAAAGGTGCGGGAAAAGGAAAATCAGGACTTAAAGGGTAAATAGTTTCGTCATAGTCGTCCGTTATTCTACAAAAATCAAAAATTTCTCCTATTGGGTCTTTTTCGTTTCCCATAAATTCGGTCATCAAAAAAAGATTTCCAACCATATCATTATCTAGCCCGTATTCTTCAGCTATGCCATAAATAATTTCATCAACTTCCAACTTCGTTGCGCTAACAATTTCTTTGGTTAGCTCATCAAGCTGTTTCTTTTTTTCTAAAATCTCATCGTACTTTTTTTCCCGCTCGTCCCATTTATCTTTATTTGCTGGTCGTTTTAAAATATCCCTAATTTTTTTAATCTTTGCTAAAAGATGTTTGTTGCGCTTTAAATCGTCAACATACTGTTGGAGCTTCCTATGCCCCTGCGTTTCTTTAATTGGCGGATTTTTATTGGTCATTACATTTTTCAAAATTAGCTTACTTTATTCTTATTTTATCAATAAATGACAATTTGTGAAAATTGAATTAAAATGTTATTCTAATATTACTGTTATATACTCGTTATAGACTATGAAAAGAAACCAAAATTGACTATAGTTAAGACAAAGTCGTCTATTTACATATAGTCTAAAAGATGTTAAAATAAATGCCCCTTGAAATACAATGTTCGTTTAAGGATAAGGATAACAAAAAAATTATTTGGTTTAAAAAAGGCTATGAAGAAGTCATAATTGACCATCAAGAAGTTGTTGACGACTTCCAAAATGTCAAAATGGCTATTGAGAACCCCCATACCATAACCAAAGATGTTGATTATAAAAATCGGCGATGTCATTATTTATTTTTTTGTCGTAAAGGTAGCAATACTGATAGGACAATGAAAGTTGTTATTCGCAAAAAACTACATTTTTTCAGAGATGTAGTAACAGCTTATTATACAAATAATATTAAGCAAGGGGAGCAAACAATATGGACAAGACTAGCGAACAACTAAAGCAGATTTTAGGAAATAATCCCGACTTATTAAATAGAATACAGTCAGAGAGTTGGGAAATAAAATATAGAAAAGATAGTGATATGATTTTGATGGGAGCTAAATTTCCATCTGATACTTTTTATTTTGATGTAAAAGGTTCAGGGGTGTTAGTGAGAATAGATGATGATAAAAAAATCTACGGTTTTGCCATAGAAAATTTTAAATATTTTACTAAAAAGAATCCTGAATTTAGATTATTTTACTTTTTGATTGCTCATCCGTTTCAGGCATATGCATTATATATCCTTATAAAGAGTTTGGACAAAATGAGAATGATTAAAGTTGTGTCTGAATATGTAGCTGGACAAGCGGTCTACGCCTAATAAGAGATAAGTCAAACTGTAATTTGTAAGGTTAATAATTCCAATTCCTGTTCCAATTCTGCCCAGTCAACAGTTCTAAACGCACTCACTAGCCGGAGCCAACAAAAAACATCAACGAAAGTTGGTCTTTTTTGTTTGGAAAAGTGTCAAAAATTCAGACTTGACCCCCATACCCATATGCGAACGGCAACTGTGACACGGTCAGTGAACTGCGTAATACGGCTGTGTCCGTCAAAAGCACTCATCAGCGAATTGCAACTTACGCTAATTTCGACCCTGATCGGAGCAGGGGTAAACTTCCGTGTTGTCGGAAAACCAAAGTAGCCGTGATTGCCCTCAAAACCGAATTCCAATTCCACAGTTCCTACTTCCGTGATGTTGGTATCGGTAGTGAAAGACGGTCGTTGTGGCGTTGCCTCGTGCGGTTTTTGCTGAGCCCCTCCTTGGAAGGCGGACACAGCAATAACGATTACCATTAGCAATCGAATTTTCATGATTCTATTAGATCCTCCTCCCAAGTTGGGATGTCTAAAAAGACCTTAAATATTAGCAAAAATGGCTAGAAATGTCAACAAATGAGCCCGTTTTTGTCCTTGACAAAGCGAAAAAAATATGTCATTATATAATGTTATAGTAGAATTGTTTCCACTCGGTTTTGTTGCTCTTAAAAAATTTGTGAGGAGGAATTTAAATTAGGCAAAATATAAGGCGAGTATTTAGAAAATTACTTGTAGTTTTTTGTATACTCGCCTTATAAGCGCGTCTCCCAACGGAGAGTATCCGAATTTTGAAACGAAACTCGAGGAGCTTAAGAATATGAAGCCGTCTACCGTAGTTGGAATTGTGATCGGATTTTTTGTCCTGATCTTCGGTCTCACGTGGATCGGAGAGGGCAACGATTTCTTCCTGTATAAGGTGTTCGCACCGAAACGGGCGGCAGTCGAACGGCAGGTGTGGGAACAGAGCCCGAACTACATCAAGACGATGGTTCAGGAGCTCGAGAACATGCAGGTGCAATACGTTCAAACCAAGGACCCGGAAGCGAAAGCGACCCTTGCTGGCGTGATTCTGCACCGCGCATCCGGTTTCGACCTCAACAACCCCGATGTGTCCACCGACCTGCGCGCTTTCATCGAACAGTTGAAGCGCGAGCAGCGAGGGCAGTAGCGCTTCAAGGAAGAACGAAGGAGATACCATGAGCAAACTGTTAACGAAAAAAATGTTCCTGCTGCCATTCTTGGCAGCGATCTTCTTCCTTTGCACAGCGGAAGACGGATGCGGAAACTCCACACCTACAACCAACGACATCGAACGTGTCAATCAAGAGAAGGTGACGAAAGCCGCTGCCCAAGCGGTGGGCATGCCCAACATCAAGAATTTCCGCGAGAAGTGGTTCCTGCACGACTCGTACGAGTTGCGTGACCAGAAGGGTCTGGTCACCTACACCTACGTATTCTCGCAGATGCAGGCGTGCTTCGTGTACATGGGGCCGACGGCGGGATATCCGATTCCCTATGCGACCCAGTACTCTGCACCGCAGAAGATCGAGGAGTACCGCAGCCAGGTGGGTTACGCGATCCTTCCGCAGGCCGAACCGAGCGGACTCTACCCTCCGGCTTCGGCTGATGCCACGTGGATCCTGACCAAGGAGCCGAGCGAAAACGGGCAGAACCGGGTAACCTCCTCACAGGCCGGCTATATGGAGGAAAAGATCAACGCCTTTCCTTACAAGCTTCCCGAACGCCTGCTTTGCGCCAACTCTAAGGGGCAATAGACCCCACAGGCGCCGACACTTGCCTAATTCCACTCGAAGCCCGCCGCGTACGCAACTCAGTACGACGGCGGGCTTTTTTATCTGGTAATATCTACTTCCTGCTTATGCGCAATAAATATCCAACCATTCTCCACAAGCCACGTTCTAACAGCGTCCGCCGTGTTGAGCCAAACAAAAACCACCAATTAATTTTGGTGGTTTTTGTATGATTAAAATTTAGTGTTACGGCTGTTCTTTCCCCTTTTTCAGATTGCTAGTGTAAAAATTATGCTCACGAAAGGTAATAGCGGCCACAAGCCAAAGGCCGCCTATCAAGAAGCCGCCTAAGACATCGCTCAAAAAATGCACAATCAAATATAACCTGGAAAACCCAATCAAAAGCGGCTCTATTATTAGTCCTGTATATAGC
>PLYC01000029.1:0-195 GCA_003151625.1 Candidatus Doudnabacteria bacterium
AAAGAAAGCGTAACAGCTCACTGGTCAAGCGATCCTGCGCCGACAATATATAGGGGCTAAGCTAGGTGCCGAAGACGTGGATTAATTTTGATTTATCAAGATTAGTGGTAGAGGAGTGTTGTTTGCAGGTTGAAGCGGTATGCGTAAGCGGCCGTGGACAGCAAACAAGTAAGAATGTTGGAATAAGTAATATAT
>PLYC01000029.1:200-47419 GCA_003151625.1 Candidatus Doudnabacteria bacterium
AAAATATGGTTGATATTCCATAACCGCCATTAAATTATCTAAGATATTACGCATCATGGTAACGTTAGCGTTATCTGACTATTAGCGTTGTTGTACTTGTAGGATGGTTTTTGAGGCAAATCCCAAAGACCTATGTAATTATTTCTTACCTCGCAAGAGATGGAAATAAAAACTGTAATTTCGAGAGTACAAAAAAACCTGGCAACGGGAATTAGCGCGAACCAAGGTGCCAAGAAAACTATCGTAGTCATGTTTAATGGTGTTCGTACCGTAAACCGACACAGGTGGATGGGGAGAGAATCCCAAGGCGTCCGGAACAATGTTCGTTAAGGAACTCGGCAAAAAAGCAGGTGTACCTTAGGTATATACCTTGCCCTTTTTTCGAGATTATATCAAAGAAAAAAGGGCCGCAGCAAAAGACCTCTCCCGACTGTTTACCAAAAACTTAGGTCCGTGCTAAAGCGCAAGCTGATGTATACGGGCTGATGCCTGGCCAGTGTCAGAAGGTTAAACCGGGTGGCGCAAGCCGCTCGGCCAAGCCCTGATGAACGCCGGCAGTAACTATAACTGTCCTATGGTAGCGAAATTCCTTGTCGCGTAAGTTGCGACCCGCACGAATGGCATAACGAGTAGAGGACTGTCTTAACGAACATTCCGATGAACTTACAGTGGCGGTAAAGATGCCGTCTACCCGCAGCAAGACGGAAAGACCCTATGAAGCTTTACTATAGCGTGTCATTGAATTAATGCTTTTATTGTTTAGCCTAGGTGGGAGACTTTGAAGTTTGGGCGCTAGCTCAAATGGAGTCAACAGGTGAAATACCACCCTGTAGAAATATTAATTCTAACCAGATTCTAACCTAATCTGGGACAGTGGCTCGTGGGTAGTTTAACTGGGGCGGTTGCCTCAACATAGATATTCAATTCCGTTACGCTCAACCTTACTTTTTGGAAGTGATAAAAAAGTCTGGTGGACGCCGGTTATGATAACCAACGCCACACCAGAGCAGAAAGATATGCGCCGGCCGTGATCACGGCCATGCAGTTGCGGACTGGCTTGTAGTGCCTGTTGGTTTTTGACCAACTGTGAAAAAAGGCAGTCAAACCTAGTCCAAGGATTGTTATAAACAACATCTCTATCGATTGTTGTTTCATACTCCTCCTGTAACGTTTTAGTGTAGTATAAGCACATATTTAAGTCAAATCATTTTTAGTAAGTAAGGTTGAGAAGAATATCTATAGGGGCGGTTCTGTAGCAATACAGGACGCATACTAAGCTATATGCTGGGAAGACTGTTGCTTAAATGCATGAAGTGTTTTTAGTACCTGTCGAAGGGTAAAAAACTAAAAACGCAGTTTATCAGCAGGGAAGTCGATCAATTTATTTTGGTTTGACCCCTCAACGACTACACGCTTGGCGTCCATTGTTATTTCCTTTATTGGAGATTAAGTTTTAGCCAGTTCTAAAACAACGACAAATGGATGATGATATAGTCTGAACTGTATGGCGACATACAGATCTTGGATTTAATGCCAAGAACTTAATTATATGAATAGTAGCGAGATTAAGAGTTTTGCGGAGTCTATTAAGCTAACTGATGAACAACGAGAAATTCTTGTTGGAACATTGTTAGGCGATGGACACTTAGAAACTCAAAACAAGGGTAGAACTTTTCGTCTTAAAGTAGAACATTCAGTAAATCAAAAAGACTACACGGATTGGTTATATGAGAAATTTAAAAATCTCGTATTAACAAAACCGCAAGTCAAAGAGCAAAAGATAAATGGAAAATTGTATCAAAAGTATTGGTTTTCCACAGTAAGCAATGGCGCTGTAAGGTTTTACGCACAACAATTTTACCAAAACGGTAAAAAAGTTGTGCCAAAATTTATAGCAAAAATGGTTACGCCTTTATCTTTAGCGGTTTGGTTTATGGATGATGGATCTTTAAAATCTAAATTTCACAGAGCACGGATTATTAATACCCAGTGCTTTAACGAATTGGATTTAAAAAGACTCCAGGAAATGCTATTAAAGAAATTTAATATCAATACTACTTTAAGAAATCAGAAAGAAGGAAAACAGATTTATATTCCTTCGACTGACATAGAAAAGTTTATATCAATCATAAAATCGTATATCCATAACAGTATGGAATACAAAATTAAGCTAACATAATTGCCTAAATGGTAACGGAGGCGTTTATTAAGGTATGCTAGGCATGGATGGAAATCATGCTGGTAGTGCAAACGCATAAGCATGCTTGACTGCAAGGGCGGCGACCCGCGCAGGTACGAAAGTAGAAGTTAGTGATCCGATGCGTTCGAGTGGAAGACGCAAAGCCCAACGGATAAAAGTTACTCTAGGGATAACAGGCTGATCCTCTCCAAGAGTCCACATCGACGAGAGGGTTTGGCACCTGAACATCATTCGGGGTGCTATGAGAGTGATCTCATACCATGTGTCTTTGATCCGTCTCTCTTCGTTCATAGCGAGGAGGATATAATATTCAAAGAAAATAAATTCGGCTTATAACGGTGGAACCGTAGTTAATTATGTGAGAATCAAAAGTGCTAATTAACCGGTAATACCGTGGGAAGTCGTAGTAAGATTAAAGATTAAAGTTGAAAGATTAAAGTAACTGCAGTTGCAGCCGCTTAAATCTTCAATCCTAAATTTTAAATCTAATTACTGACCCCGTAACGACTGACCCGAAANNCGCTGATAAGAAGAAGATATAGTCTACACCATATGAAAGTATGGATTTAAGTACGATGTCGGCTCATCACATCCTGGGGGTGAAGAAGCTCCCAAGGGTTATGCTGTTCGCATATTAAAGTGGTACGCGAGCTGGGTTCAAAACGTCGTGAGACAGTTTGGTCCTTATCTGCTGTGGGTGTACGAAACTTGAGTAGTCGCGTCTCTAGTACGAGAGGACCGAGACGCATAGACCTCTGGTGTACCCGTTGTCCTGTCAAGGGCATGGCGGGGTAGCTAGGTCTAGTTTAGATAAGCGCTGAATGCATATAAGCGTGAAGCTGTCTACAAAACTAGGTTTCGTTGTGATCCTTCGGGATCACGAAAGGTTCGGGGAAGACTACCCCGTACAAAAAATTAGATTTAAGATGTAAGATGTAGGATTTAAGTAGCAATACTTAAGTCTGAAATCTTTAATCTCTAATCTGATTTCATAGGTTGCAGGTGTAAGCACAGTAATGTGTTCAGCCGAGCAATACTAATCAACCGAAAATTTTAAATTCTATTTTTATTAACTAGCAATTTGTGACTTTATTGTCCCACAGATGCACCGATTTCACAGATACACAGATTTTTCTTTTCCACGTTTGTGGGGAGTTGTCTGTCATCTGTGTCATCTGTCCCCATCTGTGTATTAGTGGATATACAATGTTCAAACAACAACTAAAGATTTTAGGTTTAATGCTAATAATTTTAGCAGTCACCGCGGCTTTTTTTATACTTAGCCAAGGTACCGTTAACGCATTAAAACCTTAAAAGTCATCCTTAATCTTCTACCCATTATCCTTAACGGACACAGGGTAAAGGGTGAAGGATAAAAGATAAGTGTTCCCATAATTGTTTTCAACTAGTTGAAAACAATTATGGGTGGCATTTCCAGCCGGGCTCGACCTGATCCCATCCCGAACTCAGTAGTCAAAACGGCTTGGGCCAATGATAGTCATACGCATGTATGTGCAAAAGTAGGTGGCTGCCCTTTATATAAAAGACTCTTCCTTAAAAGAAGAGTCTTTTATTTTGTACGATTCGAGAATTGAGGCTCGCCCTGTATCCGAATTTGATGAGTGGTACTGGGCTGCCCTTTATATGATAAGCCTCTCTTAACCGGGAGGCTTTTCTTATTTCTTTAAAGATTTTTTACCCGTCTATTTTTTATGCTATAATTCCTGTATGATGTTATTTTTAATAGTTATGTTGTTGGTCGCCGTATTTATATTATTTATAATCACCAGTTCATTTTTGGGTTTTATAATAACGCGCGTGCCGTTTGTGTCGACTTACAAGGGAGACATTGAGTTTATTGTAAAAAAGCTTGGCATAAACTCGGCCGATGTTTTTTATGATCTTGGCAGTGGTGATGGCAAGGTTGTTTTTTTGGTAGAGAAACTGTCAGGGGCAAAAGTTAAAGGTTTTGAGTTAACTTGGTGGACTCATTTGTTGGCGCAATTAAAAAAGTTGATAAGAAGATCACGCGCCCAACTTGTTAATCGCAATTTTTTTAAGCAAAACTGGTCAGATGCCAATTATATTTACGGTTATTTATATCCGCCTTTAATGGGAAGAGTGGAAGAAAAGTTTTTGGCGGACTGTAAGCCCGGTAGTATAGCAATTATCCGTGATTTCCCGTTTCCAAAATTAAAGCCAGTGGAAGTTTATAACTTGCCGAAAAAACACGAGATTTACATTTACCAAGCACCATTTCCAAAGTCAGACGGTAGAATTAAAGTAAGTTGATTTGGGCAAAAGTCATAAACAATGTAAAATTTTATTTAAATGGTGCTTGGTTTATAAGAAAATGTAGATAAAAAATTATTGATTTTATATATAAAATATCCTTTAATTAAAAGGTATTTTTATTTATCCACAAAAGTGTAGAAAATAAGTTGACAAGAATATTTTGTGGGTATATTATCATTTGGTACGGAAATTAATTTATCCTTGGTGTCATTCTGAGGGAGTGCAACCGCCCGAAGAATTCAACCCAAGGATAAAGAGATCCTTCACCCCTCGCCCATTCGGCAAGCTCAGGGCGCCTTAAGCTCCGCCGAACAGGCGGGATGCTACTTAGGGTTCAGGATGACGCCCTGGCGCAGTAATATTATGGAAATACAGGTCATATTAAAGAATTTTGGTCTTTCGGAAAAAGAGGCGGCGGTTTATTTGTCGCTTGTTGAGCTTGGCCCGTCATCGGTTAGGGAAATCGCAGCCAAATCCAAGGTTAACCGCGGCACTACTTATGATATTTTAAAATCGTTAATTACCAGCGGCATAGTTTCTTATTACAATAAGGAATCCAAACAGTATTTTATGGCCGAGGAACCGGAAAAATTGCTTGCGGCTATAGACCAAAAAAAGGAAGACTTAGATGAAGTTCGGGAAAATATTGAACAAAGCTTGCCTTTAATTAAAACTTTGTTCGAAAAGCAGGGGGGGAAGCCGGTGGTGAAGTTTTACGAGGGAAGCAAAGGGGTAAGGCAAATTTTTGAGGATGTTTTGTCTGTAGGTGCAAAATTAGGGAACAAATCGTACTATTTATATTCATCCGCTACGGCTGAACATCGCAAGAACGTTTATGGAAGTATGCCGGATTTTAGCGAAAGAAGAATTAAAAAGGGAATAAAAGTAAAAATTATTTCCTTGGGTGAAGGCGGACAATTGGCCGGACTGGATGAGCGTAAGCAAATGCCGGCAGATAATAAAGACTTAAAAGCCACCCACGAAATAATTTACGCGGGGAAGGTCGCGCATATTAGCATAGATCAAAATGGTGACCCGGTAGGGGTCGTTATTCAAAACGAAGAGATTTATAATATGCAAAAAATGATTTTTGAATTTACCTGGAACAAGCTTTAGGTTGCGGGTAGTTTCAGCAATCCTTTATAGGGTTGTGGTGAAAAAATAAAGGAGAGGTTATGATAGTGGGCTTCGTGGATTTTGATGAGGAAAACGACGAGCTGCCACCCGTCCCGACTGAGCCGTTACCAGACGACCTGAATGCCTATTTGGGTTTTCTGAGAACCTTCTTCGAATGGTTGAAGGACCCCTCAAACTCCGTCGCTACAGAACTGTTTACCAGTTCAATGATCAGTAGTGGAGGTACGGTGAGCCAGTTTATGCTGGATTTGCTGTCGGCGGTGGACCAGAAACACTACCCCTGGTCTATGCTCGACGACAGCTTCGTGGTCCGCACCGCGGCTGGTAAAGCTTCGGCTTGGCTGCAAGGCCAGGGGGCACAGTGTGCTTTGGAGTTGGAGTTCGCACGCGAGCTCCGGTTGTATCAATCGTAGGCGTTATCATGAGTTATCAAGAGGGGTGGACGTTCGTTGTTCACCCCTATAGATTTTTATTAAATATATAAATTTTATGTGTGGAATTGTTGGTTATATTGGTAAAAAACAAGCATTGCCAATCCTGCTTCAGGGATTGCGCGATTTGGAATATAGAGGATACGATTCGGCCGGAATTGCGGTTCTTGATAATAGAAAAATTGATAGAGTCCGCGAAGTTGGTAAGGTGGATATGCTGGCCAAAAAAATTGGGCAGGATAAATTTGTGGGCACCATTGGTATTGCCCATACCCGTTGGGCTACGCACGGGGGAGTTACGGAAAGCAACGCCCATCCCCATATTGTCGGGGAAGGGAAGTTGGTGTTAGTACACAATGGGATTATTGAAAATTACCGGGAAATAAAAAAACAGCTTAAAAACCAACATCAGGAATCGGAAACCGATTCGGAAATTTTGGGACAGCTGATATTTGAAAATTATCAAGGTGACTTAATGAAAGCCGTAAAACAGGCTTTGTTGAAAGTGCGCGGTACTTATGGGATTGTGGTCATGCACGCGGATCATCCGAATCAGCTGGTTGCTGCGCGTTTGGGCAGTCCGTTATGTATTGGTATTGGAGACAAAGAATATTATATTGCCTCCGATGTTACGCCAATGCTGCCGTTTACCAAGCAGGTAACATTTTTGGACGACGGGGAAATTGCATCTATCAACGGTGATGGGTTAAAAATTTTGAATATGCGCGACGAGATTATCAACAAAACCGTGACCCAAATAGACTGGGATCAGGCCAAAGCGCAAAAGGGGGGGTTTGAAAATTTTATGCTTAAGGAAATTTTTGATCAACCCACGGTGTTTGAAGACGCAATTCGCGGCAGGTTTAATGTCGACGAAGGAACGGCGGTTTTGGGCGGCCTGAATATGACCCTGGAACAGATGAGGGATATTAAGCGCGTGATGATAATCGCCGAGGGAACGGCTAGGCACGCCGGCCTAATTGCCAAATACGCTTTTGAGCGTTTGGCTAATTTGCCCACAGAGGTGGACTTTTCATCGGAATTTCGTTATCGCGATCCGGTTGTCAATAAAAATACTTTAGTCTTCGTAATTTCGCAATCAGGAGAAACCGCGGATACCTTAATGGCAGCGCGTGAAGCCAAGCGCAAGGGTGCGGTTGTGAGGGGGATTGTTAATGTGGTCGGCTCAACAATCGCGCGCGAGACCAAAGCCGGAACATATATTCATGCCGGCCCGGAATTGGCCGTGGCTTCCACCAAGGCCTATACCAATATGGTGGCGGTGCTGCTCCTATATGCTTTACAATTTGGTAGGATTAAGCATACTTCTTTGGCAACAGGCCAGAGATTGCTTCAGGGACTTTTGGAAATTCCGGAAAAAATGAATGAAATTTTAAAACAGACCGATAGTATCCAGAATATCGCGAAGCAATATCAGCAATATCACAATATCCTCTTTATGGGACGCGGCGTAAATTATCCGGTGGCTTTGGAAGGGGCACTGAAACTTGAAGAAATTTCCTATATCCATGCCGAAGGTTTGGCGGCCGGAGCCATGAAGCATGGGCCGTTGGCGCTGATATCTAAAGATGTTCCCGTAGTTGCGATTTTAAGCAAAGACCAACTCTACGAAAAAATGAAATCTAGCATCCAGGAAGTCCGCGCCCGCGGCGCCCGCACTTTGGTCATTGCCACAGTGGGCGACGAAGAGGCAAAAGAGGTTGCGGATGATATAATATATGTCCCTGATACCATGGAACTCCTCGAGCCACTGTTAAACACTATTCCCCTGCAATTATTCGCCTATTACATAGCCGTGGCCTTAGGCCGCGATGTTGACAGGCCGAGGAATTTGGCGAAAAGCGTGACGGTGGAGTAATCCGCGTGTTCCCTTCTCCCCCTTTGGGGGAGATGCCGAGTGCATCCGAGGCAGAGAGGGTGCAGTGTAGTGTGTCGATTCATAGGTCGCCGATAATATTATGAAAACCCACAACAAATTTAAACTCGCAATCTTTGACATGGACGGCTTGCTTATAGACTCCGAGTTGCATTGGGGAAAATTCGCACTGCTTTTGTGGAAGGAATTGGACGTGCCCTATAGCCAAAGTTTGTTAAGAGACTCTTTGGGTTTAAAGACAGAGGATATGTTTAAAATGGTAAAGTCAAAGTATTATCCCAAACTTTCCGTGGTTAATGCGAGACGGATCCATGGAAAATACAAAAAAGTAGTTTATGGAAAATCTAATCTGTTAAAAGGAGCCGTTAAACTTTTAAAAGATGTGAGTAAAAGCGGGATGCCAGTAGCTTTAGCAAGTTCTTCATCATTTGAATCTATTGATATAGTTTTGAGGAAACACAATATTAAAAATATGTTTAACGTTATATTTTCCACGGCAAGTATGAGGTTGCCGGGTAAACCCAGTCCCGCTGTGTATACAAAGTTAATTAAAAAATTTAAATTAAGCCCAAAGGAAGTTGTAATTTTTGAAGATTCCGGAGTGGGGGTAGCCTCGGCAAAAGGCAGCGGAGCAAAAGTTATTGCCGTTCCGGACAAGCGCTGGAGCCACGGGAATTTTTCATCAGCGGATTTAATTGCTAAGTCTTTGGCTGATAAGAACGTTTATAAGTTTTTAGGATTATAATTTACTATATGGGAACCATAATGGACATTTACGGCAAGAAACATAAGGTTATTGGTTGCCTCGGGTGTCATTTAAGGAAAAATCAAATTCCCAGTGCTGGTGTGGTTTTAGGCACCAAATATTTTGAAGTTGAGCAAGACACAGAAATTCCAATTGCAGCCTTTATGATTATTGTTTCCAGACGACATTTTAAAGGCTTTGGCAATTTAACTAAATCCGAGCAAAAAGAATTTATTAAAATTTTGGCTAAAGTCAGGAAAGCAATGGAAAAAGTTTTGGGAATTAAAGTGGTGTATATTTTTCAGAATGAAGACAGTACTTCCCACTTTCATGTTTGGATGTTTCCAAGATACAAATGGATGGATAAATTTGGAAATAAAATTGAGTCAGTTAGGCCGATTATGGAATACGCAAGGAAGAAATTAAAGACCAAGAAAAATTTGGAAGAAGTAAACAAGAGTCGGGAGAAGTTGAAGAAAGATCTAATGAAATAGTTTTATGATTACCAACGAACAATTCCAAAAAACCTACGAAGAGTCCATAAAAGACCCGGAAAAATTCTGGGAGCAGGTGGCGCGCGAGGAAATTTCCTGGTTTAAAAAATGGGACAAGGTTTTTAACTGGGACTTTCCGAACTACCAGTGGTTTTTGGGTGGCAAACTGAATATTACTTTTAATTGTTTGGACAGGCATATAACAGCCGGTAAGGGAGACAAGGCTGCGCTGACTTATTTGAACGAGAAGTACGAAAGAATTACAATCACATACAAGGAGCTGCTGTTGCAGGTAAATAAATTTGCCAACGGGTTAAAGTCGCTGGGAGTAAAAAAAGGCGATAAAGTGGTTTTATATATGCCTTTGGTAATAGAGCAGGCTGTGGCTATGCTGGCTTGTGCGCGCATAGGAGCCGTGCATAGCGTGGTGTTTGCCGGGTTTAGCGCCAATGCCCTGCGTGAGCGGATAGAAGACTGTCAGGCAAAAATTGTCGTAACTGCAAATTGGACTTTGCGACGCGGTACCAAAAAAGAATTAAAATCGACAGTTGACGAAGCAGTAAAGGGGTTGGAGTTTGTGGAGAATGTGATAGTTTTGTCGAGAGGGTCATCCTCTCGCAGCGAGAGGATGACCCTCTCTGGAGATAAAGAAACTGATTATCATCAGCTAATACAAAATCAAAGCGACATCTGTGAACCCGAGCCCATGGAATCAGAAGATGCGTTGTTCGTGCTTTATACATCCGGCTCAACCGGTAAACCCAAAGGTATTGTCCATACGGTTGGCGGCTACAGCGTTTATACTCATTACACCACAAAAAAAGTTTTTGATATTCAGGATGGCGATGTATACTGGTGTACCGCGGATTTTGGCTGGATAACCGGCCACAGTTATGTTTTATACGGGCCGCTATCGAATGGATTAACATCGTTAATGGTGGAGGGAACGCCCGACTATCCAACTCCCGACCACTGGTATAAAATAATCGAGCAGGAAAAAGTAAATATTTTTTATACATCGCCAACAGCTTTAAGAATGCTTAGGAAGTATGGTGAAGAATATCCCAAAAAACATAATTTTGAAAGTTTAAGGATTTTAGGGACTGTAGGAGAGCCTATTAATCCCGAAGTTTGGCTGTGGTATAAAAAGAATATTGGCGGCGACAAATTGCCGATAGAGGACACCTGGTGGCAAACGGAAACAGCGGGCCACATGATTGTCGCTTTGCCGGGACTCACGCAAAAGCCGGGTAAAGCCGGCAAGCCTTTTTATGGCATTGAGGCGGACGTGGTGGACGAAAAAGGACAAAGCATTCCGGCAAACGAAAAAGGATTTTTAATTATAAAAAAGCCCTGGCCTTCCGCCTTGCGCGATTGTTTAAATAACCACGAAAGGTTTGAAAAATATTGGACCGAGATAAAGGGAGTTTATTTTACCGGGGATTTTGCCATTAAAGATGAAGACGGCGACATTCAAGTGCTTGGCAGGAGCGATGACGTAATGAATATTTCCGGCCATCGTATTGGCTCTGCTGAAGTTGAAAATGCCTTGGTGTCGCATCCGGCTGTTTCGGAGTCGGCGGTAATTGGCAAACCCGACGAAATAAAAGGCGAGCGGATAAAAGCTTTTGTGGTTTTAAAACCGGAATATTCGCCGAGTGACGATTTAATTAAAGACATAAAGTCGCATATAAAAAGGGAAATTGCCTCTATGGCGGTACCGGATGAAATAGAATTTGTGGCAAGTTTGCCCAAAACAAGAAGCGGCAAGATTATGAGGCGTGTTTTAAAAGCAAGAGAACTCGGCCAAAGCGAAGGCGACTTATCGGTATTGGATCAATAGGAATCACCACGTGTGTCATCCCGACCGACGAGTGCAGCCGAGGAGTGGAGGGATCCCTTATCTATAACGAGATAAATATGAATTCAATCTTAGAAAAAATAAATAAATATGTCCGCGCGGCAAATTATTTGACCGTAACACAAATTTATTTGCAGGACAATTTTTTGTTAAAAAGACCACTTAAGGCCGAAGACATTAAACCCAAGCTGTTTGGCCATTGGGGAACTTGCCCGGGAATTAATTTTGTTTATGGGCATTTAAATTATTTGGTAAAAGAACATAAGCAATCAACAGTCTTTGTGCTTGGACCCGGACACGGCATGCCGGGGCTCCAGGCGAATTTATTTTTGGAAGGCACGCTCGGCCAATACTATAAAGACGCAAGCCTTAATGAAAAAGGCATAGGGTATATTTCCAAAATGTTCGCGTGGCCATACGGCTTTTCCAGCCACTGTAGTCCTGAAACCCCGGGCCTTATCTTGGAAGGCGGAGAGCTTGGTTATTCCCTGTCCAGTGCTTATGGTGCCGTACTTGATAATCCGGATTTATTAGCCGCTGTTTTAATTGGAGACGGCGAAGCGGAAACCGGTCCCATTGCGGCCTCCTGGCATATCAACAAACTCGTTAATCCAGCAACCAGCGGGGCGGTGTTGCCGATTTTGCATTTAAACGGTTATAAAATTTCTGGACCGACAATTTTTGGCAGGATGAGCGACATTGAGTTAAAAAACCTTTTTGAAGGCTATGGCTATGAACCATTTTTTGTGGGCGGTGAGAATATTAACGAACGGATGTTCGAGACCCTTGAAAAGTGTTATAAGAAAATCACAGACATCCAAAAGGCGGCGCGCAACGGAAAAATTTTTAACCCGATTTTTCCCATGATAATTATGCGTTCCCCAAAAGGCTGGACCACAGTTAAGGAATTGAGGGGACAGCAAATAGAAGGCACAATTTTAGCCCACCAGGTTGTGATGCCCACCGTAAAAGGCGACGAGCAGGAGTTAAGGGCACTTGAAGAGTGGCTGAGATCTTACCATTTTGAAGAGCTTTTTGATCCAAGAAAAGGATTTATCCAGGATATTTTTGATGTTGTTCCAGAAGGTAACTTGTTAATGGGCAATAATCCCCATATGTTTGGTAAAAATTATAAGCCTTTGGTTTTGCCTAAGGCCGAACAGATGGCCAAAGACGCTTCCATCCCGGGCAAAATCCAGTCAAACTCCATGCGTATGGCCGGCGGCTTTTTAAAAGAGATATTTGCTTTAAACAGGGGGCAAAAGAATTTTAGGCTTATGTCCCCCGATGAAACTTACTCAAACCGCTTAGACGATGTATTTCAGGAAACCGCCAGGGGATTTGTCTGGCCGTTTGACGGAAGCGATAAAGATATGTCGCGTGACGGCCGTGTAATGGAAATGCTGTCGGAGCATAATATGCACGGGTTGGCCCAAGGTTATGTGCTCACGGGCAGACACGCGGTGTTTACCACTTATGAAGCTTTCGCTCAGATTTTTTCCAGCATGGCTCATATGTACCAGAAGTTTTTAAAGTATGTCCGTTTAATGCCCTGGAGGCAGGACATCCCTTCTTTGAATTATCTTTTGACTTCCACCGCGTGGCGGCAGGAGCACAACGGTTATTCCCATCAAAATCCTGGTTTTATTTCCGGCATGCTGGAAAAACACAACGATTTTATAAAAGTATATTTTCCGGTTGACGACAACAGCATGCTTGCGGTTTTGGAAGAATCCATGCCGTCTAAAAATCAGATGAATATTATTACAGCCGGAAAAACTCCGGAGCCCCGCTGGCTTAGTTTGGAGCAGGCGCGAAACGCTTTAAAAGACGGACTGTTGACCTGGAATTTTTTGAGCGATGAAAATCCGGATTTGGTTTTGGTGGGTATTGGGGACTATGTCACCAAAGAAGCTGTTGCCGCTTTGGAAATAATAAAAAAAGATGCGCCCGAAATTAAAATCCGCTTTGTAAATGTTGTAAGGCTGCAGGCCGCGTGCGGATGTAAAGATGAATTCCATCCCCAGATTCCCAACGCGGAAAAGTATTTTACCCTGGATAAGCCCGTTATTATTAATTTTCACGGCTATCCGGAAGCAATGCAATCCATTTTGTTTAAGCTAAAAAATCCGTCGCGTTTTTCCGTGCATGGTTACATTGAAGAGGGGGGAACGACCACGGCGTTTGATATGCAGGTTCGCAATAAAACAGACCGCTACACTTTGGCGGTTGAGATTTTAAAAACCATGGCGCAAGAAGGCGTTATTTTCGAGGAGAAGAAAGTTTTTCTTACAGCAAAATACCAAAAAGTACTTGAAAATCATAATATTTTTATCAAAAAATTTGGTATGGATCCCGCGGAATTGGAAAATTGGCAATGGGCGGGAAAAATGCCGGAGACATTGAACAGACAAAATATTGAGCACGGCGCTATTTTGCAAAATGCCAGAACAATAGCTTTTATTGGGCTTTCCGATAACCCTCAGCGCCATAGCCACCAGGTGGCAAAGTATTTTCAGGAGAAGGGCTACCGAATTATTCCCATCAACCCAAATATAGCCGAAGTTTTGGGAGAGAAGTCCTATAAGAGCCTTTTGGATATTCCCAAAGGCATACACATAGATATTGTTGATATTTTCAGAAAGCCGGAGGAAGTTGTGGCGCATATGAAAGAAGTTATGGAGCGGGGCAATATAAAGACCGTATGGCTTGCCGAGGGCGTAAACAGCACTCTTGCCGAAGAGTTTGCCGAAGACTACGGCCTGTCCATGGTCACGAACTTTTGTATTATGGATGCGTATAAGAAAATTGAATTAACAAAATAATTTATGAGTAAGATTATGTCCCGCGAAGCGGGATCCCGCTTTGCGGGAAAGAACATTGTAATTATAGGCGGCGGAACCGGAACTTCCACTTTACTTCAGGGTTTAAAAAAATATCCTGTGGATTTGTCGGTTATAGTTTCCACTGCTGACGACGGAGGGTCAACGGGGATTTTAAGAAAAGAACTGGGGGTTATTCCGCCGGGGGATATCCGCCAGTGCCTTTTGGCGCTTTCAGATGTGCCAAAAGAGGTTAAAGAATTGTTTAACTTTCGCTTTTCTTCCGGCAAGCTCAAAGGACACAACGCGGGAAATATTATTTTAGCCGCTTTGGAAAAAATATCGGGAATAGAAGAAGGGGTGAGTTTGGCAAGCAAGATGCTGAATGTCCGCGGACAGGTTTTGCCTGTATCGTTAACCCCAACTACTCTCTCGGCAATTTTGCAAAACGGAAAAAAAATAGTCGGTGAGCATTTTATAGACGATAGAAAGCCCATAGGCAAAGCCTCTCCGATTAAAAATCTGCGGCTTTCTGCCGCCAAGGCAAACCCTCGGGCGCTTAAGGCTTTAGGCGAGGCCGATGCCATCGTTTTTGGACCGGGGGATTTGTATACCAGCGTCTTGCCAAGTTTGTTGGTCAGCGGTATCAACGGAGCCATAAACAGGTCAAAGGCAAAGAAACTTTTGGTAACCAACATTATGACCAAATTCGGTCAGACGGACGGCTTTAAAGCCTCGGACTTTGTAACGGAAACAGAAGCCTATCTTAAGGGGAAAATTGACTATGTTTTGGCAAATAATAAAAAGCCAAGCCAAGAAATTTTAAGGAAGTATGTAAAAGAAAAAGCCGAGTTTGTGGAAACGGATATTAACGCTTTGGCTAAAACCAAAGCCGAAACGATTGCCCTGAATCTATTATCGGACAGTATTATTAAAAAAACAGCAGGTGATAGCCTAAAAAGAAGCTGGCTTAGACATGATTCCGAAAAACTTGCTAAAATAATTTGGGAATTAATTAGTTAAAATAAAAGACCTATAAAATTCACGGCCGTGAATTTTACAGGTCATAAATATTATGGAACTAAAAATTGAAGAGATTAAAAAAGACATATACGGAATTAAGATTACCGCCAATGAGGGCGATAAAATTATTGGCTGGCTGCAACTTTATATTATTAGCAACGAAAGGCACGATGAACCATACGCTTTTTTGGAAAATTTATATGTTGAAGAAGAATACCGCAAACATGGTTTAGGCACCCAATTGATCCAGGCGGCCATTGAAGAATCAAAAAAAAGGTATTGTTATAAAATTATCGGCACTAGCCGCACCTATAAGGAAGCAGTTCACAAATTTTATTTAAAGAATGGTTTTACAAACTGGGGGTATGAATTTCGTATGGGCTTAAAGGACTCCAAACCAAAACAGAAAGACTAACTTTATGCGCAATCAGATTGTTATACTCGCTGCCGGCAAAGGAACAAGGATGGGCAACCCCAAGGTACCCAAGGTTTTGGTAATGCTAAAAAATAAACCGCTTATTTTGTACGTGCTGGAAGAAATGGAAAAAATTAACCAGCTGGCCAAGCCGGTGTTGGTGGTAGGCTTTGGAGCCGGAAAAGTCCAGCAGGTTTTGGGGAATAATTATCTTTATGCGTTTCAGGATAAACAGCTTGGTACCGCTCACGCTTTACAGGCGGCCAAAAATAAAGTTAAAGCGGAAAATATTTTGGTGCTTTACGGCGATATGCCGTTTATAAAAGCGGAGAGCCTAAAGGATTTAATCAAGCAACATTTTAAAAGCGGCTCCAAAGTCAGTATGCTGACCGCGGAGACAAAAAATTTTAAAGGCGGCAATGTTTCGCTGGAACATTACGGAAGGATTATCCGCAGTCCGGTCGGGGACATAGCCGGTATAGTAGAATACAAAGACGCTACCGACGTTCAAAGGAAGCTTAAGGAAGTAAACCCCGGCATATATATGTTCCAAACTAAATGGCTTTGGGAGAACCTAAAGAAAATTGAAAATAAGAACAAGCAGAATGAATATTATTTAACGGACATTGTGCAAATTGCCCTAAGCCAGGGAGAGAAAATTAACTCCATTTTGGTTGACACCAAAGAGGTATTAGGAATTAACAGTAGGGAAGACCTACAGATAGCGGAGCAATTACTCAAATAATCGCACTACAGATAGCTATAGAACATATGAGTTTTGTAGTTATCTGGACCCCTTGTTCCATTCAGTAGATGGTGGATATCATACTCTAACTTGCCTTAAATATGGCAAGTTTTTAGGTTTGACAAAATATAGTATGACATTGTATGATACTATCATACAGAGATAGGAGGCAGATGTGGGAGCCAAAGGTTAACTCTTTTGACTCCGCCATCTGCCTTTTATAACCGCTGAATTGACGCTGAAAAAATGTTCTTTAAAATATTGGGTATCTTTTGGCGGCAAGCGATAGGAGTCTATATTTAGATCCTTCACTTTGTTCAGGACGACAGAAATAAATTTCTGTCGCTTGCCGCTTGCCTCATATCGAGGGGAATGAGGCGAGGGGTGCCCTTAACCATAAGGGGGATGAATCTAGACTTAGAAAAGGGAGAACAGGGATGTTAATACCAAATACGAACTATCGGGCCATGTTGGAAGCAGCGCGGCCTCATGAAGGATTTTGGCTTGATTGCGGCCTTGGGCATCCGGCTTTTGACGGTAACCCCGCGGGTGTTGCTGCTCTGGAATCGGTGCCTTGCTTGAAAGGCAGTAACCACTACGCATGTGAAGTGCCGAGCACTTTGAGTGACGCGATCATGGCTTTTGTTTTGCTTATGTTCAAAGTCACGCTCAGCGAAAACCAGATTGCGGTACCGACTATCGGTACTCGCTGTGTACCTGGCTACATATCGCTTGAGTTTTTGGCTGAAAACCACCGTCCAATGGTTTGGTTGGCGGAAGCGCCAGGCTATCCTGGCCACACGGTGGTTATCGATCAATACGGAGGAGTGTGCAAACGGGAGGCAACTCATGGCTTTGAATTCATTGACATCGTAGAGGCCATGGAAAATAAAGGACGGCTTCAAGAATACGACGCTGTAATTTTCCAAGCCGTGGTAAACCCTACCGCTAAGAGAACCTCTGATGGAGCAGTTCGCCGTATCGCAGAGTTCGCCGCACGCACCGGCAAGCTAGTTTATTTTGACGGAGCATACCAGTGCGTTACGCATGGAAGCCCGGTTCCAAGCCCTCTTCTTGAAGTTGGTAATCCGTATAGCAATATCATATGGACATACTCAACTTCCAAGGGAGATCAGCTGGCGTCGTTGGCCTACAGCTTGCTACTTGGAGACCCACGTTGGGTGGGCAAGTTTAGCAAGGTACAATCGGCAACTCGTGAAGGGGGCAGTATGGCTGGATACTCGGCGCTTGAAGCTTGTTTGAACAACCCAGGGTTTCTGATGGAAACCAGTCATGGGTATGACAGACTTCACCGGCTTTTGGCAAGTGCTCTCTCTCCCGCTGGGATGTTTGTGCCCAAGCGGGAAGGAAGCATTTTCGCATATGTGCCAATTCCCGAATGCTGGTGGGAAGCCGGTAAGGACTCGTATGACTTCGCTATGGAGTTGGCGCGGAATGGAGTCCTAACTTATACTGACCGTCAGTTCAATGATTCAGGCAGACACCTGCGTGTTAACCTGTCTAGTTTCTTGGATGTCCCGCGGGTTCGCGATCGTCTAACAGAAGTTGTGGCTAGCACAAATCGTATGTACAACTAGTGCAAATCACACTTTCAAAACCTTTTTTTGTTACAACGCGGCGGGTGGACAGCTGGAGAGTTCTCGCAAGAGAATTCAGCCAGCCTCCTCCCGCCAAGTCACTTCAGCCCCGGATGCTGGGGCCAAAGGTAAAACTTTGGCTCCACCATCTGTTGCTGAACAAAAAGGGGCATTCTGGACATTTTTATACTGTATGATATAGTATGATGGTGGTCAAACAAATAATTGTAATCAAATGAACAGGGAGCGTTTAACAATCACTTTAAGAAACGATCTTTTAAAGGCTTTGGACGGGGAAATTGACGGGGAAAGGCTTCGGAACAGGAGCCATGCTATTGAGTATTTTTTGTCCCGTTCTTTGGGATTAAAAACAGTAAAGGTTTTAATCTTGGCCGGAGGCAAGCCCGTATATTTTGAAAGCGAACAAAAAGCTTTGCCTAAGGCAATGGTAAAAATTGCGGGCAAGCCGTTATTAGAACAAACTTTACACAGACTTAAAACTGCCAAGCTTACGGAAATTTATATCTCTTTAGGCGAGGGCGGCGAAATAATAGAAGATTATTTTGGCGATGGCAGTAAACTAGGATTAAATATTACGTACATCCAGCAGAAGAGCGGATGCTTGGGAAACGCCCAGCCGCTGCTCCAGGCAAAAAAGTTTTTTAACAGCGGATTTTTACTTCTTTATGGGGACGTGCTTTCCGACATCGACTATGGTGATTTTGTGGAATTCCATCGCAACCAAAAAGCCGCGGTTTGTACCATGGCGCTTACCAGTACGGAAGCTGTTGATATGTGGGGGTTGGCCAGGCTCCAGGGCAACAGGATAGTGGAGTTTGAAGAAAAGCCAAAAAATCCCAAAACTTTTTCCCGTTTAGTAAATGCCGGAATTTATTTAATGGAGCCGGAGATGTTTAGCTTAATTAGTGTTAAAGCAAACCCGTCTCGCCCGAGGCGAGCCGAGGCGGACAAACTGGAAAGCGATGTGTTTCCTCGTTTGGCGGAAGAAGGCAGGCTGTTTGGTTACCCGTACGAAGGGCTTTGGCTGGATATTTCAAACAGTGCGGCGTATCGACAGGCCGTCAAAGAGTTTAAAGGTTAATATTTCAATTTCAATAAATATCTATTTATATTAAAGATAGAATATTGATAGATATTTATTGAAATTAATTAATATTCTTTATGACCATGGAAAAAAAGTCCCGCGGAGCGGGATCCGGCTCCGCCGGAAAAAAAATAAAAATTGCCATTAACGGCCTTGGTAGGATCGGCCGGGTGTTTTTAAGGATTGCCCACGATAACCCGAATTTTGAAATAGTCGCGGCTCATAGCCGCAGTGGCCTAGATATGTACGCCCATTTGCTCAAGTACGATACCGCTTATGGCGTTTGGGACAGGGAAGTAAAAGTTAAAGGCAAAAATTTGATTATAGACGGGAAAAACATTCCGTTTATTTCCGATACTAACGGCCACCTTCCCTGGAAGAGGTTGGGAGTTGATATTGTCATAGACGCAACCGGCAAATATACCAAGCGTCCCGAAGCGGCTAAGCATTTGGAAGATGGAGCTAAATACGTTGTGGCCACAGCCCCAATGGACGATGCCGACGAAACCTTGGTTTTTAGGGCCAACCACCAGAAATTTGACCCAAAGAACCATCACATTGTGTCCGCCGGTTCCTGCACCACGGTTTGCAGTACATTAACCATAAAAGTTTTAGAAGAAAATTTTGGTCTAAAGCAGGGTTACATTAATACGGTACACGCGGTAACCGGAGACCAAATGCTGCTGGACGGCAGCCACAAAGATTTGCGTCGTGCCCGCGCCGCCGGAGAATCTATTATCCCGACCACCACAGGCGTCAGTAAGACCATTACCAAATTATATCCGCACCTAAAAGGGAAAATTTCGGCTTTGTCTTTACGTGTGCCGGTGTTAAATCCATCTGTCGTGGTTCTGACCGCGGAACTAAAAAAAGCCACCACTTTGCAAGCCTTAAACAAAGCTTTTGCCAAGGCCAGCGTTGGGGAGCTAAAAGGAAGTTTGGGGGTAAATAATTTGCCTTTGGTTTCCACCGATTTCCGCGCCAACCCCAACGGCGCAATAGTTGACCTGTTCAGCAACGAAGTCGTAGACGGCCGCCTGGTCAACATTTTAGCCTGGTATGACAATGAATGGGGCTATGTCCAGCAAATGGTTTATTTGTTGGAATATATCTGCAAAAGGATTTCTGCTATAAAATAAATAAATTTTACCACATACAAAGAGACTCTTTGCGCACCGCAAAGAGTCTCTTTGTATGTTCCCTCAGCTTAAATGGAGATTTTTTTTACTAAGCTCAATAATTTTTTATGGATTTTACCGTTACTCGCAATAATTTGTTTTGTTTTTGGAGTAATTTTTTTCCCTTGCCAATCGGTTGCTTTCCCTCCGGCTTCTGTGACTAAGAGCACCGCCGCCGCCATATCCCAAATATTTAGCCGTCCATGGACATAATAATCAAATGTCCCCCTCGCAACTGCGCAAGTCTCCAAAGCGGCACTGCCAAACACTCTAACCTTATTGGCATTTTGGATCATAAATGGCAGGATTTTAATGCCCAGACTTTTATCCCTGCCCCAACCGGCCGCGCCAAAGAAATTTTTTATGTTGTTGGAAGATGATACGCGGATTTTGTTACCGTTTAAAAATGCTCCCCTCCCTTTAATTGCTGTTAAGAGTTCGTTGGTGCTTGGGTTATAGACTACGCACAGTAGTGGCCCTTGGTTGTTCCATAAAGCAATCGATATACAGCAAAAAGGAACTCCGTGAATAAAGTTTGTTGTGCCGTCAATGGGGTCTATTATCCAAAATAAGTCCTTTTTCGTAATGTCACTCTGCCCGAATTCTTCGCCAATGATTTTATGGTCAGGAAATTTTTTTAAAATAGACGCCCTAATTTGTTTTTCTATGGCCAGATCCACTTCAGTGACAAAATTAGTAATGTCACCATTTTTAATTTTAATGTGTTTGGCTTTGCCAAAGTTTTTTTTAAAAACCACTGTGGCTTTTTTAGCCGCATCTACAGCAACTTTTAAATATTGTTCTTGTGAATTCATATGCTGTATTATACAACAAATTGAGCTATAATACTATAGTTATGAGAATAATTGCGGATTTACAAATACATTCAAAATATAGCAGAGCTTGTTCCCAGGAGCTTAATCCCAAAAACACTGGCCTGTGGGCTGATAAAAAGGGAATTGGGGTTATTGGCACCGGGGATTTTACGCATCCAAAGTGGCTGGCGGAACTTAAAGAAGCTTTGGAAGAGGTAAAGCCCGGGCTATATCAACTTAAATCACCCCCACCTAACCTCCCCCGTCAAGGGGGAGGAAGGGGACAGCCTTTATTTATGTGCACGGCAGAGGTGTCATCGATTTATAAGTTGGGTGATAAAGTCCGACGCGTGCATAATTTGATTTTCGCCCCGAATTTTGAGGCAGTGGATAAAATAATTATTGGCCTGGAAAAAGTTGGGGCTAATTTAAAATCCGATGGCCGGCCGATTATGGGCGTGCATTGTGATGATTTGGTTAAAATTGTTAAAGAAGCTTCTCCCGAGGCCGAGGTAATTCCCGCTCACGCCTGGACGCCGCATTTTGGGGTATTTGGATCATTATCAGGTTTTAACTCCATAGAGGAGGCTTTTGGCGACCAATCAAAATATATCCGCGCCATTGAAACAGGATTATCAAGTGATCCCAAAATGAACTGGCAAATATCCCAGCTTGATAAATATTCTTTGACTTCTAATTCGGATGCGCACAGTTTGCGGAAGCTGGGCAGGGAAGCCAATGTTTTTGAGATTGATGAAAAAAAATTATCATACGCGGAAATTATTAGTGCTTTATACAGCAAAGATACCAAAAGGTTTTTGTACACCATTGAATTTTTCCCCGAAGAAGGCAAATACCATTTAGACGGCCACCGCGACTGTAAATTTTCCTGCCTGCCAAGCCAAACCAAAAAGCTAAAAGGAATTTGTCCGGTTTGCGGAAAAAAACTTTTGGTGGGTGTTTTATCGCGTGTGGATGCATTATCGGACCCGTCTCGCCTTCGGCTAGCCGAGGCGGGTCGCGAGCTTGGCTTTACACCGCCCCGAGCCATTCCGTTTAAGAGCGTTATTCCGCTGGAAGAAATTATCGGAGAAACTTTTGACGTTGGAGTTCAAAGTAAGAGAGTTGTGGAGATATACGAAAGAATGGTAGCCACAGTCAGTAGGGTAAGGTCTAGACCCTACCCTACACCGGACAGTGATTCTTTTGGAGAATTTTCCATCCTCCTCGATCTTCCCGAAAATCAAATCGCCAAAATTTCCTCCCCCGAAATTGCCCAAGCCATTATCCGCGTGCGCGAAGGCAAGGTTCAGGTGGAAGGCGGCTACGACGGCGTGTTTGGCAAAATACACATATACGAAGAGACCGAACGCGAAAAGATTTTTAAAAAGCCCAAACAAATGGGGTTATTTTAAATCGTAATCACCAGTTTATTGCCGTGAATTAGTTGGATTGTAATTAAGCACAAAAGTTGTTATAATCGCTTTATGAAAAAGACTAAAATAGTTTGCACTTTGGGGCCGACATCGCAATCCGTTAAAACTTTAACCGAAATGGTCAAGGCCGGAATGAATGTCGCCCGTTTGAATTTTTCCCACGGCGACCACCAAAACCACGCGATGCTTATAAAAAACATTCGTGCGGTGGCCAAGAAACTCAACACCACAATTACCATTATTCAGGATTTACACGGGCCGAAAATCCGGGTTTTGGAAATGAAGGAACCCATAAACGTAAAAGTCGGGCAGACTGTGGTTATTGGCCAGGATTTTAAGCTTGATTTGGACGTCATGAAGTCCATTCGTCCCAAGCAGCGGATTTTAATAGAAGACGGGCTTATTGAACTCGAAGTGGAAAAAATAATCAAGGGAAAGATTTATTGTATTGCTCTTTCGGCCGGAAAAATCCAGTCGCACAAAGGCGTGAACCTTCCCCGCACCAAATTAAAAATCCCAATTTTGGGGCCTAAAGACATAGAAGATTTAAAATTTGGGCTCTTGCAGGACGTGGACTATGTGGCGCTGTCGTTTGTGCGGACAAGCCACGACGTAAAAAACTTGCGCCAATTTATAGAGAAATATAATCCGAAAAATTTTCAAAAACCTTTAATCATTGCCAAAATAGAAAAGCCGGAAGCGGTTAAGAATTTTGATTCCGTTTTAAAACAAACCGATGCCGTTATGGTGGCGCGCGGAGACTTAGGGGTGGAAATGCCAGAGAACCGCGTACCGATTATCCAAAAAACTATTATCCAAAAATGCCTAAGAGCCAGTAAGCCGGTGATTGTAGCCACGCAAATGTTGGACAGTATGATTCGCAACCCCAGACCAACCAGAGCGGAAGTCAGCGATGTGGCCAATGCCGTTATTGACCAGGCCGACTGCGTTATGCTTTCCGGCGAAACGGCTTTTGGGAAGTTTCCGATTAAGGCCGTGGCCGAAATGGCCAGAATTATTGAGACCACGGAAAAGAGCAGTTTTTTGCCGGTGCATAAACATTTAACCGACAAAATTGTTAACAGAATAGAGGCCGTGGCCGAAAGCGTGTTCGATTTGGCCATGCACACCAACGCCAAAGTTATTGTGGGAGCCACCGACAGCGGCTTTACCGCCCGCGAAGTGGCGCATGAACGCCCGTACCACCAGCATTTGGTTATGCTTACCCCGAACATTAAAACCATGCGGCAAATTAATTTAATTTGGGGCGTGCAGGCATTTTTGGTGCCGGAAGTTACAAATTTTGAGGATTTATCCGAAGAAATGATGGACACCATTAGAGCAAAAAAATTGGCGCGCAAAGGTGAAAGGATTGTGGTTGTTACCGGCGAGCCGCTGGGGCAGAAAGAGAATTTGAATTTGGTTGAGGTGAAAACGGTTTGAGGGAGTGAATAGTGCCTAAAGAATAGAGAATAGGATAAGACAAATTTATACTGATCAAAGAGCCTGGGTGAGTTCCGGGTTCTTTGTTTTTTAGGTGACAATTTGGGGAAAAAGTTATATAATATAGTAAGTAATCGCATCAGATAATACATGATGCACTTTTAGAAACAAAATTTTTTATCCTTAATTAAGACAATTTTTATGGCTGACGCAAGAGAAGGAAAGTTTATATTGTGGTTTAACGAGATCGGCAAGACCGACGTGCACTTAGTTGGCGGCAAAAATGCTAACTTAGGGGAGATGTATCAAAATTTAATAAATGCCGAAAGCAAAACTTTTCCTGGTGAAAAAATTTCCGTGCCCTTTGGTTTTGCCGTGACAGCCGCGGCTTACGCCCATTTTATTAAGGAAAATGTTTTAGACGCTAAAATTCGGGACGCTTTGGCGGGTTTAGACACGCACGACATTAAACAGCTGGAAGAAAAAGGTCAAAAAGTCAGGCAATTAATTTTAGAAGCCTCTTTTCCGGCCGACCTGGAAAAAGAAATTAAAATCGCTTTTGGGGAGTTGGGTAAAAAGTTAGATTTATCGCCCCAGGATTTAGACGTAGCCGTAAGGTCTAGTGCCACTGCCGAAGATTTACCGGATGCCAGTTTCGCTGGACAGCAGGAAAGCTATTTGAACATCCGCGGCGACCACGAACTTTTGGAGGCAATTAAAAACGCTTTCGCTTCTTTATTTACCAACCGCGCTATTTCCTACCGCGTAGACCAAAAGTTCGATCATTTTGCCGTAAAACTTTCCGTGGCCGTGCAAAAAATGGCTCGCTCTGACCGCGGTATTTCCGGCGTAATGTTTACCATAGATACCGAAAGCGGTTTTAAAGATTTAATTTTAATTAACGCGGCCTGGGGGCTCGGAGAATTCGTGGTTAAGGGCGTAGTTACGCCCGACGAATTTAAAGTTTTTAAGCCAACTTTAAAAAAGGGTTTTAAATCCATAATCAGCAAACGTTTAGGGAGCAAGGAGAAAAAATTAATATACGCCAGTGAAGGAACCAGTCCGACCAAAGAAGTTCCGGTGGCCGAAGCCGACCGCCACAGTTTTACTTTGGACGATGAGCAAATTTTAAAACTAGCCAAGTGGGGAGCAATTATAGAAGATCACTATCAGCGCCCAATGGACATTGAGTGGGCGTTTGACGGCATTCAAAAAGAGCTGTTTATAGTTCAGGCCCGGCCGGAAACTGTACAGGCCAGAAAAGACATTAAAGTCTTGGAAGAGTTTGTCATGGAAGAAAAGGGTAAAGTTATTTGCCAAGGCGCGGCAGTGGGAGCCAAAATCGGCCAGGGCAAAGTCCACTATATTAAAGACGCTACGCAGTTAAGCGAATTCAAAAAAGGCGAAGTTTTGGTTACGGAAATTACCGACCCGGATTGGGAACCAATTATGAAAATTGCCAGCGCTATTGTTACCAACAGCGGCGGCAGAACGTCTCACGCGGCCATTGTGAGCCGCGAGCTTGGAATTCCGGCTATTGTCGGCACCGGCAACGCGACCGAAGTTTTAAAAACCGGTATGGAAATAACCGTGTCCTGCGCCGAGGGAGAGCTGGGCAGGATTTACGAAGGGCTTTTAAAGTATGAAGTTGTGAGAACCGATTTAAATAACTTCCAGCCGCCCAAGACCGATATTAAAATGATAGCCGCGGATCCGGAGCTGGCTTTTAGCCATTCGTTTTTGCCGCAAAGGGGCGTGGGATTGGCTCGGGAAGAATTTATTATTTCCAATTTTATTAAAATCCATCCGAACGCCCTTATAAATTACGGAAAATTAACCGATAAAAATATTATTGATCAAATAGACGAACTCACGGCAGGGTATCCCGACAAAGCCAAGTATTTTGTGGAAAAACTTTCTTTCGGTATTGCCCAGCTGGCCGCGGCGTTTTATCCTTACGACGTTCTTTTAAGATTTTCCGACTTTAAGACCAATGAATACGCCAATTTAATTGGTGGAAAAATTTACGAACCGGAAGAAGAAAACCCAATGATAGGTTGGCGCGGAGCGAGCCGGTATTACGACCCAAATTTTGAGCCTGCGTTTGCCCTGGAAGTGGCCGCCGTCAAATTGGTTCGCGAACAAATGGGTTTGTGGAATTTAAGCGTCATGATTCCGTTTTGCCGCACTCCCGAAGAAGGCAAAAAAGTTGTTGAGACTATTTATAAATACGGGCTGACCAACCGCATTACCCCCGAGGCCCGCAAGGCAAAACACAACGGCGATTTAGTGGAAGGTTTTGAATGCTGGGTTATGGCGGAAATTCCCAGCAACATTTTGCAGGTGGACGAATTCGCGGAAATTTTTGACGGATTTTCCATCGGCTCAAACGATTTAACCCAGCTGACCTTGGGTCTTGACCGCGACAATAAAACCATTGCCCCAATTGGCAATGAGAGGAACAAATCCGTCCATAAGCTCATTGAAATGCTTATAAAAGAAGCGCACAAAAAACATCTCAAAGTCGGCATTTGCGGCCAAGGCCCCTCCGACTTCCCGGACTTCGGCGAATTCCTAGTCGACCTTGGCATAGACAGTATTTCCCTAAACCCCGATACCGTAATGAAAGCCACAGTTAAGATTAAGGCTGTGGAGGATAAGTTGGGGAGATAGTAGAATTTTATCTTAAATATTTTTTGTTTTTCGACTTCCGCCTTTGCTAAAGCTTCCAACTTCGCCAAGGCTAAGTCGGACTAGTCGGCAGATAAGTCGGTCGGGACAAAAAAATCTGAACATAAGTTCAGATTTTTTTGGCACAAACCATTCATCAAATTCAGGTATTATGCCATGAACCACTAGCTAAACTATTTCCCCAGTATTTAGTGGCACAGTTTTGTGGCTGTGCCATGATACCCGAGCTTTTAGCGAGTGGTTCATGGCGGAAGCGGGGGGATTCGAACCCCCGAACCCTTTGACAGGTTGCGCGCTTTCCAAGCGCGTGCACTCGACCACTATGCGACGCTTCCTTATTGGCCAAATCCCAATTATAGTAGCATAAAACCAGTAGTTTTGTCGAGGTTGCGGGCAGGTGATTTTAAAGCTAAAATATAGGTGTATGAACGATCCAGTCTTACAAGATATCAAAGACCGTTTGAATGTTGCCGATGTAATTGCCGGTTATATTCCGGTAAAAAAAGCGGGCAGCAGCTTTAAAGCGTTGTGCCCTTTTCATAGTGAAAAAACGCCAAGTTTCCAAATAAGCCCGCAAAAACAAATATGGCACTGTTTTGGCTGTGGGGAAGGCGGTGATATTTTTGGTTTTGTAATGAAGTACGAGAATCTGGATTTCAAAGACGCGTTAAAGATTTTGGCGGACAAAGCCGGAGTACAATTGCCGTCTTACCGGCCGGAAAATAAGCCGCAACAGGACGAAAAAGAATTATTGTTGCGCATTAATGATTTTGCCGCTCGTTACTATCACGAAATTTTAATCAAAGACTCCAGGGGCAAAGCGGCTTTGGAATATTTAAAAAATCGTGGGCTAACGGAAGGCACCATAAAACAGTGGCAAATTGGCTTTGCGCCCGACGACTTCCACGCGCTGGAGAGGGCTCTGCTCGCAAAAAAAGTCAATCTTCAGGACGCAATAAAGGCTGGAGTTATAAGCAAAAACGAACGCGGGCAAATGTATGACAGATTTCGCGGGCGGGTGACTTTTCCAATTTATGATTATTTTGGCAACACCGTTGGGTTTTCGGCTCGCATACTCATAGATGACCAAAAATCAGCAAAGTATGTCAACTCCCCGGAAACCGCGGTTTATAATAAAAGTAAAATTTTATTTGGCCTGAATTTTGCCAAAAACAGTATTCGCAAGCTGGACGAAGCGGTAATTGTGGAAGGGCAAATGGATTGTATTTCCGCGCATCAGGGTGGTTTTAAAAATGTCGTGGCCTCAAGCGGTACGGCTTTAACCGAGGCCGGACTAATCCAGCTTGGGCGGTTAACTAAAAACTTAAAGTTTTGCTTTGATGCAGATCAGGCCGGACAAACCGCCAGCCGCCGCGCCGGGGAAATTGCTTTAAAAATGGGTTTCCGGTTAAAAATTATTGTCTTGGAAAAGGTTTCCGCCTTCGCCAAGGCTTCGGCGGATGCCCAACTATCAATTAATCCGGCTGAAGCCGGAAAAAATCAATGGTGGGCAAAGGATCCTGACGAACTCATAAAAAAAAGTCCGGGTCTATGGGAAAAAGCAGTGGCCGAAGCAATATGGTTTTTGGACTGGCAAATGGACACAGCGGAAAAAAAATTCGCTCAAGACCCCGTTGAGCAAAAGCATTTCCTGAGCGAGCAGGTGGTTCCGTTGCTGGGCGCTATAGCCGATCCGTTGGAACAGGACCATTACATCCATAAACTTTCAACCAGGTTTTTAATTTCCGAAAAAACAATTTTGGAGCAAATAAAAAAACAGGCCGCGGGCAAGAAACCGGAATTGAATCTGGTAAACCAGAATATTCCAAACGGAAGCCTACTTTTGGAAAAGGAAATTTTAGGAGGTCTTTTGGTTTTCCCCGAATATTTGTCGGAAATTAAAGACCGGTTAACCGTTGAGGATTTTGAAAATACAGAGGTTCGGGAACTTATAAATTCAATTCTTTTGGGAAATACCGGTTTTTTGGAGTTAAAAAATTCGTCATTAGCCAAAGAGACCCAATTTATGGTAGAATCACAGTTAGATGAGTTATTAGGGAATCAAACCGTTTTAATGAAGGATTTGCAAAAGGCCTTTGCTATTTTGAAAATAGGGGCAATAAAAAAGCGTCAGCAACAGCTCCAAAATGAAATTAAAAACGCGGAAAATAGTAATAATAAAGCGAAGCTGGATGAATTAAATAAGGAGTTCGCCCAGATTTCCGGGGAGAGAATTAAGTTTGAAGTTTTATTATAATTTATGGTTAAGAAGAAAATTTCCGCCAGAGGCGGATCCGCCTCTGGCGGAAAAAAATTTAAGAAATCCCGCGGAGCGGGATCTCAGGCAAAGCCTGACCAGGCTCTGCCTGGCGGAAAACACTTTGCCGGGAAAACTGCAAAGACTGCTGCCCGGAGAATTTTGAAGAAATCAACAAAGAAGAACATAAAATCCCAGTCTGCCAAGCAGAAAATTCACAAGTCTGCGCCGAAAACGGCCCCCGCTTTGCCGGCGGCCAGACAGGCTGTTTTGCCTTTGCCCGAACACTCTTTGGACGCGGAAAAGCTGTTAAAGAAATTAATGGAAAAAGCTGCGGAGCGCGGTTTTGTGACCGAGGCGGAACTTTTGCATACACTGCCGACTTTTGAAGACGATATACAGGGCTTGGAAGCAGTTATGGATGCTTTGGAAAAACGCGGCATAGAAATAGTGGAGCAGGAAGTGGCCAGCGTTTGGGAACAGAACAAAGCCCCGGAAGTCGATCCAAACGAGAAACCTCAAAAGGGTAAAAAGTCTCGCGGAGCCGGGTCTGCCTCGGGCAAAAAAAAACAGGACGACATGGTGGATGCTTTTGATTTGGGCGATATTTACGACGACTCCATTCAAATGTATTTGCGGGAAATCGGCAAGGTTTCTTTGCTTAAAGGCGCGGAAGAAATAGAACTTGCTAAAAGGATTGGCAAGGGTGACGTAGCCGCGCGCAGAAAATTAACCGAAGCTAACCTGCGTTTGGTAGTCAGCATCGCAAAAAAATATATGGGCCGCAATTTAGGCCTGCTTGATTTAATTCAGGAAGGGAACTTGGGTTTGTTTAGGGCCGTGGAAAAATTTGATTGGCGCAAAGGCTATAAATTTTCTACTTATGCCACTTGGTGGATTCGCCAGGCCATAACCCGCGCGTTGGCGGATCAGTCACGCACGATTAGGATTCCGGTACATATGGTTGAAACTCTGAATAAGTACGCCCAGGCTGAGCGATCGCTTGTACAAGATTTAGGGCGCGAACCTTTGCCGGAAGAAATTGCCGCGGAAATGGGCATAGAAGTGGAAAAAGTTTATCATCTTAAAAAGATTTCCCAGGAAACAGTGTCCATAGATTCTCCGGTCGGGGAGGATGACGGTGAAGATTCATCGCTTGGCGATTTTATAGTAGACGAAGACACCACCAAGCCCAACGAAGTTGCCGGCCGGCAAATTTTGAAAGAATACGTGGGCAATATTTTATTGGACTTGGATCCCCGCGAACAAAAAATCCTCAAAATGCGCTTTGGCCTGGAAGACGGCGTGACCCACACTTTGGAAGAAGTGGGCGAGGAATTCGGCGTGACCCGCGAACGAATTCGGCAGATAGAATCTAAAGCTTTAGAAAGAATCAGAGAACATATTGATATAGACAAGCTTAGGGATTACTAGGAAAGATATTCCTGATATTATGATATTGATGAAATTTTAGATTTCCTAATTTCCAAATATCTAAAAAAATTAAATCCGCCCTTAAATAAGGGCGGATTTTTTTAAGTGGATAACCCTGTTTAACCTTTATTTATGCGGGCAGTAAACCCCCACACCCAAAGCATAAAAAACATCTTCCCTGTTAAGTCAAAGGCCTTTTGAGTTATCCACCAAAATATATTTGCCATGGGTTTGGTGTGGGAGTAAAATTAAGGTAGAAAGGAAAGAGTATAGATGATTAACAGTTCAGGGTTAGCCAGGTAGCTTTTCCAAAGCCGCGAAAAGCCTACAGGCGCTTAAGCCTGAAAGTCTAGAAAATTAATCTAGAGAAAAAAGAAAATCGCATATGGGAAAAGCTAGCCTGAAATAAACCCCCTTACTCCATATTAGGATAAGGGGGTTTATTGTTTTTATATTTACGAATTACGAACGGGTACGAACTTACGAAGGGTTTTGCTTCGTACGTTCGTAAAGTTTCGTACTTCGTAAACTCAGTTTTGAGGATTTATAAGTCTAACAGTATCGCCGCGATCCACGGGAAGACCACGGTCACATCGCTTTGGATAATTTGGTAATAGCTTTTTGTGGAGAGTTTATCCCAGGTTATTTTTTCTTTGCCCCCCGCTCCGCTGTAGGAGCCGTAAGACATGGGGGATGAGCCAATTTCTATAAAGCCAGCCCAATCGCGAACTTTGCCGTGTAATCTAAGATCATGCTTGAGTGATGGCACTACGCAAATCGGGAAGTCCGCGGAAATTCCGCCACCCAGCTGTAAAAATGCAATGGGAACGTTTTTGGATTCCTTCATATACCAGTCGTACATTAAGTGGAAATAATCCAAACCGGTTTTCATTACATTGGCATCGACAAAGGTGTCGTCTTTCTTTTTGTGGATTCCACTGTAAGTGTAACTGGAAAAAATATTGCCCATGGTAGAGTCTTCAAACCCCGGAATAACTATTGGGATATTTTTTTCAAAGGCGGCATAAGCCCAACAGTCCTGGGGGTTAGCCTGGGGATCGTGCTTAATCAGCTTTTCTTTAAAGAGCCTTCTAAAGTATTCGTGGGGAAAATATTTTTCTCCTTTTTTTTGAGCTTCTTTCCACATTTTAAGCAGGTGCGGTTCCATAATGCGCACGCTTTCATCTTCGGGTAAAAAAGTGTCTGTAATTCGGCGTAGGCCGGCATCGCGCAGTTCTGCTTCTTGCTCGGGAGTGAGCTCGGTGTAGCGGGGGATATTGGCATAATGGGAATGAGCCACATAACGGTAATAGCTTTCTTCGTGGTTGGCGCCGGTGGCGGAAACCAAATGGACTTTATTTTTCCTAATCAGTTCGGCCAACATTACCCCAACTTCAAAAGAGCTTAATGCTCCGGCCACGGTAACTACCAATTTCCCGCCGTTTTTTAAGTGATTTTTTAGCCACAAAGCCGACTGGTAAGAAGCCCCGCCGTTTAAGTGATTTAAAGTCTTTTCCGCAAATTTTGAAACCGGTGCGGAAGCTTTTTTAACATTCTCGCTCAAAGTCCCCACGGACTTTCTATTGTCCGGCTCTATAAGTTTTCTTAGGCCGGGAGACAACTTACTGAATTTTTTATTAGCCATCTTAAGAACTCCTTCTTTCCGCGAATTCCTATTGTAATAGTTCAAGCGAGATTAATTACGAAATTATTTTATATTGATATTATATTGATGTCAATAAATAGCAGGTTGCTGCCCCTCGACTCTGCTCGGGACAGTAACTATGAATTAGATTGTTGGTTGCTGTTGGGTCATGCAGTGAATCGCCCCGCCGCCGTATATAATATCGGAACAATCTATCCCAATTACTTTACGGTCAGGGAAGCAGGATTGGATAATTTCCAAAGCCCGCGCGTCGTTTGGGTCATTAAAGACCGCGGCTAAAACCGCCGTATTGCCAATATAAAAGTTACAATAGGAAGCTGGTATGGAACCGCCGTCGTTGTAAGCTTTATGGGGCATTGGAAGATTTATAAGATTAAACGGTTTGCCGTTATGGTCCGTGGCTTTTTTTAGGGTTTGATAAGTATCTTCCAAAATTTTGAAATTGGGATCGGCTTTGTTGTCTTCGTAAGCGAAAAGAATGGTGTTTTCCGAGGCAAACCTGGCAATTTCGTCTATGTGGCCGTCGGTATGGTCGTTGGTTAGTCCCTGTTTAAGCCAGACAGTTTTACTCATTCCTAAAAATCCGGCAAAGTATTTTTCATAAGCGGCTTTGGTGAGTTTTGGATTTCGCGTAAGTAAACATTCCTCGGTAGTTAAGATTATTCCTTTGCCGTTGCCTTCAATGGCTCCACTCTCCAAAATAAGTCCCGGTTCAAACATCCGTTTATCTATTTCACCTCTGAGTTTAAAAAATACCTCATTGTCCTTTATTAAAGTTTTAAATTTTTCCCCGTAAGCATTGTACGCCCATTTTATCCAGGCCTGCTCGTGAGTTTTGGGATTGTTGATGAATAGAGGACCGTAATCTCGCATCCAAACATCCGCGTAGTCAGTAATATGAAAAGTAATTTTATTTAAATCCACACCAGCCTTTTGCATTAATGTACTAGTACGTTGGTGCATAAGGTCGTCTGTAACCAGTAAATCAACCGGTTCGCTTTCGTGGATGGCTTTTATAACATCAACAAACTTTTGTTCAACTCTTTCAAGCCGCCCTTTATCAGCTTTCCCTTCGGGCTCGTTTAAAGAGCCGAACGATATAATGTCGTGCGGCCACGCCAGCCACACAGCGGAATGCTCTTCCCATTCCGCGGGTAAATGGAATCCTAGTTGTTTTGGAGTTTCGGTCATTAGAATTGTCCTAAGTTAATTTGGTCAAAAGAATCTACTATAATATCGGCGTCTTTTAATATTTCCCCGGCAAACGATGTTGTAATTCCAACAGATTTCATACCGGCTCGTCTGGCTGCTTCAATCCCGTTTGGAGCGTCTTCTATTATTAGGCATTCAGCAGGGGAGACTCCTAATTGCCGCGCTGCGTAGAGAAAAATATCAGGGCTGGGCTTGGATATATTTCCAACGTCATGGATATGAAAAATATTATTGCCAAAAAAGTCGCGAATTGGAAGTTTTTGTTCGACCAATTCCATAAACTCTTTTTTTATGGCGGTGCCCACAGCAGTTTTAAAAATACCTTTTACCTCGTTATTAAAGAAATCGGTAAATCCGTTTACAAAGGTAATGTCTTTTTTAAACAACTTTTCCATTATTTGGATGCGTTCTTCCTCAAAGTCTTTGGCGTCGCCAGAAAAATTCAGGATTTTTTGCATAGTCACCGCACCGTCAAAAATTGAATTGCCGACAATTTTCGCCACAATATCAGAGGCGTATATTTTATCCAAATTTGCCACACCAGGGCAATGGTTGGCAAGAAATTCCAAGTCTCCCTTGACCCACAGTTTATGGGTGTCTATAACAACGCCTTCGGCGTCAAATATAACCGCTTTAATCATTTATTTGCCTTCCAGAGCTTTCTTCTCGTCCTTATAGTGGGCGACGTTGGCAAGACCTTTGGATTTTTTTACCAGTTTGTTTGTGATTAAAGATTTGTATGTATCCGGCCGGCGGTTTCGCAAAAATCCCCAGCCATCGGCAAAGAACTTGTTGCGTTCAAGATCAATTTTTGCAATTATAACCTCTTCTTTTTTGGAGTCCGCGCGTTTTATAATTTTGCCGAAGGGATCGGAAACAAACGATTGTCCAAAAAATTCCATTCGTCCTTCCCGCCCAACGCGGTTGACGGTGCAAACGTAAAGGCTATTGTCTATGCCATGGCTCCTAATGCTGGTTTCCCAGGCATCGTGCCAGTCGCCTTCCGATTTATATCCGATTATGTTTCCTAAAGCGGTCGGATAAAAAATTATCTCCGCGCCTTCCAAACGCACGGTTCTGGCAGCCTCGGGGAACCATTGGTCGTAACAGATTAAAACCGCAAACGTCCCGAATTTGGTTTTGTATATTTTGTATCCACTGTCGCTCTGCTTAAAATAATCTTTTTCATAGAAGCCCGGGTCTTGGGGAATATGAATCTTGCGATAAGTATCTAATAATTTACCGCGATGATCAATTACAGCCGCGGAATTATGGTATTCCCATTTCCCGGTTTTATTTTTGGCTTTTTCGTAAACCGGTACAATTAAAACCACACCATAATCTTCGGCCAGCCATGAAAACATTGTTGTTGAAGATCCTGGAATGTATTCGGCGTATTTGTCTTTGTCGTCGCCCTGCCGTTGGGGGAAGTATGGCGTATTATAAAGTTCCTGCAGGCAAATAATTTTTGCGCCTTTTTTAGCTGCCTTAATAACCAAGTCGCAGGTATGGGCAAAGTTTTTGGACATATCGGGCCCGGCTTTAGTTTGCACAAGGCCGATGGTAACAATTTTTTTTTGCATAGTATAAGTGTAGCGCGCCGACTCGTCGCTGTAGTTTTAGAGAAAGAGGGCTCATCGGCAATGTAGCGGAAGCCACCGGTTTCCATAATATGGCGGCCGATGGCCGCCGCTACGCCCAAATAATAATTACCCCTATATTCTACTATAATACGCCGATTTATGCTATAATTTTTTTAGAGGCGTTTGAGGCCCATTTTTAATTAAAAATTTTAGCGATGGGCAAAATAAAAGACAATGTCATTGGCTGGCTGTACAGGCATATCCTTAAGCCGGTTTTCTTTTTAATGGATCCGGAAAAAGTGCACGACCTCATGATAGTTGCCGGCAGAGTTTTGGGCAGTAATTCGGCTACCAGAAGATTAACGGGCTTAACGTTTGGCTATCAGAACCCTAAGCTTACCCAAAAGATCACGGGGTTAGAGTTTAAAAATCCAATCGGTTTGGCCGCGGGTTTTGACAAGGAAGCTTATTTGCCGGGAATTTTACCCAGCGTGGGTTTTGGTTTTGAAGAGGCCGGCTCCATTACCGCTTTGCCGTTTGATGGCAACGAACGTCCGTGGATGTGGCGCTTGCCTGAGCAGCAGGCACTTCGGATAAATTATGGATTAAAGAATTCCGGAGCGGCAAACATCCACAATAGGCTAAAGGGCAAAAAATTCAGCTTCATTTTAGGTATTAGTCTGGCCAAAACTAATTCTGAAAAGACCTCCCACGTCCAAAGCGGCATAGCTGATTACTTTGAAAGTTATAAAATTTTTCAGGATGTCGGTGACTATTTTACCATTAACATTAGCTGTCCCAATACCTGCGAACCGAGCCCGATTTTTGCCCAGGCCGAAAATTTGGATTTGCTTTTGGCCAAACTTTTTTCCATCCCTAAAACTAAGCCGGTGTTTGTTAAGTTGTCGCCGGATTTGGCCGAAGATCAGTTGGATCGTATTTTACAGGTTGGCAATAAATACCCGCTTGACGGTTTTATTTGCACTAACTTGACCAAAATAAATAAATTTAACCACCAGGGTAAGGGCGGTTTTTCCGGCAAAGCTGTTGAGGAGCTTTCTAATCAAATGTTAGCCAAAGTTTATAAGTTTTACGGCGGCAAAAAAATTGTCATTGGCTGTGGGGGAGTGTTTAGCGCAGAAGACGCGTACAAAAAAATCCGCCTTGGCGCGTCGCTAATTCAACTAATTACCGGAATGATTTTTCAAGGACCGCAACTGATTGGCGAAATTAACAGGGGTTTGGTAAAATTGCTTGAGAAAGACGGGTATAGAAATATTTCCGAAGCTATAGGGGTAGACAACAAGGCGTAAGTTTGATATGATTTTTATATTGTTTAATTTTGTTATAGATTTACGCAAGTCCTAAGTCAGAACTCATTTTAAAAATCCTTCGGGCTGCAATTCCAGCATTTTGACGTCTTGGCCTTAAAAATTTTTCCGCTTAGCTCTGGCTAAACACCAAAATTTATTAACAGCCAATCCGCTCAAAATCCTGGAATTTCGCCTACAAATTATTTTTAAAATGAGTTCTTAGTTAAATAATCGTTTAAGCAAGATTGATAACTTGATGAATAATATTATTGAAGTAAAAAATCTCACGAAAAAATTTGGCGACTTTACGGCTGTAAATAATATTTCCTTTGATGTTAAACAGGGGGAAATTTTTGCTTTTTTGGGGCCGAACGGCGCGGGAAAGTCCACTACCATTAAAATGCTGACAACTCTGCTAAATCCAACCGGCGGCCATATTTCGTTAAACGGTTTCAATCCTACTAGCCAGTCCGCCAAGGTCAGAAAGTCCTTTGGCATAGTTTTTCAGGACCCTTCTTTGGATGACGAGCTAACCGCCTGGGAAAATATGGAATTTCATGGTGTGCTTTATAACGTGGAAAAGAAATTAAGGCGCCAGCGGATTGAACAGTTAATGACTCTGGTGGAACTTTGGGATCGGAAAGACAGTTTGGTTAAGGAATTTTCCGGCGGTATGAAACGCCGCTTGGAAATTGCGCGCGGGCTGCTGCATCATCCCAAAATAATGTTTTTGGATGAACCAACTTTGGGATTGGATCCACAAACCCGCAACCATATGTGGACCTATTTGCAGGATCTTAACAAAAGCGAAGGCATTACAGTATTTTTTAGCACCCACTACATGGAAGAAGCGGATCGCGTGGCTCAGCGCATTGCCATAATTGACCACGGGAAGATTATTTCCAGCGGCACTTCCCAAGAGTTACAGGCGCAAACCCAAACCGCTTCTTTGGAAGACGCGTTTTTAAAGTTAACGGGCAATGTTATCCGCGACGAGGGGGCCAGCTCTACAGATAAATTGCGGACGCACAGGCAGTGGCGAGGTGGAGGAAGAAGATAAGGGTATTAAATAAAATTGACCATAATTAAGTAAAATTGAACAGAATTGACCGCAGTAAATTTTACTTAATTTTATTTATTTTTACTTAATTTTAGTTAATTATGAAAACTATCTATATAATGTGGATTAGGGAATTAAAACGCTACTGGCGCTCCAAGTCCAGAATGGTTGGCAGCTTGGGGCAGCCTTTGCTTTTTTTATTGGCTTTGGGCTACGGACTTGGCGCGACTTTTCAAAAAGCCGGCGAAGGCAACTACATGAATTTTTTGGCTCCCGGAATTATCGGTATGAGCATTATTTTTACTTCTATTTTTTCCGGCATTCAGGTAATTTGGGACAGGCAATTCGGTTTCTTAAAGGAAACTATGGTCGCGCCGGTGTCGCGTTTTAATATAATGATTGGCCGCACTTTGGGCGGTGCCACAATCGCGGCAATTCAGGGCATGGTAGTTTTTATTCTGGCTTTAATATTTACCAGTTTTCGCCCTTATAATTGGTTTTTAGTTTTTCCCGCGGTTTTAGTAATGCTTTTGGTCGGGACAATGTTTACGGCTTTGGGCACGGCCATTGCCTCACAGTTGGAAGATATGCAGGGCTTCCAGCTGATTATGAATTTTTTGGTTATGCCGTTGTTTTTTCTATCCGGCGCTCTGTTTCCGCTGGACGGCCTGCCGCCTGTTTTGGTTATAATAACCAAATTTGACCCGTTGTCTTACGGAATAGATGCTTTTAGAATTTTATTGGCCAATACCGGACACTATCCCTTGTCCTTGGATGTGTCGGTGCTTGCCGTTATCACTTTTTGTTTTTTGTCCGTCGGCGCTTATTTGTTTTCAAAAATACAAATATAGACCACGGATAGGCGGATTGGGAACTAAAATCACAGCTGTGCTTATCAAAGTTTGTGTATTAACAGAACCTTATTATATAAACAGGGTTCTTTTTAGTTAGTGATGGAATTTTAGGCGGTTAGTTGTTATGATGAATGTATGGATAATTGGCGAAAACAATATTCAATATTAGTTATTGTTGCTTTTATAAGCGCATCTTTTTATCCTGTGCCGATTTTAGCGCAAACTGCCGGCGATTCCGTGGCTACCCAGCAGCAGCTGCAACAGCAACTTCAGGCCATACAGGATCAAATCCAGGGGCTCCAGCAGCAGCTGACGCAGACCCAGGCGCAAAAAAACACTCTTGCCAATAAAATAAAAAGCTTGCAAAAACAACAGGCGGTGTTGAATTTGCAAATCCAGGCCACCAATTTGCAGGTTAACCAGCTGGGCGACCAAATTACCGTTACCCAAAATTCCATTGAACAAAATAACGCCCAGGTTTTGGATTTGCAAAATCAAATTGCCGCGGTATTGCGAGCCATTAACCAAAACGACAGTTACCCATTTTTATATACAGCCATAAGCCAGCAAAAACTTTCCGACGTTTTTGGGGTTTATGAAGATTACACCCAAGTCTCCCGCGGTTTGAGTTCATTAATAAACAAACTTAATTCCGCCAATCAAGAGTTGTCCCAGCAGAAACAGGATTTATCCGACCAACAGCAGACCGCGCAAAATTTATTGGCCATAAAAGTTTTACAGCAAAATCAGCTAACCGGAAGTGTCAACGACCAGAGCTCTTTGCTCACCCAAACCAAAGGCCGGGAAGCCGATTATCAGGCAACTTTAAAAGATACTCAGGCGCAGGCTGCGGGCATTCGTAGTCGGCTGTATCAATTGCTCGGGGTGTCATCACAAATTACTTTTGGGCAGGCGGTACAAATAGCCCAATGGGCAAAAGGCGCCACGGGAATTGACCCGGCTTTTTTGTTGGCAATTTTAAGCCAAGAGTCTAATCTTGGACAAAACGTGGGTACCTGCAACCGTCCCGGAGATCCCGCAAGTAAAAGTTATAAAGTGATAATGAATCCCACGCGCGACATCCCGCCGTTTTTACAAATTACCCAAGCCTTGGGGATGGATCCGGACATAACTCCCGTGTCGTGCCCGATGCGTGATTCAAAAGGCAATCAGGTTGGCTGGGGCGGCGCCATGGGACCGGCGCAGTTTATTCCTTCCACCTGGGTTGGATATAAAGACAAGGTCGCCCAGCTTACGGGCAACAGTCCGGCCAATCCCTGGGACATCCGCGACGCGTTCGCGGCCGCGGCAATCAAGTTAACTTCCAATGGAGCTGACGGCACTTATCAGGGCGACTGGAACGCGGCTATGCGCTATTTTTCCGGCTCCACGAATGTAAAATACCGCTTTTACGGTGATAACGTTATGTCCACCACGGCCAAATATCAGAGCGACATTAGCGCGTTGGGTAAATAGCAGAATAACAAAGCCAACAAAGAGTTTCTTTGTTGGGGTCTAATAGGTTTTAGCGATTTTTTATATTGGCCCAGACATGCTGCCACCACAGTGAAGTCTGATTAAAGTAAGGGTGCGAGTTTGGTGCGTACTGCCATAAAATCCAAATCATAATAACCACAAAAGCCAGCCAGGCAACAGATTCAAAAAACCCGTTGTGATGATAGTAGTATTGTCCGTGGTCTTTACTGCTGTAGTAGGCGTGCCATCGGGCGGTTTTAATCGGCCACATTACAAAGCTGTAAACGCAGAGCCAGCCCAGTATGGCAATCCAAATTGGGATAGAGGCCGGCAGGAGCATGCCAAAGATAACGCCGTGTTTAATTAAGGTTACCAAACCTACCAGCTAAGCCAGTGACAGCGCGGCGGTTAACAATCCCAAAAACGGGGGGAAGAGCGGAGGATGAGCCGCGGCATAGTATTGTTTTTTGGCTGCCCACTTTTCTTGTTTGATTTTATTTTTCCATTCACGCTTGTGCTGTTTCCACTCCGAACGGTCGGCAAATTTTGCGTACTCTTCGCGGGCTCGGTCGATATAATCCTGCGCCGTATACGGTGAACCCGAGGCGGCGGCTTTTTGTTCCGAAGTCGTGGCGCGGGGTACGACTATCATCATAATTAAATACACCAAAATTCCTGCCCCCTGAGTCAGTATGGTAAAAATAATAAAAACAATTCTGACCAGCGTGACATCGGCGTTAAAATAGGCGGCCAGCCCAGTGCACACGCCGCGGAACACCGCACCTTCGGCAATTAGATAAAGTCTTTTGGGAGAAGCTTGGCTTTTTTCATTGTCCGCATCTTTGTTATTGGTTGGCTCGCTTTCCACGCTTCCCATTTGCTCAATAATCGTTTCTATTTTCTTGGCCGTGACTACTGTTTTGCTTTTGGAAAGATACTGCTCGCACTTTTCCGCCAACCCCTGTTCCAGGTCGGCCATAATTTCTTCCTTGCCCTGATCGTGCGCCAGTTTGGCTTCGGCTTCTCGTAAATATTTTTCCAGAATCTCATAGCCCTGTTCTTCCAGCTGGTAGCTGCGGCCGTTTAAATTTATGTTAATGACTTTGTTCATAAATTTTTCCCTAAGTTAATAATCGTCTTGTCAATTTTTTTCCAATAGTCGTTAAGCAAACCTAATTGTATGGCTCCTTTTTCGGTCAGGTGATAGTATTTGCGCGGCGGTCCGGCTTCGGACTCCACCCATTCGTAGTCTACGGCGCCATCCTGTCTTAACCGCGAAAGCAGGGGATACAGCGTGCCCTCCTGGGTGGCAAATTCCGTGGATTTAAGAGTTTCCAAAATATTCGCAGCGTAAACCTTTTTGACCGATATGACTTGCAGAACGGCCAACTCCAACAACCCTTTGCGGATTGGTCCGAATTTGTCCGCCTCGGCTCGCGCCGGGCGAGACGGGTCATTTATTTCCATTAGATTAAGGTTACTAATAAAGCTACCTTTCTATATAAAGGTAGCATACTATAAAATTATAGTCAAGGGGTCTCAAAGCAAATTTTGCGGATTTAAAAACCCCTTATTAAAATAAGGGGTTTTGCTTAACTTTTTTTATCCTATTTACTTGCAAAACCTGATTTTCTGTTTTTTATCATTTGCAAAGCACCGATGCTGGCTGCTACTAAAGCGGCAATTCCGCCCAGAACCAAGCCCCATCTCGGCCCGGCGTGCTCGCCGATAAAGCCGATAATCGGCCCGCCAATGGGAGTTGAGCCCAAAAACGCCATGGTCCACAACGACATAACCCGGCCGCGCATGCTTGGTTCGCTTTCTAATTGCAGGGTTGTATTTCCGGTTGACAGGAAATTTATGGAGAAGAAGCCTACAAGTACCAAGGCGGCCAAAACCAAAATAAAGGAAGGCGCAATGGCGGCTAAAAGCATTGTGGCGCCAAACAACCACGCCGCGTTAACCAGCGTGCCGGGTTTGATTTTTTTCCGGCTGGCAGTATACAGGCCTCCGGCCATGGAGCCAAGTCCCATGGCTACGGTTAAGGCGGCGTAAGTGCCTGCGTTGCCGTGAAAGGTAAACTGGGCGACCAGCGGCAAAATTACGGCAAATTCATAAGTCAGGGTGCCGATTATAGCCATCATCAGCAAAGTTTCCCGTAAAATTTTATTGGATTTAATATAACGGAAGCCTTCCATGAGCTGGCCTTTTTTATGTTCGGCCTTTGGAGCCGGGCTGAGTTCTTCGGCTGTCATCATAAACAGGGCAATTAATACGGCAATAAAAGACAGAGCGTTAATAAAAAAACATGGCGCCAAACCCAAACCCGCAATAATTCCGCCGCCAATAGCCGGGCCAATAACCCGGGCTAAATTTACCTGGGTGGAGTTTAGTGAGACAGCGTTTTGCAGGCTATCCTTGCCTACCATTTCAAAAATAAAAGTTTGGCGGGCGGGGTTATCTATTGTGTTAACACAGCCAAGCAGTATGGCCAAAACATAAACCATCCATAACTGGACGCTGCCTGTGGCCACCAAGATTCCCAAAACTAGCGCTAACATTGCCGAAGCGCTTTGGGTAAAGTATAAAATTTTGCGTTTGTCAAAGCGGTCGGCCACAATGCCGCCAAACGGAGCAAAAAACAACACGGGCAGGAATTGCGCGGCCACAATAAGCCCCAGCTGAGTGCCGGATTTGGTTATTTGCAGGACCAGCCAAGTTTGCCCTATGGTCTGCATCCACGTCCCGCATAAAGAAACCGCCTGCCCAAAAAAATACAGGCGGTAGTTGCGGATTTTTAAAGAGGCAAAAGTCCGCTGGCTGATTTTTTTTATTTTATGGCGCATAAGTTATCTTAACGAAAACACCAAAAACTTTCAACCCTTCTCTTTGGCACTTTGACATTTTGCAAAAAATGACAATAATGGTAATATAGGTATAATTAAACTAAGATAATGATTATCTTGCAAATACATTGGCGGTAGGAAGTTTTGGCATATTGGGTTTTGTGCTGTACTGGCTGGGGGTGGCTTTGCACGCGGGACCGGAGGTAGAAAAAGATCAAATTAATAACGACCCGAGAGTTTAAACAATCATAAAAAAATTATAAATAAAAAATATGCTTAAAGGATTCAAGCAGTTTGTGTTAAGAGGCAATGTGGTGGACCTGGCCGTTGGTGTGGTAATTGGCGCCGCTTTTGGCACGGTGGTTACGGCTTTGGTAAAAGATTTAATCACGCCGATTATTGCGGCCATAGCCAAAACGCCGAATTTTTCCGGTTTAGTTTTTACCTTAAACGGCAGCAAGTTTATGTACGGGGATTTTATCAACGCCCTTATTTCTTTTTTGCTGGTTGCGGCTTCAATTTATTTTTTTGTGGTTACTCCCATGAACATGCTGGTCTCGCGCATGCATAAAGAGCCCCCGGTCGACCCGACTACAAAAAAGTGCCCCCAGTGCTTAAGCGAAATTTCCATAGATGCCAGGCGCTGTGCGTTTTGCACCCAACCGTTAGTCTAAAAACTATAAATATAGTAAACGCCGCGATAAATATCGCGGCGCTTTTTTATGCAAAGAAGATAGTGGTATAATTACGCAGTAAACAACTAACGACTATATAACAATATGAACAAGCAAAAAGGTTTGGTTATTTTGGGAGTAATATTAGGCATTATCTTATTTATCATCGGCTTTATTTATGCCACACATACGGCCGGAAGCCTGCCAACGTATTTCCCCGGTTACTTGGCCGGAGCAACCAACGTTCACACTAAACACAGCGTGGCTGCCTTTATAGCCGGCGTGGGCTGCTTTATTTTTGCCTGGTTCCAAAGCGGCCCAAAGGCGGCTATCTAAAATATAAAATTATAGAATAAACCACTCCCGCGGTGAGGCAGTATAAGGCAAAGGGGGTGAGTTTGTTTGTGTGGAAATACTTTATCAGGAATTTTACCGAGAAGTAGGCGGCAACGGCGGCGGCTAAAGCGCCGGCCAGGGACGGGCCGATTAAATAATAATTTTGCGGCTTAAAAAAATCGGACAGGCTCAAGGCCGCCGCCGCCCCAATTATGGGCGTGGCTAAAAGAAAGCTAAATTTTGCGGCGTCTTCGTTGGACAGGCCAACCAGCAGGCTGCCGGCCATAGTGGAGCCGGAGCGGGACAGGCCGGGGATTAAAGAAAGTATTTGGCTTATGCCAACCCAAACAGCCTGCCACCAGGAAAGCTTGGCAATGTTGCCGTAAGATTCGCGGCCACTTTTGTTTTCCGGAGCTTTTTTTCTTAAAATTTCCGCCGCGTAAAGCACCGCGCCGTTAAGAATCAAAAAAAATGCCGCTGATTGTGGTGAGGCAAACAGGCTTCTTAATTTATCCTGAAAAATTAAACCTAAAATTCCCGTTGGAATTGTGCCAACAACCAACAGCCAGCCAACTTTGGCCCAGACGTCATCGCTCTTAATTTGTCTTTGAGCCAGCGAGCGGAAAATCCCTTTTATAATGTTGACCCATTCTTTCCAAAAAAAGACAAACAGCACCAAAGCCGTGGCCAAATGCGTAGCCACTAAAAAGGTTAAAAAAAACGGATCGTTTTGGTTAATGTTCCAGCCGACTAATTTGGGGAGGATGACGCTGTGGCCGAGGCTGGAAACTGGGAACAGTTCGGAAATGCCCTGGATTAAACCAATAATAATGGCTTGGAAGTATGTAATCATATAAATATCATAACAAAAAGTCGCTATTAAAGCGACTTTTTGTTATTTGCGACATAGGCGAGTCTGCCCTTGCTAGCAAGGGCAAGCGAGACGAGGAGCAAGAAAGATTTAATACCCCAGACAGCTTAAGCTGCAGTTTCATAGCAGCGAAGCTTCGATAAATACCTCGGCCTCATAAACGACGTTCGTACCTGCGTGGCATAGATAAGCGAATATTTGGTGTGGCTAGGGTTACTGGTTCACTTGCAAATTTTTATATACAAAAAGAAGAAGCGTTGCGTATGGGGTAGGCCCAAAACGAAACGCTCCTTTGTTTACAGTGCGGCAACGGCATTGCGCAGGTTCTCACCCTCGTCACCCTTTTGGGCGTGCTCGTCGCCGAAGCCCCCCATGTTCTTCGGGAGCGAGCTGTGGGAGACGATTTTGACAGGCAATCCGAGACTCCGGATTATGTGAGCGAGGATTGCGCCATCAAGCGGATCGACGTAGCACCGCCTCAGATTGGCATCCAGTACAGCTATCTGTACACCCATTTCTTGCAGCCATCCCTCGCAGATCATCTTGATCGCCCCCAGTAAGTCCGTGGCTTGCAAGACAACTTCATGCCCGGCTTCCTTGAGGGTTGTCTCAGCCTGCCACATCTCGTCACGGTTGTCATCAACTAAGAAAATCTTTGCGTTTTCCATCTTGCCCCCTTCCTCTATCCAAATCCAAACGCGAGACGGACGTACTCCATGTCACGCGTGACCTTCTCGAACAAAACATTGGCCGCGTCTTCGCCGAGAATGTCGGTGACCCACGGAGACGTAATCACGCCCTCGTCTTCTTCGGCGATTTGTCTAGCCTGCGCTAACACCTCCTCGGCAGGTTTGGTCAGGAGTTGGGGCTCCTCTTCAACGAAACGTTCAAACTGAGCCAGAGATACCATACGCTTGTTCCTCTTTGTAGTTCGTCCGGGGATTGATATTGCTTCCCCAAAGACCTTTTATTATAACTTAAAAAGCCTCTTAAATCAAGGGTTTTAAGACAGCCCGAATTCAAGGTACACTGTACCACTTTGGAGTAAAATGACAACTACCAAGGAGTCTAAAAGGAAAATGCAGGTATTAACATCGGTGCAGAGGGAATGGATAGAATTTTTTAACAACAAAGGTCAGGGTCCAAGAGAGATCGGCAGGCAGATTAAACGCGACCATACGGTCATTTCCAGAGAGCTGAAACGGAACACCAAACCGGGGAAAAAGTATTCGGCGGTAACGGCTCAAAAAATGGCAGACTTTAAAGCCAAGAAAACCAACAAACGAAAATTGGATAAAGATTTAGAGCTGCATGATTACGTGGTAAAGAAAATTAAGGAAGGTTTTTCACCGGATGAGGTGTCGGGAGAACTTAAAAATTTTCCTACTACGAGCCTAAAGGGAAAAACAATTAGTTATGAAGCTATTTACGACTATATCTACAACGGCGAAGGTAAGTGGGAAAGTTTGTATCAGCACCTCAGGAAAAAACATCGTAAGCGGAAGGTTCAGCATAGCCGTAAAAGTCAGAAAGTAGCCATCCCGGAGCGTGTTTCCATACACTTAAGGCCAAGTATCATCAACGAGCGGAAAAGAGCCGGAGATTGGGAAACAGATAGTGTTAAGTTTAAAAAACAAAAAGCTTCTTTGTCTGTGCAATACGAACGAAAACTGATGCTGGTTCGTATACATAAAGTTAAAGACGGGACCATGGAAGAGACCGAAAAAGCTATTTCTAAAAGTATTGAATCCCTGCCCCAAGATTTGTTTTTAAGCTTAACCTGGGACAACGGCAAGGAGGGAGTTTGCCACACTAAGATACGGGACAATTACAACATTGAAACTTACTTTTGTGACCCCTACAGTTCCTGGCAAAAAGGCGGAGTGGAAAATCTTAACGGCTTAATCCGAGAGTACTTGCCAAGGGATACTGACATGGCTACCATAACCAATGAAGACATCTACCGCATACAAGAACTTCTTAACAACCGGCCGAGGAAGAAACTTGGCTACCTGACACCCAACAAAGCTTTGGCGGCGATCACTAATCAACTAACTGGTGCACTAAATCCCTGAATTCGTAAAGTTCGATTATTAGGCGTTTTTTCATGGTCCCGTAACTCCGCATAACTATCATACGCAAATCTTTCGGCCTCCTGAACGACGTTCGTACCTGTTTGAGATAAATAAAGGGAATTTTGTTGTTATTTTCTAAAAAAACAGACGCCTTACTCCGATCGTCGATCGAAATAAAGCGTCTCAAAGTGTGCTGGCCAGTACGACTATTTACTGAACTGATGAGAGCAAGAAAGCCAAAGCCTTCTGTCCCAACGTTTTAGGTAAGTGTCGTAAAAACCATAAATATTCAAGACTTTAACCAGTCGGCCCCACTTATTATCCGGAGCCCTTAATACCTGGCCGGGGTTTACCACCAGCCCCATATCGTTTTCCGTCCACCGCCCCGTTGCCTCAACGTGCTTCTCTTCGAGGTCTATACTCAAGCCAGTCACGGCTCGGCACAGAACTCCGGAACACTTAGGCGGCCCTCGGAGACTTTGAATGTGCCTATCCGTCGAGGCTGTCTTACTGCGGTCGAAGCCGAATGTCAGCCGATTAGTCAAGGTCAGGCGCAAACCTTTCCAAGACACGTTGGCGTTGACGAACGCGCCGGTGGCATCCACCTTGGCCAGAACCAGATTGTACTGCGGTCCGAATGTGCCGTTCAGAGTAACGTAGCGGCTAAGACGGATTTTTGCGCCGATGCCGGTAAAACTGGAAGCAGCACCGGTTTGCATGTTCCTTTGGTTCTGATTCATCAGGACAAATCCGCCGTCGGTAAAGGTCAGAACTGTCTGATGCGTATGCAACTCGTCGGCCAAAGCAAGGATCTGCACTGTCGGCGAGGCTTCGGCGTTTTGCGTGTGAGGATCATTACCATCCGAGATGGTAGCTTGGCCGTTCGCTTGCTCGCGGGTGGCTTCCTGGGCCTTAGCAACTCCCATGGAAAACAGCGATAGGACGAAAGCGAGACCATAGCACGGCAAATAGGCACACGCCCAGGCCAGCCAGACAATTTTTTGGACCGGCTCTTTGACCAGTAGGAAATACAACCCCACTGGCCAGAAAACTAACGCTGGAAGTAATATCCACGGCCGGAGCAAATCCCAAAGAGGATTTTTGTCTTGGCGAAGGCGGAATGCGATCCAGAAAGGTATTACGAGCAGAATCGTCGGCCAAAAATTCACGGCCTCGTACTGCCAAAGCGCGTGAGGATCGCAATGCATGGCGACTTCAAACCACTAACACT
>PLYC01000019.1 GCA_003151625.1 Candidatus Doudnabacteria bacterium
TGGCAAGGTAAGAATTTCCGCTGACAGTTAAGGCGGTTATGGTAGTGGTGGCTAAAGTGGAGGTACCGGTTACATTTAAATTGCCGGTGACTGATTGATTGCCCAAAACAATCAAGTTTCCCGTGGTGGTAGCGTTGCCGGAAATTAGCAAGCTTTGAGCTGAAGCCGGACCGCTGACATTTAAATTTGTACCAATAGTGGCTATACCGCCAATATATTGGTTGCCCGTGGTGGTCGCATTACCCGTAACTGTTAATTGAGTAATTGTAGTGGTCGCAAAAGTAGAATTTCCACTTACGTTCAAATTATTATTGACCGTAAAATTGCTGCTGGACGCGTTTCCCAAAGTGACCTGTCCCGTTACGTTTAAATTTCCGGAAACGACTTGGTTGCCGGTGGTTGTGGCACTGCCGTTTATTTGCGAGTTGCCTGTTACAATAAGTTGGGCGATAGTTGTTGTGGCAAAAGTTGAATTGCCGTTAAACGTTACATTGCCGTTCGCAATTAAACTATTTAGGGTAGATGTATTGGTCACCGTTAAATTCGCAATGGTTGAGGTTGCCAATTGCGAAATGCCTATGACGTTTAGGTTGTTGCTTAGTGTGGTGGCACCGGTAACGCCCAACGTGCCTAAAATAATTTGGTTGCCCGTAGTGGTCGCGTTACCGGTGATCTGCAAATTGCCGCCCAAAGTTACCAAGCCCGAACCGAAAGTTACCGGATGGTTGTTAAGAGTATTAAAACTAAGTGTACCGGAAGTTAAATCAAAATTTGTTGAACCGCCGGTTAGAGAAATGTTGGTGGAAGCAATAGTGGTTGTTGCGCCACCGATCAACACATTTCCTCCAAGGGTAGAACTGCCGCTTACGGTCAGTTGCGCGATTGTGGATGTCGCCAAAGTTGACGTTCCATTAACCGTAAGCGTGGAATTAAAAGTCGCGGCGCCGTTTGCCGTTAGCACCGTCATGGTGGTTGAAGCAAGATTGGATATTCCGTTGACGGTTAGCTGAGTAATGCTCGTAGTGGCGAGCATGGATGTAGCGCTTACCGCCAGCTGTCCAAGCAAAGTTTCGTTGCCGGTTAAAAGCGCGTCGCCCACCACAGTCAAAGGATTTGTGGGAGTGGAAGTGCCGATGCCAATATTGCCGCCGCTAATAAATAACCTGTTTTGCGCGCTCAATTGGTTTGAGGAGGAGTAATACGCAAAAGAGTTCGGTGTGCCCGTGGCTACCGAAGCGTTGCCGTTGCTTGAACCCATAGCGGCCCAGGAAGTGCCGTTATAAACTTCGTAACCGTTGCTGTCGGTATTGAACACAAACAAGCCCGTGGCCGGATTCGCAATAGCGTCTCTTTGAGCTTGCGTCATCCGCGGAGCCAGAAAACCTTTGTTCGAAGAATCAATTTCTAAAATTGCCGATGAGCTTGGCGTTGTTGTCCCTAAAGACAATTGGGAAGTTGATGCTGTATAAAATAAATTGCCGTTGTCCTGGGTGAGCCCGTTCGCGCCTTGGAACACCACACTGCCCTGGGTAAAGCCGGGATTTATACTGGACACGCTTAAGTTGGCAATTGTGGTTGTGCCGTTTAAGGCAACATTGGAGTTAAATGTCGCGCCGCCGTTAAACGTTGACGGTCCGGAAACGCTCAAATTATTTATATTGGCGGTGTCCGTGGTAAAAGTGCTGACCGATAGATAAGTAAAAGCGGCAAGACTCCCGGGCGTGGTATTGTTTCCGGCGGGGGGTTGAATGTAAGTAACTGGGGCGTAACCGTAGCCGCCGCTTGCCATGGCATTTTGTCCTGCTAAACCCGTGTCTCCCTTTTGCCCTTTAAATTTTCCTTCAGCCAAATATTGGTTAAGCCTGTCATCAATCAAGGAAAATACCTGGTTCTGATTCATACCTAGTAGCTGGTTGACCACGGTCTGGCTGCCACCGCGGTTAACAACTATCGTTCCGCCATTTTTATTTCCCTGCGGCGATTGTACTGCCAGGTTGTTGTTATTTTGATATACAATTTTCGTTTCCGTTCCATTTAGATTAGGTGAGGAATTAAAATACAGTACCGAGCCTACAAAGCCAACCAACGCAATTACAGTTGCCGCCGCGATAGCCGGAAAATTACTTGGAAGAGGCCTGACGAAACTGCCATAAAGCTGTTTGATTTTTTCCTTGCCCAGCAGAAAAGGGGCGGGGCTGGAAGACGATTGTTCTTCGCCAATGCCCTCGAAAGAAAAATTGGACGAAAACTTTTCATGCAGAGACTGGCGCGGTGTGGCGTCGGGCAGAAGCACCGGAATGACCGAAGACTGATCCAAAACTTTTTCCTGTCGGTCGTTTAAAAATTTTGTATGGAAAGTCCCGGCCTGAACTTCTCTTTCTAATCCGGCGAGTGAACCGTCAAGTTTGGAAATGCGCTGCTCTAAATTTTCAAAAACAGATTGTTTAAGTTTGTTAAGTTCTAAATATGGCTTCTCTGCTTCGGCGGTTATGATAGGCGCGATAACTTGCCCCGTCGCAAGCGCGATGACAGCATTAGGAATTATTGGCGCAGCCGTAATAACTGAATTATTGTCTCTCGTTTTCTCCGCCGGATTTGTAGCTAAGGGAAGAGCAAAATTATTTGCATATTCCAAATTTTCTACCGGGAGTATTGCCTCTAAATCAGCGTGTGTTATATGTACCGGAATTTTTTTTCCAGTCTCGTCCGCGACTTCCGAGATGCCGTTTTTATAATTTTTAATAAAATCGTCCAGGTCGGATTTCGTTGTGACCCAGTTGCGTCCTATTTTAATTCCGTGGAGTTTGCCGGTCCTGCACAAAAAAGCCAAGTAGTCCTGGTGATAGTTTGTCGTTCTGCTGGCCTCAGACAATGAAATGATATCCTGCTTTTGTGGACCGGAAGAATCTGCATTTTCATGGCCGCCACTCGTTGACGCGTAGGCGTTATTATCATCCAAACTTTGTTGCTGGTCTTTAAACTTATTTTGGTCGTTCAAGTGGACTGGAATCTTGTTGCCTATTTCATCGGTAACTTCGGAAATGCCGTTTTGATGATTTTGTACGAACTCATTAAGGTGTTCTCTGGCTATAAGCCAGTTGCGGCCTGCCTTAAAAGCCTTCAAAATTCCCTGGCGACATAAAAGACTAAGGTAGTTTTGATGATACCCGGTTTCTTGACTTGCCGTTGACAGGTCAATAATGTTATTTAGATTCAAATTACCGTTTTGTTTTTCTGACATCTTTTTTAGAAAAAATCTATGAAGTGGACATCCGAGAAAAGCAATTTATTTTGTCAGTTTCTAAAAAAATTCTCGTGTTTGATTTCTTGAAGTTTTACTCTAATTTAAGGCTATTTATAGTATATCTGTTATAAAATATTTTGTAAAAATTTCTTGCTTTTTCTCCAAAAAAAAATGAAAGCGAATTTCTACTTCCAAATTAACCCAAAAAATCGATTTTATTGCTGTTCCACAGCAAAAAAAATAACGCCAAAAATACCCTCATTTTATTCTTAAATTTTGTAGGTCAAGCACTTTTGTCTTACGCGAGCAGTTGAGGCGATGTAGTGCACCGCAATTTTTATTGCTATCTACCCTAAAAAAGCGTCTCTAGTATCATAAATTCGCTAATACCGCATTTTTAACAACTTTGTTTAGGAACTATGCCTTAAGGCCGCAAGACAGCTAAAAAATTACGAGAATAGATAGAACTATAAATGGGTTAATGGCCATTTATCGACATTTAACATTAAAACATAACTGCATTATACAATTTTGAGATTTATAGCTATAAAGTATATAACAGCATATGAAACTTTATAGTAATTTACGTGACCCGGTTTCCATAATAGCTAGTTTATATTATTAACCTTGGCGGACAATTTTTGCAGTCAGGCAAACTCTACTATAAAATATTTTTGTCTTTTGTATCTGATAATTTTTTGTCTTATAAATGAAGACGATTTTGTCTTTATCTTGGTTATCAAATTGCTTATCAGTGTTATCGGATATAGTTTATTTTATGGCAAATAAGAGCATTACTTTTAATACAATACGAAAACAAGCAATAAAAAGATATAAATTTTATAATATTTAATGAAACACAGAATTAACCACTTAAAGTTTTAAATAGATTTCCTTGTTGGCGTAAAAGTTTGGCTTACAATGTTACACGGTTAAATACCCCAATAAACTTGAGCGTTTTTTCAAGGTTATTTGTCCTGTTGTAATCAAAACAAAATTTGCCGCATCCCAATATCCGACGAGGTTGGTATAATTTTTAGGCATTTATCCCCAAGCTAAGGAATACAATAACTTCTTAAAATGGGGCTAAGTATTTTGTCAATCAACTTTTACCATAATTTTTCAGCTGATGCTTAATGTATGGTCATACATAATTAGGCACGTAAAATAAATATTCATTCCTAATACGCCGTAGGCCGGGATGCAGATATACCATAGTTGTTTCCATATATGCGTGACCAAGCTGTTGTTGAATGGTATAAACAGCCGCTCCCCGATTAAGCATGTTGGTGGCTAAAGAGTGGCGGAATAAATGAGGGTAAACACGTTTAGTAAATCCCATGCGCTTTGCCACAACCTTTACTAACTTACGCAAGTCCCCGGTAGTATAGGTATTATTTTTTCGTAAAGTTGAAAATAGAGGCTCGGTAGTAGACCTGGGATGAGCGGCCAAATATTCCAGGGCAATGCACAAGCACTCGGATGGAATACAGGCCAAACGATCTTTGTTGCCTTTACCCCATCTGATATATAAACTTTGATTTGATATATTCAAGTCAGAAACTTTTAGATTGCACAGTTCTTTTGCTCTAATGCCGGAGTAAGCCAGCAGAACCAAGATAGCCCGCTCCCGGATATTTTTGCAGGCTCCAATAAGCCGGGCAATCTCGGCTTCGCTTAAAGTGTCCTTGATTGTACGCCTTGGTTTTTTGGGTCTGCCCAGGCGCAAAGGCGTGCCCAAAAATTCCATGTATCTTTCCAAAGCCAAAGAAGTATTAATAACGTGATTGTAAGAAGAGTTGTCTTGTCTCATTTGGGCAATATAGTTTTCGACCTGCTCAATAGTTGGGGCAAGAGTTGTTGCCTTTGTTAAAAACCTCCTGACTCCTCCCTGGTAGCCAACAATGGTGTACGGCTGCAGTCCTCTGCGGACCAACAAATAAACCCTAAACTTTTCAAGTTGTTCGTACATAGTTTTTTATTTCTATGTGAATGATAAGATATTCAGTATACCGCTTTTGAAATAAAACAAAAAATGGATATTTTTTGCCCCCTTAATGTTTATATAAATTTACTGGCCAAAATTATTTAAACAGCGGGCGCACAAATAATGTAGAGCGGTTATTCATACCGCTCTACTTTTTTTGCCTGCGGCTTTTTGAGGGTCCTTTGCTTTCTTATGTCTCCCCATTTTACTGACCGTTTACGGCCGGTCAAGGGTAAAACCAATTTATTTCCCGTGGGGCATAAAAAGGTTTTAATCCCGTTGACTGCCGTAACCTGCGGCCAGTCATCTTCCGTCCATAATAATTAAGCAAAGAAAGGAGTTAATATGCCACAATTTAAAAAGGCAGTTAGCGCAAAACAGGGACTGACGCCGGAGATGAAGTCAAACATCATCAAGGCGGCTTTGCAGAGAAGTATCAACTACTACTTAGAGTTGAGAAAGTCTGTGGATCCCAAGTCTAGCGACTATCACGATTACGGGAAAAAAGTTTCCTCGTACATCACGGTCAAGAACTCACTCTAGACCAATTACAAAAATCCAAACAAAAACAAAAATTTTCTCTTTAAAACATTAAACTAACACCAATGCTAAAAACACTAACCGCTTACTTCCAATACTTAATTACCTGCCCAAAATGCCAGAATTGCTGGAGCGCCAGCAAACAGGAGGTTACCGACCTAGACATTCTTACTTGTCCGGGTTGCGGTTCCTGCAACTTAAACATCAAGAAATATTTTGAAGTTTAAACCAAACCAAGATTTAGCCACTCCGCAAGGGGTGGCTTTTTCTATGTCAATAATAAAGCGTCAGACTTGCCCATTTTGAAATCAAAGTCAAAACAAAACAAATTTTTTTTGCTTCCTCTAGGGCTTCCCATTGTAACTCTGGCTTTTTGTCCGTAAAGGGTAAAACCTCTTTATCTGCCGTCAGCCATAAATCGGTTTTAATCCCGTTGACTGCCAAAACATTCCAGAGTCTTTTGGTCGCCATAAAAAGTAATCAAAAAAGGAGTTTTATGGAATTTCAAATCAACATCAATTATAGTTTTACGGCTGAGAACGAAAACGAGGCTAAAGAGAAAGCCAAAAGTTACGTTGGAAGTAATTTAGAAGTTAAGGCTATAAGGGACGGCATCTACAGCCCTTTGGAGATAGCCTTAAAGTGCAAGAATTTTAGGAAAGCTAAAAAAGAACACTTCTGCGTCTTTTTCCTGGATACCCAAAACAGGATTCTTGGCAGGGAAACCGTAAGCATTGGCACATTAAATACCAGCCTTATTCATCCCAGGGAGTGCTTTAGAACCGCTATATTAAAAAATTCCGCTTCTGTAATATTCGTCCACAACCACCCAAGCGGAGGTTTGGAGCCGTCAGCCGAAGACCTACAAGTTACCAGACGATTAAAAGATGCCGGGAAACTCCTTGGCATAGAAGTTTTAGACCACGTTATTGTAACTGCTGATTCTCACACTAGTTTAAAAGATAAAAGGCTAATGTAAATTAGCCCCAATAATGTCGAGCGGTTGTTATGCCGCTCTTCTTTTTTTGCCTACGGCTTTTTTAGGAGTCTTTGCTTTCTTATGGCTTTCCATTTTACTGACCGTTTACGGCCGGTCAAGGGTAAAACCAATTTATTTCCCGTAGGGCATAAAAAGGTTTTAATCCCGTTGACTGCCGTAACCTGCGGCCAGTTTATGGAGTCCATAATAATTAAGCAAAGAAAGGAGTTAATATGCCCAAGTTTCAAAAACAGGCAGTTAGCACCAAGCAGGGTTTAACGCCGGAGATGAAGTCAAATATCATCAAGGCGTCCTTGCAGAGAAGTATCAANNTCAACTACTACTTAGAGTTGAGAAATTCTGTAGACCCAAAGAGCAGCGATTATCACGATTTCGGAAAGAAAGTTTCCGCGTATATCGCTGTTAAGCAACAGCTCTAAACAAACACAAAAACCCAAACAAAAACAAAAATTCTCTCTTTAAACCATTAAACTAACGCCAATGCTAAAAACACTCACCGCTTACTTCCAATACTTAATAACTTGCCCAAAATGCCAGAATTGCTGGAGCGCCAGCAGGCAGGAAATCATTGACCTGGACACAGTAACTTGTCCGGGTTGCGGCTCCTGCAACTTAAACATTAAAAAGTATTACGAAGTTTAAACCCAAACTAGATTTAGCCACTCTGAAAAGGGTGGCTTTTTCTATGATCCACAATAATGCAAAGTTGCTCTTGACAAAATTTTTATTTCTGCTACATTTATTAGTTCTGATTTTAGCCAAGTCCCTAAAATCGGTCCGTAACGAAACAAAATTTTTAAATTTTGCGCTTATGACAAATCCATTGCCCGCAGTCGCCAACATTTCCGTAATCAACCTGCCGATTTTGCAAAAAATAACCCTGGCTTATAAGATTTGGCATAATACTTTGCCCCATATTCCTAGGTTGACTCGTTATTCTTTGGGAGAAAAAATTAACGACCTGTTTATTGAACTGGCCGAACTGATATTAATGGCAAGTTATACCGCCAAAGAACAAAAAGGGCCGGTCATTCAGCGAGCCAGTGTCAGGTTAGATACCTTAAAGTTTTTCCTGCAAATTGGCTGGGAATTAAAAGCTTTGGATAACAAAAAATTTGCAGAACTATCGCAACCTTTGGTGGAAATCGGCAAAATGTTGGGCGGCTGGCAGAAACAGATAGCAGTAATAACTAAAAATACTGGATAAAAGCAAACTCCCCAAAGGTTTTTAACTTTGGGGAGTTTTAAAAAAGAAACTAGCGGGGGCGACCACCGGAGCGGGAGCCGGAACCACCAGGAAGCGGACATTGTCGTTCCAGTAGTTGTCCGGATTGTTGCGGTTCACGTTGAGTTTGCGCTTGTCGCCGTCGGCATTGAGGTAGAGGTAGTACAACTGCTCGCCAATTGTGAAATCCACCATCTATACCACTGTCCCCGGAATACTCCAAGGGACTGAATATTATTTGGGGCCTGAAAGCCCGCCAGCAAATTCCACCGAGTTTCTTTTTAGAAAGCTTGCTAAAAACTACTACTGCCGACAGGCGTACCCACCGGCATTCTGATTTTTTAGCATCGCGAGATATGGTCACCCAAAACCTTGGCCTTGGGCGGAATTCCTATCTAATAGTATTCTAACATAAGAGATGATAAGAAAAAAGAATTAAATGGCGGCAAAATAAAAAATTTTGCGACCGCCTTACGGCGGAGTACTTTAATAAAACAAAGATCCCACGGAGTGCAAAAAACGCACATCCGTGGGACCAAGAGCCAAGGGACCAAGGGACAAACCAAGGACCCAGGATCCAATTGTCCAAAAACTACGCGGGGACGACCACCGGAGCGGGAGCCGGAACCACCAGGAAGCGGACAAAGCCGAGCCAGCCGCTGTCCGGACCGCTGCGGCCCACGCGGAGTCCGCGCCTGCCGCCGTCGGCACCGAGGCAGAGGTAGTACAACTGCTCGCCAACGTAGAACAGGATACCGAGGGGGTGATCCTTCTGAACATCCGGGTTCTTGAGGGCGAACAGCAGGGCGGTTAACGGGTTGGCGAACACGTAGCCGTTCTTGAAACCGTCGGCGATTCCGCGCTGTTTGAGCGCTTCCGGCAAATCACGGTTGTACATGATCTTGTCGAAGCCCACTTCGCGAACTTGCTCGACGGTTTCGCCGGTGCCACCCAGCGGGATATCGGCTGCATTGACGCCGAGGTACTTGTAACCGAACGCATTGGCCTCGATGGCCGCGGCGATGGCGTTGGCGAGAGCGTAGTTGACCGGGATGTGATAGCATCCGATGTGCGCTTCAAAACGCCGCGCAAACAGATCGGCAAACTGTTCGGCCAACTCCGGACCCACGGCTTTTACGAACTCATCGATTTGAGCCGTAGGAACGCCCCGGAAGGCCGGAGACTTGAGCAGTTTATGCTCTGCCATTTCGATCGATTTGATGATTTGGCCGCGGGTGATACCCGTAGCCGTTTCCGATGGCGACAATGTATTGGACATTGGGGACATCCTCCTAAACGAATTGTGAAATCAGTGGGGTTACCACTGGCTGGACAGTAGCTAACTTTCATTAGCACCAACTTTTTGCTCAAAAACCTTGTTTTTAGGCAAAAAGCTAAGGCTAATTTACAACCTTTTATTATACTCTTTTTTCATCTATTTGTCAAGTTTAAGCGTGCAACCTGCCCTACCACTAATAACTACATAATATAGGCAAAACCTATGAAAAGCCAACTACAAAAAACTTACCAAGACATTATTAGCCTTGAGAATTTGTATGCCGCCTGGGATGAGTTTTTGCGCGGCAAGAGGGGCAAAAAGGACGTGCAGGAATTCGGCCTGAATTTAAGCGACAACCTGGTGTCGCTTCATGAGGATTTGGCCAATTTTACCTACCACCACGGTTCTTATGACGCTTTTAAGATTTCCGATCCCAAACCCCGCGACATCCATAAAGCCTGTGTTCGGGACAGGATTATGCACCACGCGATTTACCGCCAGCTGTACCCGTTCTTCAATAACACATTTATTGCCGACTCCTATTCCTGCCAGCTGGGCAAAGGCGTTCATAAGGCTTTAAATAAATTCAAAGTTTTTGGACTGAAGGTCAGCAGCAATAATACCAAAACGGTCTGGATTTTAAAATGCGACATTAGGAAATTCTTTGCCAGCATTGACCATATAATTTTACTGGAAATGCTGGCGGCCTATATCCCTGACAAAAATATTTTGTTGTTGCTTGAAGAGGTAATAAAAAGTTTTAATTCCGGCATACCTGGAAAAGGCTTGCCACTTGGCAATCTTACTTCCCAATTGTTTTGCAACATCTATATGAACGAATTTGACCAGTATGTGAAGCACAAGCTAAAAACAAAATACTACATTCGCTATGCCGATGATTTTGTTTTTTTCTCCACCAGCAAAGATGGACTGCTCGACATTGTTCCGCGAGTTGCTTTATTTCTGCAAGAACGGCTAAAGCTCCGTTTGCATCCCGATAAAGTCTTTATTAAGACCCTAGCTTCCGGTGTGGACTTTTTGGGCTGGACGCACTTTCCATACCACCGTGTGCTTAGAAATGTAACCAAGCGGCGAATGTTCAAAGGAATAAAAAAGCGGCCAAAAAATCCAACACTACAGTCTTACTTGGGCTTAATGAAACACGGTGACACGTTTGATCTAAAGCAAGAAGTTATGAATTGGTATGGGCTGTGGACGCAAGTTGGTTAGTTAATAAAACTTTTATCTTTGTAAAATTATTTCCGCAACATTTTTTTGTTGGTTACAGGATATATATAAAGTAACGGGCAAAGTTGTTTCGTTAATGGTAGCTATAACATAATTGTAAGGGGCAACCGTATAACTGTGACTGCCAATGGTAATTGTCTGCGCTTCGTTTGAACGGTTGTCCAACATTAAGGTTACCGGATTGGCAGTTGCCATCTGATTGGGAGAAGCCTGTAAACAGCCTGGGGCAAACTGTATGCGGTTGAATCCGTACTTAACTACCGCATCACCATAACTGAGAGTTGCGGATTTTGGTTTAGGTTTGCGGATTTGGACTGGCTTGCTGGCCGGTGTAGAGGTAGCCAATGTAATTTGAGTAGAAGTTGATGCTTCGGTAGACGTAGCAATTTGGGCTTGATCGGGAACTGTTGCTACAGTTTTCACTACTGCAGATGCCTCATAAACAACCGGCCGCTTAGGCCTTTGCCTTTCATAAGTCACTCCGCCAATAATAACAGCCATTACAGCTATGGTCGCCCAAATTATTGCTTTAGTATTTTTTGTCATAATTTTACAAATAATTTATTGTTGCCAATCACTTAAGCTGGTTTGGGAAAAAGCATAAGACGGATCTATGGGCTCGTTGTCTCGCCACAAGGCAAAGTGCAAGTGTTTGCCGGTTGCCCAGCCGGTACTGCCTTGATACCCTATAACTTGTCCGCCGGTTACTTTGTCCCCAACCTTTAACGCAGGCTCCGATGCCAAATGACAATATTGCGTTGTTAATGAGTCGGCGTGTTGTATGAAAATTTCATAACCGCAGCCGTATTGCACGTCAGCGGTTTCTGCTACTACGTACCAGCAAACGCCCGACTCATTAGCGCAAAACTTCCAACGCCTGGTAGTGTGAATTAAAATATTGTCATTTACAGCCACAACCTCCCCGTCCGCAAATGCCCTGACTTCTGTCGTCCGGTTCGGGCTGTCGGCAATGTCCCAGGCTATGTGTTTCTGCCCGACTTTCGCAAAATCCAGCAACACCCCTTGGGTTAACACCCCCAGCGTCGGGAAATAATAAGGGTGTTTAAAATCATACCAAGTTTCTCCATCAATGGTCTTATAACTAAAACTTTGAAATTCGACAAAGCTGGCTAAGTTTGGATTTACGCTGTTATCCGATACTTTGCCAATACCCTGAATGACAGTAAAAACCGTGGCAATAATTATGTAAACAAACAGTGCCGCCGCCGCTCCCGCTATTAAAAACCATTTAACAATTTTTTTAATAACGTCCCTATTTTTATAGGCAGTATGTATTAATTTCGCAAGTTCTAAGGACATAAAAGATTATCGCGGCGGTTTGGTGGTACAGACCCTGTCTTCCTCTTCGCTACTTTTTATTGACAGAGGAATTTTTGAATCATTGATAATAAGCAAGCCTTTTCCTATTTCCAGCCGTTCCAAGTAAGCTCGTTCGGGTTTGTTAATGTGGACTTTTTCATTAAGCTTATCAAAAGAATCGCTGACTTTATGCTTCATAATTAAAGTTAGCGATGACTGGTCAAATAAATCACTGGTACGGGCAAAGCCGCTGTTGTAGTAGTGGTTAATGGACTGGACAATGGTTGTTACACCTGAATTGTATTTTCTGCCTCTTAAAGCCAATGAGGCTAACTTTTCTACAATCAGGCTGGACTGGAACAATTGACTGGCTTCATCGACGATTAAGTTTTTAAATCTGGCTTTATTTTTGGGGTGGTTAATGTAATTCCAATAACTTTCTAAAATCACCGCCACCACAAAATCCCGTTTGTCCACGTATTTTAAGGCAAAGACAATTAAATCGTCCGTGGCAAAATCAATATTTTGCTGTTTGTTAAACAAGTAGTACTGCGGATGTTGAGGTTCGGTGTACGACCGTAAAACTGTAAGCAAATTTTCGATTGCCCTATTTTTTGCCAGCAGGTCAATCTCTTTAATAAAGTCTATTAGTACCGGCTGGGTATTGTTATCCAGGCATTGCTCGTACACTTTGCCTATGGCTTTTTCCATTTGGGTAATATCAGTCACGCTAATTTTTTCGTTCTGGTACAGCGTCTGAAAAAGCTGCCTAACAAACTCAATCTTTTGCGCTTTATATTCCGGCCCCGGGATGTGGAACGGGTTAATGTAATAAATGGAACGTTCGGAAAGTTCTATGTATTTGCCTTTGAGGTAGCTCGTAACCATTTCAAATTCGTTTTCCACGTCCAGGACAAATGACTGGTAGCCAATCATACGGCTACGGATAAGATCGAGCTTGATAAAATAGGACTTGCCCGCGCCGGTTGAGGCGATAATCGAGCGGTTGTAACTTTCAAGCTCTTTAATGTCTATGGTAACCAAAGAGCGGTTAATTTCATCTACGCCATAAAGGATTCCGGTATTGGAAGAAATTTGCGGGGTAATAAACGGAAAGGTGAAAGAAGCCACGTCAGTGTTAATGTCGCGATGGTTCCTCGTGTCAGAATCGTTGTAGCCCGCAATAAACGTGCCTTTAAGGCCTTCGAACTGTTCGTAGTGGTATATTCGCGACTGCATCATTTTACGGCTTAAAACGCGCTCCATGTTCATATGCACCATATTTAAAGCCTGCAAGGTATCCGACCGGAACGTGACTTCAATTTTTAAATCAATGGGCTTGATTTCTGATTTTAAATACTGCTTTTCAATCCGTTCCGTGCTTTCCAGTACTAAGTTGTCGGCAATGTTTTTTGGCTTGTGGGCTTGGGTTTCGTCAAAGATTTTTGACTCTATCCGGTGGCGTTTTTCGGTAATTTTAATTACGGTCTCTTTGGGGTCTTTGCTCGTGAAGGTAAACATGAGGTCACTGGCATAGGGAAACATAATAATTTCCTTAAACCAGTCAATGTAGGCGTAAGATCCCAGCTCACTTATAAATTCAGAACGCAGAAAGTTCTTGCCATTAATGCTTAATAAATCAATATTCTCTTCTTCTATAAAATCAGGACTGATTTTATTTATAACCGAAAACGGCAAAGACTGCTCGGCAGCTTTTTTGCGGAAGCCTTCAATGTTTTCATAAAACTGCCGGTTATTCATAAATTTTTCTTCGTCCAAGTAATCCATCATCACTCGGACAATGTCCTCGGTTTCCAAAATTTTTGTCTTTAAATTTATGGCTTGAAGCTGGGACTTGAAAGTCGTAAGGATAGAGATCATACTTTGCCTGGCTTCCTGAAAAATTTCCTGCCCGGTAATCTGCCGCCTTTTTTTAACGTCTTTTTCTTCCCTGCTGATAATGTCTTTGGACAGCGTGTATTTTAGTTCGCTAAATTCTAAAATGAGATAAAATCTTTTGGTGATAATTTCATAGTCCTTGCTAACGTCCTTAATAAAGTCAGCGTACTTCTCAAACAAGTCATAGGTGCCAAGACCGCGGATGCTGTAGGTATGTTCCAGCTGGTCAATATAGTCATCGGCATTGGTTTTGCGGGTTTGTACGAGCACCCGCAAAGGGTACTTAATGTCTATTTCCCGTAAAACCTGTTCAAAGCCGCCAACAGCCCGTTTCTTTTCCTCTTCGTCCATAAGGCCAAAGTTGGCCGGAAAAACCTCAAGGCACATCCGATATGAGCCATTGCGCATAATAATTACACCATCTTTAACGTCTTGGAACTGCCAAAAATTGGCTAAGGGCCGATGCTCCGGTTTGTTTTTAAAAAGGATTTTATTAATGAATGACATGGTATAAATATTCTCCTATGAGGATTAATAGTAAAAATCCGAGGGCGAGGGCGACAAAAATAATAATAAAAATTTTAGTGTTATTTTCTTTTTGATAAACTAATTGCTTAGCTTGGACAGTCGCCGTACCGCTGGTAGAATAGTGGTTGTATATTAATACCCTCGGTTTATTTTTGTAGTAGGAAAAAATAAACAGTAAATGCTTATAAAAATTTCTGCCCCGCAACTCCACTATTCCGAGCAGTGATAACGAAGTCATTACAAACATCCCGAGCATGGCTACATAACGGCGGGAAACCAAATTAAAAATCCCAAACCCCAGGAATAAGGTAGCAATAAAAACTAAAATAATCTGCTTTACTGTCAGACCCCAAAACAAGGTTACGGTGTAACCTTCTATGGACTCGGGTATGTCTATTTTGGATTGTTTGTCTGCCGCCATATTTTAATCTTTTAGCCTTCTAATTTTATAATATAAATTAGACCCCGATTTAATGCCGGTTCTGACAACCGAACGGAATCCGGCTACTTCGGAAGCATTTGCGATTTGCTGAAGCAGATTATTACTGTCGGCCACAATCGCCATACCAACAAGAATTAACAACAAATTACCCAGGGAGAATCCGCCCGATCCCAAAAACAGGAAAATCATAGACAGTATAAGCAAGTCAAACATCAGGCCAAAACTTGTGGTAAAAAATTTTGTCCAAAAAATAGTGCCCATACTTCTGGTCAGATCAAAGAACAACATTGGGGTAAAAATTGGCGCCAGCAGGATCATAATCAACAGGGTAAAATATCTTTTGGCATTTTTAAAAACTATAAAGCCAAACAGGATTACATAAACCAAGACGAATATTGCTAAAATAACCAATGCCAGACCAAAACTGCCAAAACTTACCCAAAGGGTATTGTTGATTAAGGCTTCCAGGGTTGTTACCAACCCGTTAGCTAATTGTGTATTAAACAAAAAACTGGCAAATGATTGGGCCGTCAGTATGACCGCCTCGGCCATATACCTGGCCAAAAATACTCCGGCAAAACCCAAAATCATTTTGCCGATGTCGCCGACAAAATCATTGGAATAATCGCTATCAAGTGAAAAAATAATTGATTTAAAATAGTGGGTTACCATAAGTAAATACACCCAGGCCAATCCGACAACCTCGCTAAATTTTATTAAGCTGTCAAAGTTGGCGATATTTTTAAGTTTGTCGGCAGGCAAATTTTGGGAACTGTCAAATAAATCGGCCGGCAGGTTGAATAAAAACGGAAAACTGGTATTGAGATATTTTACTATTGTGTCCACAAACCCGCCTAACGCTCTAACAATAACGCTAACGAGGCTGCCTATAACATCGTTGATTGTTTTTTTAACGCAGTCGACCGTATCAATCACGATGAGGATGCATTTGGCCGAAGGCGTATCTGTCCCTGCTTGCTGAATTTGAGTTTGGAGCAGATCGGTACTGCCGGGATCACCATTTTGCGACAGCTTACTGCTCAAGTTAGTTTGAACATCGGCATAATAACGGCTTACATAGACTTTATGAAAAGCAAAAACGAAACATCCTGACAGAAATAACATAATCATTCCGACCATAACGGTTTGGATGATTAGGTTAGAACGCGCGATGTCGTCATTTTTGCCGGAATTCCTAATTATTCCCGCAATGCCAATGACAAAAATTCCCACAATTAAAGAGATAATAATTATTATGGGAACATAGTTGGCTAAAACTCCGCTAATTAGATTGTCCATAGTCTATTTGTGGAAGCACACTATTAATTTGCTGGCATCCGACGTATCCGTACTTAAATTCTAATTTGGATAACTTTCCGCTGTGAGCTTCAATACCAACAAGGGTTTTGTATCCATCTATGTCGTTATTGTCCAAAATTTCACTGTTGGCTACTACAAATTTGTTAGTCTTGGGGTAGTGAAAAATTAAGAAAGAAAATAGACCCACTTTTTGTTTAACGGGCAAATACAGCGATGACAACATCGGGTCTTGGATATTGTAAATTTTGTCAGCTATCTGAATTTTCCAATCAGGATAGGTTTTAACAAACGCCGCCAATTTTGGTATTGAGGCATAGCGCCAGTCATAAAGTTCAATTCCGGTGTCCTGTTCGGTTTTTTCATCTACATTGCAACTCACATTGCCAAGCTTGACTATTGTCGGCTGGTCAGCTAAAAAACCCTTATTTTTAGCATAGAGGTAGCGCGCTTTGCCGCCATTTTCCAGGTAATTGAAGTTTTTGGGAACTATGGTTGTTAAACCACCGCCGGGCTGCTGCGATAGGCCAGCGTTGATAAATAGTATATCTTCAAATTTTCTTTTGGAAAATTCCTGGGACTCGCCATTCAGCCAGCTTTCAAATTCTTTGGTAAAGCTGTCCAGGGTTTGATTTTTAATTTTGTCTTTATATTCCGCGCTGTCCCAATACTTTTGGTCAGCCAAAACGGTTTCCTGTTTGCCGGAGTTTGTTTGTTTGCTTGGAGCAGGAGAGGAAACGCGCCAAATTTCTAAAAACATAGCGACAGCGAAGATTAAGGTAATATACAGAATCGCCCGAACGTTAAAATTTGGGATAAATGTTTTTATAACATTATCAATTCTGTATAATAGATTTTTTTTATTCGGTTGCAGTGGCGGCTTTTGTTCATCGCTCATAAAGACAATCAAGTTAATAATTAACTTTGCTTAATACCGACTAGACCCAAAATATACAAAATGAGGCCAATAATAAAGATGGCCGCAAAGGTTATACCCACTCCCACAACCGTGGATTTTAGCCCGGCCTTGGCTTCTTGGGATTTAATGGGGTCAGAGGCGGAGGATTGTAGCTTAATGCCGTACCAGGCGACCATAATAACAGCATAGACTACTGCTATGCCGAAGATGATGCCGATACCAATATTGGCAAAATCCCGGACCGGCTTCATTTTATCCGATTCCCAAACCGACATGTCCGGTTTTGGCAGCTCTTGGGCGAGAGCAACCGAAGCTGTTAAAAAAAGAGTTGAGGCACTGGCTACTATAGAGGCTAGAAGTTTTTTCATATTTGTTGAGTTAATTTTTTATTAATTAAGGCTTTAGGTTTTTTATTCATCGACCAAAGCCTATAAATTTTAGGCTTTTTGAATATGTTTTTAAATTATAAGAAATTAAATAATTTAACCCTCTGTGATACTTCGGCTTTAAGCAGTCCGTCTTTATTTAGTTTAACTGTACTTTCCGAAGCATAGATCGGCTCCAAAAATTGTTTAGCCCCGGAAATTAAATCAAGATTAGTGGTTAAAATATTGAGTTTCAATAGGCTTGGTCTGTTTAGAAAAACGTTTAGCCAAAAGGAACGCTCCATGCCCAATGTCTGGAATACTAACCGCAAAGTATGTTTTTGAAGATCTTGCGGGGCAGAAAAATCTAAATATCTTTGAATTTTATTTAGTAGGGCTTCATTGGATTTTCGGGTGCGTTCAAATTCAGTATAAACTTTGTGTTCCACCTGATTAGTTTTGTAGGTTACGGTATAATCCGGCGTTAAGGCTTCAATTTGTTTATTGTCTCTAAAGTCTTCTAATTGCGAACTGTCTTCGCCTTTAAAGCTGATATCAAGATTGGCAGATTTATTTAAACTTTCTAAGCTAGCCAATTCAACAATTTGCGCTTCGTGCTTGAACAGTCCCCAAGAGAGTAAAATTTTAGCTGTCGGGTAATTTTTTAAGCGGCGCGGTTGGCATTGCCCGGACTCGTCCAATATTCTTAAACTTTTTTTGGAAAGCATATAAAACAGGGTGAAACTACTGCCCGAAAAGACTTTAAAGCTTTCCAGTAGCCTGGCCTGCCACATCCTACGGAGTTTAGTGTATATGTACCGGCCACGCTCTTTTTGGCTCATAAACCTGGAAATATGGCAGTTGGAGGCCAGCTTAAATTCTAAAATCAAACTTAAGATTTGTAGCGTGGACTCATTGAGGTCTACGTTATACGAGCCGATGTCTTTTCTGGGAGTTAATTTTACGTCGAGCGTATTGAGATACATAATTACTTGGATTGATTGATCTCTGTTATGGCGATTATTTCTTTAGCAAGATTTATAATGACCGGCTGTTCTTCCTTGTTTGGCTCAAAAGTTGTATGCCTGCCCATAAGTTCTTTAAAAATCTGTTCTTTTTTAGACGAGTAATAAATACTATTAGCGTTATCCCGTTTTTGTTTTATGACTTCTAGCGGTGTTCCGTATCGTTCCATTGTGTCCTTGATAAAATAATCCTCGGTATCCCTTGATATGTCTTTTGGATGGGAAGTCCTTTGAATATTAATTGACATGGCGTCTTGCGGTATGCCTTGTACCAAAGTTTTAATGTAGGCCGTTCCAGTAGGGAGGTTAATAATATCTTCTACCGTGATTTTGCCCCCTAAAATCTTTTCTGCAATTTCCGCGTCGTTGACTGACTGGGTTCGCATAAAGATTTTAGTAGCTATGTTGGACTCAATAGATTTTTGGATACGCTCGTCCAGTTGCCCCATAAATTGGTTGGAGATGACAAGTGCAGTATTAAAAGCCCTTACTTCGGAGAATAAGGTCTCAAAAATGTCGCTGGCCACTCTTTGAAATTCGTCCACTACGAACACCGTGGGTTTGCGGTCTTCGCTGTTAAGCCTTGCCTGCCCAAAAATTGCTTCGGCAATATGGGCAGAGAGGTAAACCGAATAATACTTTTTGAGCTGTTCGCTGGAAGACCCAAAATTAGCAATGAATATTTTACCGGTATTTATGATGTCTTCAAAAGTAATTTTGGTATCCAGCCGGTCAGCGATATTCATAAATTCCTGGTAATCCAGGAATTTGCCAATTTTATTATTGGTCGTGGCCAAGTATCTGGCTAAATCGTTATTGCTTCTTTTTAATATGGAGTCCGTCCAAAAACTTTGCAGCCGTGTGGGCAGATATTTTAAAATGTTTTTTATTTGGTTAGGCTCGTGTAAGAGTTGGTCTAAGCCCGAGAGAGATTGAGCGGGTAATACGTAAGCCGTGGCAAACAGTTGGCGGAGGATGTTTTCCAATTCCGGGCCCCAGGAACTAACCGAGTCAATTTGGACAAACCGTTTCATTATAGAAATTAAAAATCCAATTTTATCCTCATCAGTCTTTTCGCCGGAAAACTGAGAGAAGAATGGAAAACTTAAAGGCTTATCTTTTTGTTTGGAGGGATTAAAATATACTACGTCTTTTTTTCGCTCTTCGGGAATCATGGTAAGCAGATCCGTGGCAAAATCGTTTTTTGGATCGATAATCAGGCAGGCGGCTTTTTCTTTGCCTGTTTTTTGTAAGATGTGATTTAAAATGCTTTTGAGAGTTTCGGATTTTCCGCTACCGGTGCCGCCAAGAATGTATATATGTTTTTTCATATCGTCCCATGTAGGAATACCAATAATGGCGTCCTCCTGCATACGGAAGTTGGATTTGCCAAGCTCAACATAAAAGTTGTCGTCATATTCGCGCATTTGTTGGGTAGCCGGTTTCTTTTTAAACTTAATTATTTTGACTGAGGAAACAGTCTTGTCGTTGGTATCGGGTAAATGCCAAAGGGAGAATAGTTCAATGTCCGAAATGACTTGCCCGAAATTTTTGTATCCCGAAAAAGGCCATAACCAAAATTTACGTGTTTTTAAAACGGGCTTGGTATCAATAATTTGTTTAAGTTGTCCCGAGCTTTCCAGCTCCTCGACCTGCTTGGTGAATAGCTTTTTATGCTTGAGCATATTCATATTTTTTTGGTTGACTTCGGTGAGCACGGACTGGATGTTAGCCAGTTTAATTTCCGCGTCTTCGGGAGTATCGGAAACTGCCCAATAGGAAATAACGGTTTGGAACAGAGAGGCTTTCATTTTCTCTTCCATTGCTAATTTTAGCGAAGTGGTCAGTTCTGAAACGGCTTCTTTTTTATGGTAAGAAGGTTGTTTGGCCGTTTGGCTAACTGCCTGCTGGCTTTCCTGCTCTTCAATCAAATAGTGAATGACTTGATTGAAGTAATGAGAGGAGGGGGAAATTAAGATGTTATAGGCCATAAAGCGACCCTTGGAAAGTGCTTCCATTGTGGAAATAATGGAATCCACGGGATCGCTGGAAACGTCTTTGAATGTTTTTACCCTATGGTAAAACTTGCCCTCAATGGTGGTTTGGCCATAACTTAAATAGCTTTTCTGGGATTTTGCCACCTCTGCCAAAACTTTCCCCTTATCCAGTATGGTAATTTCGGCATTGGGGTAAGCATTAAAAATAGCCTTTTCCACGCGTTGAAAAAAGGCTTTAGGTATTTGTAGGCGAAATGAGATATATGGGTATTGAGCCCATACCTGCATGGTAAAAAATACTTGTCTGGCCCGGGCAACTTTCCAGTGGCGGTAGAATTTCTGGAAAAAGTAAAAGTAACGGGAGAACTCATGTGGACCTTCAATGAGATCTTCGTAGACCGAATGGAAGGCTTTGAGTATTTTTTGCTGGATTTGGAAGGCGGTAGTCTGGGAGTCTTTGGGAATGGTGATTTCAAAATACAGGACGTCTCGCGACGCCCTGTCTAAATCTTTCTTTTTGATTTTAACTTTTTCAAAAGCATGAAAAATATCGAGTTTATAGAGCGAAAAGAGTTGATAGAGTGAAAAAAGAAAAATGGCACCGCAAAATGTTAGTACTCCAGTCGTCCATTCCCAAGTGGGAATTTTTTTGACTGTTTCTAACCACAATTGGTAGCCAATATTGTTAGGCATAAAACAGAAGTTAAAAATTATGTACGCAATACACAATCACAAGCCCTCCGAGGCTTACTTCTGGCCCGCCGCTTTGCGGCGGGTAACCCATTTTATGCACCCCCTCATTTTCTGCAGTTTTTGG
>PLYC01000025.1 GCA_003151625.1 Candidatus Doudnabacteria bacterium
TAGATTGTCCCGTGCCTCCCCTGCCCACCGACAGCTGTCCGGCAAAACCGGGGGTAAAGGTGTGGACGCCGCCTACCGATGAAATGGTTAAAGTAATGTTGGCGTCCGTGCCTGTGGCAAAAGTTTGTGTGGCCTGAGTTTGGCCGTTTAGGGAAGTAATGGCGCCGGAAGCCAGAGCGCAGTTCTGCCAGGTCAGGCCCGAAGCGGTTGTGGAAGAAGCCACCAGGCACAAGCCGTTTGCTCCGACTCCAAAACGAATGTTGTTGCTGCCATCGTAGGTTAACAAATCGCCTTTTGCATTAAGCGGGGAAAGGTTGTTAAAAGCTGTGGTGGTGTTGGAAGAACCGGTGCCGCCGTTTAGGACAGACAGGATGCCGGAAATATCGGCGGAACCATTGGCCAGAGAAATAGCGCCGTTAAAAAGAGAGCCGCCGGAAGATCTTACTACCCCGGTGCCCAGGGAAGACAGGGTGGTGGAACCGGTAACGGATAATGTGCCGCTAACCGATGTGGTGGCCAGATAAGAATTCCCGCTAACGGTTAAGGCGGTGGAAGAAGCTGATCCCAAAGACGAAGTGGCCGTGGCGGTAATGGAGGTAAACGACGGATTGCTTGATAAAGAAATTTGCGTAGAGGTGCCGATTAAAACATTTTGTCCGCCGCTGATGGAAAGGTTGGAGCCCACGGTTAAGTTGCCCAAAGTGGTTGTGCCGGTGCCACCGCGCGTCGCGGAAAGTTGCCCGCTCCATCCCAAAGTCAAAATCTGATTTAAAATTGAACCGGTAACATTCGCGTCACTCGTAATCCCCTGCACGACGTTGCCGTTCAAACGATTGGAGGCAAGCGTGCCGGTAAACGTCGGCGTAAAAGTGTGGGTGGATCCGCTTGAAGTTATATTCAATCCGATGTTAACGTCGCTGCCCGTGGCAAAAGTCTGGGACGGACTTGTAAGCCCGTTCAAAGAAGTTATGGCATTGGCTGCCACGGCGCAGGAAGTCCAGGCGATTCCCGACGGCGCGGTGGAAGAAGCAAGCAGGCACAACCCGTCGTTGCCCACGGGCTGGATACTCATAGTGCCATTGCTCGTGCCGGCAATAAGTCCGCCTTTGGTAATGCCGCTGGCATCAAAACCTAAACCTCCCTGAGAAGGATTCCAGATACCGGAGACAGCGGAAGTGGCAATGGTAATGTCGGTGTTGGCCACCCCGGTAATTTCGCCGAACTGGTTGGTAGTTAAAACAGGAACCTGCGAAGCGGAGCCGTAGGTGCCGGGAGTTCCGGCACTCGCTAAGCCGATGTTAACCGTTCCGCCCAAAACCACGACTCCCCCGCCGGTGATGCCAGTGGAAGTGGAAACGGTAATGGAAGAATTTATTAAATCATTATTGCCGACTAAGCCGTTATATAAAGATCCGCTAGCCGACCGAACAACGCCAGTGCCGAGACTGGATACCGTGGTGGAACCGGTAACAAACAGTGTGCCGGTAACCGATGTGGTGGCCAGCGAAGATGCCCCTTGTACAATCAGCACACCGGATAAAGTGGAAGTTGATGTAACATTCAAAATTGAAACATTGACTGTCGTTGCCATTACAAGGGGCATCCTCGCTGTACCCGTCACGGTTAAATCCGACATCGTCGTGGTGGCTAAAGTGGAAGCGGAACTTACAGCTAGCTGTCCGAGCAAAGTTTCGTTGCCGGTTAAAAGCGCGTTGCCGACCACGGTCAAAGGATAAGTGGGAGTGGAAGTGCCAATGCCAATGTTGCCGCCGCTAATAAATAAACTGTTTTGCGCGCTTAATTGGTTTGAGGAGGAGTAATACGCAAAAGAGTTCGGCGTGCCCGTGGCTACCGAAGCGTTGCCGTTGCTTGAGCCCATGGCGGCCCAAGAAGTGCCGTTGTAGACTTCGTATCCGTTACTGTCGGTATTAAATACAAACAGGCCGGCGGCAGGATTTACAATCGCGTCGCGCTGGCCTTGAGTCATCCGGGGAGCCAAAAAACCTTTATTAGTAGAATCCAACTCCAACAACGCCGACGGGTTAGGGCTAGTGGTTCCCAGCGACAACTGTGAAGTTGAGGCTGTGTAAAACAAATTGCCGTTGTCCTGGCTCAGACCATTTGTCCCCTGAAAAACCACACTACCCGGGGTAAAGCCCGGGTTAAAATTGGAAACAGAAAGATTTCCAATGGTTGTTGTCCCGTTAAATGTAGAGCCTCCGTTAAAAGTACTGCCTCCGTTAAACACACTTGTGCCCTGAACTGTTAAATTATTTATGTTAGCCGAATCGGTGCTAAAAGAACTCGCGGAAAGGTTGGTAAATCCACTGACACTGCCGGTGGTATTGTTGCCGCCCGATCCACCGTAAACATAAGTTATGGGAGCCGCCGGTCCGCCAATGGCGGACGATCCCGCGCCAGCGGCTCCGGGTATTCCCTGCTCCCCGTTTGCGCCGTTTATTCCGCTGTCCCCTTTTTGCCCCTTAAATTTTCCTTCCTGTAAATATGTATTCAGCCGGCTGTCAATTAAACCATATATATCCGAGCTGCTAAAACCCAAAAGCTGATTCACAGTTTTGTTAACAATTGTCGTTCCCGATGCGGGGGTTTGATTCGTATTAATTTGTCCGCTCTGATTAGTGTTAATTTGTCTGTTCTGATTAGTGTTAATCTGTGTGCCTTCATAAACTATTTTTGTTTCCTGCGGATTTTGCGCCAACTGCTTTTGTGTTTCAAAATTTGTCCAAAGTATGGAACCTATCAAACCCAGCACTGCAATTAAACCCGAAGCAAAAACTAAAGGCAAGTTGCTTTTTTGCGGTTTAATAAAACTCTTATATAGCTGTTTGGCTTTTTCAGCTGTCAGTAGCAACACAGCGGGATCCGCGTTAGTTTCGCGTAGTCCATCCGCGTTTATATTCGCGTTGTCTAAACTAAAATTAGATACAAACTTATCGGTTGGGTTTAATCTTGTTTGCTGTGGTAAAACTAGAGGGACGAAAATTTCGGCCTGTTTTTTTTGGCCGGCTTCTTTATTTTGAGAGACGGTATGCTCAAGTTTTTCAACCCCGCTCGATATGGTTTCTATCCTGTGTTCCAAATCCTGGAAAACCTCTTTCTTTAAATTGCCTAAGCGAGCGACCTGCTCATTTTGCTTTTGGCTGTTGTCCGAATGTTCCGCTAATTGATTTGCCGGCTCTTGCCCCAAATTGGAATAATTTCCAACATTACCTAAAACAAGCCCGGCTCCTGCAGATTGCTGAATCCGGCTTTCCGATTTATCCGGCTCTACATGCACCTGAATCTTAGTACCGGTTTCATCTATCACCTCATTTATGCCATTTTTGTAATTAACCAAAAACTCATCAATTCCAGCTTTGGTGGTTACCCAATTGCGGCCTAACTTAAAACCTTTAAGTTTTCCGTTCCTACACAAAAAACCCAGGTAGTCCTGATGGTAACCCGAGACCTTGCTGGCTTCCGCGAGCGAAATAAAACCGGCAGAGTTTTGACTGGCTGAACCAGGTAAACTACTGCCGGACAAAGAGCCACTAAAATCGGCAAAATGGCCGTCATCTAGTTGACCGCTATTTGGCAAGGAATCCTCAAATTTTTTGTCTGGATTTTCGTTCACGTTTACTTGAATTTTTTTGTTATCTCGGGTAGCCGATATTTGATTTACTAATTTTCATATTTGCTTTTATTTTTGTGTCTTTTTGGCTAATATCGGATAAGCGATATATCTAATATAATTATAAATTCCAGATATATTTAAGTCAATGATTTTTAGGCTTTTTTGTCAAAAAATCTGCTAAATTTTAACTTTTTTTTGTTTCATTTTTTTGACCACAAAACTTTTACAAATGCAAATACATAAAATAATTTTTAGCGTTGTTTTTACTAAAAATCGCCTTTATATCTTAAAATTTTTGAGTCCGACGTATATCAAATTTATTTTGCTTGTGAAATTAGCAAATTGATTCACAAAAAATTTTCACATTTTCTGCAAAATATTTCTGTAAATATAATTTACTTTACGCTGATGAAACTATCTTAAATTTTGAACGCGGAATTTTAACCATAAACCCAATTTTTTTAAAACTTATTATTCTGATTTTTGCAGATAATTTTCTGCAGAGCTTTTGCAAAAATTTAAATCTTTAAGTTAAATTTTCTCTTTGACCTGTTTTAATTGATGAATTGAGTATTATTTATTAATTTCACATTAAATTTAATCTTACAATCGAAAAAGTCTATAATGTTTCATATCTTACTCATTTTTCTTGTTTCCATTTATTATTTTAATTATGGTCTATCATTTATTATAAAAAGTGTAATATTGGGCTTATCTATTATGAAACCTAAAAAATCAACCAAATTGGTCAAAACCTAAGCCTTGTAATTATCCACAGATTTATTTTTAAATTAACTCGGCTTCATTAGAATTTGTGTGCACCTCTCGAACACACCACCAAACAAACGCTAACAAATAGTAGTCTTCTGCCTTCTCAAAAACTTCCATCAAATATTTATATAAACAATTTAAAAAAAACCGCACATTGCGGTTTTTTGGTGAGCACATCGGGAGCCTGAGATAACCATTCTGTCGTTAGTAAGCGAAATTTATTTTACAATGGTCAGGTCTGCTTATCAGACAGCCTTAGCTGGGGGAAACCTTTAGCTGGTAAAAGAATACCGATTAGGTGATCACAAGTGTAGAGTTAAGCATGTGCGCTAATTATTCTTACTGAAATAAAAAACGAAGGCGATACATACAGGACTATAGCCCAGTGGCATCGCCCTCTTGTGGTTGCACGTCAGGCGTTGGCGATGTGGCAGCGAGAGCCAAAAAAGCGTTACCGCAGAATTGGCAGATGTACTGGCCCGGTTTTCCGTTGACGTTCTGTTTGTGGATGCACTTCGTGCCCCAATTTAGATACATCCCTAGGTGGGTATTAGGACAAAGGACGAAACCATCGCTGTCGATGATGGCTTCTGCCGGTTCTGGCACGGCGTGCACCAATATTGGCGCAGACATTAATCCTCCTTTTGTGATATTAGATAAAATGAGTGTTTATGTCAAAAAATAAAAACAACCCTTTTGCATAGGGTTGGTGAACAAAAAATGGTAATGGGGACATGACCCATTATTTTAGAAACTCTTTTAGCATTTACCTTAAAGTGGTTTTGCCTTTGGTGGTTTTAAAGTAGCGTTCGCGTTTTAAGGCATCAAATTTATTTGGGAAAGCTTCGTAGAAAACGAGTTCAAGGGGACGACGGTTTTTGGTGGAAACGTTTTTGCCCATATTGTGGTCGTAAACGCGTTGCTTAAGGTTGTCGGAATAGCCAATATTGGCATTAGCTCCTCGACTCGGAAATAAAAAAGTTTACTTTTTTATTTCCCTCGTCTTACGTCGCTAAAAAAACAGCCCGTCTTTTAGGTTGCGGAGGATGTAAATATAGAAAAATTTTATGGACATAAATTTATGGCTAATCTGCTGTTAATCATATTATATCAAACAACCGCGCCAGCAGTGAACCACTCACTCGGCTGCACTCGTTCGGGTACACTGCATGTACTACTCTATCGCGTCCATGGCTGCGCCATGTACCCGACTCCGCTCCGCGGGGGAGTGGTACATGGTGGAGATTTTCAAAAACGGGTAGAACTTTTTGAATGAAGAAATAGTTAAGATTAATGATTTAACAAAAATTTTTAACTTGATATAAATAAAAGGAACAAAAGCCTGGTGGCAGATGTTCCCTTTGTCTTAAAATACCTTGGGTCTTGGCTGGGAACCAAAACTCAATGAAGCGCAAGCTCCATCGTAGAGGAATTTCTACGTTCCAGCTGTCGCGTGGCTTACGTGTTCTATTTAGAGCTTAGAACATAAAGCTGTGCCGGCCGCCTAGGCGACTTTGTAACTAATGATTCTTTACAGTAGTGGAAAGTGAATTGATTTCTTTCCCTAACTGCTGCAATGAGTTTTTCAGTTCGTCGTATGCCTTTTTGGCTTCTGCGTCATTGCGCTCCTTGGCTTCCACTGCTAACTGCAGTTGATTGTTTATCCTTTCCACATACTTTTTGAGTTCGACTGAGTCATCGTGCGTTGCTTGGTTATAGCCCGCCTTGTACGCAACTATTGAGTTGCAAACCATTACAAGACAAACTATTGCTACAAATATTACTGCACGCAACTTACTGTTCATAGCCCTATCTCCCTATCCTCCAAATTTGAAGTTTTGAACATATAAAAATACCACATTTCTGTGGTTTGGTCAATAGCAGACAACAAAAAACCGCTTATAAAAGCGGTAATTTATCGTTGGTGTACATCCTCGAAAAAAATTTAAACACTATACGGGATTATTGTATTCGGTGGTATCCGTATTTGAAAGAATTGAAAAATGCTTAATTTATCTACCCCAATCTACATCACACAGATGTGAACTTGGGTGGATGGAGGAAGCAAGAGCGATTGATTCCTCCCCGCCGGCCGAAGCCGACAGACCAGCTCGTCGCTGGGATTTACAAAACTGTTGATCGTGCTGTCTTTTTCTCTGCAGAATCCACACAACAACCATCATTCGTCAGCGCCAACTTGTTTAACAGAGGTAGGGTTTTATAGGCACGTTAGCCCATTTGGTCGCGCGGATCCCTAAAAGAATAAGTGTCCCCCATAGCGCGGGAATGTAAATTACAAAAACCACAACTCCGCCCGTCGGGTAGCTTGCACCCAAAGACCACAAAAACAACGCTATGGTTCCCACAATCGCAATTGTCACGAGTAATAGATGAATTACACCAACAATTGACCTCTTGGAGCTGCACGCTCTCGCTGCTTCAGCCACCGCTCCGCTTAACGATCCCACTCCCTTGCAGAGTTTGCAATAACGGTAGGAGTCCCCGCAATCGCACCTTTCTAAAAACTTACACTGCCCTCCGCATTCAATACACGTCATCGACACTAATGTTGTAGGTTCCACAAGTTCCTCCTTGGGAAGACCATTATAATATACCTAGTTTTAAACTGCAAATAATAAAAAACCGCTTATAAAAGCGGTAATTTATCGGTGGTGGAGATTTTCAAAAACGGGTGGAACGCTTTTCAAACAGAAATATTAAACATTTCGCGTATATTGAGTTTGTGAAAAAAAGCGCAAAGAAAATTATTTAATTTGGAATAATTACTCTATTTCTAGATTTTGCAGTTTTAACACGCATTGGTCTACGGTTATTCCGTGTTGCTCCAATTGGTCTAAAATAGATTTTAAATATTCGGAAGTATTCAATCTAAATTCTCTGTCAAGTTTAAGTCCGCTAATGTAACTCGAAATCAAGTCATCTGAGTATTTGACGCCAAGCAAAGTTTGGGCTCTTAATTTTTGCTCTTTTTCTCCTTGTCTTTGTCTAGCAATGGATTGTTCTCCCAAATTATTCTGTTGCGTTAAGTCCCTACCAAAATTTCTATTCATATAAAAATTTTTAATTCTATATTTATTCTGCCCTAATTTTATTATACATTAAAAACTAAAGTTGGGAAATTTAATAACAAAAACCCTTTTAAATAAAGTAGTTTTTGGTCTTGGTGGAGATTTTCAAAAACGGGTGGAATTTGGTTTGTGATGAGGTTTTTAGGTTTTATAATTTTGTGAATAAATAGAACCGCCGCCTCATCACGTTAATACATCGTGCTTATTGGCGGCGGGGTTGCTGGGTTAGTTCGCTTACCTTTCGGTTAGCGGTTTAGCCGGTTCCGCCTTTGGCACCGTTTTCTTACCCTCGGATCTCCTCGAGTAAAACTCCGGCAAAAGGAACAGAATCACCAGAAGTAGCACCAAGCTGGCTATGTGCAAGGCCTGCTTGAATTCGGGCGTCCGAATCGGATGAACCCACCCAAATTCCACGCCGCCATACCACATTAGTGGTACAACGACATAGGTTACTAAACCGGTAACGAGAAGAATCAGACGCATTCGCCGACGCTTGGCATACTCCTCGGCCCGACGCCTGCTACGTTCCTGACGGTCTTCTTGCGACATGAACTACCTCCTTCTGCTTATCACAAGCGCGAATCGCTGACGAGCAATAAGCCCGATTATTTTATCAGGAAAATAGGCATACGTCAAGGATAGATAACAAAAAACCGCTTATAAAAGCGGTAATTTATATTTGGTGGAGATTTTCAGAAACGGGTGGAACTTTTTGAATGAAGAAATATTTAGGATTTATGAATTTGTGAACAAATAGAAACGCCCGAACAAGTTTGCAGTCCTTGAACGGGCGTATCGAAGTCGGCAGCTTAGTGGATTACAGAATCTCCACCTTCTCCAGGCCGCTGCACAGCCGCTTTTCGAACCAGCCGCGGTCAAACTCCTCGGGGATCGTCACGGTGAAGGTTCGGTTCTGGTCGCTGTCCCAGTATTTGGACTGGACGACGGCGCGCACCAGAAACAGAGACATCTCATCGATGATCAGGTTTTGACCAGCCATCAAGCCAAAGTAACTTAAGGTGGCGACCATGCTGTCGTCGATGAAGTATCGGGAGCCACCGTGATGATTGGGTCGTGGCCTGCCGTTGGCTTGTTTAAAGGTGAGCCGGAGCTTGGTGCCCAGCTGAACTTGGTCGATAATGCTTCTAAGAGCCGTGAATTCCATTTCGCCTCCAGTTTTATCTCTTACACAAATTTGCAAACTTGTGCAGATTAATTTACACACGTGATGAGCAAATTAACATTCACAAATATAGACATATTAAAATACCACATTTCTGTGGTATTGTCAATAGTGGTGGACAATTTTAAAATAGAGGATACAATACATAATGTG
>PLYC01000017.1:0-857 GCA_003151625.1 Candidatus Doudnabacteria bacterium
TAAACAAAATAACCATGTACCGGCTGGTATTGTATTACCTTATCGGGCTTTTAGTGGTGGCCTTAATTTTCAGCTTCTTCGGCATACTGCCTTATAATCCGGTTGGGCTGGTTTATTCCGTATTTTTTATTACCTTGCTGTGTTGGATAGTTAATGTAATTTCCGCCAAAATTTTTAGTGTCCCCAGCAATGTGGAATCTGTCTACATTACGGCGCTGATTTTGGCGCTGANNAATATTTTGGCTTTGTGGCCTGGGCCGCAATTTGGTCGCAAACGTCCAAATATATTTTGGCCATTCACCGCAAGCACATTTTTAATCCCGCAGCTTTTGCCGTGGCGCTAACTGCCATAACCATTAACCAGTCGGCCAGTTGGTGGGTTGGCACGGCCTGGATGCTGCCGGCTGTCTTAATCGGCGGTTTTTTAATGGTTCGGAAAATCCGGCGTTTTGATTTAGTTTTTGCTTTTTTTGCCGCGGCGGTTGTAACAATTTTAGCTTTTGACATGACCCGCGGGCTGCCCCTGCTTCCTTCCCTGCAAAAAATACTTGTTGATTCTCCCCTGTTCTTTTTTGCCTTTGTAATGTTAACCGAACCGCTAACCACACCGCCCACCAAGGGGTTGCAAATTATTTACGGCGGTCTGGTCGGCGTGCTGTTTGCTCCGCAAATCAATATTGCGTCCGTATTTTCCACTCCGGAACTTGCGTTGCTCGTCGGGAATGTCTTTGCTTACGCAGTTAGCCCCAAAAAGAAGCTGTTACTGACTTTAAAAGAAAAAATGCGGCTGGCTCCAAATCTTTATGATTTTATTTTTGCCGCGAATACGGGAATGAAATTCCGCGCCGGCCAATATT
>PLYC01000017.1:864-8810 GCA_003151625.1 Candidatus Doudnabacteria bacterium
TGCTGGACATGGAGCCGGGAGGACAAATTTTGGCCGGACAGCTGGCCGGAGATTTTACATTGCCCAAAAATCCCAAAGAAAAAAGCGTATTTTTAGCCGGCGGCATAGGTATTACGCCGTTCCGCAGTATGTTAAAATATCTGGCCGACGTTAACGAAGCCAGGGACATTATACTCTTTTACAGCAACAAAAATATTTCGGAAGTTGTCTATACCGATGTTTTTGACCAAGCGGTTTCTAAAATTGGATTAAAAACCGTTTATACCTTAACCGATACCACGCAAATTCCTCCGGGATGGAAAGGCCAAACCGGCCCAATAAATTCCACGATAATTGCGGAAGAGGTGCCGGATTTTAAAGAACGAGTCTTTTATATTTCCGGACCTCACTCCATGGTTACAACTTTTGAAAACGTGCTTTTGGGAATGGGCGTAAGCAACAATAAAATTAAAACCGACTTCTTTCCGGGGTTTGCTTAAGCTTTACAATCTAGAGGACTATCGATTTTTCGATATATTTTGCACCAAAGCCTCCTATTTTACCGTATAATATATAAAGGTTCCTCGCAGTAGAGCTGGCGAGGTATTGAACCTGTNNCCTGTATTAGCTCCTCGGCTCGGAACATTATCTGCAGGAGGCAGACAATATTCACTCGCCTTACGTCGCTAATAAAGTAGCCTAATCATTAAACTTTAATCAATGAACGAAAATATGAACAAAGAACAGGGCTCGCAGGAAAGCCCTAAAGATGTTGCCAATGGCCAAAAATCCTGTAAAATGTGCGGAAGCGGAATGTGCTACCATGGTCACCACCGTCATTTTTGGTTAAGATGGCTTCTCGGCTTAGTAATCCTGGTTCTGGTTTTTTGCATAGGTGTTAAAGTCGGAGAATTTAAAGGAGCATTTGGCCGCGGTTTTAATAACAGAGCCGGCTATAATACTCGTTTCAACTCTCAGCCAATGATGCGCAGTTATCCGTCTGGATATCCCGGGACAATGATGCGGCCTGGCACTCAAACATTTGTCCAACCCGATACTGCCACCACCACTCCGGTAAAATAATTATTGATGTGTTTTTTACAAAAGCCTCCATCCGCCTTAGGCGGATGGAGGCTTTTTGTTATTGCGATATATTCCCGTGTCAAAGAGCACCTTTGACACATCGGCTAAATTATTCAAAAATCTTAATTACTTCCGGTTCCATCTGACCTTTTTTTATCAAATTTTCGCATATGGGCTTGAGCATAACAAAATCCACGTCTCTCATTCCGGCTAAACGCTGTTTGTTTTCCAAAAAATAAAGGAGCCCGGAAATGCTATTTTGCAAGCCAATCCGAAATTCCAAAGTGTACATAGTAGTGGATTTATCCAGGGCTTTATGCCTTTTGTAGGCGGTCGCCAGAATATCTTCCTTATCCAAATATTTTACTGAATTTAAAAACGCGTCAAAATCATTTAGCATTTAATAGGTCAAAGTTAGCTGTTAGCGGCATGTTTTTTATACATGGCTTTCTCGGCTTTTTTTATAAGATCCCTCTGCTCCGGACTGACTTCCATTAGCACGCTCCTTATAAGTTCCACCTCCATTTTTAACGCGGCGGCCTCCCCTATGGAACGCTCAAAGGTTTTATAGTCCTTGTCAAACGGAAACACCATACTTTCTAACGCCATACAATTCCTTTCGTTAATACTGTCATTATAGCTTTTTATGAGGAAAATAGATATAGCGGCTAGCGCATCGCTCTTTGGATGGTTTTTTGATATTATTAAGCCATAATGATATTCCAAAAGCTGAAACTACAATTAGCAAACAAACCGGAGTTAAAATACATAATAGGTCTGTTCCTGTTCACCCGAATAATCCTAACTTGCATCGGGAGTTTAGCAAGGACTTTTGTTGCCGGGCCGCATAATTTTGTATATTCAAAATATCTCTGGTTGGCGGTTTGGGGGGTATGGGATAGTGGCTGGTATTTACGCCTGGCGCAATTTGGTTATTCCAATATCATTAGCCTTAGAACTGCCACCTTTGGCCAGGCCAACTATGCGTTTTTCCCTTTATATCCCCTTCTAATGAATATTGTGGAAAAAATTATTAGAGACTACTTTATTTCCGGTTTGCTGATTAGTAATATTTCTCTGATTATTGGCTGCTACTATCTATTTAAATTGGCTCGGCTGGATTTTGATCACAATGTTTCATTAAGAGCCGTTTTTTTCTGCCTGGTTTGGCCGTTGAGCTTTATTTTTTCCGGAGTATTTACCGAATCTTTATATTTGGTTCTGGCCTTAGCGGCATTTTATTACGCCAGAAAAAACAACTGGCTCCTGGCTTGCGTTTTAGGTTTCTTTTTGGCTTTAACGCGGTCTATTGGCGCGCTGATTGTAATCCCACTGATATATGAATACTTAATAACAAAAAAATTTAATTACAAAATTATAGGAAAAGAAATGTTTTATTTTTTGTTTATTCCGGCCGGTCTGGCTCTGTTCGGCGTTTACAATTATTTTTTAACAAAAGATCCATTGGCTTTTTTTAAAATTCAATCCGCCTGGGGCAGAAGCCTGATTAATCCTTTCCGATTAATTTGGGGCGGCTTATTTTATGGCGATACAACTTCCGTCTTTAATAGCTTGTTTGTTCTTTTGATTATTGCCCTTGTTATAATTTTCTATAAAAAAATCCGTGTCTCCTACCTTATCTTCATAGCTTACTCCATTCTAGTGCCACTATTCAGCGGCCTGGAAAGCATCCCCCGCTATACTTTGGTAATTTTTCCCCTCTATATTTTACTTTCCCAACTTACCAAAAATAAATATTTAAATTACACTATAAGCGCTATCCTATTCCTTGCCCAATGCGCACTGATGATCTTTTGGACTACCGGGTTTAATTTGGTAAAATAAAGTTTGATAACTACATTGATTGTATGAAAAATAAACCCGCCAAAATTCAATATTCCAACATCCCAAAGGAGCTGACCGCGTCGCCCAATTTGGCTTTGCGGGATGAGAGCGATTATGAGCAGTTGCATATTATTGGCACGGATTTTAGCGGTAAAACCTTATACCACCAAAAATTTTATGAATGCCGGTTAGAAAATATCAATTTTAGCCAGTCAAAAATTTCCGATGTCCGTTTTACCAATCTCATATTTGAAAATTGTGATTTGTCTAACCTCAAGCTGGAAAAAGCTCTAATTGAAAGCGCGGAGTTTGTTAAATGCAGGATGACGGGATTTAAAATAACGGAAGGCAACTTAAGGAATGTTTTATTCAAAAATTGCTAGCTTAAGCTATCCCAATTCCGAATGAGTAAATTTAAAAACGTTGCCTTTGAACATTGTATTTTAGAGGAAGCGGATTTTTACGGGGCAGACCTGAACGGGAATATTTTTACCGACAGTGACCTGACCAAAGCGGAAATGTCCGCGTCCAAACTAAAAAATGTGGATTTTAGGACAAGCAAAATATCTGGCCTGGGTTTGAATATTGAAAGCCTAAAAGGAGCAATTATTGATCCCTCGCAAATTAACGACCTGGCGTGGCTGCTAGGAGTAAAAATTGAATGGAAGGAATGATAACTCTTACATCACAAATTAAACAAATAGCCAACGACTTTGCCCAGCGGGAGCCGGAAGTTTCCAAACGATACTTGGAACTTCTGGAAAAGAGCGGCGGGTTAACGAGGGATGACGGGGATCATTCACATTTTTGCGCTTACTTTTTGCCTTACAACCCAAAAACCAACCAAATTTTCATCGTACACCATAAAAAATCAGGCCTCTGGCTATCCCCCGGCGGACATGTAGACAAAGGCGAATTACTGCTGGACACTTTAAACAGAGAAATTAAAGAAGAACTGGGCGTTACCAATTTTTTTTCTGAACTGCCGAAACCGTTTCTTATTTCCATTACCCCGATAAACAACCCGGCCCAGCCTTCCTGCAAAGAGCACTTGGATATTTGGTTTCTATTGGAAACCGACGGCTCCAATTTTGACGTTGACCCTCAGGAATTCCATAATACAAAATGGATAGGTTTAGACGAAGCCAAAAAAATAATTACGGACGAAGCCAACCTAAAAGCCATAAGCCTTATATCATTTTAACCAAAACTTTGATATGATGACGTTAGTTAAATAATTCTTTAAGTACTGTATGAATGTTGACGCATCCTCTATCAAACTAAATTCTCCCGAAGCTCCGGGACAAAACGTCAATTACCCCAAGGGATTGCGCAAATGGATTCCCTTAATAGTCTTAAGCTTGGCGCTTACGATTATTATTTTGGATACCACCATATTGAATGTATCTTTGCGCACAATTATTGACGACTTGCATACCAATATCCAAAGTATGCAATGGGTTATTACGGCCTACTCTTTAATGCTGGCGGCCTTTACCATAACCGGCGGACGGCTTGGCGATTTGTTTGGCCGCAAAAAAATGTTTGTGGTGGGGGCTATTATTTTCGCGGTAGGATCGTTTATAACTTCCATAAGCCACAGCGTTGGGCTTATGATAGCGGGCGAAGCCATTATAGAAGGCATTGGCGCGTGTCTGATGCTGCCGGCAACCGCTTCGCTTTTGGTTTCCAATTACACGGGGCGCGACAGGCAAATTGGTTTTGGAATTTGGGGCGGCATTGCCGCGGGCGCCGCGGCTCTCGGCCCGGTAGTCGGAGGCTGGCTGACAACTTATTACTCCTGGCGTTTGGCGTTTCGCATAAACGTGTTTGTGGCAGCGGTTTTGGTCGCGGCTTCATTTTTAATAAAAGAGGCAAGGGACAAGGAAGAAAAACCAACCATTGATTTTTTTGGTATTCTTTTGTCGGCTCTGGGGCTTTTGTCCATAGTTTTTGCTTTTATTAAAGCTTCCACTTACGGTTGGTGGAAAGCGGCCGAGCCGTTTACGCTTTTTGGCCAAAAAATAAATTTTGGCGGCCTGTCTGTTGTGCCAATATTCATTATTCTCGGGTTAATTATTTTGGCATTTTTCGCCTGGTGGGAAGACCGCGTGCAAAAACAATGTGAAACACCTTTGGTGTCGCTTAAATTATTCATCAATTCGCAATTCATTTTAGCCGCTTCCATAACCGCTATTTTGTCTTTGGGACAGTCGGGCTTGAGCTTTGCCATCCCGGTATTTTTACAAGGAGTTAAAAATTTAGACCCTCTTCACACCGGATTGGCCATGCTGCCTATGACGCTGACTCTTTTAGTCGCGGCGCCGCTGTCGGCTTTTGCAAGCAAATTTATTAGCCCCAAAAGAATTATCCAGATTGGTTTGGTGTTAGATGTCTTGGCCTTTTTAGCCCTGCGTTCCGGCATTTCGGTAACAGCAGGCATATGGGCGCTGGCTCCCGGTTTTGCTTTATTCGGCGCCGGAGCCGGGCTGATGATGTCCCAAACCAGTAACATGGCCTTGTCAGCCGTTTCGGTGGAAGAATCCGGAGCCGCTTCCGGCGTTAACACTACCCTGCGGCAGGTTGGCGCCACTTTGGGATCGGCCATTATGGGAGCGGTTTTAATTTCGTCTTTAAGCTTAGGATTAATTAACGGAGTAAACTCAAGTCCGATTATTCCCGCAAGCCTAAAGCCCGCTATTGGCCAAACAGTCGGCCAACAAGCTTCCAATATTGAATTTGGCACCGGCATATCCACCGGCGGCAGTTTCGTCCCGGCTTACATTAGCAATGAAATAATTACCATAAGCCACCAGGCAACGGTAGATGCTAATCGTAAGACATTTGCTTACTCCCTTATATTTATTATTTTTGCGTTATTGCTGTCTTTGTGGTTGCCCGCGGCCAAAAATTTGGAAACCAATAAATCGCTGGCGGTAAGCCAGGAGGTGGAAATGATTCCCCGCCACGTTGCCCGCCGAAGGGCTTTCGTTTTTGCGGCGATGCTGGCTGTTATTGTAGGGGTAATTAGTTATAATGCCGGGGCAAAAAAAGAGGAGCAAAAAATTGCCGGGCAAACATCAACCGCCCAAGTTGCCAATAACTCGGCTGTGCCGTTTGAGGCCTTGCAGACTATTTACGTCCGCGGACCCGAAATTATGGCGACATCAACAGCGGCACAATAAAGGTGAGCCCTTAGCCCGCCTTGACTCGGCGAGGCAGGCAGAACTCCAAACCGGGGGCTGATAAACTTTAGCCGTTAACTCCCCCGCCCAAAGCGACCACCTTTTAATTGGGGCAGTTTTTTGCTAAAATGAACTATAAGTATTAGAAACCTATGCCTTTAATAGATATAAAAAATCTGACAAAAAAATTCGACGACTTTACTGCCGTAGATAATTTGTCTTTGGAAATAAACGAGGGNNGCGCGGGAAAAACAACCACGCTTTCAATGCTGGCCACACTCTTGCCCCCAACTGGCGGAAACGCGTTGATTAACGGTTTTGACGTTATAAAACATGCGACGCAGGTCCGGCGCTGTATAGGATTTGTTTTTCAGGATCCAAGCTCGGACGATCTGTTGACTGGGAGGGAAAATCTGTATCTTCACGCCTTAATGTACGGGATCAAAAACAGCGAGATTAACAAAAGGATTGACGAAGGATTAAAATTGGTTGATTTGGCCGACAAGCAAAACATAAGAATGAGGAAATATTCGGGTGGAATGCGAAGAAGGCTCGAACTTGCAAGGGGTTTGTTGCATAGCCCCAAAATATTATTTTTAGACGAGCCGACTTTGGGGCTCGATCCCCAGACACGAGAAAATCTTTGGAAATATATTAAAAAGCTGTCAACAGAAAATAAAATAACTATTATTTTAACCACGCATTATATGGAAGAAGCGGACAAGCTTTGCGACAGGATTGCGATAATTGACCACGGAAAAGTGGTTGCGCTGGACACCCCGGCTGATTTTAAAAAAAGTCTCGGGGGAGATTTGGTGACCATAAAAACAAAAAATCCGGAACTGTCCGAGATAGAGAAAATGGATTTTATTAAGCATGTACAATATAAAGACGGTTTGCTGAGCTTGACCGTAAACGACGCCAGCTCCCATTTACAGAAAATTTTGGAAAAAGTCGGTGAAGCGGAAAATGTTGAACTCCGTTCTCCAACATTGCATGATGTCTTTTTAAAATTAACCGGCAGGCACATGAGGGAAGAATCGGAAGAAGGCGAAGGCGGCTGGATGACCAGATCCATACATTCCGGAAACAAGTAATTTTTAATAAACCATGTCAAATTTAAACATAACTAAAGAAATAAGAGGCCTATACGCGATTTGGTATCGAGAAATTCTTGTTTTTACCAGAGAGCCCTCCAGGCTGGTTGGGGCAATCATTCAGCCGCTTTTATGGCTGGTGATTTTTGGGACCGGACTCGGATCTATAATTGAGCCCGGCTCGGTAAGCGGCACCAATTATCAGCAATTCTTATTTCCCGGAATTCTCGTGATGACTGTTTTGTTCGGCTCGTTATTTTTTGGTTTGTATATAATATTGGACAAGCGCATAGACTTTTTAAAGGAAGTCCTGGTTGCCCCGTTAAATAAAAGCACGATGTTTTTCGGCAAGGCCCTGGGAGGCTCAACCGACGGGTTGCTGCAAATAATTATTTTAATCATACTTGGCGCGATATTTTTTGGAATCCATTTTAGTTTGTTTACAATAATTTTAACTTTTGTTATTATAATTTTGCTATTGATAGCAATTACGAGTCTTGGATTGGCCATTGGCTCAATTATGGAAAGTCCGGAAGGATTTGGCTTAATTTCAAGCTTTGTTACTTTCCCGTTGTTCTTCTTGAGCGGAGCGTTATTCCCGGTTACAAAACTGCCTTTTTGGCTCAAAATAATTGTGACAATAAATCCGGTTTCTTATGCGGTTGACGCGCTGCGGTCGGTTATTTTGGGAATTACAAGTTATGGCTTATTGCTGGACTTTACGGTGTTGATTGCCTTTGCGGTTATTATGGTAATT
>PLYC01000030.1 GCA_003151625.1 Candidatus Doudnabacteria bacterium
ATGCTAAACTGGCTAAAATAAAATACCCTCAAACGGAACTTCAAACCGCTTTAAGGGTAGTGTTAAATTTCGTTGGAAGCCCAATAAAACAATGGGAAAGTAAGAACTATCGCCGACAACGATTATTGCTTGGAATGTATTTTGAAAATAAATTGACCTATGACCCAGTTTTTGGTTTTCAAACCGCCCAATTACCGCTTATCTTAGAGCTTTCACAGCAAAAAAACATCTCAAAAACACATCTGGTGGACACCCTGCGAAATTCTTTAAACCAGCTTTTTGATTACACTTGGCGCTGGTTGCCGTGGGTTATGGCTTTGGAAAACGACAATGTTTAAAACAAGAATAGGTAACCAATGAATCACAAGTAGGTATTTAAACGTTAGGGTTTATGGTATAATAAAATCTATGAGAATAAACTCAATGGAAATATTCCAAGTCAACTCAAATGGGACATTTACTGTTTCCAAGCCTATTAAAATAGGCGGGGTTTTTATGAAAGATGTTGTTTTTTCCCGCGGGGTAAAGGTGGGCAATATTGATTTGACTGGTCTTGTGGGAAAAGACTTAGAAGTGCAAATGGATAACGGTGTTTATATCATAACTGGATATTATGAGCGAACGTGAAATTCAAATTCCTAAAGAGGGCGGTCTTACAATTGAACCTAATGCAATCTTTGCCCAAATAAAAAAAGACGTAGATGACACTAAGCAAACTATGCATTATGTGATTTTAATTTTGTTGGTTATGGTCGCAGGAATGATTATTGGATTACTAACCGCAATTTGGCAATCAAGCCAATCACATACAATAAATATTACTACCGATAAATTATATTATGAAAGGCGCTAATCAAAACCAATTCTTTAGCTCTTTGAGACGACCAAAATAAAATATATAAATCGCCTTAAAATGGTGGTTTTTTTGTTTGATTGAAAGTGCTATAATGTAAATACAATTTAATGCCTAAACCTGCCATTTGGCAGGCACGGCGTAGTTAAGCACTGAAGTATAAAGACGGTCATCTGTCTTGCTTTTATACTTCAGTGTCATAGCCGAAAGGCTATGGGCAATCCCGAAAGGGAAAGCCGGAGCAAGCGGGTGGCCTTTTTTGCTGTCTGTTTGCGGAAAGATTTTATAGATTATGAAAAAAATACTAGTATTATTGCCGTTAATTCTTTTATTAGCAGATGGCTGTAACTATGGAGATTTAACAGCCTTACAGAGCCAGAATACTAAACTGCAATCACAATTAGATTCTGCAAATAAGTTACTTAGCAATAAATATGCTTTAGATGCCTGCATAACAACTGCCCAATCAAATTATACAAGTTTGTGGAATATCAATTCTACTTATAATTCTTACTCCAAAATGCAGGTGGTTACTGACGATATTAGAAACTGGTTAGAGACTAAATTACAGAACGATAAAGATAATTGTTTTAAGCAATATCCCGTTTCAAATAACCAATAAATAATTTTATGAAAAAGGTTTTTATTATTTTTGCTTTTTTACTTCTTGCTGCTGGTTGCGATAAAACTGTTTACAGCCAACCTGCCGAAGTTCAGCAGTCTGCTTCTTCTAGTTCGCCATTGAATATAATTACTAACCCAACGACTGACATTTTAACCAGTTCCACGACTCCACAAACTAAACCAAGTGTTAAAAAATCTTCCTCTAGTAATAATAACGCCTCTCTTACGGCAAGTCCGCCCGCCTTACCCGCTCAACAGCTTTTGCAATTCAGCCCAACCCCGACCCCAACCCCAACACAACCTGTTATTGATGTCTGTAACAATATAGGTGGTGCGCAACCAAATGTCCCTACCGGATACATAGGTGATGGGCAAGGCAATTGCTACTCCGCAACTGACAACAATTCACCCATAGCGCAAAAGCAAGCAGCGGCGTTACAAGCTCAACAAGCAGCCGCAGAAGCAGCCCAGCAAAAAGCTACTTTAGCAGACCAACAGGCACAACAACAGGCGGCCTTAGAAGCACAACAGGAAAAAACAAATCAAATAAATGCATTGACTTCACAATACAATACCCAGTTTAATGCATTAACACAGCAAATTCTTAACATTAAAAAACAGTATTATATTGACTCGGCCGCTCAAACCAATCAGGATATTGCAATGGGAACTCCCACGGGATTGGGGGGAGCGCATCAGCAAAATTTATTAGATAAAGCTAATGGGCAAATTGCACAAATACAACTACAAGAGCAACAGTTATACCTTAACTATCAGACGCAACTCAACGCACTAAAATAGCGGCTCTCGCCCTTACTAAGGGTTAAGTTGCAAGCAACCATTAAGATATTAAATTATAAATTCATGTTTAAATTTCTGCTCATCTTACTGATAGGTTTTGCAACAGAGCCTCTTTGGGAAAAGTTAATAAAAAAATGATTGATTTGACTTTTTCGCCGAAGAGAGTATAATTATAAGTAACAATTTAATATTTGCGGTTTCAACATAGACCAAGTCTTTAAAGATTAGAGAAAGTTTGTAGGATAAGTTATATTAGGCTTTAGCAGCCAAGATTTCACCCTCCAAATCATTACCTAAAATAAATTCTTTAAAAACAGTCTGCGAAACAAAGCTAAAACGTTTAAGCAACGTTCAAGTTTTGTTTCCGCAATAGAAACCCTAACAACTTTCCAAGCGGAGCTTAACAGCTCGGCTTTTTTTGCGTTTTTTTAACAATTTTATGCCCAAACTCAAGCCCATAAACCAAGATATAAGAAACCAGCAGTTTTTAAATGCCCTTGAGCAGACCAATGGCAACTCTAAAGAGGCGGCAAAAATTGTCGGCAAGATTGGCAGTCAAGGAGCGAAAGACCCAGAAAAATCGGCCGCTGTTATGGGCAGTAAAAGGTTATCAAAGGTTAATATTTCCATTTTAGAGGCTTGCGAAAATATCGGGGTTACTCCGGCTATGGTTGCGAGCAAAATCAAGCAATTACTTAATTCCGCAGACAGAACAGCCATTGATAAGGGTATCACCCACGCTCTCAAAATTGGCATTGGCGGCGGCTACAAGCTAGAAATGCCAATAGTTCACCCAGAGCCAAATAATATCAATTTTTTTAGCAACCCTGAAGTTATGGAAGCTACAAAAAGATTAGATGATGTTATAGCAAAATATATAGCCAGCCAGTCAAAATAATAAACCAATGGGCTAATTTCCAATAGCAAAAAGTCCGTTTGAAAATGGGCAGAGCCTAATGCTATTGGAACTGCCCAGCTTTTAGCGGATTTTATGTTATCTGTTGAAGAATCTAAAAAATATCTAAGCAAATTTAACTTAACTGATAAGCAAGTTGAGCAATTTAGAAATGCGGCGTATAGTATTGTTAGTGATATTTTAGACGAACTTTATGAAACAGAAACAAACAATTGAATACAAAAGGGCTTTAATTTATTGCCGTGTAAGTTCAGCTCGGCAGGTTAATGAGGGCGACGGCTTAACAAGCCAAGAGCATAGGTGCTATCAAAAAGCGCAAGACTTAAATTTGCCTGTTGCGGAAGTTTTTAAAGACCCAGCCGTTTCCGGTGGTTTGTTTGAACGTCCAGCGATGACTAGGCTAATAAACTTTTTGGACAAACACCCGAACGAAAAGTTTGTTGTTATTTTTGACGATTTAAAACGCTTTGCCCGTGATATACAAGTCCACCTGCTTTTAAAAACGGAGTTGGTTAAAAAAAGAAAAGTTAAATTGGAATGCTTGAATTTTAAGTTTGAAGAAAGTCCTACGGGCAGATTTATTGAAGTTGTAATGGCGGCAGGCGCTCAATTAGACCGTGAGCAAAACACCGAACAGGTTAAAAATAAAATGAAAGCACGGCTAGAGGCTGGCTATTGGCCGTTTTGTCCGCCCCCTGGCTTAGAGAACCGCAAACACCCGACTAAAGGCAAAATTTTAATGCCTGTTGAGCCTTATGCCGGAATTTATAAAGCGGCGATTGAAAAATTTAGAGATTACCAGTTAAACACTTTGGAAGCGGTGCGAGTTTTTATTCTGAATGAATACACCCAACGTAGGATTACCAAACCGCTTTCATTGAACGGCACAAAAAGGATTTTATCGGAATTGCTTTATACCGGTTATGCTGAATATGAGCCGTGGGGCATAAAAAGATTTGAAGCCCAGCACGAGGGTTTTATAAATTACGAAACCCATTTGGCGGTGATGGACAAGCTGGCCAATAAAGCCAAGCCAAGATTAAGAAAAGACTATAACGCCGATTTTCCGGTTAGAGGTTATGCTTTGTGCCAAGACTGCCAAAAACCTATGACGGCGGGCTGGTTTAAAGGCAGGAACGAAAGAGAGCCATATTACCTTTGCAAGACAATTGGTTGTGGCAGAAAAAATAAAACTATTCTGCGAAAGGATTTAGAGAGTAGTTTTATAAAGTTATTAAAGCAAGTTCAGCCCCAAGCTGAGGCCTTAAAGTTTATTGAAGCGGTTTTGAATGATGTTTGGAAAAACAGAAGCCAACAGGAGCAGGCAATGAAAAACGGTATTGGCCGTTCCATAAGCGACTTAGAGCAAAAAAACGCCGCCTTAGGGGTTAGAGTTAGCCAAGCGACAAATGAGGCCGTCATTACCCAATATGAAAAGACCATAGCTCTAAATTCAGACGAGATAACTAAACTTA
>PLYC01000022.1:0-20372 GCA_003151625.1 Candidatus Doudnabacteria bacterium
GAGCGGAGCGAATGGTACATGGTGGAGGGGATAGAAACAGAAGTAAAACTTTTTACCCGTTTAATAAGGGCTATATATCAGGTTCTTGTTGGGTTATCCCAGAATATAAACCGATCGTCAGAAGTGTTTAAGTAACTAAAGCTCTAATATTAGGGATAAATTTAGACAAATTGACCCTTCTTTTTGCGTAATTTCTCATTTTGTGCTATAATATAAATACAAAATGTAGATTTGTTGATGGACCAAAATTAGTCTATCGATTTGAAACCAAAATAAAAATTAAATTGTGACGCACCCAAACTTTTAGATTTTGCATTTTATCTAAAGTTTATAATATTTTCGCGTCCGGAAATCCCCGTTCAGCAAAAAGCTAAATAGTTAAATAGCTTGATCGGGTAAAAAATGAACTCTACTACGTACAGCAAACGCCACAAGTTATCGGCGGTGGTACAGGCTCCGGGAGCGAAGGAGAGTGAAATGTCATCGTGGGTCAAAGGAATTTTCCAGGCGCGAATTAGTTCAGCCGTGGCCTATGTTTTTGTATTGTTTGCAGCGGTCAGCACCCTGAGCCTGACAGCATTAGCTTATCCCGAAATTAGTTCGACTGTAGATACCGGTTATCAAGCTCTTACTCTTCATAATTTGCACCCGAGGGTACTTGCCGCAAATACAACTGTCCCCCGCGTCGGTCAATTAGTATATAGTGCCGGCAACCGTACCGTTTATTTGGTGGGGCAAAATGGTTTGTACGGTTTTCCCAGCGCATCGATTTTTTATTCCTGGGGTTTTACTTTTAACCAGATACTGCCGGAAAATAGCGGTGAACAAAATTTAAATATGATAGGGGTTGTGCCAGCCAAACAGTCAGGTTGCAATAATCCGCTTGACCAAATTAACGGCGTATGCGGAAGCAGTTTATTGTCATCTACTAACAGTACCCGCACCGGCCAAGTTGTTTATAATCCAAAAAATCGGACAGTGTATATCGTAGGCAATAACAACCTTTATGGTTTTACTGATGCCAATACGTTTTACTCTTGGGGTTATGCCTTTAGCCAGGTTGTGCCGGAAAATAGTGCCGAACAAGCTTTATCAATTTCCCCAACTTACGTTCCGGCAAAGCAGTCGGGGTGCAATAATCCTATAGATCAAATTAATGGCTCCTGCGGTTCTTCAACCAACCAACCCACATCCGGTGTTAATAATTCCGCTGCCAGCAACACTGGAACATCTTCCGGCAATACCGGATCAACCAGCGGCTCCGTATCAGGCAACTCTAGTGTGGAAGGATTAATTTTTGTCGTGCCAAATAACTATCCGGGCCAAGAGACTGATTACGTAAGCAGGATTAATCAGCTGGTGACTAATGTAAATACGATTTACGCAAAAAATACCCAAAAGCAATTCAAATTGCAAGATATCCGGCAATATGACCGGGCGAAATATTGCGACTTAACCAAACTTAGCAATGAGTGCGAGGCGCTATATTCCGATCCTCAATTTTTTACCGCTGGCAATATTTCAGTTTTCTTTGCCATTAATTCAATAACAAATGTATTAGCCGTATCATTTACCAATCCATTAAATGTTAGCCTATCCGCCATTGACATAATAATACCTAAGCCGATCAATATTTCTGCTTTATCGATGGATATTGACCCTGTTGCCGAATCAGGCCTCTTAGCACACGAGCTTGGTCACTCATACGGTTTAGGCGCTCCGGAACTTTACTCATACGGTTTTTTGGCGCAAGACCCTAATGCCAGTCCATATAATCCGGGATCGGGGGTGGACAATAGTCAAAATACGCCTTTGCCTGCAAGTTATGACAAAGATCCGATGGCCAATCCAACTTTGGGAACTGATAGCGTATTCGGCCCTTTAGATAGTTACATTATTAATCACGACTTGGATCATGCAACTAAATCGCAGTACCAAGGTCTGCATTATTCCAACCTGCCGAACACGGTTCTCGCTAAAGTAGTTGACCAAAACGGCAATCCGGTTAGCGGAGCGACAGTCCAGGCATATTGCCAGGGTTACTTTAGCAGCCGTTATGATGTTTCAACGCCAAAAGTTACTGCCACGACCGATAGTTCCGGATCAGCCATCCTGCAACAATTGAGTGGTAATGATTTTGCCTTGACTGCTAAAAATCCCGGCGTATTTGATAATCAGTGTTCGTTGGAATTTGTTACTGCGAGCGAGAATGGCTACGCAGCGGGCGGCAAAGTGTGGGTGAGCGCCGTCCACTTGGAAGAAGCGAAATTAGTAAACGGCCAAAATCAATACGTCGCTACGGTGAAATTAACAACAAGCGGCGGCGGGACCCCTACTCCTCCCCCAACTCCGACCCCCACACCAACTAACGGCAATTGGCCTGTCGGGAATGTCGACTCCGTAAATAATTCAACCTGCGAAGTTACCGGCTGGGCAAAAGATCCAAATACAACAGCGCCGATTTACATACATATTTATCGGGACGCCCAATTTTACAACGGCGGTACTTTCATAGGAGCATATCTGTCAAATAAAGTTAACAATACTTCGCCATCAGCCAATAACGGTTATATGTTCGATGTCCAGCTACCACAAAGTTCCGGCCTATATGACGGAGTAGCACATCAGCTATACATTTATGGCATCAGTGCCACTGGTTCTTCTAATGCCCCCTTAAATTCCGTTCCGGCAACTATTCAATGCCCAAATACAAATCCGCCCATTGGTTCCACAATTACCATTTTTGCTGCCGGGCTTCCGGCGAAGGGAGTCTATCCAACTATCAATTTGTTGATTAACGGCCAGATAGTGAAAACATTTATTAATGTCCAGGGTGATGCCATAACGCCAGTTTATCAGCAGTTTGCATATATTTCTCCTACTAAGGTTACCGCCAACCAAGTTCAAGTATCATTCACAAATCATGATTACAGCACTGACAGCAATGGTAACGTTACCGAAGACAGGCACCCCCGGATAGGAAAAATAAATATTGATGGCGTAGATTATCCGACTATTGCTCCTACGACTTATTCGGTAGGTGTATTAACTCCAACCAATGCTTGCCAAGGCGGCTATTATCAATCTGAATGGCTGGAATGTAACGGTTACTTTGCTTATAATACACCTGGGAAATAAAACTGAAAATAAACTTTAGGCCGCTATATTCGGACAAAGGTCGGTCTTAAACTTTAAAAAAATAGCCCCATATAGATATGAGAGGCTATTTTTTTATACTTTATCTCAAATAGAAAAGTTTTACTTTTCAGACGGTGCCCGAAAAGTAAAACTTTTTTACTACTATCAATATTGACTAATCTATGATTTTTTAATCTGGTGGACTACTGTTTTCAGAATTACAACACTTTAATGCAGGAAATAAGGAAATTTGCCTCCCTAATTCCGATGTTAGGTTTAGTTTAGCGCATTTTAGAAGGTTTTAACAAATTTGCGACCATAAAAAAATTTTGTTTTTAATTTTAAAAAATGCTATAATTAAGACATAAATATTTAATAATCAGTCTCAGTCTTTAAATATATGTTCAAAAAAGCCAAGTATGGTATTTTAGCGGCTCTACTTGTTTGGAGCTGCTCTTTTGGTTTTACACAAGCCCTAACTTATAGTGAAATATCCAATCCAGAAAAAGTTTTAGGCGATAGTACCTCAACTTTTTATCCTTACCCTACTGGCACTCTGGTAAATGATAGCGGCACAATTTATTTTATAAGTGGCACAACCAAAGTTCCTTTCACTAACTGGCAGGCATTTGCGGGTCTGGGATATAAAATAAAAAATGTAGTGGAGGGTGACCTAACCAATTATGCCCCTTCGTCCAGTTATACCATCAATACCGCCAATGCCGAACACCCTTGGGGCAGTTGGCTAATTTACAAAGGCACCGTTTATTATTCCACGCAAGACGGTTTGATTGGCGTTCCCAATGTTCAAGCATTTACCTCTAATGGCGGGGACTGGACTTACATTGTCAAAGCCAACAGTTACGACGTTGCGGTTTTAAATGCCAATCCAAATTTACAGCTTTTGGGCGTTAATGATTCTAGAATTACCACCACGCCGACTTATCAATTTGCCAATGGCAATAATATTTCCACAACCGGTAATACAAACACAATTAGCGGATCGGCTACTCCTTCCGTAACTATTCAATCACCCAACACTGGAGGTACTTTGACTCCCGGCCAGCCATTTTCTTATCAAGTCAAATTGAATAGTCAACACCCTATGGGAGCTTTCAATTTATTGCTCGTAAGTAATACTACAGACAGTTGGCCTGGTACAACTGGGAGCTACATTCCATTAGTAGGAGCTAATGGTTATTCAGCAACACCCTCAAATGACATCTTTAGCGGCACAATTATCATACCGAACCCTCTTCTTTTACCATATGGCACTTATTATATTGCGGCAACATGGTCCAACCAAGATGAAACACAGAAACTCTATAGTTATGACAATATGCCGTTTACCTTCGCTAATCCGGCAGGGGCTACGTCAAGTTCATCTTCCACAACTCTTCATGTTTCTCAAGATAGCAGTTTCACTGGCAGCGGCACCTATAACGCTGGCACTAATAATACCCTAATCGGTTCATACGTCTTGACCAATCCTAGTTCGGAGTCGGTAAGTATTTCCGCGATTAGCATCCAACCAGGCCAAAGCGCAAACCTTCTGACGAACCTCCAAATCACAACGACAAATGAAGTCCAATTCGGCTCCACTTATCAAAATCTTTCAGCTAATACGAACAATAATGCTATTATCTTCAGCGCTGGCAACAACCCGATCGTCATCCCAGCGAACGGAAGTGCTCCAGTGGCTATATCTGCTGGTATATATGGAAATACAGGGACGGGAGCGTCTAATACGACAAGCTTCTCTGGTTGCAAAGGAACAGGACAGTCGAGCCAAACAAACTATACTTGTGCTTTTCAGCAAGGTCAGACGATAACGATAGGGTCGGCTGTTGGCACGCAACTCTCGATTACCGCCAACCCCAATCCATCCTCGGTGAGCAGCGAACCTCTTACGGTGGGATCCGCTGGTGTTAAAATAGAGTCGTTCCAGTTGAAAAACCCGACTTTACAAAACATATCAATATCATCATTTTATTTCAGCCTGATAGCAGCCCAAACTGGATCCAACCCGGGCTTTACGCCCCAAAATTTAAAAATACTTGTCAATGGCACGCTTTTTGGCAGCGGCCAACCAGCGACATCCAATAGCAGCAACTATCTCGTTTACTTCAGCGGGACCCCATTAGTGATATCGGCTGGCAGCCAAGCTACAATTGATGTCTACGGCGATGTACCCTCATCAACGTCAGCCGGGTCAGTTGGAACGATAGGATTAATGACTTGTTCAGGGACGGATCCGACAGTTAATTATTGTTCGAGCGCGCCCCTTAATCTAAATTTTACAGCTACTCATTAACGGTGCACCAATTTTATTAATATGAAAATCATCACTCAAACTTCTGACCAGATGGCACTAAAAGACGGCAATGCTACTGGTTTAATTTTTGGAGTTGTCATAACTATCGGCGCGGGATTTGCTGCCTATAGTTTTTATTCCACCGCCGGTATGTCAAATCAAGTCTGGATTTCTATAGCCGTTGCAGTCATTGGCTTGATAGTATTGCTAACCAGCGCCTCCATTGCCGTAAACATCGATAAAACTCAAAATCAAATATTTTTCCAGAAAAAAAGATTGATTGGAACCACGTCCCGCGCTTACAGCACACAGGACGTCTTGCGGGTAGAGCTGCGCAAGGCATTTACCGGCGCCAGTTCCACTGTAGGCACTGTCCGAAGGCAAACATTATCATACCAGTCAGTCATTGTCTTAAAGGATGGCAGCGAACTACCTCTGGAAAACATGAAGAATTCCGGCAGTGGCGGTATCGGTGCCGGGGTGCTCATGGGCGGTACCGGCAAAGAACTCTCCATGTCTAGCCAAGTGGCCAACTTTTTGGGCGTTCCGTTCCAAGAAGTTGGGCCTGGTTCCGCCCCGACAATTCTCGGTCCGGGCATCGGAGGCATATAAGAAAAAACACTTCAAACTTGCATAGAAACATTAAGCTAAAGACCCTGCTTGCGGGACCTTTAGCTTTTTAGATAGTGCAAAGGTGCAATTGTTTGCACTATAAAAAACAAGTGTGAAGTTAGATGTTCCAAACAAAAACCGCCTACGCAGGCGGTGAAAATGCTTTGGTGGGATGGGTGGGGATCGAACCNNCTCTACCGACTGAGCTACCATCCCAAAACCTTATTTTTTAAGAACCTTCTACCAGCCGCTGTTTTTAAATAAAGTTCTCTTTTCCTTGCCTCTGCTTTATTTTCAAGCATTTCTGTATAAATAATTTCTAATTCCGACATTTTTGCAGTTGTAATAGTGTGGCCATTACGGTGCTCTTGTATTCTCCGTGGCAAATTATTGGTCATGCCCTTGTATAACTTACCGTCTTTATCTTTTAATACATACACTGTATACATAGTGAGCATTATAAGCTTAAAAGGCCGCTGCTCCCCGCCCGAACGTACCGTTCGNNAACCATTAACAATTGACAATTAACCGGGACTTTTCTGGTTAACCTTGTAATCATAAATAATTAACTGATTCCTGCTTATTTTACAACATTTCCTTAACTTTATCAAGCCCCGGGGGATTTTGAAATTATCCACTTTGAAAACTTGCAAAACTATGTTAAAATAAATTATCAAAGATTTGATAAAAAATTAGACACAAAAATCAAAGTATGAAAGATTCAAAAAGGGGGGGGTTTACCCAAGCACCATTTTCCACTAATACAAACAGTAGAGATGGTAAAAATTTTGAGCCAATTGAAATTACAAAAAAGACCCAACCAGTGAAAAGTGGCGCTGGGTTTACTTTAATTGAACTTTTGGTAGTTATTGCGATTATTGCCTTACTGACATCAATCGCCTTAATTGCATTTATGTCAGCGCGGCAAAAAGCCAGAGACGCCAAGCGTTTGTCAGACATGACCCAAATGAACACCGGTCTTGAATTGTATTTTGCCACCTATCGAGGATATCCTTCTAGTTCTACCGGACTGCCAAGTCCTTTAATTCCGAATTTTGCATCAAGCTTGCCCAGCGCTCCCCAGCCAGCCGACGGCAGTTGCGGCTCCATAACCTACGGTGCGCCGGTTCCCGCCGGGACTTACGGCTATACTTATTATTACTATCCAAGCGGTACCTCTTATTTAAGTTCCGACGGATCAAGCACCGTTTACCCAGATTACGCTTATTATTTTTGTTTAGGGAATCAAACTGGTAATTTTTCCGCCGGCTCACACATATTGACTCCTGAAGGAATGAAGTAACCGTAAATAAATTAGCACAAATTAATCACTAATAATCATTAAAATCCTTCTTTATTGAAGGGTTTTTAATTTTGGCCATTGGTAGCTATAATATAGAGTATGCAACCATCCATAATCGATATTTCAAAAAAGGTATTTTTAAAAAGGCCAATATTAGAAGATATTTTGTCAAAATACGGCAGTGAGACTCTTTTAGAGTATTCCGCCGGTTTTTCGGGTTCAAATGAGGCGGTTCCTGTGGAAAGAAAAAAAGAATTTATTACCGCCCTAGCTGGTGAAGTGAAAAGGGTCTTGGGAGATGAGGCCTCCAGTCGGATTAAGGAGCAACTGTTAAATAATTATTTTGTCTCGACCGCAGACCACCTAGGCCCTTTAAGTCATCCGTTTTTCCTTAACTCAAATATGCTGGCTGGACTAAATGTTGGCTTATCGGAAAAAATAAAATTAACTGACTGGGTGGTACTGGCATGCAGTAATGTTTCTTTAAATAATTCTTCCTACCCGCGCGGGGTGCAGTTCCATACGCAAAAAAAGGACGGCTTAGAATTAAAATCATTTTCTCTTTTTCCAGGAACCATGAGGCACCAACCGGTTTATAATTTACCGGGATATACAAAAGACACCGCAAGGCAGCTAAGAAATATTTTGCGCGGTTTGTTTTACGCCCAAGTTCCCGCCTCGGATATCCGAGAGGCGGCGGAATTTTTTAACAGCCAAGATGTTTTGAATTTGCCAAGCTACAGTGACCAAACTATGTTCATTAACAGCAGAATTTTTAAAAATTTTTTTGCTCCATCTCTCACCCCCCTTAATTTGACATATATTAATCAGGAGTATCTGACCGTAAAATTATTAGAGAATCATTGGGGGTTGGATACTGAAATCCACCGCCTAATGTTTGATGACGACTGCCGTATTTCTCTGCTGGAATTATTTGAAGGCGTTCCCGGCGCGTTTAGCTTTAAGGAAGACAGGGGAACTTTTTTATTTTGGGGTTTTGATTTAAACAGTAAAAAACGGATTAGACTAATGCTAAAAAGAAATGTATTGGTTTCAGCGGACGGTTTGTTTTCCATGCCGCTAAAACCGGAAATAATTTCGGCAGCTTTAAAGAACGGAGTTTTAATCCCCAGTATGTTGCTGAATATGTTGGTGGTCGGGGGTTATTACGGCGTAAAATGTTTGGGTGGTTTTAGCCAGACCAGTTACTTAACCTGGATGCTTGATGCTTACAAAAAAATATTTCCAAACTCCACGGTGGGGGACAGTAAAACTTTATGCGGTGATTTTATTTTTGCCGACATAATGGCTGATGGTAACCAGGCTTTTGCCGCAACCGGTATGGACTTGCTGCTATATAAAAAGCAATTCAATCCCGAAGCTTTTGTTGAATTATGCAAAACAAAAACCCTAAGCGGGGTAATGGAAAGAGTTATGCCGATTTTATTTAAGATCTTGTATCCAAACGAGCCAAATTATTTTTGGCCGGAGAACGCTTATAAGCCAGATTTTTCTATTTCTCAACCTTTTTCCCATCCAATTATAAAATTATAAAATGAAAATACCATTTAAAATTTACTATCCCGGTGGGAATAGAACGGCGTTGGTTTTTAAGAGTTTGCCAAAGCGTTATCATGCTAAAATTTCCCGCGCAATTATGGAGCAGTACTCAGAAATTGAGCAAGTTGGATTTGTAAAAAATTTAAAAAATAATCCTCATTTGGACATGATGGGCGGCGAATTTTGCGGAAATGCCGGTCGGTGTTTGGCTTATGAGCTGTCTGCTAGAAATATTAAACGAACCGATTTTTCCGTATCCGGATACAAGGGTAAAATCCACGGGAGCAGCCAAAAAGGACAAATTGGGATTAACTTGCCGGGTGATTTTGTGATAAGCGTCAGCCGCCACGCTTTGGGGCATGAAATCCACCTTCAGGGGATTAGTTTTTTAGTCACATTTAAAAATAACCTCGGGGTCAACCCGGAAATTTTTTTAAAACATTTCAGCTCTGGCCGCCTTGCTGTCGGTTTGGTGCGGCTAGTAAAGAAAAAATCCGGTTACACTATTTTTCCTTTGATATTTGTCCCATCCACCAACACTCTTGTGGAAGAAACTGCCTGTGCATCGGGGAGCATTGCCGCGGCTTTGGTCTTAAACAAGCTTGGAAAGGGTCAGGCGTTTAATATAATCCAGCCAAGTGGCAACCATTCCAAGGTTATCCTTCATTTTAAAAAAGATTTATTGGCCTTTATTAATTTTTTCGGCCCGGTGGCTTTTGAAGGAACTGGTTTTATAGACTATAATATTAACAAGAACTAGGGTGTTTATATTAAGTAATTTTTATGGATACTTATCGTCCAGAAATGGAATCAGAAATAAATCAGGACTTGTTTCCAATCCCAGAAGAATCGGTAGAAGGCTGGAAAGAAAAGCCAATAAGGGGAGTTAAACAAGAATTAGTTCCTTTGGGAGCTTTTACGGATTTTTCTGCTTGTGATACTAGTGCGGTTTATTTTGGTGAAAGAGGTGGTGGTCCTGAAATGAATTTTTCCGGGCAAGTTTTAAATTTTGTTGGCCAAAAAGTTAATCGAAAAGAAAGCTTTCTTACTCATTTTGTCAGGAAAGACGTTTTTGATAGGTTAAAAGAGGCTCAAAAATTGCTACCGCGGGGTCATTATTTCAAATTTTTTGATGGTTACAGATCTTTAGCGGTTCAACAGGAACTATTTGCAAATCAGAGAAAAATTATCGCAAGCCAGCATTCAACCTGGACAACAGAGCAAATAGATGAGGAAACCCATAAGTTTATTGCCCGACCCGCGACTGACGAGGAATCCAGGGCAAACCGCCCTGCTCCACATACAACAGGAGCGGCTATAGATTTGCGTTTAATTAGAATGAACGAAAAAGGGCAAGCGTTGTTGCAAGAATTGGAAGAGAAAAAACAGGCGGGGAAATTAAATTATGAAATAAAACCGGAAGAACAAGATGCATACCAGCAAGCGCTTGCGTGGATTAACAATCAAAAGCTCCCTGACGACAAAAAGCAAAATTGGCTATCAGAATACCGTTATGGAATTTATAAGGCTTTAATTTTCCGCAATTTTTCCGAAACAGTTGATATGGGTACGGGTTTTGATGATTTTGGCAAAGAAGCTCAAACTAATTACTATGAAACCATACCCCAAGACCAAATTAGTCCCGACGACTTAAAAAGGAGAAACAATAGGCGGCTATTGTACAAAATTATGAATTCTGTTGGTTTTTTAAATTATCCCGGCGAGTGGTGGCACTTCAGCTATGGTGACCAAGAGTGGGCGGCCAATAAAAAACAAAATGCCGCATTGTTTGGCGAGGTAGGTTTATCAGAAACTAATCAAGCAATGGAAAAGGCCAGAAGGTTGGCCTATTTAAAGACTATTCGAGATGTTAGGAAAGGGGATGATCCAATTTTTATTGAGAACCCAGATAGGCAGATTTAATGACTATCTAAAATATTACGCCGCGACAAAGCATTTGGCCAGTCGCGGCGTTTGGTTGTTATTGAGACGGTTTTACCGACCCTCTCGCCACTTCCGTGGCAAGGTTAAACCGAGTGAAGAATAGGTTTTCTTGCGACAGAGTTTGGCCCAAAACTTAATGCCAACCTCGATTAAGCTCTCTGCTTTAAGGATTACCCTGTCGACCAGCGGCAGCGAGCGCAGCCACAGTCTTTCCGTTTCTTTCATCAAGCCTCCTTTAATAACTGTCGGAATGTCGTAATAACATTCAAATAGTATTTAAGTCAATAATTTGGTACTATTATTTATATGCAAGATATTGGGCAAATAGAACAAAATGACGAACCTTTAGTAGACTTGAATTTATTTAATTTTATTTTGGAACCGGTTTATTTTAAATAGGGGTTTTCACCGGACAAAAGAATATTTTTGCGCGAAGGGGTGGCTAAAAAATTGGATGAAAGACAAAAGGAATTAAAAACATACAAGTTTAAAATTTGGGACGGTTTTCGTCCCAGACAGGCGCAGTACAATATTTACAAAAATCTTTGGCAGAATTTATGCAAGAAACATCCAGAATGGGATTTAGAAAAAATGTTAACCGAGGTGGAAATCTTTATAGCTAATCCATATGCCAAAGGTATGGTTCCTCCCCACTCAACTGGAGGAGCGGTAGATTTAACCTTAACCGATTTGTCGGGCAAAGAATTGGAGATGGGCACTGTTTTTGATTATTTTGGTCCCGAATCCCGGGCAGACTATTACGAGAAAAATAATGTGAATAAAACATTTTGCCAAAACCGCCGATTGCTGCGCCAAGCTATGGAGAGTGGAGGCTTTTCGCAGTACGATGAAGAATGGTGGCATTATGATTATGGAAATCAGCCTTGGGCTGTTAAACTTAACAAAAAACAAATTCTTTATGAGGAAGTTGCGACTCCGGAACTAAGATAATCTCTTAGGAATAACTTTGAGGTCAGTCCAACCGTTGTTACCTATTGACGATTGTTTTTTATTGTGGTATGATAAGTATGGAATGTCATACATTTAAGTTTAGCTTTAACTAACAGAGATATATGAAAGCCAATATTCATTTAAAAATCCACAAAAAAATGACCAGTCAGGACAAGCTTTACGGCACTACGACCATGGGAGTTAGAGGACAGGTGGTTATTCCTGCCGATGCCCGTAAAGACTTAAGCCTTAACCCCGGTGACCAGCTGATGGTCATGGGCAAGTTCGGTAAAGCTCTTGGGCTAATAAAGACCGATGAAATGGAAAGCTTTGTTAAAGTAATTATGGAAAATTTAGCCGGCAGCGGCGCTCACAAGGAAGTCAAGGACTATATTTTAAAGAATATGGGAAAAGTTTTTCCCGAATCTAAGATTAAATAAGAATAATATTTATGAATATTAGGAGTTTTTTTACCAAGCACCAAATATTATAATAAGGAAATATATTTTATGGACAACAACTCAACTTTTGACCCTAGCATAAAAACCAAGAAAAGATTTGGTGCTTGGTTTACAAAAAAGAAAATAATATGGACGGTGATTATTTTAATCATCGTTGGTTTTATTGGTTACAGGATTAAAGCGAGTAAAAATACCGCATCCGGCATTCAAACCGCCGTGGCGACAAAACAGGATATACAACAAACCGTCTTGAGTACGGGTCAGGTTGTTAGCAGTACAGATTTAAATTTGGGTTTTCAGGCCAGCGGCGTTGTGGCCCAGGTTTTGGTAAAAGAGGGGGACAAGGTTAAGGCTGGACAAACTTTGGCGACGTTGAATCAGTCCTCGGCCTCTGCCTCGCTGACAACCGCGGAAGGATCTTTGGCTCAAGCGCAGGCTAATTACGAAAAAGTCGTACAGGGCAGCACCAACACGCAAATTGCGGTTACCGAGCAGGCGGTGAACACCGCCGAAGTGGCATTAAATAACGCCACAACTACTTTAGTCACTACGCAGGCCCAGCAGTCCACAGCGGTTAAAAATTCCTACAACACCCTTTTAAATACTTCCATTACGGCTATTCCGGCATCGGGCAATACGGATACCATAACCCCTGTTATTACGGGTACATATACCGGCACAAGTGTCGGCGTTTATAATATTAGTTTATACGCTACCGGCGGCGGTCTGCAGTTTCAGGTTTCCGGACTGGAAAATTTTTCGGGCAATGTGCGTAATCAACCTACTCAAATGGGAACGTTTGGATTGTATATTCAATTCAGCAATATAGCTCCGGCGGTCGGGGATACCTGGACTGTCAGCATCCCGAATACTTATGCCGCCGTTTACGTGGCAAACTATAATGCTTACCAAACCGCTTTACAAACGCAGGCCAGTGCGGTTTCAGCCGCCCAAGGGCAGGTACAAAGCGCGCAGAGCGCATTGGCCCAGGCACAGGCGACCCTAAACAACCAGCTCGCCCAGGCCAGTTCGGCTGACATAGACGCGGCCAAAGCCCAGATCCTTTCCGCGCAGGGACAGGTAGCGTCCGCTCAAGCTATTTTTAATAACACAATTCTTAAAGCTCCTTTAGATGGAACAATAACACAAGTCAACACTAAAATCGGGGAGCAGGCTTCCTCGCTCGCGGAGGTTATGGTTCTTCAGGATGTCGGGGATTTGCACGCCGAAGCGGATGTCAGCGAAGCCGATATCGCCTCGCTTCAGCCGGGGCAGTCGGTTGATTTTACTTTTGACGCGTTAGGCCCAGATCGTCATTTTGCGGGCAGCGTATTGACCATTAATCCGGCTTCCACGGTTATTTCCGGAGTCGTTAACTATTTGGTTAAAGCCACCTTGCCTAATATTCCTGACATCAAACCCGGTATGACGGCAAATATGACTATTTTGGTTGCTAAAAAAGCCGGCGTTTTGGCCGTGCCGAGTAGCGCGATCATAAATCAAAATAGCAATCAGTACGTTAGGGTTGTAGATGATATAAAAAAAGGAACTTACCATCAAGTCCAGGTGCAAACCGGTTTGCAGGCTGACGGCGGCCTAATTGAAATCACAAGCGGCTTGAGCGAGGGGCAGACAGTCGTGACGTATATAAAACAATAATTATCCACTAATCACAAATACTGGCAAATACTGCAAATAATTGCAGCCGATTTGTTTCTATTTGTGTTCATTAGTGATTTGTGGAAAATATGACTCTTATCAAAGTCCAAAATTTAGTGAAAGATTATACCAACGAAGGAGTGGCAACCCCTGTGCTTCATGGGTTAAATTTTACCATTGAACAGGGCGAATTTGTGGCCATAATGGGACCCAGCGGCAGTGGCAAATCTACCCTCATGCATATTTTAAGTTTTTTGGATCGCGCCTCTTCCGGGCTGTATGAATTTGAAGGTCGTGACACCAAAGATTTTTCGGACGACTTTTTGGCTGAATTACGCAATGAGCGGGTTGGTTTTGTTTTCCAGTCGTTTAATCTTTTGGCGCGTACCACGGTTTTAGACAATGTTAAGCTACCTTTAATTTACAGCAAAAAAAGCAATCAGGACGAACTGGCAAAAAAAGCTTTGGATTCCGTGGGACTTTCTCATCGGCTGGAATATTTTACCAACCAAATTTCCGGCGGNNACGAGCCGACCGGAAACCTGGATTCCAAATCCGGAAATGTGGTTATGGAAATTTTGCAAAAATTAAATAACGACGGACACACAATTATTTTAGTCACTCACGAAATGGACACTGCCAATCACGCCAAGCGAATTATTCGAATTAAAGACGGCAATATTATTGCGGATGATTTGGTTAAACAACGCACGATTGCCAGTGACGGAAAAGAGCTGGTAAAATAAATTACACTAATTATTCTAATTGTTCTAAATAAAGATTAAGGTTAAAAGGTCAAAATGCTGTATTTTGGTTTTTGGCATTAGGATTTGGGACTTGGTTAGACTAATTAGGTTAAATTAGAATAATTAGAATAATTTTTTAATGAACTTATTCGGCACCTTCAAGCTTATCTTCCGCACCCTGCTTGCCAGAAAAGGCCGGTCGTTTTTAACAATTTTAGGGATTGTTATTGGAGTGGCGGGAGTAATTACAATTATCGCGCTGGGTGCCGGGGCGCAGGCTTTGGTTTTGGGGCAGATCACCAAATTGGGTTCTAACTTACTTAGCGTGCAGCCGGGCAAAAGCAATGACAAGGGTCCGCCCGCCCAGCTGTTCGGCATTGTGATTACGACTTTGACTACCAACGACGCCGCGGCTCTCCGCGATTCTACCAGGGTACCGCACGCCGCGGCCGTCAACGCCATGGTGCGCGGCAGCGTTACCGCGGCCTGGCAGAGCCAAAGCGTGGACACCAATTTTACGGGAACCGACTATAACTACCCCAATGTTATCAGTTTTACCATGCAGGAAGGCCAGTTTTTTAGCCAGCAGCAGGATCAGGGCAACGCCAATGTTGTGGTCTTGGGCTCAACCGTGGCCAAGGAGCTATTTGGGGGCAGCGGCACTGACCCAATCGGCCAGGTAATTAAGGTTCGCAGTTCCTCTCAAAGCCAGCCCGGCGGCATACCTCTGCGCGTTATCGGCGTAATCACTCCGCGCGGCAGTTCATTTTTTCAGGACAATGACGATCAAATATTTTTGCCTCTAGTTATTGGCCAGCAGCAAATTTTGGGTATAAATTATTTGCAGGCAATTAATATCAAAGTGGATTCTGCGGACAATGTAAACCAGACCGTAAACGATGCGACCACGGTTTTGACCCAGCAGCACCATATAAAGTCCGACGCTGATATTGATTTTACAGTGCGCAGTATTGCCGATGCTGTAAGTATTTTAAGTACCATTACCAATGCGCTGACCCTGTTTTTAACCGCCATGGCCGCGGTGGCTTTAATTGTCGGCGGCATCGGGATATTAAATATTATGATGGCAACGGTTGGCGAACGTACCAGAGAAATTGGTCTGCGAAAAGCCGTGGGAGCAAAAAATGGCGCCATTCGCAACCAGTTTTTGCTGGAAGCCGGCACGCTTACCAGTCTTGGGGGAGTGATCGGAATAATTATCGGGGTTGTTGTTTCATATTTGATTTCAATACTTATGAACTCGCTTGGTTACGATTGGGCTTTTGTAATTTNNCAGTCGGCGTGTCCATTTTAACCGGTGTAGTCTTTGGTCTTTACCCGGCGTTTAAAGCAAGTAAATTAGATCCGATAGAAGCGTTGAGATATGAGTAAGTATGTTAAGCATATAAGTATTTATGCGGCTTATATCCTTATATCCTTAATTTCCCTTATGTTTACCGCCTTCAAACAATCCATTAAAGCATTGACAGCAAATCCGGCGCGGACGGTGTTAACGACCCTGGGAATAATGATTGGAATTTCCACGGTAATTTTGGTTTTGTCCGCGGGCGCGGGATTTAGGAGTTTAATCAACGCGCAAGTTAATGCTTTGGGCAGCAATACTTTATTTATCCAAACGCGCGTGCCTCCGACCACCAAAACCCGAGCGGCCAGTTCCGCCGCCGGTCCGAGCACGTCGGCTTTTTCAGGCGTGCAAATTACCAGTTTTAAGCAGCGGGATTTGGATGACATTGCGAAACTAAATAATGTCACCGGCGTTTACGGCGAGGTCATTGGCCAGGCGGTGGTCAGCTATGGCAATATAGATAAAAGCTCGCTGTATTACGGCGCCTCCGCCGGCAAATTCCAGATTGACGAACATACTTTAAAGGAAGGCCGTTTTTACACCCAGGCCGAAGACGACGGCGCGGCCCAGGTGGCGATTTTAGGCACCAGTTTGGCCCAGGATTTGTTTAACCAAACCGATCCATTGGGTCAGTTAATCCATGTGGGCACGTTAAATTTCCAGGTTATTGGCGTTTACAACTCGCTGGGTTTGGCCGGTGGCGGCACGGCCGATGACAGTTTGTACATTCCCCTGGGCACCGCGCAAAAAAAACTTCTCGGCATAGACTATTTGCAAATCGGCGTTATCCAACTGCAAAATATCAACCTGTCGGACTCGACCGCCAGCCAGATAAAAAGTTTGATGGAGTACAACCATAACATTACCGATCCGGTCAAAGACGATTTTATTGTGGAGTCCCAGGCCCAGGCGCTGGCCACGTTTAACGTAATTTTTAACGGCATCACAATTTTACTTATTGCCATTGCAGCCATTTCTTTAATTGTCGGCGGAGTGGGAATTATGAATATTATGTATGTAGTTGTAACCGAACGTACCGCGGAAATCGGTTTGAAAAAAGCTCTGGGCGCCAAAAATTCGGACATCTTAAATGAATTTTTAATTGAATCGATTTTGGTAACCGTCATAGGGGGGGCGATTGGGATTGTATTTGGCTCCTTTTTAGGCTGGCTAATTTCTTTAATTGCTACCTCGTCGGGATTGGCTTGGACTTTTTCGGTGCCTTTATATGCTATTTTATTGGCCGTTGGAGTTTCGGCGGCCATTGGTATTTCCTTTGGCGTTTTGCCCGCGCGTTCGGCCTCCAGAATGGATCCGGTCGAAGCGATGAGATATGAGTAGAAAGATCCAAGATCCAAGAGCCAGTTAAGATTCAAATGGCACGCTATTAATATTAAATGCCTTTGAATTTTTAAATTTGGTTCTTTTTTGTTTCTTGTGATCTTGGGTCTTGGTTCTTTTGTCTGGTTAGTGATATAATATTGAAATAGGCGCTTTTTTAGATACCAAAATAAAAGTTATGGTTAATATTGTTATTGTCGGAGGAGGGTTTTCGGGGCTTGGAGCGGCTTTGGGTTTGGCAAAAAAGGATAAAAATATCTTCGTGACTTTAGTGGACAGGCGGGATTATCATCTTTTTTCGCCCAACTTGTTCGAGGTGGCTTCGTCGGAAGAAGAATTGTCTACTACCAGCCAAATGAAAAAAAGTATTACTCTGTCTTTCGCAGAAGTGTTAAAAGGCACGGGCGTTAAGTTTATAAAGAGCGGATTGCAAAAAATTAATCCCGAAAAAAATCAAATTGAGCTCGACCACAAGCAAATTAATTATGATTATTTAATTTTGGCCTTGGGCTCCCAAAGTGATTATTTTAACATTCCGGGCGCGCAGAAATTTGTTTTGGGCTTAAAAGATTTACCGGACGCATTGAGAATAAGAAACCGGATTGAGTTTGCCATTGCTGCCCATAGATTTGATATCAACAAAAAAACCGTGCGTTTGGTAGTGGCCGGCGGGGGATATACCGGAGTGGAACTGGCCGGCGAACTAAAATGTTTGGCGGATTTTTTAGCCTGGAAGAACCAGTATCCCCGGGAAAAAATAGAAATAGAAATTATAGAAGGCGCCAATCAGCTGGTGCCCGGATTCGACAGCCGGTTGAGCCGCGATGCCCTTGGCCGGCTGCAGGAATTAGGCGTTCNNGGTCAGGTTGTCGTCCAGAGTGACTAAGGTAGATGAACATTTTGTGGAATTAATGTCCGGAGATAAAATCGCTTACGACGTGTTAATGTGGAGCGCGGGGATTAAAGCTTGCGACAGCCATATGGAAATTACGCAATTGGATAAAAAAGGGCGTTTGCCGGTAAACGAATTTTTTCAGGTCGCAACGCACCAAAATGTTTTTGCCATAGGCGACATTGCCTGTGTTTTGGACAGCCAGGGCAAGCCCGTTACTTCGTCCGCCCAAGACGCCGCGGATCAGGCAAAATATTTAGTTTATGCGTTGCCCTTTATTTTAAAAAATCAAAAACCGCCATTCCCTTACAAAAACATTAAGCATGGGTTTATTGTTAATGTGGGCGGTAAATGGGCAATTATGAGCTACAACGGAATATATTTAACCGGCTGGCTGGCCTATTTTATAGATGAGTTGGCGCATTTACAGTACTACATATCCGTGGTTGGCTTTTACAAAGCCGTAAAGTGCGTAATTTTTCAAATGGAAATTTATAGCAGAAACGATTAGACCGCGGATTCGCGAATGGATACAAATGATGCAGATTTTATATTTTGGAATTATATATGGATATTATAAGTCATTTATTGGTCGGACGGGCATTGGCGGAGCTGGGGAATTACCGCCCGGCCGATGTTACGGCCATTACTTTATTTGCGGGGCTGCCGGATTTGCCCCAGTTGCCTTTATATTTGTATGTTGGTTTTAAGCATAAGCGTTTTCTGGATATTCCAAAAAACAGCGACTGGCTGCGCGAACATTTCCGCAACAGGCATCCGTTTTGGTCCGCCCTTTGGGAAGTACCCCATAGTTTGTGGTTTTTGCTACTTATTGTCACGCCCTTGGTAATTTATTTTAAGTTGCCGCTGATGGCCGCCGCTGCATATGCTTCTCATCTGCTAATCGACATTGCGACTCACAAAGGCGAGTGGGCGGTAAAGCCGTTTTATCCGTTTAAATTTAAAACCCACGGATACACCAACGGCTGGGCCTGGAATTTTGCCGGTATGCTGGCGTCCTGGGTAATTTTACTGTTTATTATTTGGTTATTAAGCTTATTACATATATGACCTTAGTTTTGCATAATAAATATCGGTCTGCCGGGGCCAAAACAAAATTACAAAAATGGATTGACAGCCTGGCGTACATCGGAGGGGTTTTAATTCCCGTAATGACTATCCCACAACTATTAAAAATAATCCAAACCAAAAGTGCCGCTTCACTGTCTTTAGTGTCGTGGGTGTCTTATTTAATTGGTACACTTTTTTGGTTAATTTACGGCGTTAGCCGCAAGGAAAAAATTATTATAGTAACTTACACCCTGTCTGTGGTAATTTACGGTTTGGTTGTTATTGCGATTATAGCTTACCGTTGATAATTCAATAAAAAACCTCGTCCGCCTTAGGTGGACGAGGTTTTTTTATCGTATGATTTCTTTTTCCAAACCTTTTTCGGCTTTGGCGGGTTGGCCAGCCAATTTTTATAGGCTTCATCAAGTTGTTGTTGGCTTTCCGGTTTAACGTTCATCACGAATGTGCAGTCCGGGAAGCGGGTGCAGGNNGGGTGCAGGCAAAAAAGGCTTTGCCCCGTCCGCGGGATTTCTTTTCTACAATATCTCCAGGTTTTTCCCGCCGCACATCATCGGCCAAACAAGCTGGACATTTATAGCCCGTCTTATTCCAAATTTTGCTTATGCCTTTGCATTTGGGGTAGTCTATGCATCCTAAAAAGAACCCAAAGCGTCCGCGCCTAACGCTCATTTGTTTGCCGCATATTGGGCACATTTCACCTCGTGTTTTTTCTTCCAACTCTTTTATCTTTGCCGCTTCTTCGGGCATTGGCTGGGTAACTTTGCTGCCTTCTTCGGGGCAGGCCAAAAATTTCCCCATCCGGCCGTATTTTATAAGCATCATTTTGCCGCANNAATGCGGGCAGGGCGTGGTGGAAATTTCTACGGTCTTTTGTACGCTCTCTTCTTTTTCTATTAAATGTTTTTTAAACGGTCCATAGAATTCCTTCATTACTTCCACCCACTTTATTTTGCCTTCCGCAATGTCATCAAATTCTTCTTCAATGTGCGAGGT
>PLYC01000022.1:20412-20556 GCA_003151625.1 Candidatus Doudnabacteria bacterium
GAGAATATTTTTTATCGATTTTATTCACATAGCCGCGATCTTGTATAGTGGAAAGCGTTGGCGCGTAGGTGGAAGGGCGGCCGACCCCGGCGGATTCCAAGGTTTTAATTAGCGTCGCGTCCGTGTAGCGCGGCGGCGGCTCGG
>PLYC01000006.1 GCA_003151625.1 Candidatus Doudnabacteria bacterium
AACAATCCCAACAACCTCGTTCCAAGTGCTGCCCGCTGCAAAACCCGCAGCGGCACCTTGAGGATTGGGAACATTGGCGAAATCAAGCCCTGTTGCGTTATTCCCGGCAAAAAAAGCAGGGGAAGTGGCTTGGGCCAGTGTCGCCGTTGGCACTACGCCACTCTCTATTCCCTGGGCAACCTCGCTGACATTGGCAATCCCGTTGGTTATATCATTATTGTTGTTATCGAGAATATGGACATTGCCTCCGTCGTCATAAACAACCGTAGCGTTTATATTACTCCCGTTATACATTATGCGTCCCGGCACTCCGTCAGGACTTTGCTCACTTGGGCCAATTGATGTTATCGCGACAGATGGCTGGTCAGGCGTGACTGCTAAAGGATTAGCATCCGCAGGATTTGCCGGAAACTGCTGTGGTTGCGTATCCGGATTAGCAGAGTCTGTCACAGTCACAGAAACAGGCTGGTCCGGGGTTGGGGTTTGATCGACAGGTGAGTTTACATAAGGAATATTTATGGAAAAATTGTCACCGGTAGCCGGGACGCTAACCACGTTATCAGGCGTAGTTTGGACTGGAGTTGGAGTTTGATTGCCTGTATATCCCGGTATGTCAAAGCTTATAGGAACAGGGTTATTAATTTCGGACGGTGGCTGGCTTACCCCGGCAGGAGGTAAATCCATACCGCTTGGGAAGCCCGTTGCGGCTACCGGTTGGGGAGTTGTTGACAGGTTGGGGTCGACTACAGAAGGATATGTAGGATTCAAGTCGGCAAAAGGGTCAGTAACAGAAATAATTGCCGGCGGTTGTTGTGTGGCCGGTTGCTGGGAAGCTAAGGGATCCACGATTGGCGCCGTCACAACATCGGGCGGCAGCGCACTTACCCCGTTATCAGGCGGAGTTGTAATAACGGGCTCAACAGTCGCGTATTCCGGAAGCGGTGCTTGGGGACCGCTTACTTGGCCAGGGCTGGGATTTCCCACCACTTGTGTATAACCTCTGTATTGGTCAATTGACGACGAAGATGCGTCAGGATTTGGGCTAACAACCCCGCCTCCGGTTGAAGGAGTATATAGGTTGCTATCTGCTCCGGTACCATTAGGGTTAGCGGAACTGGGCATATTTTGAGCTAAAGTCGCCGCATAATTTGCGGCAGAGCTCGTAATCATATCCGGAGTGGCAATTATAAACCCCGAAGGGTCATCATCAAAAGCCGCTGCCTGGGGCACGCCAAACATGTTAACCAATTCCTCTTTAATTTTGCTGGTTTTGGAAGCGCTTTTGGCATCCTTTTGGGTGGTGGATATAACTGTTTGCGGTTTGCTAGTGGGGGCTTTGCCCATACCGGTTAGCCCGAATAACGATGACCCAACGCCCAACCCGGCCATAATTTTTTCACCGGTGGTAATTTTCTTTTTATTGCGCTTTACCCTTTTGATTATTATTTTTTTCATATGTTGGCTGGTGTGATTATGTTGATTTTTTATTTTAACCATAAATAAAATTAACAAAAACGCTATTTTTTTAAACTCCCTCCTACTTTAATTAAAGCACAGTTTCTCGAAAAGTCAAACTAAAAACTCCGCAAACTTGCCTGTAACATCCTTTTTTGGAAAACGGTGGTAAAAATGCTCAACCACCGTCCTGTCGGTACGTAAAAATTTGTGGTGTTTAATGTTTCCGCTGTACTCCAGCGTAAAAATTTCGGCCATTCTTTGCAATTCTTTTTGCGGCAAACCGGAAAAATTAAAACCGTACAAAATTAGCAGTTTTTTTAGCCATCCTGCATTTAATTTCCGGCTTTTGGCCAATGCCGCCAGATAAAAATAAAACTCGCTGATTTTTTGCTTGTCCAGCATAAAAATTTTTTTGCTTTTGCCGAGGCGGAAATTTTCCACGGAATCCAAAATATATTTTATCCTCCTCCCCAAAGCGCCGGCGCCGGTGCGCAATGAAGGGCGAATAATGGTAGTAACGGTATAGTTAAAATTTTTTACTATGTCGCCCGGAAGATTGCTGATTTTTTGCCCCAAAAGCACGTCTTCGGAGCTGTCTAAATCCTCAAAGCCTCCGGCCAACAAATAAGCGCCCGCGGAAACCGCCATATTCTGCCCGGTCTTAAGCACGTTAGAATCCAAACTATCCCCTTTTTCAAAATATAAAATTTTGCCCGGGCGGCGCAAACTTTTGGGCCACGGCCGCAGTTCGCCGCTGGCTTCCAAAACTTTTTTTAAAAGTTTCTGTTCGGGAAATTCCGGATCTATTATGGGAACCAAATTTCCGGCCAGACCGTTTATGGGATACTTTAAAAAAGTGCTGATTATTTCATAAATGGTGTTGGGAGAAAACGCGCAATCGGCATCGGTGACCAAAATAATCCCCCGCTCTTTTTGCCCGTTTTCAAAAAACCGGCGAACTATGTCCCCGGCAGCCACGCGCCTGGCCAGCCCGACATTATTTTCCACTACCGCGATCTGTAAAGCGGATTTGTCTATTAACCGGACATTCAATCCGCTTTGCCAAATTTTTTTAATCTGTTTTAAATTCTCTCCAGACAAATTTTCCAGCGGCTTGGATGATAATTTTTGTACAAACCGGATAAGTTTTATTGCCCGTTGGTTGGCAACAAATTCCTTGCTTTTATTTTTTGCTTCGTCTTTGGAGTTGTTAACTATAACCACGGCTTCAAATTCGTCAAACCCAACTCCCTTTTGCCCGGCCAAAGAATACAGCGGACGCAAAACCATATTAAAATTTTCATCGTAAACCGGAATTAAAACCGCCACTTTGCAAAAGCGGTGCATAGGCTCTGAAACCAAAGGTCGTTTGCCAATAAAATTAAAATTTTTTAAATCAACAATCATTGCTTAAGGCAAACAAAAAAGTCCGCCACGTTAGCCTCCGTATGGCCGGTTAACAATAAATTTCCGGTTTTTTCAAAAAAATTATAGCTGTCATTGTCGTTTAAAAAAGCTTCATTGTCCAGCCCCAAGTTTTTTGCCTGTGTCAGTGTCTCTTTGTCCACAATTGCCCCGGCACAATCGGTGTTGTCGTGGCCGTCGGATGCCGCGCAAACCAAAACTTGATTTTCCACAAGTGATGATAAAGCCGCCAAAGCCATTTCCTGATTCCTCCCACCTTTGCCTTTGCCCTTAATTTCCACCGTGCTTTCCCCTGCTCCCAAAAGCACCTGATGTTTTTGATTTTGCGCGACAATTTTTGGCCCTATCTCGCGGGCAATCCCTTGAAAATTATCGGAAAAAATTTTTACGTCAAATCCCAAATTTTCAGCCTCTTCTTTCATGGCATCCAATGCCTGTTTGGAAGAAACGGCCAAAACATTCTGAACCTTTTCAAAATACTTTGGCTCTTTGGGGGTTTCCGTTAAATTGCAGGACGGTAATTCACAAATTTCCAGCACGTTATATTTTTTTAAAACCACAGCAGCGTCTTTCATAAAAGTTTTATCCATTACCGTTGGACCCGAGGCTACCATGCCTAAATCGTCTCCGGGAACATCGGAGAAGATGAGGCTTATACAGCTTGCCGGATACATCATTTTTGCCAAATTACCGCCTTTGACAGTGCTAATGTGTTTGCGTACGGTATTTAATTCCTGGATGCTCGCGCCTTTTACGGTTAGCGCGGCAATTATGGAAACTTCCTGCTCACAACTCATATCGTGAGGACTGCAGAGCAAAGCGCTACCTCCCCCGCTGACCACGCACAATACCAAATCTTTTTCTGAACAATTTGAAAGCATGGCCACCAACTCTTTGGTTGCGTCAATATTTATTTTGGTCGGGTAAGGATGCGTGCCAATTTTACAGGTTATGTTTCCCAAATTTCCCTCTTTTAAATCTATAACAAACCCGCATTTAATTTTATCGCCCAAAATGTTTTGTAGCTCACTTACCGCGTTAAATGCCGCCTTGCCAAAACCTACGCATATGGCACGCTCAAAATCAGCAAGCGGATAACTTTTCCCATCCACTTTTAAAATTTCTTTTTGCTGATTGTACTTTACCGTTCTGTTTACCGCCGTTTTGGTATCAATCGCGGCAAACCCAGCCTCTACAATTCGCAAAGCCTGCCTGCGCAGAGGCGATACTGCAAGGAGGTCAAAATTTTTTATGACATGCTCCATAAATTTTAAATCAAAACTTATACTAATCACTAGCTTAAATCACGGCCGTGATTTTGACAAGTAAATCAGCTTCTACCATCCTAGCATCTCCCAAACCAAGGCCGCGGCGTTGCGCGGGGTGCCGAGCAACGGGTCGTGGTGGAGGTTGATAAACGGCAGAGAGTTTACTTCTATAAAGCCGCATTTTTGCTGTTTATAGCTTTTGGTTATATCCGGGATAATAAAATCAAACCCCACAATCGGGTCGCCCAAAACTTTGGCCGCGCTCAAAAACATTTCCTTATTTTCAGGGTGGCAAATTTCAAAATCTTCGGAAGACGACCCGCCGTAATTTACACCAATTTTTTCCGAAAGATTAACCGTTTGCCCGGCCGGGACGACAGATGATAGCGTTAAGTTTTGGCGTGATAGAAATAGTTCCATGCCGGCGTCCGGTAAAATATTTTTTACCCCGGGATGAGGAAGGGAATTTTTAATGTTAATCAATTGGCTGATGTTTTTGATACCGTCCCCAAAAACTTGCGGCGGGTCGCCCCGCAAAACTCCCGCCAGATTACCGTTTATAACCGTGGCGCGGTAGACCGGACCTTGCAGCTGCTCTTCAACCATTACCCAAAAACACAGCCGTTTGGCAATTTTATAAGCTTTGTTTAAATCATTTTCTGTTAAAACAAAAGTTGTGCTATGCCGCCCGCGGCTCCCGGCTCGGGGTTTTACAATTACAAATTTTAGATTTGAGATTGGAGATTTAAGACTAAAGGCGCTTGAATCGGAATTTTGGATTTTTTGGAATATTCTTTCTGCTTCATAATATCTGCTACAGCTTGCCCCTTTTGGCACCGGCAAGCCATTTTCCATCATTGCCTTTTTAAACAGCCACTTGTCATCCATTAAATCCAGCCAGCGATTGGTGTAACCTTCCGGCCTGGGCAACCCGGAAAAAATTATCCTACGTTTTAATTTCTTTAAATTTCCCCCTCCTTCGCCAAGGCGTGGGCGGTCAGGCAATTTCCCAATTTCCAATTTCTCTGCTGTATAACTGTCAATCGGCTTACCAAATATCTGCAATTCCTCCATTTGTATCCCCCGCTTTTCCGCTTCTTCCCACAAAACCTGGGCTCGCCTAACTTTACAAAGCTTAACATCCTTCTGAAAAGAGATTATCCCAAAAAATACTCCCAAATCTAAAGAAAAATTCCCGATTCTTCCCAGCCACAATCCGCTGTTAAAAAAACTTGATAAACGGTTATATAAAAATTTTTGACGGAGCGGCGTAAAAAAAATGTTCAAGCTCTCAGTGTACCAATAAAAACGGTGGGGCACCGGATTATTTCCGCAGTAAGGGCAGCCGGTTTTCATTTGGCGTTACTCCTCTTATAAACCCAAAATCCAACAATTATCGCGAGCAACAAAATCATCAGCCACCAAATATAATGTTGCGTCGGCGCGCTTTGTGAAGCGGTTGCCGAAAGAGGCTCTGTTAAATCGTTATGGTTTGAAGCTGTGTTGTTAGTATTTTGATCGACACCGGGCGTGGTGTTGCCTGGGGCGTTTTGGTAATTTGGATCCTGATATTGAATATTTTTATTGTACGCGGGAGAAACCCCCTGCGGAAGAGGTTGAAGAGATTGAACCTTTGGCACCGAACCCTTAACCGTGTTTGCGGCCAAAGCGGGACTAAAAAAACCGAAAGATAATAAAAGGATTAAAAGATATTTCATAAATGTTATTGACAAAATTAACTGCGTTTTAATTTTGTTAATTTTACTTTCCGCCAAAGGCGGATCCGCCTCCGGCGGAAATTTTGTCACTTCTTTAGTTGCTCGACCAACTTATTTGCTGGTAACCGCTGGCAGATAAAGGAAAGGAGGGCGGGGGGGAATATAACAAATTGGAATCGTAAGTGGTGTTGGTTGTGCAGTAGCCCGAAGAACAGTTGCCACCGCCATCCACCCAACTCCAAGTCCAGGTTCCACTGCTGGCTGTGGCACCATAAATGGTTATGGAATTCAATAGTTGACCGGAGTAATAGTATCTTTCGGCACTGCCGTTTTGCGCAATTAAAGCCGCGTCAATTTCCAAATTATTCGGCGAAAGATAGGTAACTAAAACATCTTTTTGACCGATTATTCCCACTGAATTGGTTCCGTCCTTGGCCAAATATGTAAGGTTGTTTTGAATGTGGATGCTGGGGGCAGTGGCGGCGGAGTAAGGCAAAACCGCGGCCGCAACCATTACTCGGCCTTTGACCACACCTTCGACCCAAGTTTGATCTTCTATATAAATAACGCCGTTAGCGGGAATCGGCTTGTTATAAAGAAGGCTTATATTTTGATAATCAATGCTGTTATTGTGAACAACATTATTGCCATTTATATCCAGCTCCACACCCGTGCCGGAAGGATCATTATATAAAGAAGTCACTTTGTAAAAATTGATAGTGCCATCCGGTTGAAACCTTAACAAGTAACCGGAGGCATTGGACGGCGCCAAATAAAGACCTCCGCTCTGAGCACTACTTTTTAAGGTTGCTAAATCCGCGGTTATACTTGTAAAGTCCACGTTAGGTACGGGGAATTGCCAAAAATTTTGAGTGGCTTGCGGCGCCGCTCCCCAAATTCCCGGCTTGGTCTGGTCGGGACTGCAGCCAAAAGAAAATTTGCAAATATAAGTAGTTTTAGCCGACATAATTGGCGCGTTGCCGGTTCCGTCAAACCTCACTCCCCCATTGGTAAAAAATTGTCCGCTCACGTTTTCCGTGTCTCCAATCCAGGCATCGCTATTAGTTAAAAAAGCATATTGAGCCAGGCTTGGTATGCCATAGCGCACCGTAACCTTCCTCTTTTCTTTGGGGTTGGCCGCGGGAATGCCGGTGGACGACACTGTGACTATTGTGGAACCAACCGTAGGCGGTGTAATTGTTAAACTAAACTGCCCTGCCAGTTGGCCGGTGTCGGTATCAACATAGTTATGCAGGTATGGCCCGGGGGTAGTGCTGGCATTACCGTCCCAAAAATCGCTGGCAAAATGCGCCAGGTGCCACTCGTAATAATTAGCCCCCGCTTCGGCCAACTGAAATGCCTGCTGGTCGTAAACCGCGCTGCGCGTAACTTTAATCTGCATTGTCGCGTAGCTTAAAAGCCCCAACATAACCAGGCTGAAAATAAAAATAATGACTACGGTAAAAATGAGAATGCTTCCGTTTTCAGTTGTATCTGTATCAATATTTATTTTTTTTTGCTCAATCATATTTCATTTCAATCTACTTAATTTCTAATTATTCTAATTGCGCTAATTGACCTAAATAAAACCCTATTCCTAATAATCAATTTCTTCCTGACTTCAGATTTTGACATTAATACTTATTTAGAATAATTAGAATAATTTTATTGACCCAGGTTTGTTTTTAAATTTCTAATTGCCGCGCCGGCCGTTACCGTAAATGTATTGGTATTTTTCACTCCGGCTTTATTATAAATCTGCAGGTTGACTTTGACAAATTTAACCTGGGTGACATTTACCGGCATAGCCAACGAAGTTTGGGTTGAGGATCCAATGTAACTCCCGTCGTAAAAATAAAAGACTGGGGAAGCTCCGTTAGCCAAATCCTTTTGTACCATTACGGTTTTCTCGGTTCCTAAATTATAACTGCCGCCGCTGTATTCCGTCACGCCTTTCCAAAGCTGGCCGTTCTGTACAAAATAACGAACCCTCTCTACGCCGGGGTCGGTGTCGGCAAGCGGCGAATAAAAAATTACCGTACCGGTTGCGGCGGTATTTAATACGTACGACCCGTCGCTCCCGGTTTGGGCATTGCGAAGCTCCGAGGCTATTTGAAAGGCCAAATTTCTGGCCAAGTCGATATCGCTTAATAAGCCGCTTTGCTGGTTTGAAAACGAGAACATACTGGAGACGAGCGCAATTAAACCCCAGGCGATTAAACTAAAACCAAAAATCACCACCAAAAGTTCCACAATAGTAAACCCAGCACCACTTTTCGCTGATTTGGTTTGTCTGATAACCTCAATTGGCACAACAGTTTTACTGCCTCCGCTATTTATATTAGGGAAAAGTGGTGCTGGGTAAACCCCCACTCTTTTCGTGGAATTTTTTACATCTAGTCTTAAAAAGATATCTTTCATAATAACTGATAATTGATTATAATTTAGCAACTTTGTTGGGCTAAGGACTCATTAATACCGGAAAAAATTGGTTGCCGGTAACAGTCACAGCAACGTTGCTCTGAGTGGTATACCCGGGCATTGATACGGTAACATAATAAGTTTTGTTGGCAAGACCGGTAAAAATAACCTGCCCCGGGGTAAAACAGCCGGTTACAAAATTCGCATTAACGGAAGTTAGCGTTGGGGTTTTGGTTTTATCTATAGTAGACAAAAAAACTTTGTAACGAAAAAATTCATTATTGTCTAAAGTACTGCCCATATCCTGGCCCGGAGTCGTAAAATACGTTGCCGAAGTTCCGTCCGGCCCAACGTAGTTCCAGGTGGCGTTGTCGTTATTGGCCGCGACCTGAAAAGCAACAGTGGTCGACGCGCTTTGGGATGGAGGCTGCCACGAAAGGATAGTATAATTTGTGGCGTTAGTGCCGGTATCAAAGGCAGAGCTTTCTAAAGTTCCGGTAGCAGAAGTATAATTTCCGGCAATTTTTGTAAGTTTTATCTGGCCGGAAGTTGATACATCTACACTGCCGTTGTCCTGAAAATACTGGCCGGGCGTGGAGGTAGACCAGTTTGCCTGCCCCGAACCTCCGCTCCAGTCCTTCTGCACCCAAACACTGCCGCCGGTGAGCAATGTCTGACTAAAACTGCCACCATCGGTTAAAGTCACTGAAGCATTTTCCAGAGCCGTGGACGATGAAGCGTCTTTAACAACAACCAAAAGGCTCTGGGATGTAGAATTGACCCCAAGAATCATTGTGAAAGTTTGTGAAGTATTTGGTAAAACGGTAATTTGTTGAATGGGCGAAGTTCCATAAGTAATCACGCTCTGACCGGTAAGCAAGGTGGGTGTGTAAGTATCCCATTCCGTGCTGGGTAACGATATTAATCCGGCACCATAACTCGCTGGCCCGGAGGAATAATTATTATTATATTTATAGACATTGGGGCTGCTGCCGATTAATTTTGCCCCTAAAATATTTAAATTTACGCCGTTAAGAGGCTGGCAAACCGCGTTTAAAGTTTTAATAGTTAAATTGGAAATCAAATCTATGGAAAAAGTAATTTTGGTAACCTGGCCAACAGCTACAGTGGCATCCGGGTGTAACGGATTGGGATTTTGGGCAGTAACCGCGTAGGTCTGATCCTGCGAATAGCCGGTTTTAGAAACCACCACGCGGTAATTATGCGCCGCCGGCGGCAAACCGACTTCCACCCACTGTCCTGTGGAGTCGGTTAGTCTGTCCAGAATAATACTCGGGGTGGTGGTCGGGTAGGTAATATGAACGTTAACACCGGGGATAGGATTTCCCTGGGAGTCTATAACCTGAATTTGCAAAGCTCCCTGATTGACCGTGCCCTCAAGCCCCTTTGGGACGACGTTGGTAAAAAAACTGTTAATTTGATTGGTGGAGGTATTTAAAATATCCATTTTTACCTGCTTGTAGTCGGCAGGGTATGGGTCGGTACCGGCCAAAGCCGTGCCGTCGGCCGGATCGTCTATATATGTAACCTCATAATAAATTTTATAGACTATCCCGTTAATATTCTGACTGTAAGCATTGGTAAAGTCCGGCAAACCGCCGTTTGGGCTTCCATTTATGGTGCCTACCTGGCCGTATGGCATATTTCGAATAATTTCCAAATAGTTTGTGGACAGGCTGGACAAAATGGTTTTCTCCCGGGAAGATTTAACCGCTCTGGTCGTGGCGGCAAAAGACCCCAAAACTCCTGTCAGCAAAATCGCAAAAATCGCGATGCAGACCAAAAGCTCCATAAGTGTAAACCCGTCACCACTTTTCACTGGCCGAATTTGTTTAATAACTTTAATCGGCGCGACAGTTTTACTGCGTGTGCCATTTATATTGGAAAAAAGTGGCGCTCGGTAAATCCCCACTCTTTTTTTATGCTCGCGGATTTCGTAATCCATCTTTTGTTTCAACAAATTGTTATTTTTTGATTTTTGGATTAGTGAAGACTGAATTTATTTTTCTATCTGCCGTACAAACCAATTATTTGAGCCTGCGTAATAATGTGCCCTTGCATGGCGGACTGCAAATTTTCGGCCGTGGAATAAGACGGCAGTGTAAGCTTGCTGTCTAAAATATAAACAGTAAAAATATAATGGTGTATGCCACTGGGCGGGCACGGCGCGCCAAAAACGTTTTGGCCGCTGCTCCCCTGTCCCTGCACGGCCCCCTGCGGCACGCTATTTTGCGCAATTTCTGTTACCGTGGGCGGGATATTCCACATTAACCAATGAATCCAGGTGCCGGTAGGGGCGTCCGGGTCTTCCACCAACAAAGCCAGACTCTTGGCCTCGCCGGGCACATCGTTAAATTGCAAAGGCGGATTTATGCCATCGCCGTCGCAGGTGTATTGTTTGGGAATGGCCTGGCTGTCTAAAAATGCCGAGCTGGAAATTGTCATGGGCGTGGTGGTATTAATTTGAGTGTTGGCAGACGGCGGCGCGTTAAAAGTTGTCGTCCTCCCGCCGGAATTGTGATAAACAATCAGCGCGGCTAAAGCTAAAATAATTATTACGATAATAATGACAGTGGCTTTTTTCATAATGAATTTTAGTTGCCGGAGTCTTCCGGTAAACCAAGCTCTCTCGCTTTTTTAGCTCGTACTGCCTGAGTATTAAGCTCATCTACTGTTAATTTGTCGACCCATGGAGTAGGAACAACTTCACCATCAGGTTCGTCAGGCGCTGGTTGTCTATATATATTACTCTCATGATTTCTTGACATAAATTTATTTTTTAATTATTTATTAATCACAAATCTGGTTTTTATTTTCTTCCATACAAAGTTTGGGGTTGCCAAGGCATTCCGAAGTGTTCGGCGCGCAGGTTCCTTTGGGTTGGGTAGATGTAGGCAGGGCTTGAATATTTGCGCCCAAGGTTTGGGAAACCGGATTGTCATTTTTAAGTTTTTTATAATTTACCGCGATGTAAATTGCCGCGCCTATAATTATTAAGGCTAAAACAATAAAAACTATTTTTGTCTCGCGGCGAAATTTTATTAGCATAACATACACCCCTTTGCTAACTTAATTATAGCACCAAAAAACTATTTAATTTCCCCTCTCATCCAAGCGTAAAAATCCATCCCAACGCCGTCAACCCGGATTCTACCCATAAACGGGACTTTATCGGAATGAATTATTTTTATCAATTTTACGATCTTTAAATAATTTTTTGGCAACGTTTCCAAAACCAACTGTGGGCCTGTATTAGTTTCAAACTTTCCGCTCTGTGGAGGCCAATAATATTTGTTTAACGATTTTGAGATCAGGCTGTAACCCGCGGCCAGTCTGGCGGCCAAAACCTGATCACCGATAAACTTAGCCTCTTTGGCGTTGTTGCTATTTACCAAAACCCAAATAACTGCTTTCATTTCCCAAAACCTTAAAGATTAAAAACTTTATTAATAGTTTTAACTTGTTGCTGTTTTTGACGGCCGTCAAAAACAGCAACAATATTTCACAAACCAAACTTTTTTCTTAACTTTTCGTCATTATCTATTTTATCAACTCTTAAAATCCTCACAAAGTCCGTGAGCCCCGACTTCTCTAAGTAACTAATGGCTTCCATGTTTAAAGAATAAGGGCTGATAAAAACACTGGCCTGCAAAAGAACAAAATTATTTCTTTTTAAAAGATCTCTAAAAACCGCACGTTTTTCCCTGTGGGCCTCGGGAATGTCAAAAATTATCAATCGCCACCTGCCGTCCCATTTGCCGCGAATGTCTGCGCCGGCCTTCTTTAACAAAATCTGCAGTTGGCCTTTTTTTGTGCACTTTAAAAATTTTTTATTGTTTTTTATGACAACTTTTATCCTGCCGCTGTTTTTAAGCTTCCATATGGCATTATCATACTGCTGTTTTTCTAAGGCTCGAAAGCGCTTAACAAAATGGTAAGGTTTTTCATAGGCGCTGGGAAAAATAACAGTATCCCCGGTCAACGCACTTAAAATTAGTTCTGGTATAGTTTGAAGCATAATTTATTATATTGCTAAATTTGACGGCCGTCAAATTTAGCAATAACTTTTTGGTATGCCCTTTTTTTATCAACCCATCTTCAAAGGTACAAAGGGTTCGGTTAACTCGGTGACATCAACTTTATCGACTTTCGCACCCATCGGCCCTTTATGGCACCACTCAACTAAGGCCGCAAGCTTGTCCTCGGAACCTTCGGCTTCCACTAAAACTCCCCGATCCTGGGTGTTCTCTGCTTTTCCCGCCAGTCCCAATTCTACAAATTTTTCATAGGTGCAAAACCTAAAACCAACACCCTGCACCCATCCTGAAATTTTTATCTGCAAATGCTTTGTCATAACTTTATAACTTTGGCCTTAATTTTAATCCCAAACTCAACTGGCTTTCTTTTTTGCCGTGGCGAATAATGATTTCTTCCTTGTTTGGGTTAAGCTCAACCTTCACGGCATCGCCAATCTTAAGCCCCATGTCTTTAAGTAAAGCAGCCGAAATAGTTACAGCCGCAGAATGCCCAGTTTTGAAGATTTTTCTGATCATACTGGTATATTACCTTAATTGTAGTATATCCCAAAACAATAAATCCAGCACCACTTTTCACTTATTGAAATTGTTCGATAATTTTATTGGCTCACAATTTTACTGCCTTTATTATTAATATTGAACAAAAGGACAAAAGTGGTGCTGGATAAAAAAATCACCTTCGCGAGATGATTCAGATCAAGACAAGATTATTCCAAAAATGTACTTAAAAACCCTACCCATTCTTCCGGCAAATTGTTCTGTTTGGCTCCGCCCACGACGCGGCGCATATAGTCGTCTCTTATTGGGGCGTTGCCAAACTTAATTGCCGGTTCAATATAAGCCCAGGCCTTCAATGTTTGGCCTTCCTCGTCAACAACAGCAACTTCCTCCCTGCCAAAAATATCCGGATAGCCCTCAAATTCGTCCAGCGCGTCTATGCACGGTTGATTAACATCATAAATAACGCCGTAAACTTTTTTACCGGCCTGCGGCCGAATATTGGCATAGCCCCTGGTGTCGGGACCGAATTCATAATCGTTTAAGGTACCGACGCCAAGCACGTTAAAATGCCAGCCGCAAATGCGGCGCATATGGTGGAGATTCATATTGGAACCATAGGCAAAGTAGTACATAGAAAAGTCCTCATCCCTACTATCATATAAAAAAATTCGCGGGTGCGCAAGACCCAATCCATCTACGGATTACGGATGACGCGTACGGATATACGGATAACTGCAGTAATCCGTATATCCGTATCAAATCCGTAATCCGTAGATAGTTACAACGTCTTTTTTATGTGCGCCAAAGAATATTCCAAAGTCGCGCCAACTTTTTTGCGGGGATTAAAAATATTATTGGGGTCAAAAATTTTCTTGGTTTTGGCAAACAGCCCGGTTACTTGAGCCCCAAATTGTTTTTCCAAATATGGACTGCGAATAAGTCCGTCGTTATGTTCGGCGGTTATACTGCCCTTGTACTTTAAGACCAAATCGTAAACCTGGTCAGCCAGTTTTGGAATAATCATGCGCTGGTCGGCTTTGGTTAAGTCCATAAGCGGGATAATGTGAAAGTTGGCGTCTCCGGCATGCCCGGCTATGGTATAAATTAACGACGGGTATTGGTTTAAAATTAAATTCAGTTCCGGCAAAAATTTTGGCAACTGGTCTGGATGGACTATAATATCGTCTATAAATGGGGCAGTGGCCAAGCCGTGGGTATGCTGTCTAAGCAAATTAAAACTTTCCCGCCGAACCGTCCAGTATTTTTGCGCTTCAAAAGCGCTTTTGGTTATATGGGTTTTTAATTTAAACCTGGTGGCCACGTCTTTTTGCGCCAAAAGCAGTTTAGCGTTAACTTCGTCTTCCGTGTCTCCCGTAAACTCCGCGATTAAAATGAGCTTGGGAATGCCGCCGGTCAGAGTCATCCAAACTTCGGGCAAAAATTGCAGACCCAAAGTTATTAAATTCCCCTTCATACGCTTAATCATATCTGGCAAAAATTTCATAGCCAGCTTAAACGTGTGGTCGTCAAAACTTTCAAAACTTTCCGGTCTATGATTTGCCACCGCGTGCACCACATCGCCCAAATTGCTTAAATCATTCATAAAAATTACCAGCAGTTCGCTTTTTGGCTTTGGCTTAACCAGCCGATATTTAATTTTGGTTACCAAACCCAAAGTTCCCTGGCTACCGGTAATAAGTTTAGCCAAATTAAACCGCGCTTTGTCCCACACTTCCCACAATAAGTATCCTGCGGAATTTTTGGAAGTTGTAGGCTTGGCTTTTTTTATAATTTCGTAGTTGTCTTTAATAAGCCGGAACATTTGTCGGTAAATTTCGCCCTCAAAACCGGGCAACCTTAATTTTAGCTCGAGCTGGCTGTTATCCATTTCCCCAAAAGTATATTCGTTGCCGTCGGACAGCACCACATTTAATTCTTCCACGTAGTCTTTAGTTTGGCCGTAAGACAAAGATTTTTCGCCCGCGGAATTGTTGGCCACCATACCGCCAACGGTATTTAAGCTTTTTGATGCGGTGTAACAAGGTAAAATCAAATTTTTGGCCAGAGTTTCCTTTTCAAAATCCCGATAAAAAACCCCGGGCTCAACAACAGCGTATCCCGCAGTATTCGTGTTAATTTGTCCTTCATTCGTGTTTATTTGTGATATTTTATTAAAATACGCGGTAAAATCCATTATTATGGAATCGTTTATGGCTCCGCCGCCCATATCGGTGCCGGCCGCCCTGGCCGTAATAGACAAATCCGACTGGTATTGCCGGTTGGCATTAACCCAGTTTACCAACTTTTTTATATCATCAACATCCTTTGGACTCACTACGCACTGTGGCACAATTTCAAAAATGCTGGCGTCGCGGCTGTACTTTACCAAAGTTGCCTCGTCAGTATAAACCTCACCCTTTAACCCGCCACTATTTTTTAACGATTCAAACAAGTTTTCCATTTTATTTTTTGTTTTAAACGATTATCAAATTTTTTATCGGATGTCTTTATATTTTTTCAACACCGGTTTTTTTGTAAGCATAATAGATGTATAATTGGCCACGTACTTGGCGCCGGTTTGCACGGTACCTTCGCCGGCAAATCTGCGGCCGGAGGTTAACATAAAAAAATCACTGCTGAATTTTACTTTACCGACTTTATATAGCCGTCGGGCGATGTCCGTGTCTTCGCCGTAAAAAACAATATTGGTGTCAAACCCGCCAATTTTTAACAGTGCGTCTTTTTTGGCCACAAAATTACCGCCTGAAGCCATATACCCGGTAAAAAAATAAATTATCTTGGCTAAAATCCCATAATATAAATGCTTTACCATCCACTGGTGCCAGGCGGGAATATCAAAATAAATATATGGGCCGCTTAAACAAACCAAACTATTATTACTCTTAAATTCCCGGTTGATTATTTTAAACCAGTTTGCCGGTACCAGGCTGTCGGCATCCACAAAAGCCAGTAAATCGCCACCTGCTTCCGATAGACCCTTTTGTCTGGCTTTGGTTAAGCCTTTATTGGATTCGTTAACCACCCGGACTCCAGGAAAAGCGGCCGCGACTTCCGCGGTTTTGTCCGTGCTGGCGTTATTAACCACAATAATTTCCTTTAAGTTGTCGGGCGCGTTCTTTAAAATCCCCTTTAAACATTCGCCAATGTACTTTTCTTCATTGTAGGCGGGAATAATTACACTAATCGTCATAAATTATTTAAAAACTTAAAATCGTTTATTTGATAAATAACATCTTTGCGCTCCGTGACCACCGTCCAACCTTCTTTCTTGGCAAACTTGGCCAAACCCAGGTTGGGATTAAAGGCTATTGGCTTGCCAACTAATTTTAGCATAGGAATGTCGCCTTCGGTATCCCCAACCGCGACCGATTGTTTTAAATTGGCATTATATTTTACAGCCAAATTTTTTACAATCCCGGCCTTGTTAAACGCGCTCTCCAAACTTTTAACCCTCCCGGTAAATTTTCCGGCCAAAACTTCCAGCTCCGTGCCAAAAAATAAATTAAACCCAATGGCTTTGGCGTATTTTTCCACAATGTATGATGGTGAGCCGGAAATGGCCACCAGAAAATAGTTTTTAGTTTTTAGTTGTTTGATAAAATCGCGGGTGAAACGGTAGACTCTGTCTTTTTGAAAGTTGATGACTTGCCTGGCAACTTTATCAACATCAACAAAACTTTTCCCCGCAATATGCTTAACGTAAATTTTTACAACTTTGTCTATATATGCCTCATAACTTCCTTTACGATTAAGCCAAGCCAAGTATTCCTTGCTAATTTCTTTTCTCGCGGATTTCGGAAAGACTTTGGCGTCCACCAAAGCATGACTAAGTTCAATAACCAAAGACGAACGGAATATTGTCCCGTCAATATCAAAAATGGCCAGTTTCTTATAAATCTTATCTGTCCTCTTTGTCCTCTTTGTCCCATTTGTCTTATTCGTCATATTTATCATATAACCCTATTTGTCCTATTATACCCCGCGCCAAACAATAAAAAAAGGGCGCGCCGCGTAGTACAGAGCGCCCCAAAGGGCTGTAGCAGCCTAACCAACCATTTCATGCCTTGGCCAAAAAATCCTGGCCAAAACCAGGACAATTACACAGGCCCAATAAATCGGGCCGGCGATGGCAAATGTTGCGCGAGTCTGCAAAGACGCACACGGAGATTGCATTGAGTCCAATGCCGCCGACCCTGGCGGTTTATCTCGTAATCATCTTTTGCGGATTCTCCCGCACACGCCCCGGAAAGTATGTTTTCGACTATTTTTTTCTTCCCCCTAGTCGACAACCTGCTTTCCGGGCTTGTCCTTTCTATTCAATTTCCCAATTTCATTATTTCCCAATTTCTATTTCTTATCTTATTTGACAACTTTCTTTTACAGGTTTATATTATATTCAATTTCCAGTGAGACCTAATAGGCCCAAAGCTTATCTACATCTTGATCTTGATTTTTGTAGATAAATTTTGGGCCTATTGTGTTTTTATAGGTTATGCGAGCCCGGTGAATCCGGCTTCCTGACGCATATCCATCCTAACTCAATTGGATGGCCGGTTCCCCAACGCGCTCTTCAGGTAGAGCTAGTAACACAACCACAATTAGAGGAAAAATGACACACTTGACGCGTGTCACATTGGCGTTCGCCGCGATAGCCTTGTGCTTTGCTCCCGCGACGTCCATAAACGCCTCACCCGCCGTCACCATGACGGCTCTCGTTGCCGCATCGCCCCCCACTGCGCAGACGGGCGCGACTCCGGCACTCGCTCCGGCGGCCACTACGTCACCACCTTCCGCGCTGTGGAGTCAGGTGACCCTGGTTGCTCTTGGGAATAACGTTGTCTCGACCGCCATTCCAAAAAATGCTTATTGCATGGACTTGGTCAACAACAACGTGAACGGTACGACTACGATGCCGGCCAACGCGGCCTTCTACAAGACCCCGACAACGGCCGCCATTACCGCGAATCAGATTGGTAACACTCCCACGACCGACGCCATCGCCAACTCCGGCGCGGTCTTCGCTCCAACCAACTCCAACTTCGCGCCCGGCCTATCGCCCGGCGCCGACCCGACCTTCGCTAGCAACGCGGCGGTCGCATCGGGCACCAACGCTGGCATCTAACCTTCCGGCGGCATGACCGCCGGTAACGAAGACTAGTTAACCAACTCGACGCGCAACGCGCACATCCCGGATGAAGAATTTTCTTGAAACGATCTAGCCAGAGTCGTTTCTCAAGAGCTTCATCCGGGAGCTCTTTTTTTTAATCTTTCCCGCCTTAAAAAGCGGTTTTATTTTGCCTATCCTATTCTCTAAGCACTTTACTCTAAGCACTATTGCTGGTTTCAACCCCCTAACACAAA
>PLYC01000023.1:0-50405 GCA_003151625.1 Candidatus Doudnabacteria bacterium
CTTTCCCTCACGGTACTTGTTCACTATCGGTTAATATGAGTATTTAGCCTTAGATCTTAGTCGACCTGATTTCCGACCAGATTTCTCGTGTCTGGTCGTACTCAAGAAAAAGTTAGGAAATTGCATGGTTTTTCGCGATACGGGACTATCACCCTCTTTGGTCCGCCGTTCCAGGCGTGTTCTGCTAAACAACAAACATAATTCCCAGAGAGCTTACAGGCTCTCAATAACTTCCACTTATAACGCCATCTTAGCAACGACTGTAATCTTTAATTCTCCGTCTTGCGACTTTGAAAACACTAAAATGGTTTGGGCTAATAGATATTTATTCGCTGAACACTACTATAATGCTCGTCCAACGAATAAATTTCTATATACTTCCGCTTTCGCTCGCCACTACTGACGGAATCTCGNNAATTGATTTATTTTCCACGTGCTACTGAGATGTTTCACTTCGCACGGTTCCCGCATACTATACCCCACGGCATAGCAGCATGTACTCTTCCAGTACATGGGTTTCCCCATTCGGACATCCACGGATCAAAGCTTATTGCCAGCTCCCCGAGGCTTTTCGCAGGCTATCACGTCCTTCATCGGCTCATATTACCTAGGCATCCACCGTATACCCTTATATATTTTATATTCTACATTCAATATTAACTAGCAATTTGTGACCGCGATTTTTCAATCACGATTAAACTGCGTAAGGATACAATGTTACTTACTACTTATAACTCATAAAATTTCGGCAAGAAATTTAATGAGTGAATGAACTTATTTACCCAGCACCAATTTTAGCCTTTTTTAAAAGCCAAAATTATTCCGAATTTTCACAAACTTATCAATAAAGATAAATTGATGAAAATTGGTGCTAGGGTTTATCTACCCATAAGTCAACCAAGTCTGATTCTATACTTGGCGACTTATTTTATTTAATTTTTAAAGATCGTGTTGTGTAATCCGCTGATTTACTTATTCAATATGGGATTGTCTGTAGGTGGACTAACAACCAAATAGCTACTGCCCCGCGAGAATCTGCGAGCCTGATACCCAAAGTAAATTGGTATGCTGAGATCTGTGAGCAGTATTTATTTAGTTGCTATTTTAGTTAAAGAACTTGATTTTATATTCGCAGCCATTCATTGATTAGTTTCATTGATTAGTTTCATTCGCAGATCGATACATTTCAACAAAAAAACCGCTTTCGCGGTCATGTAGGGCACAATTTAAATTGGCCGTTTACATAAACCGCAGATTGCTTAAGATTAAGTTTAGTTTTAACATAGACTTTGCTCCTTTATTAAGCGTATAGCTATTTTAAATCATTCGGGCTTTGGTGTCAAGGGGAATTTGATTAAAAAAATGTTATTATTTTTGCCTTATTTAAAGGCTTTTTTTAAGCCCTAAAAAGACTCTTCCACACCTTTCCCACAGTTTCAAATGCAGAATGTTGAATGATGATTTCAGAATGACTGCAATTATGCTGCATTCTGCATTCTAAATTCTGCATTTCTTGTATTTGACTCTCTCTGCGTTCTGTATTATTTTTCGCAGAAGGAGGACGCAAACATGAGCGTCAAAATCGACTTTCGCACAGTCAACAACGGACTGTGCTGGATATGGCCGGACGGATCACCTTGGGTGAAGGATCGCGTCTTTTTCGCGAAGCCATACAAACCGCGGTCTTTGGAAGGCCATTGACCGAAGCATAATTCGAAGGAAAAGCTGCAAAGCCACCCGGTAAGGCAGTTAATTTACTGCTCAATCTTTCTTTCGGACGTGACCTACATGGACAGTTCCGGAAAGGGGGAGTTGGTCTCCGGCTTCACATTAGTCGTCAATAATGGTGGCCAGCTACAACTGCTCAACCCTGTCGGGCGTGTCAGGGACGAATTGCAAATGAGCAAATTCAATACCGTCTTCAAAATCCACAAAGACGAAGCCGCCGCAATCCGCTCCTTTCAGTAGGAGCACGCTATGACCCCCGTACCGCAAACCGCGGGCCGCAAGCATCACCCCGATGTGCGGCCCGCTTTACTTTTTTTCAAACTAATATATAACGACCTGTAAAATTCACGGCCGTGAAAATCACAGGTCTTTTTTTGACTTCTAATTTTATTTTACGTTTTAGATACAATTGTAGCTAAAACGTAAAAAGGTTATTATTGCTTCCTTACCAGCCAATCCCCTTTAGCCACCCACTTGTACGACGTTAAAGCTTCCATCCCCATTGGACCGCGGGCGTGGAGTTTTTGAGTGCTTATGCCCGCTTCCGCGCCCATGCCGAATTCCCCACCATCGGTAAAACGGGTAGAGGCGTTTTGGTAAACCACAGCCGCGTCAACTTCGTTTAAAAAGCGCGCGATGTGTTTTGGGTTTTTGGATAAAATACTTTCGGAATGCCCGGAAGTCTTTTGTTTAACAAAGGCCAAACCTTCCTCAAAACTCCCAACCGTTTTTATGGACATTTTTAAAGACAAAAATTCTTTGCCAAAATCTGTAGGCTTGGCTTTGCGCAGGAACTTCATCGGATAAACATTCTTTAATATCCGATACGATTCGTCATCGGCAAAAATCTCCACGTATCGTTGCCCAATGGGCACCATTGCGCAGCGCAATGGTGCCCATTGGCTGAAAGCGATAAACTTTTTTGCCAATTCCGACATAACCGCGTTCAAAGATTTACGATGAATAACCACAGTATCCAAAGCATTACAAACGTCCGGGCGCTGGGCTTTAGCGTTCACGATTATGTCCGCAGCTTTGGCAACATTTACATCGGCATCCACAAAAATGTGGCAAACGCCGGCGCCGGTTTCTATAATCGGCAGGCGAGAATTTTTTATTACCCATTCAATAAGGCCTTGGCTCCCGCGCGGAACGAGCACATCTACCAAACCGTGCGCGTTTAACAAAACTTTTTGCCAATTTTCTTTTGAATCAATCAAACAAACCAAATTAGGCGACAGTCGATGTTTTGCCAAAGCTTGATGTATGAGCGAGACCAAAACTTTATTGGTCCGATAAGCCTCGCTTCCGCCTTTTAAAACCAAAGCATTGCCTGTCTTTATGGCCAAGGCCGCCAAGTCTATTGTCACATTGGGTCTGGATTCGTATATTACCGCGACCACCCCCAAAGGCACGCTAATTTTGGAAAGATGAAGCCCATTTTTTAAATCTTTCTTTTCCAAAATTTTATTTAACGAATCCGGTAGCTTAGTTAAAGCTTGTAGACCTTGTTCCATCGATAACAATCGTTTGTCGTTTAAAACCAACCGATCATGCATGTCCACGCGCTGCAAATTTTTTAAATCCTGGTCATTGGCAGACAAAATCTTTCTCTTATTTTTTTCCAATAATTCCGCCGCGCTAATTAAGATTTTATTCCTTTCGGCCAAACTTAAAAGCGCCAAACTCGGTTGGTATTTTTTTGCATTCTGTAATTTAACCAACAAATTATTCATTACTAATCTCCCTGGCTCTTTTTTGCGCCGCTGTTACGGCTTTTAAAATTATTTTGTGCAGGTCTTGTTTGCTAAAAACTTTTAAAGCCTGCTCTGTAGTGCCTCTTTTAGAAGCCACTCTTTGGATTAAATCTGCGTAACTGTTTCCCCGCTGGAGCATTGCCGAGGCCAAAAAAGTTTTTTCCGTAATTTCCCTGGCCTGCTTTGGGCTGAAACCTAAATTTAAAGCGGCTTTTTCCAAGCCCTGGGCAAAATAGAAAAAATAAGCCGGTCCGCAGCCTGAAATAGCGGTAACGGCGTCAATTTGGGACTCGGTTTTAACTTCAAAATTTTGGCTAATGCTGTCTAAAACTTTTTTTACCGAGGCTTTTTCGCTTTTTTGCAAATCGGAAGCTTTCCAACCCGCCACGCCCAAACCAACCGACAAACCTAAGTTAGGCATTAACCGAATAACTTTCTTGTGGGAAAAAAGTTTTTGAATGGTGCTAATTTTTACGCCGGCGGCTATGGAAATTAAAACAGCGGGAGATTTAAGTCCGGCTTCAATACTCAAATCGGCAAGCTGATAGGGTTTAACGGCCAAAATTACGTAATCGGCCTGTTTAAGATTCTCCAAACTTTTGACCGCGTAAATTTTTGCATTTTTCTCCAAATCTCGGGCTTTAACGTACGTCTTATTATAGACAAAAACCTTTTGGCCTTTTTTGGCCAAATTCTTAGCAATCGCGCTACCCATCACGCCTGTCCCAATAATGTAAATAATCATAAGTTGAAAGTTGAAAGTTGAAAGTTGAAAGTTGAAAGTAACTTATTACTTACCAACTTATTCACTTACAACTATTTAAGAATTATCATATAATCGCAATGGATGACTTCTTTTTTAATAACAACTTTAACAGATCCGCCGCTGTGTTTTAACAATAGCGCTGCTTGTAAATCTTTATCGCTATAATTTATTTTGCCATAACTTACAATTTCCCCGCCCGAAGCGACTTCCACAATTGAGCCGGGCTCAAAAAACCCTTTTATTGCCAAGACACCGGGCATTAGCAAACTCTTGCCCTGGCGCAGAGCATCGGCCGCGCCGGAATCTACAATAATTTGTCCAAACCCCTTACTGGCCATAAGCCAGCGCTTTTGTTCGTTTAAATTTCCTACCGCGCAGGAAATAAAACGCGTGCCGACAATTTCCCCGCCTTCCAAAATCCGTTTAATAATATGGCGCTCCCGGCCGTCGGCAATAAAAGTAGTCACGCCCGCAAACACAGCCTGCTGGGCGGCTTTAACTTTGCTAATCATTCCTCCCCGGCCGGACTCCGACATTGTCTTACTGCACAAACGCTCTATTTCCTTGTCGACTCTGGTGACAACGGAAATAAGTTTGGCGTCCTTATCTTTATGTGGATCTCCCGAAAGTAAACCGGGTTGGTTGGTTAGGAGCAAAAGAACATCTGCCTTAACCGCAATAGCCAGCATTGCCGCCAGGGAGTCGTTGTCGCCAAAATTTAAAGATGACGCCGCGACCACATCATTTTCATTAACCACGGGAATTACGCCAGCCTCAAAAAAACCGGTTAAGCTGGCTGTGGCGTTATTATACATTTCGCGGCTAAAAAAATCACTTTTGGAAAGCAGGCACTGCCCGGTTTGAAGGCCAACAGCCTTAAAACTTGTTTCGTAAGATTTCATTAAAAGCGGCTGGCCAATAGCCGCCAAAACTTTCCGATGCACGGAACTTAAAGCTGGGGCCAAAATTTTGCCGGCCGCTACCGCTCCCGAAGTTATTAAAACCACTTCGTGCCCGCTATTCTTTAAACTTAATACATCCTGGGCAATATCCAAAAGCTTGCCCGTATCCAAACCGCCCTTTGGGGTAATTATTACATTTGTTCCGATTTTGAGGACTATTCGTATAAATTTATAATTAAAAATTCCTATAAATATTTTCGTTGCGCAACCCAACTTCCAAAACAGATAAACCTTCGCGATTCATCCTAAAAATAATTCTCAGTCTGCCGTGTTTAACCCGAAAGACATCCTTATGACCTTTTAGTTTTGCCAAATCCAAACCCAAAAAATTCCTCTCGTATAATCTAACCATTAAGGAATCAAAGACCGCCCTATGTTCTTTGGCCAGCTTTGCTATGGCTTTTTGGAGTTCGTCCATAATGTATAGCCCCTAGAATTTCTTCAACAGGGACTCCACCTTTTTTTATTTTTGTAAAGTCTATTAAGGTTTCCCAGTTTTCTTCTTCGTCAACAGGAGTAATCCTAAATAAAGGTTTGGACTGCTTAACTACAATAAAAGATTCGCCCCGCGCCACCTTAGTAGCATACTCGCCCATTTTTTCCCTTAAAAGCTTTAAACCAATAATTTTTGGAGAATATTTCATAATTGTAAAATTAATAGATTATCTTTAGTTTATCTTAAGATAATCTTTATGTCAAAGGCATTTTTTATTATCATCCTGATCCACAGCGCTTCGAAACTCTTTAGCCAGATTTTAAATACCTTTACTTAATTAATTCCAAAAGCTTTTTCTCATCTAAAATTTCCACTCCCAATTTTATCGCTTTATCGTATTTAGATCCGGGTTCGTCTCCAACAACAACATATGATGTTAATCTGGAAACGCTTTCGGATATTTTACCCCCCAGAGTTTTTATTTTGGCTTTGGCTTCGTCGCGGGACATAGATTTTAATGTGCCGGTAATGACAAATGTTTTGCCGGTTAATTTTCCCGCTTTTTTTTGCTCGTGATGAATTTTGATACCGTTCTTTATCAGTTTATTAATAAACTTGATATTTCCCTTATGGCGGAAATAGTCATAAACGCTTTGAGCCACCACAGGCCCGATATTTTCTATAAAATTAATGTCATCTAAAGGCGCCGCCATTAATTTATCCAACGACCCAAAATGCTGCGCCAGGTCTTCGGCCGTCTGCTCCCCCACGTGCAAGATCCCCAAGCTGTAAATAAACCGCGACAGGCTGACATTCTTATGTTGGCCGATGGATTCTATAATATTTTCCGCCGATTTTTCGCCAAATCTCTCAAGGCCTTTTATATCATCCGCTTTCAAAGAAAAAATATCAGCGGCATCGCTAATTAGCCCCTCTTTCTGAAAACGATCTAAAATTTTGGGGCCGATTTCGTAAATTTCAAGCACACTGACAAAGTGCTGCATAAACCGGCGGTTCTTGGCCGGGCATTTGGGGTTGGTACAATAAAAGGCAACGGATGAATTTATCCCTGTAGAGGAGGGTTTCAAATCCTCCCCTACACCGCGGCGTTCAACCGTCGCGCCGCATACCGGGCAATTGCTTGGGACCTTAACCTTTTTTTCCTTCCCAGTCCGCATCTTGGGCAAAACCTCAACGACCTCGGGAATAACATCCCCTGCTTTCTGTATAACTACCGTGTCTCCCACCCTCACATCCAGCCGGTTTATCTGGTCTATATTATGCAGTGTAGCCTTCCCAATAATGGAACCTGCCACCAAAGTCGGCTCAAAAATCGCCAAGGGCGTTAGCACCCCGGTTCGTCCAACGTTGAATTTTATTTCCTTAATTACAGTTGTGGCTTTTTCCGCAGGATATTTATAGGCCGCCATATAGCGGGGTGCTTTACCAATTATGCCTAGGCGGTTCTGTAAAGCCAAATCGTCTACGGAAATAACCACGCCGTCTGTGCCATAGGCAAAATCCGGCCTGAGCTTTTCTATTTCGCGGACAAATTTTTCCACTTCGGTCAAATTCCTACATACCCTTTCATGATTATCCACCTTAAAACCAAATTCCCGAAGCAAACGGTGTTTGTCGGAATGTTTTTCTGCTTTAATCTTTAATCTTAAATCTTTAATCTGAGTCACATCCCACGCAAAAAAATCCAACTTTCTTTCCGCGGTTAAATTAGAATCAAGCTGTCTTAAACTTCCGGCCGCGGCATTACGGGTATTGGCCAAAAAGGGTTTGCCTTCTTTTTCATATTTGGCATTCAAATCTCGTAAAACTTTTTTGCTCATTATGCCTTCGCCGCGAACTTCCAAAAACTCCGGATACGGGGCGCGAAGCTTTAAGGGAATGGACTGAATGGTTTTTAAATTTTGGGTTATATCCTCGCCAATATATCCGTCACCGCGGGTAGAACCGCGAACGAACTTTCCATTCTCATAAATTAAAGATACCGAAAGGCCGTCCAATTTTAATTCGCAAAAATATTCAACCGCGGCATTTTCCTGAACCAGCTTTTTAATCCGCTTCTCCCAAGCCTCAAGCTCTTGCTGTGAAAATACGTCATTTAACGAAAGCATTCGCACGTCATGCTTAACTTTTACGAACTTGTCCAAAGGCTTGCCCGCAACCCGGTTATTTAGCGAAAATTCGTCCCTAAACTCCGGGTACTTTTCTTCCAAACCCTTTAACTCGCGCTGAAGAGACTCATAAATATCGTCCGTTACTTTTGGGTCGTCCAAAACGTGGTAACGGTAGCGCAAATCTTCAATCTGCTTGCTTAAATTTTCTATTCTTTTTTTTGCGTCTACTTTATCCACCTCGTTAAAAGTTATCATAAATAACCATATTTACTCAATAATTATAGCATTTTTTGGTTTTTTTGATAATTACCAGTTGTAGTTAGGTTTACCCCCACACCAATTTGTTCAGACAAATTGGTGTGGGGGTTTATCCACAATGCAAGGCTCTCCAATTTGTGGTAGAATAGAGTTAAAGTGAGTGTTAAAATGATAAAATTTAAAAAATAAACAGGACTTTATAGAATGCCTTTCCGCAACAAAAAATTTGAACTTTCACCCAGGCTCAAACTCGGCATTGGCAGAGGCTATTCTCAAAACCAAATACTCAAATTTTCCGCTATTGTTTGTTTAACGTTAGCCCTTGTGCTAACTGCCAATGCTTTTAGACTGGTGCTTAAAGATAAAAGCCACGCGGATAGCAACTCACAGAACCCCCAAGTTTTGGGTGCCACGGACGTTAAACAGCCAAATAGCCAAAGCGGGATGCAGTTTACAGCCTACAAGGTTTTGCAAGGAGATACTCTGTTTAACATCAGCCAAAAATTCAATATTGACTGGACCACGCTGGCAACCCTAAATAACCTTAAAAGTCCCTTTACCCTCAAACTCGGACAGACTATCAACATTCCAAAATAATTCCAGCACCTTTTTGTCCGGATATTACACCCCCGCAGGAAGATTATTACTCAACCATTCATCCCCGCAGCAGAGCTACGGGGTATTTTGGAAGGTGTGGGATAAAAGGAGACTAAAGCATGGGACTGTTAACTGAATCTGTTGGTGGATAAATCAAAATCGCCTGTAGCTACAGGCGATTTTGTGTATTTTCAGAATACTATTTTATTTAATTACAACTCATCAATTAGGAACAAAGGTCACATCTGCCTGGCCTAAGGTTTGGGAGTTGTAGGCGTTTATCGGGAAGGTATTATTGAACAAAGAAATACGTTCTTCGTTAATAGTAATATCGCTTGTAGTCACCGGAGTTGCTATATTGGAATTATTAACATAGAACGAGCCACCACTTTCAGCCACCACATACGAAGTTCCGGCAGTTACATTGACCGGAGTAATGGATGATGAAACCCAGGTATAGGTCACGCTGGATATTGTAGTGCTGGCCAAGACTGTGCCGCTTATATTATACAAATAAACAGTATGAGAACCGGTGTCCGCGCCTCTGACCCAAAGCTTGGTAATTTGTCCGTTCTTGTTTGGGGTAAATTTATAGCCATATGTACCGCCCCCAAAGATTCCGTTGGAAGCGGCACCAGCAAGGGTAGTAAGTGGAGTTTGAGGCGGACCTCCAGTAGAGCCAGTCGAACCACCGTTATTGTTAGGCACCTCCACCTGAATTTTCCTGCCTATCGCCGCGTTTATGGTATTAATACTAACGGCGGTTTTCCCAGTATACGGCAAACCCTTCCCAACCAAACCAAGCTGGTCGGCATAAGTACTAATTTTTACATAAATGTCTGCACTGCCGCTGGGGTTGATTAAAATTAATTGTTGCTGTAAATTAGGATTTAAAGTCCAGTACTCGGAAGAATTATACCGGGTCATAGCCACACTGCCGTCGGTAAGTAGACTGCCGATGCTTGAGCCGTCTGGCGCATTCCAATAACCCTGGGTCTTGTCCGGCTGAGTACATGGGATGGTTGGATAAGGCGTGATAGCTTTAGGGTCAAATTCGCACAAATAAGCATAAAGAGCATCGTCACTGCCGTTGGTGGTAATATAGTTTACGGTTACCAACCCATAATTGCACGGTCCTGATCCGGCGGTAACATCACAAAAATCATATTTATTTAACGTAGTATTAAAAACGGAGCCTGCCTTAACAACAACGGTAACTATGGGTGTAGACGTAGCAAGTACTGTTGGAGTTCCATTTAGAGTTACATTGTTGGAAAAATTGCTTATGTAGCAACTAGAGGTGCCGCTCGGGCAGGCATGCCTTTCTAAGTTAAAAAAGGCCTGCTCTCCTACTCCGGTCGCGGCATAGAGCGCTGGTTCGGTTTTTAGCAAATCACCCGAAGACCTGACTTCTATAAACATTATTGTCGCCAAACTAAAACTTATGGCCAAAACCGAAGACAAAATTAAAATCGCCAAGAGCAACGTTACCCCCGCTTGTCGAGAATCTTTAATCTTTAATCTTGGCACAGTCATTCGACGTGCCACCCCGACTAATGACTGGGGTGAATCTTGAATCCTATTGGTTTGGTATATCATATTTGTTCTCTGATACTGCCGTTTGATAATACATTGACACCTGTTCTCCTGTCGGTAATAAAACCATAAACTTAATAATGATTACTACCGTTGGCTGAATTTTGGGCACCGAGCCGCCGGCGGGCTTGGTATAAGGATCTTTTTGCGGACGGACTATAAACATTAAGTTATCAATACGCGCATTGGGCGGATTTAATTTTTGAATTGCGGTTATATTATCCTTTTCCATAGCTAAAGTGCTGCCCCCGTTATTAGTGGAATCAAAATGGCTCGGAATGCTCCCTATGGTATCTACATAAATGACCCCATCGGCTTTTGCGTAATAAAAACACTCTTTAACGTTATCGGTATTAATAATCCCCAGCCAATTGCTTTTTGTATTATAAATCGGGCTATCGCCTACCGAGACAGTACTACCGGGAGGCAAAGGAGGGCGACATGGGGCTTGGGGAGAATCATTGTTAATGCGAGGACCGTATTTCACATTACCGCTGTCCACATAATAATCGATTTGGCCGTTACGGACTTCCTTGACTAAAAATTCCACAAAATCGCGTGAATCCTGGGTAGCCTGCCTTAAAGCCTCCCCGCGTCGGTTGATTTTTAAAACATAATTAAACAAAGACAGTAAAGCCACTGCCACAATGGCAAAAATTACCGTGGCTACCATTATTTCCATCAATGTAAACCCAGCACCACTTTTCACTGATTGAATTTGTTTAACAGATTTAATTGGCATAACAATTTTAATTTCCCTACTATTTATATTAGAAAAAAGTGGTGCTGGGTAAACCCTTTTTCCGCGGTAGCTAAAAATTCTTCCAGTTAGTTAAATAAGTATCCAGTTCCAACCTGCAAGACACCGATGCGCTGGAAAAATCGGACGCCGCAGGGCATTTTTTGTCTACCCACCAGACCTGTGACTGTACTTTTAACATAGAAAGATTCGCGTCATTATTATAAGGAGCGTCGGTAGTATCATTTGTAATTATAATTTTTCGGCAATAACCGGAGTTGCTGTTTAGACAGGTTACGCCGCTTCCCGGGCTGTAAAAACCGGTGGTACCGGAATTGTTGGCGTTAAAATTTAAGCCGTAATATGAATTATTGTCTTTTTTTAAAATCCAAAGATTTGCGGCCGAAGAATCAAAACCCAAGTAATAAAAATTTCCCGCGGTTGTGCCTGTGCCATTACAATTGTTGGTAGAATTATCGGACGAATTTAAACAGAAAGTTTTATTCAGCCAATTAACATAACAATCGGCAGTCAGCTGGCCAACGGGACTTGAGGCAAAATTATAGCATCCTGGGGGGTTGGTAAGAGGATCTTTTATGGTGTCCTGCAACCAATTAGTGTCGCGCATATTCCTGACCGCTTCCAGACCTTCCCGAGCCAAGCCAGTGGCGATAATTTGTTTTACAATGCCCCCTGAAGAATTAAAAGCGTAAATGGCCAAACCGACAGAGGCGGTTAAGCCCATTGTTAAAATAAACACGGCCGCCAAAGTTTCAATTAAAGTCTGTCCTGCTGAATATATTTTGTTTTGCCTTTTAATTTTCATTTTTATGAGACTTAAACGTTTAAGGAGAGCGTCCTCAGTCAGCCAAATGTAGTATTAATTGAAAGTTACCGAACCAGTTATCGCGTTTATAGTGACGGTTTTAAAAACAGTTTTGCCGGTATCGCTTAGAGTGATTGTCATTATAGAGTCGGTGCTGGCGCTACAGGGCGGTGGATTTCCACTGCTGTTGCAAGAAACGTTATTCTGGAAGTTAATAATTTTTTCATAATCATTTGAGTCATCCGATGAAGGGATTGTGTAAGGCATACTGGCAGGGTTTAGCGGATTGCATCCCTTGTCAAGAATTACTTTGGCAAAAGGTGCGGCGTAAACCAAGAACGCGCAGGTTGGAGTTTGTAAATATTGATTGGGGGGACTATATTGATTTGCCGCGTCGCCAGCCGCGGAACGGTCGATGGTTATGGGATAGGTAGCGGGAGTAATTGTGGCAATTTGGATATTTGCGGGCAGATTTATGGTTTGAATGTCCACAAGCATGGGTGCGCTGCTAACATTATATATTGCCTCAAGAGTATATTGTGTGGGTTTGGATAAATCGAATTTGAGTACATAAAACTGAACCGATTGGCCTCCGGACAAAGTTCTGGCAGATAGTGTGTAGCTTTGGGCCAATCTAATGTTGCTGACCAGCTCATTTTGAGCAATCTTAACATTTCGCCCCGCCCTTTGCCCGGCTAAATTTATAACCATAGCCGTGGCCAGCATAACCATAATCACCAAAACCACCATTAGTTCCATAAGGGTGAATCCGGAATCAGGTTTTAGATTTAAGGTTTTAGATTTAAGGTTTAACATTTCAAAAATTTTTGTTTCAAAACCGAATGAACGAAATTTAAACTGAAATTAGGGAATTGTGAAATTAATTAGAGCAAACGATACCCCCACAATTTCTCTAAGTTCCATATAATTTCATAATTTCTTTTGTACTCTTATTATGCCTTAAAAACCCAAAATTGCCAAATACCAATTTAGCACTTTGTCCCCATAAAACAAGGCCAAAACAGTGCCCAAAGCCAAAAATGTGCCAAAAGGAATCTGACTTTTTAAGTTTTTTCCCATAAATATGAGCAAAAATGCCGAAACTACCCCGCCTAACAATATTGCCAGCATAAAACCTACTAAAATTAGTGGCCATCCTAAAGCCAAACCAAGCAAAATTGCTAGTTTAACATCGCCAAAACCCAGCCAAAGCCCTTTGGAAAAAAACCAGACCAGATAAAAAAACACCCAGAGGACTGCCGCTGCTATAAGCCCAGATAAAAAGTTACTATGCGGGCTAAAAATATTTATTTTCAGGCAAACATCTAAAATTATATTTAATAAAAATATGGCGCCGGAGACCGGGAAGATTACTTCGTCTAAAATTAAAAAATGCTCCAAATCAACAACAAAAATTACGACGAGAGCAGCCAAAATTATCCAATATTTTAAAAGCTGTATTGCCGGTACCAAATTTTGCGGTTGTATATAATAATAGGAGACGGCAAACAACAGCCCGGTAATGGCTTCTAAAATAAAATAGCGCGGAGAAATTTTTACTTTACAATATCGGCAATTTCCGAATAAAAACAAATAACTTAGTAAAGGAGCCAAATCCAAAACCCCCAGCGTGTGCCCGCATGAGATGCAGTGAGAACGTCCGTTTAGGGATTGATTCGCCGGCAAACGCAATATGATCACGTTTAAAAAACTGCCGATTATTGAACCAAAGCAAAACGCTAAAAAAGTTAAAATTAATTGCATAAATTTTGTTTATAAATCTTGTCCGGTTGATGGGCACCATCAGGGATAAATCTTTTATTTAAGTTGACGATAATTACCGGACAAGCCTGGTTTTTTAAACTCCCTGAAGGTGCCCATCAGGAAACCGCGACTTAGCCTTAACTTTATTCCAAATGAGCGGCTTGGGGGGCGATTTGGAAAGGCACTTTTTTAATATCGGCTTGATGTTTGACCAGATATAAATAATATTCCAGTTGAGGAATATCAGGCCTGGTCTTAAAAGCCCTGGACAAAGCCTGAATAGTTGCCGATCTGTTGTTTTCCAACTGATAAATTTTTGCCAGCAAAACCCAAGGGGCAAAATTACTGTCATCCAGCGTTAAATTTTTAATGACAGCCGATTTGGACGCATTTAAGTCGCCAAGCTGATAATAATACAAAGACTCCTGACCGTACCTGTCCGCAAAATATTTATCTATACTCAATGAATGGTTCATTTCGTCTATGGCGAATTGCAAATAAATTTTATTCCCGGTGGATATATAAAGTAAATTATACATATTGCTGGCTTCCAGGTATGTGCCGGCCTGTGCGGGATGAATGGCGGTAAATTTTTTAATATCATTACTAATAACATCTGGGTCGGTTTTTAAACCAATCTCTCCGCCTATCCTGTAAATTTCATAAAGCTGATTTGTCGGATTAACTTTTTCCGCCAACGAGCTAAGCTTCAAAGAACGCTGGTAATCCCCGTTTAAATACCCCTGTTTGGCAAAGCCGAACAAGTATTCGGAAAATACCAAGTCAACTCCAAAAATTATTAATACGATTCCCAAAGCATATCCTGCCCATTTAAGCCTGTTAACGAGCGAGAAGCTTTTGGTGCGGGTGTATTCAACCAGCAACCCAGAGAGAATAACAGCTAGCAGTAAAAACATCGGGATAGGCGCCGGGTTAAAACTCACGCCAACACACCAAGCGACGAGCGCAGACAAACTGGCTATTGTAAGCAAGTCTTTATCCGTTTGTAATTTTTTTACACCGCAATACCCCGATGTTGCCAGGAGGCCTAAAAAAATTAAAAGGAACGGCAAACCGCCGGTTACGGCCAAACGCAAAAATAAATTGTGGGGATCGTCAAAAACCCCAATTTGAGGTCTGGCCGGCCTATTCTGCTCAAAAAATAATGAAAAAGTTCCAAGCCCGCTTCCCAAAACAGGATGCAAAGCCACGCCGTGAAGCGATATCTGCCAGGCCGCCAGCCTGGAAGTTGTGTTGGAATCTGCGTTTTGAATAACCGAAGCAACAGCCAAAGGGCGACTCACATCCAAAAAAATATTCCCGAAACCCAAGCCCAGCAAAACCACTACAAGTAAACCAAAAAAGATTTTTTTTGGGAAACGAAAAATCAACAACAAAACCAATGTTGTGCAAGCAAAGGCAAACATCGCCAAAAGCGCGCCCCGGCTGGCTAAAAACAAATTAGCCGTAAAAATTATAAAAACGCATAAGCCGAAGTAAATTTTAGAAGGGAATTTTTTGGCCTGGAGCCAAAAATACAAAACAAAGGGCATAATGGCGGCCAAAAACATGGCACTAAAATCGGGGTTTCCCAAAAGGCTGGGTCCCTGGACAAAGCCTGTGCCAGTACCCGCGAAATAGGTAATGTTAAAAGCCTGCAGGCAGGCAATTACAGAAACCGCCAGAGCATCAAAAACCAAAATTTTTAATAAAAAAATAAACTTGTCTTTGTCCAGCGTGTTTACCAACAATATTAAAAAAATAATTAATGCGGAGTAAAAAACCAAGCTGTCTGTAAAACGGTAATACGTGCCAAAAACGCTGTACAAAACATCAATGGAAAAAATTGTGGAAAGCAACGCCCAAATAAAAAAACCCGCCATTAAATAAAAAAAGGCTTTATTGAATTTCCAATCCCCGGAATTTTTTAACTGGTGATAAAGAAAAGACAATAAAGCACAGCCAACCAAAACCAGCATCAGGCTGAATTTGATTGTTTCAAAATTTTCATTGGTCAGTAAAATAAAGGCCAATGGGCAGATAAAAACCAAAAAACTCAAGCAACTGAATGTTGAGTCTTCGCGATACGGCAAACGAAGTTTTTCTAAGTTGAACATCATTAGTAATGACAAAATTTACCTGCCCGCCATGCCATAATTTCGATGGCGAGAATGCCAGATTAAATAATTAGCTTTAATAATTAGCACCTTGCGCCAAAGCAGGCTTGGCAGGCGGGAAAAATTGACATAATTGACAAAACGATAAGCTTTATTTTCATTTATAGCTATCATCCCGAGCCCGATTTGTCGGGAGAGGGATCCCTCACTTCGTTCGGGACGGCAGTAAACTGCCGATTTTGTCAATTTTTTAAATTTTGTACATTTTTGTCATTTCCCAATACTGTTCCACCCCGCCTTATATCCTCCCTCCGCCGTCGGCAAGCAAAAGCTTAACTGGAAAGTTACCGGATCCGGTCTTTTATAAACAAAACTTTGGCTGCAGTTAGATGACGAATAATTGGGCAGAGGAAAATTGCTCATATAGGTTAACATAAGATTTTGATTGTCAAATTCCGTGGCTGTTGGGTAGCGGTTTTGGTCCTGATAAAAAAATTGCAGGGCTTGCGCCGCGCTCTTGGCGGTTTGAATGACTATTTTGGCCTGGGAAATTTTTTGCCCCATGGAATTTCCCCAAGAAATGACCAATAATAAAACAACAGCCGCTAACAGGCTGCTAAATAAAATTTTGATTTTGTTTGAAAAATGAAAATCCACTTTGATATTTGACTTTAACTGACGGACATCCGCCAATAGCATTTATTTCAATATTTTCTATCCCGCCCCACTTCTGGGACGGGATAGAAAATTAAACTAAACTATTGAATACCAGCTGGGGTCAAGGTATGCTGACCTGCGGAATAACCGCCTGTCACTGCTCCTAAACAGAAAGTAAGGGCATAAACATTTGTCGTGTTAGTTGCGTTGTTGGCTACCCAGACATAATCACCGTTATTGAAGTTTGTGCAAGTACCGTCTGCCGGAGCAGGCGCCGTAGGAAGCAAACCTATATAATTCGGAGCGATATTCGGTAAACCAAGATTGGTGTTAGTTTTACCGCTTCCTGGAGATCCCATAGTACCACCGGCTTGGGTCGGATAACTGTTTTGGTCGTTAAAATACAACTCCATAGCTGAAGCTAACTGCCTGATATCGGCAATTCTTTTTGCGTCCCTGGCCTTGGCTCGAGCCCCATTTAAGGCCAATAAGACCACAGAAGCTAAAAGACCGATAATGGCAATAACTACCAGCAATTCGATTAAAGTAAATCCAGATTTATTTTTGTTTCTCAATGTTTTCACCCCCAATCTTAGTCTAAAATAACCCTTCAAGTTCCCGCCGAACGTTAAGCCAGAAAAAACCAGCTTAAGCTCTTTGTTCCCTCCAACTTAAGTTACGACTTTTTTAGAAAATGAAGGATAATATTTAAGTTAAGTTTATTATACCATTTTTCATACAAACAGCAAGGAAAGTTATGCACAGAGAATAACTAATAATCGGTAATTTATAACCCATAACAGGAACACGCTACTAGAGTTATAGGTTATAAATTATTAATTATCAGTTACTGTCTATCCAGAAGTGCTAGCCAGATTATAAATTGGCAACAAAATACCCGCAACCAATATACCCACGCCAATACCTAATATAATCATAATTATAGGTTCTAGAAGCGTAGTCAAGGTCGAAACTTTGCTGTCCACTTCTTTTTCATAAAAATTGGCCAATTTTGCCATAATGTCGTCCAGCTGGGCGGTTTGCTCCCCCACCCGAACCATCTGCGTCACAATGCTGGGGAACTCGGGGTGGCCGGTTAGCCCTTCGCTAATGCTTTTACCTGCCTGAATTTTAACAACTGTGTCTAAAATAATTTCGCGATAAATAGTGTTGTTAATTATTTCCGCTACAATCTGCAGGGCTTTAATAATCGGGATGCCGCCGATTACCAACGTTGACAAATTCCGAGCAAACCGGGCCAGGTAAATTTTTTGAAAAATATCGCCAATTATGGGGAATTTGATTTTTACAATATCCCAGTTTCTCCTGCCGCCTACAGTTGAAATGTAATACCTAAAACCCAAAATTAATCCGGCAATTATTATTAAAACTATCCACCAAAAGTTATTAAAAAAGTTAGTCGCGGCTATGAGCCAAATAGAGACAGTAGGCAAAGTCCCCCCCTGTTCCTGCAGCACAATAGTTAAATTAGGCAAAACAAACTTAAACATTAACATACCAATGCCGAGTAAAGCCGACAATACGAATATCGGATAAGTCATGGCACTTTTAACTTTGCCGCCGAGTTCATAATCTTTTTCCAACTGATCGGCCAAATAAACCAAAGATTTATCCAGTGAGCCGGAAACTTCACCGGACATAACCAAACTGATATAAACGTTTCCAAAAACGTTCTGGTATTTGGCCATGGCGTTACTCAAGCTGTCGCCGTTTTCCACTGCGGAAATTAAATCGGAAATTACGCTTAATAGATATTTTCCGGTAATTTGCTCCTGCAAAATCCTTAAAGACTGGATAATCGGCACGCGCGCGGAAATTAAAGTGGCTAACTGGCGCGAAAACAAAACCAGTTCCTTATTTTTAACCGATTTACCAAACGGATTATATTTAACAAAAATATTACCCTGTTCCTGCTCCAAAGAAATAATCACCAAACCGTTTTCCGCCAGCAGGCCTTCCGCCTTGTTCTGATCTACCGCGACCACTGCTCCGCTTTGGATATTACCCTCTTTATTTTTGGCTTTATAATTGAATTTCATATATTGTAGAAGCGAAAATTTGCGCGTATCAGTGAGCGAAGATAAACGCGAATTCGCGTTTTTATTCGCGCTACCGTCCTCGCGTCTAACTTCGCTTCTATTTTAAGATATTAAAGAGAGAAAGTACTCGTTGTCTGAAACAAAATTTTGAGCGACTTCAAACTCCACCTGCCCCTGTTTAACCAAAAGTGCCAGTGTTTTATCCAGCGGTACCATGCCTTCTTCCAAACTGGTGTGAATAATGTTGGAAATTTCGTAAATTTTATTGTCCCTAATAACGTTTCTGACGGCATGATTGACCATCATAATTTCATAGGCCGGCACCCGACCCCCTCCAACTTTGGGGAGCAAACGCAAACTCACTATACCCACCAACACCGAGGCGAGCTGGCTGCGGATTTGTTGCTGCTGGCCGGAAGGAAAAACATCCACAATACGGTCTATACTTTGACCGGCGTCGTTGGTGTGCAAAGTTCCAAACACCAAATGTCCGGTTTCGGCAACTGTTAACGCGGCGGATATGGAATCTAGATCGCGCATTTCACCCACCAGCACCACGTTAATGTCTTCGCGCAAAGCCGAGCGCAGAGCATCCGCAAAGGTTACGGTGTCCAAATACAGTTCTCTTTGAGATATTATGGACTTATCCGGCGTAAACACAAATTCTATCGGGTCTTCAATGGTTAAAATGTGTTCGGCTCTGGTAGTGTTTATTTCGTTAATTAACGCCGCGAGCGCCGTAGATTTGCCGTGCCCGGTTGGACCGACCATAAGCACCAAACCCTGTTTTCTGTCAATAAATTTTCTAAAAGTTGAAGGCAAATTCAACTCTTCAATGGTTTTTATATGGTTTGGAATAACTCTTAAAGCAATGCCTAAAACTCCTTTTTGCTTATAAGCGTTAACGCGGAAACGGATGTTGTCTTTAAAAGCATAGGAAAAGTCTATCTGCAAATCTTTCTCAAACATTTCCTTTTGCTGAGGGGAAAGTAAGACGTTGAGCAGGTCGTTAATATTATCATTGCTTAACACCTGATAATTATCCAGGCGAATAAGCTGGGTATCGACGCGAATAACCGGCGGCTCTCCGACCATTAAATGCAAGTCTGAGGAGTCGCGCTCCAAGACTATGGAAAGCAGTTTATTTAATTCAAGTTCGCTGGCTTTATACATAAATATATCGAATTTACGAATTAGGCGAATCTGCGAATGTTCTACGAATCTGCGAATTCGTATATTCGCCCGCCTCGCATCGGCGCGAGTCGAGGCGGGTTCCATTCGTTGATTCGATTTATTAATAATTATACTTGTAATATTGTTTTTACTAAAATCGGGATATCCTGTGGTCGGCTTAGATTACGGTTTAGGTGGCCTAATACCCCGGCGTCCATAAGATCTTTTGTCCCCTGATATCCTAAATCACGCGCTGTTGTCAGGAGACTCAATTCCGGAAACTTACGGTTTAATGCGGAAATTAGGCTGGGAGCTTTAAAAGGGGGAGTTATCCCGTCGGCGCAAAAAATTAACAAGTGCGGCTGGAAACTTATTATCATATCGGTAACTTCACTCAAATTCGGGCAGTGCTTTATATCAAAATTGTGCATGCGCAAATAGTGAGCATAAAGCGCGGCTAAGTACGTTTCCGGTTCATAAATTAAAATCCTTTTGGGAACAACGGTTACCCCGGCTAAATCCGCCAAATTAAGTTTTTGTTTAAATAGATAAGCCATTTTTTGTATTAACTAAAATTAAGTAAAAAATAATTAAAATTAAATAAAATTTACTGCACCGATTTTTATTTAATTTTACTTAATTTTGGTCAATTTTATTTAATTATTCTGTTGTTACTCTAATTATTTCTTCGATACTGGTGTCGCCGCGAAGGACTTTAACCATTCCGTCCTGTTTTAAGCTTATCATCCCGATTTTTTGTGCTTCTTCGTAAATTTTATGCGCGGAGTTTTTTCCCAGAATCAAATCCTGAATTTCAATTGTAGTGGGCAAAACTTCAAATATCCCCATACGGCCGCTGTAGCCGGTATGCCCGCATTTTTCACAGCCCTCACCTTTAAAAACTTTTATTTTTTTTCTGTCTAAACCTTCAAAATAATCGTCGGGAATTCCAATGAGTTCTTTCTGGATAACCTCTTCCACGGCTTTGGTCAAAACTACTTCTTTGCGGCAATACCCGCAAATTTTTCTGACTAGGCGCTGCGCGCCGACCACATTTATTGAGGCTACCAGTAAAAATGGTTCCATCCCCATATCTATTAAGCGGGGAATAGCGCCAATGGCGTTGTTGGTATGCAGGGTGGAAAAAACCAAATGGCCGGTCAGCGCCGCCTGCACGGCTAATTCCGCCGTTTCTTTATCGCGAATTTCCCCCACCATAACAATGTTAGGGTCTTGGCGCAAAATGCTTCTCAACCCGGCGGAAAAAGTCAGGCCAATGTCCGGATTAATCTGGCTCTGGTTAACTCCCTCAATAAAATATTCCACCGGATCTTCCAAAGTCACAATATTTACCGAGGTGGTGTTTAGGATAGATAATATGGAATAAAGCGTGGTGGATTTTCCACTGCCTGTCGGTCCGGTAATTAAAAAAATGCCGTGGGTTTTTTTTAGGTTATCATTAACCCAAGTCAATGCCCTGCCGCGTACGCCCAACTGGTCTAAAGTCGGAGCCTTGGTGCTTTTGTCCAAAATACGCATGACAATTTTTTCACCGTAAATAAGAGGCAAAATTGAAACACGCAAATCCACGGATTTTTTTCCGACTTCCATGTGGAACCGTCCGTCTTGGGGTAAACGGGATTCGTCTATTTTTAAATTGGACAAAATTTTAATTCTGGTGACTATGGAGGGCTGGACACTCTTCGGCAACATCAACGAGGTATGCAAAATACCGTCTATTCTGTAGCGAACCCGCACGTCCTTTTCCGATGGTTCAATGTGGATGTCCGAAGCATTGGCTTCAATGGCATTGGTTAAAATTACTTCTACAATCTTAATTATTGGCGCTTCCTCAATAACCGCGGGTTTTTGCTCCTTTTTGGTTTCTGCAGGTTTCAGTGATGCCGTTTCCTTGGTTTGGATGTCCTTTAAGGCCTCGCCTACAACTTTCTTTAAATTCTGTTTTTTTCCAATAACCACCCCGACAGAAGTCTCCGAAGCCAAATATAGCTGCACCTGCAGATTTTGTTTTTGACCTAAAAATTCCAGAGCTTCCAAAGCCGACAGGTTGGTTGGGTTGGTAATAGCTACTTTTAAATTTCTGCCGGTAAGTTCAAACGGTACAAAATTGTAAAAATTAACAGACTCGCTTGGGATTAAAGCCAAGACCTGGGGCGGAACCGAAAATTGTCGTAAATCTGTATAAGGCAAATTAAAAAAAGCCGCTTTGGCCTTGGCTAAATCTTCCTCATCCAAAGCTTTTTGGCTGATTAACAGCTGCCCAAAATCCTGTCCGGTTTTTTGCTGTAATACCTGGATTTGCGCGGCAATTTGGGATTTGATAAATCCGTTGTCTACCAAAAATTTTTCGAAACCCAAGGATGCGGCAGGCGTGGGACTGGTTTTTATTGGCGTATCCATATTGTTATCTCACTTTTAAGACAGCTGCTACTTCGTGGGCTGGGCCACTACCGGAGTGGGGACAATTAGCGCGTCTGGGGAAATACCGACGTCATTTTGAGGAACGAGCTGCGGATAAACAATTTGATTATACTGAAAACGATTTGAATCCAATGCTTTACTAAAATCTAAAGTATCGCCGTAGGGCAAAATATTTTTTACGGAAGCGGCCTGGGATGAAGCTGCCGGAATCGGCGCCGAACTATTGCTAAACAGACCGTTATACAAAACCAAACCCGCGGCTCCAAAAGCCACGACAATAATTACCAGTTGAATTATTGTTTTCTTGTTCATCTTGTCAAAATTTAAATAATAAATTCGTTAAAATAAAAACCAATTAAGGAGCCAGATAATATGTCTTAAAAGTGACCGTCATATTTAAATTACCCGCGGATCCCTGAGTAATTGCCAGGGAATCTACATCTATAAGCCTCCCGCTGCTTTCAAATTTTTCCAGCAACGCCTGTAGCTGGTTAAAGCTCCCAATAAGATAAATAGACCCATCCAAAGTTTGAACCGTGCGTGTGACACCAAAAGGGTTGGCCAAAAGCGCCTTATCGCCAGCCGCCACCCCGTCTGGATTGCCTGAAATATTTATGTTGCCCACGGTTGCACCTACGGATTGCGCAAGACTTTGAATTAGAAGTTGTAATCTAACCGTATTTCCGTCCAAAGGCAGAGCCTGGTCTAACATGGTTATATTCTGACTATTTGAAGACAGGCTCTTAATTAAACTTTGCAATTGAGTTAGCTGGCCTTTTGTTTGGCTTTGTTGTGCTTGAACTTTGGCTAAATCGCCGTTTTTCTGGTCAATTTCCGCCTGTTTAGGCAAAAGGAGAAACCAAACAAATAACACACAAATAATTATTAAAAGGCCGGCCTCAAACAAAGGGTTGCGGGCGGATTTGGCCTGAGACTGAAGGCTCATGCTGATATTTTTTGTAAAATTAACCGGCATTGTTGCTTTGTGGTTGATATTGAATGATTTTTGGATCAAATTGCATTTGGACTTCAAACTTGACGCTGGTAGAATTTTTATCCTGCACTTTGCTGAAACCCCCTATGCGCACATCACTAAAATTTTGGTCAAATCCGGGCAGGTTAAAAATTTGCATATATTTATCCAGGTCTTCCAAAGTCGGAACTGTAACGTTTAAGACTAACCCATTATCTTTACCCACAGTTAGGCTGCTATAATTGGCATTTTTTAAAGTCGCATCCGCCAATGGTTTGAATAATTGTGACCAATAGGTATGCGGACCAATTAAACCGCTAAGTGTCTGCAACTGCTGTTGCCTGGTTAAAAGTTCATCCCTGCCTTTGGCATCCAACGCGGATTGGTTATCGGTGTTAATTTGGGCTTCCGCCGCAACCGTTTTATTGTCAATGCTCTTGGATTCAATAAATAACCAGCCATAATAAGCCACCAATAATACCAGCACAGTCAAAAGACCCCTAATTAAAAATTTAGAGCTGTTTTTCTTTAAATTACTCCCGCCTGAACTTTGTTTTAATAAATTTATTTCTGCCACTTTTTTTAAATTCCCTATTTAAATTTATAAATTTCAAATGAATGTCAATTGTCACAATTTTGAAATTTAAAAATTTGGATTTTATTTGATATTTATAATTTATGTTTGATTTCTTAATGCCAAACCAATTGCAATGGGTAAGCTTAGAGAGTAACGCTTTAATACCGGCTCTAAGCTTTGGGCGTAGCCTACCGCCCCTAAAGGGTTACCCAGTTCCACCTTTATTTTTAAATCTTCAAAAAAACCTTCAATACCTGGCAAATTACTTCCCCCGCCTACCAGTAAAATTTTTTCCACTTGGACATTTTGAGACTGGTAAAGGGTTAACAACTGTTTTACTTCATTCTTAATCAGATTTAATACCGGCTTTATTGTCTCCGGGATAAAAGTGGAATTACTGATGCCGAAATCCTTTTTAAACTGCTCGGCTCGGAATATGCTAATGTTCAGGGCTTGGGCAATTTTGTCGGTAATGGTATCCCCGCCGATGTTAAGGTTCCTACTTAGCCTTAAAAACCCATTCTCTATAATATTCAATCCGGTACTTCTTGCGCCTATATCTATTATAACACAATTCATAGGCACACTTCCAATTAAAGAGCGGATAAGTGCCAAAGCTTCGATTTCGCCGACTTCCGGTTCCAATCCGGCCAAACCAAACATTCTCATGTAATTCTGGGTTATTTGTTTGGGTACGGCTGTAAGTAATATTTGCTGTAAATCTTTGGGTCCCGCGGTATCTCCCGTAACAGTCCAGGATAGATCTATTTCAGAAAGTGCCAGAGGTACGTACTTTTTTGCCTCAAACTCCACGGCCGTGCTCAATTCGCTCTCTTCCATTTTGGGCAACTGAATTACCGAGGTAAATACGGCGCTGTTTGGAAAACTGATTACACACCGCTTGGCTGTAACACCGGCTTTTTGGATTAAGGCCTTTAAGGTATTTGCCATTTGCTCAATGGCTACCATATCGTTTCCGCCTCCCAGCTGATAACTAATATTAACTATGCCATAAGTATCTAAAATTGTCTTATCCCCATGGGAAACCTGGGCAATTTTAATATTCGCGGTGCCGATATCCACTCCCAAAATAGATTTTTTTTTGGAAAACAACATTTATTTAACTGCTATTTTGGTTTCTAAGTTGAAATACGGTCCGATTCGGACTTTTAACTTAATTATAATAATACATTTTACTCCAGTTGTCAAAATCTAAAAAATTTGATAAGATTACCGAAGTTTCCTAAAATTATCATATTTCGCAACGTGAGTTTATCCTCCAAAGAAAGAAAGTGGATACCAGCCACGATAGGGCTTCCCCTTCGTAGCTATCGCGAAGCGAAAGCGAAGCAGGGGTGTGTAGCTCAGTGGTAGAGCACGTCACTGATAATGACGGGGTCGCAGGTTCGATCCCTGCCACACCCACCATGTACCATTCGCTCCGCTCAGGTACATGGCGCGGCCACGCGCCATATTCATAAGCAGAGCGAATGGTACATGCCCTGCACCGGAGGCCTTCAGGCCGACTGGTACAGGGCCAGTCAACAACACTAAAATAAACAACCCCCTTATGCGCTTTTTTTTCTCCCCTCTCATTTTTATTGCCGGTATTTTGTTTATGAAATATTCGGTAACTATTACCGACCAAATTTCCGGCAAAATAGATTTAGCGGAAAAATATTTGGGCACCGGCGTTGGCGCCGGCACTTATACCTGGTGGAAGCTTTTTGGCCTCATACTATGTATTTTGAGCGTGCTTTGGCTGTTCAATAAACTTCCGGGCGCCAACAACGCGCCAAACATTACCCCAACCTCGATGATAATCCGAATGATGACATAATCCTCCCGAGGCCATCCTCGGGATTTTTATAGCCGGTGTTAATTGTCAATTGTTAAAAATTAATAGTTCCCCTGGGCCGTTAGCTCACTTGGTAGAGCGCCACATTTGCAATGTGGAGGCAACCGGTTCGAATCCGGTACGGTCCACCAAAATAAAAACAGCCGATCGGCTGTTTTTATTTTGTCCTGAGCGAGTCCCGCGAAGCGTGGCACGTCGAAAGGTAAAGCATTCAAATTATAACTTAAGCTAACACCTTGAGCTTACTAGTCTGCGGCATCTTCCAGGGTTTGGAGGCATCTAAAACTTCTATACCAACAATTGTCCCTTTTTTGTTAACATCAAATAACACTCGGCTATTGAGTTTAATAGTCTTATGGACTTTTCCTTTAGAAGCATAAATATACAATGCGTCTACGGAATCGTCATATTCAACTTTTTGTAATGGTGATTTCATAAATAATATAAAGTAATGACAATAATTTTACTGCTCTCTATCACATAAATAACTTCTAGTGTCCGAATCCCAAACTTCTTCTGTACGATTACTCGGTTTCTGTCGGTCAGTGTTTGTTTATTTGGACTCTTGATGGTAAGAGTTACGGCAACTTTTGAAATTTTACGCTCACGTAGCCTCTTTTGAGCATGTGGGCTATAAATAACTTCCATATTTGCATTATATCATAAAGCCCTCACTAAATATAATGAGCGTGAACTTTTTTCTGCCTTTGTTTTAATTCCCTTATTAAATCGGATAGAGGCCACAATTATACCAAATTAAGCAGGGTTATTGAAGATTACGCTTTAGATACGACAGTGACGCTTTTATTGTGCCTTGTGAAATTGTTTAACTAAAAAGGTGTATAATGCTTTTAAGAAATAAGCTTATGTTAAAAAGAGAAGCTGCCAGAGAATATAACAAACTAACCCCTGACGCGGGAGATTTTTCAAATGCTAAAAATGAGAGTATTGAAACTGCTTCCACGAAAGTTAATACTGATAAAGCCGTACCTGAAGCACAGCAAAGAAATGGGGAGAGCGTTGTAGAAAAAACAGAAGGTTCTGAAAATGAACATCAATATACCCAAGAGGGTATACGGGAAGAAATTCATCATAAAGCAGAAAAAATTCGGGGATGGACAAAAGAGATGGGGTATAAAGAAGGTGAAGATTTTTTAATCATTGAAGACATCAGGCAAGCTGCACAAGAAGGCGAACAAATCGCTCCACACGAATTAAAACAATTTTTTGTTATTATTTTGGAGGACCGCTATCCGCAATTTCGTGAATATCTATCAGGCAGATATGCCCAAGAACGCGCGGCCGAAAACCCCAAAGGGAAAGTTAAATTTGACTATAGTTGGGGCGGGCGTTTTCTTGTTGGTGGGGATGGCGTGCCTTTTGATACTGTCGCGGCCAAAGATATTAAAAATTTAACCGTTGACACTCACCATAATGAATTCAAAAAATTCTTTAAAATTAAAGCAGGTTTTGAATTCCCTTCCCAGGAAGTACTTAATCCAATATTACGGGAAATGGCTGATACAGGGCTAGATTATTATGAACAAGCTTTGGCCAAATTAAAGGCCTTACGGGATAATAAACAGCTACCCCGAGACGGCTACGGATTGATTGACACCTTGGAGCACGCTACAATTATTCTTAAAAATGCAAAGTCAGGTGAAGCGGTTATTGAATTACCAGATACTATTGGCAAAGAAGGTATGCCCCCTAAAATGAGGCATTATGCAGATTTAACTTATAATGCCGAAGACATTAAAAATTTTGACAGAGTGTATGAAATCACAGGGGTGAAAATACCGGATGAATCCAGAATGGATAAAATTTTTGACCAATTTGGTTTTGACAGAAATAAAATGGAAGAAATTTGTAAAAACTTCTCCGATTATATAATGGCAAAAAAGACATTAAAATAAATCTATTAAAATTATAATTGAATTATAAAAAATGTTTAATCCATTAGAAAGAGGCAGCGAGTGGCTGCAAAACAGGCAACACAGCAACAAATTAAGAGAGAAGGAAGTTAGGGAAAAATATCTGACTGAATTATCGAAAATTGTTTTTCTCCCTCAAGTTGTAAAACTTATATATGGCAAAGAAGAGCAAGAACGGCTTAACTCATTATTAGCAAATGCATCAGCAAAAGATATAAAATTGGTTGCTGCCGCACAAAAATTCCAAGAGTCAAGGTTCACTGACCCTAATATTTCAGTTCTCGGAGAAGCAAAAAATAAAAAACAAAGATATAATCTTCTTGAGGAAGCTCCTGATAATGACCCATATTTAGAAATGGCAGTTCGAAGACAACAAGAAGTTTGGGTAATAAAAATAGTCAAACCGCAACATACCAAGAATCAAAAAGGAAGAATAGAGCTAAAGGCCAAGGAAAAATCCAAGAAATTAGACAGCAACTTGGTATTGCTAACCAACCAGAAAAAGAAGAAAAACCGGAAGACCCGTTTGCAGTAGATGAAAAACATATTATGCAGAACAAACAGCGACCCATCACTTAAGAGAACTTACTGCGGACGGAGCAGATGGGCAAATTGCAAAAGAAATGGATCAAATGGGTAAAAAGTTGGGTATGAGGCCAATTGCAAAGAAAAATCCAGTTGAATAATATCCTAAAATTAAGCGTATGTTTTGGCTATTTCCGTCCGAACATTGTTCCATAAGCTCCACCAAATAAAAAATATCCCGTGCATAGGATATTTTTTATTTGTCCCGAGCGAGAAGTCAGACGACGAGTCGAGAAGCAAAAAACCTTCTGTTAAGCCCACCTGATTGAACCGTTTTGATTATCTCCTAAATTTTCTATATAATGTAACAAATGCTCCAAACTTTCAAAAAAGCTATGGCTGATGCCTTGGCGGAAATTCGCGAGGAAAAAAAGATTCGCTCCACGACCGAGCTTTTTTTGTTGTTTAGTATGGGCAGCCAGTTTGACCATTTAATTAAGCAAAAGCTGGACGCTTTGGGGGTTTTTTGTTTGGTGGCAGATCCTGCTTCCGTGACGGCTGATGATGTTCTGATGATAAAACCAACAGGCATAATTCTTTCCGGCGGACCGGCTTCTGCTTACGAAAACCCGCCCTTTGACGGCAAAATTTTTGATTTAGGCGTTCCGCTTTTAGGCATTTGCCTGGGCTACCAAATGTGGGCGCATCATATTGGAGTGCCGGTCACGTCATCGGATAAGCGCGAATTTGGCACTCATACATTTACCATTACAAAACCATCGGCCTTATTAAAAAATCTTCCGAAAAAATCCAAGGTCCTGGAAAGCCACGGAGATAAAATTTACGTGGATGATAAATTAAATATTTTTGGTACCACAGATAACGCTCCGGCCGCGGCCGGCAACCATAAGCACTTATGGGGCGTGCAATTTCACCCCGAAGTCACCGAAACCGAATATGGGGAAAAAATTTACGAAAATTTCTGTTTTGGGATTTGCGGCGCCAAAGACAAATTTCCGGCTTCCAAAGTAGCAGATAAGAAGATTAAAGATTTAAGATTAAAGATTAAAGATAAAAAAGTATTATTGGCTCTTTCAGGTGGCACGGATTCTTCCATTGTCGCCTACCTATTAAAACGTTCCCTTGAAGATTCCCATCAAGAATTCCCGCATGGGAATCTTCAAGGGAATCAAATCCTGGGAGTCTACATAAAAGGCATTGACCGGCCTGATGATGAGTCTAATGTAATTAAATATTTCGGGGATGAAAGTTGGATAAAAGTTAAAATCGTGGACGCGACGGACAAATTCCTGACCGCTCTAGCGGGTAAAATTTCTATGAAAGACAAACGCCTGGCTATGCGCGGCGTATATAAAGAAATTTTGGAAAGCGAGGCCAAAACTTTTGGCGCAGATTTTATTGCCCAGGGCACGCTCTACACAGATGTTTCCGAAACCGGCGGCGGCTACGACTCGGGTTCCAAAAAAGCCCAAATAAAAATTCACCACAATGTGGGTTTAAAATTCAGCCTGCCGGAAATTCAACCCCTTATAGACTGTGTTAAAGACACCGGACGCAACATCGGACGCTCCATTGGAGTTCCCGATGAATTGTTAATCCGCCATCCCTTCCCGGGTCCGGGGCTGGTCGTGCGGATAGAAGGCGAGGTAAATAAAGAAAAACTGATAATCGCGAGAAAAATTGACGGAATTTATATAAAAGAGCTAAAAAAGTGGGGCTTTTACCAAACCGTCTGGCAGGCCGGCGCTGTGGTAACATCGTCAACAACAACCTGCACCAAAGGCGATGACGCGAGTGATGGGCACGTAATCGCGTTATGGGCCGTCTGGAGCGTCAACGGCTTCACCGCCCGCGCGGCGGAACTGCCCTATGATTTTCTTAAACACGTTTCCCAGCGTATGACCAACGAAATCCGCGAAGTTGGCGCCGTTGTTTATCGCATATCTGATAAACCGCCGGTCACTATTGAATGGGGATAAACCTCTACTAAATACTAAAGTTACTAAAAATACTAAATCCCATTTAACAGGATTTAGTATTTTTGGATTGTTTAATATTTAGTAAAAGTCATTCCTGGTGATAGTTCGGCGCTTCTTTGGTAATGGCCACGTCGTGGACATGGGATTCTTTTAATCCGGCGTTGGTAATGCGGACAAATTGGGCTTTTTTGTGGAAATCGGCTAAATTTTTAGCGCCGCAGTAACCCATCCCGGCGCGCAGGCCGCCTATAAGTTGATTTACAACATTCGCCAGCGGACCTTTGTAAGGTACACGGCCTTCTATGCCTTCGGGAACCAATTTTTGCATATTCATTTCATTTTCCTGGCCGTAGCGATCCTTACTTCCCTGCTTCATTGCACCCAAAGATCCCATTCCGCGATAAGTTTTAAAACTTCTGCCCTGGTATAAAATCAGTTCTCCCGGACTTTCGTCCGTGCCGGCAAATAAACTGCCTATCATCACGCTGTCCGCTCCCGCGGCCAGGGCTTTAGCTACATCACCCGAAAATTTAATTCCGCCATCAGCAACCAGCGGCACCTTGGCTTTGAAGGCTACAGACGAACACTCCATAATCGCGCTAATTTGCGGCACACCGGCGCCGCTAACTATGCGCGTGGTACAAATACTCCCCGGCCCCATACCTACCTTTATGGCGTCCACGCCGGCCGCTATAAGCGCCCGGGCGCCTTCGGCTGTGGCCACGTTGCCGACCATCAGTTCTGTCTTCGGGAATGCTTTTTTAATTCTCCTTGTCGCCTCAATCACCCGCTTGGTATGGCCGTGGGCGGTATCTATAACCAAAACATCCACTTTGGCTTTGACCAAAGCACTCGCCCGGTCAAAATAATCACCCGTCGCGCCAATGGCCGCGGCGGCTAGCAAGCGGCCCAAGCGGTCTTTGGAGGCGTTGGGATATTGAATGGTTTTTTGAATATCTTTTACCGTAATTAAACCCTTTAAGATACTATTGGAATCTACCACCGGCAATTTTTCCACGCGATTCTGTTGAAAAATCTTTTTGGCCTGCTCCAAACTGGTGCCGACGGGAGCGGTAATTACCTTTTTAGTCATTAAATCCCTTACGCGCAACTGCAGGCGCGATTCAAACCGCAAATCGCGGTGAGTCAAAATGCCCACCAGCTTATTTTTTTCATCCACAATCGGAAAACCTGAAATGCCTCGCTTGGCCATAATTTGCAGGGCATGGGCTATGGTATCGTCCGGAGATAAAGTTATAGGATCCACAACCATCCCACTTTCAAAACGTTTCACAGCGCCGACTTCCGCAGCCTGTTCCTCTATGCTCATATTTTTATGGAGTACGCCAATGCCGCCCTGCTGTGCCAAAGCTATAGCCAGAGCGCTTTCCGTAACCGTGTCCATGGCACTGCTCATTATAGGGATGGCCAAAGAAATATTTTTGGTCAGCCTGGTTTTTGTCTCCGTCTCGGCCGGCACAACCTCGCTAAAACCTGGCTTAAGCAAAACGTCGTCAAAAGTTAGGGATTGAATAATTGGTTTCATAGAATTCCAAATATCAAATTACAAATTTCAAATAAAATCCAAATGTCCAATTGCTAATTTAAGAATTGGACATTTGTTTGATATTGAAGTTGGAAATTTGAAATTAAAAAATAATTTCAGTTAGTATACTCACTTTGTAACAAATTGTCCAGCGTCGATGGACAATGGGCACCGTTGTGCAGCACAACGGTGCCCATTGTCCTACTGTCTGACAACTATATCTTCCCTTCCCGAGCCAGTTCCGACCAGCAAGATATGTGTTCCAACGTGTTTTTCCAAACGCTGTAAAAATGCTTTGGCGGATTTTGGCAAGGAAGATTCATTGTCGGTTCCGTAAATATTTTCGCTCCACCCCGGCCACTGTTCAAATACCGGCACAACTTTTTCCATATCCCACGGAGTAGGAAGCTGGCCGGGTAAAAGTTTTTTTCCATTTAACTTATAACCAACCACAACCGGCAATTTTTTTATTCCGGAAAGCATATCGAATCTGGTCAACGCGAGCCATTTTGGACCATTTACACGAATAGCGTAAGTCAGCCAAGGGATATCTATAAACCCTACGCTCCTGCCGCGACCGGTTGTAGCGCCACGCTCATCCCCCAAAACCTGGAAGTACTGGGACAGTTCGGCATTCGATGCTTTTTGAGCATTAATTTTTTGCAGGCGCTCTTGTAAAAATTCCGCCTTTTTTTGTTTGTCAGTAAACAATCCAATATTTTTTTTAACAAACTCCATGGCCTCCTGTCTCTGCCACATTTCCGAGGGGAACGGCCCGGCGCCAACGCGGGTCGGCAGCGTTTTTACCACCATTAGTGTGACGTCAAAATTTTGCATGGGCAGCCCGGTGCCAACGGCCGCGCCAAAAGCTGCGGAATTACCAGACGAAACAAACGGGTAAGTGCCAAAATGGCTGTCCAGCCCCAAAGCCTGCGCGCCTTCAAACAACATTCGCTGATGTTTTTTTGAGGCTTGGTGCAGTACAAAAGAAGTATCGGCAATAAATGGTTTTATTTTTGGCGTAAACGCCAAAAGCATATCGGCAACATCGGTCGGAGTGGGTATAGAACCGCTGATGAGATTCTTGGCCTTCATGTCCTTAAATACCGGCAATAAAGTTTTATGCAAAAGTTCCAAAATACCCACCAATTCCTTTTTTCCCAAAAAAATCTGTCCAACTAAAGGTGATATACGAAGTTTATACAAACCCTCTAGCGGCCCAATGCCCTTGCCCGTAGTGCCGACCTTCCCTTTGCCGCGAACATACTCCAGCCAAGCCTCCAATAGCCCGTGCCAAGGCGTCCAGACCGGCGACATTTGGTCTAAATAAATTTTTGGCAATTTACCGCCCAAAACTTTTTTACTTTGTTCCAACTCTTCCAAAAATAAACGCAAGTCCACCAACTCTCCCCTGCCCATAACGCACTCCTTGCCCTGAGCCAGACCGCACGGAATAAGGTGGCTTACTAACTTTTGGCCATCCGATGTAAACACCGTATGCCCGGCATTGGCGCCGCCGGAAAAACGCACCGTTACCTCGTAATGCGCCATTACGAGGTCTATAATTTTCCCCTTGCCCTCATCCCCCCAATTCCCCCCAACCACGACTAAATTTCGGTAAGGAGCAAGGACTTTTTTAAGTATCTTACCGGCGTTTGATGTCTTTGCAGATGATTTTATCATATTGATTAATTTACTTTCCACCTTCTACTCGAAACACTTTACTAATTTAATATACCATACCCACAAAAAAACCGCCAAGCGATTGCTTAACGGTTTTAACCTACTAGTTTATGATTCCTTATCGTTTCCCCTAACAATTCCCCCAAATTTATCAATTTTTACTCTCTGGTGTCCCTCTGCCTCATCTGTACCTTCTGTTTTGCCAGTCAGTTCACTAGTATCAATTGGCGTAGAGTTTTTTAATTGCCTGGCAATCTCTTCCGCCGTTAAGTCTGGCTTGCTGATTTCCCACCCTCCTCTCACATCACTAATATTTCCAATTTTTTCTCCCATAAAATTTCAAATTAATATTTAGAGTGTTAAATGTCAATTGTTTCCGGCCGGAGGCGGATCCGCCTTTGGCGGAAATTGTTATTGTTATAACTTGTTAGTTGCCATCCCCTCACCTCACCATCCACATTAAACAAGCGAAAATGACCACAAAACTGCTGTTGGCAATAAGAGAGAGATGTTGGATGTGGCGTTTAAAGGCTATGGCAAGAATTAAGCTGGAAAGCAGTCCCGCCATAAAGAAAAGATAAAATCGGCTCTCAAAAGTATTGGGATTAAAAGTCTGACCCATAAAAGTTACGTAGCTGGCTGGCGTGGTTCCGGACAAATTATAGTTGGCCTGGGTATTGGCGGAAAAATCCGCGAGCTGCAGCTGGTTGGTTTGACCCTGCATGCCAAAGGCTTCAAGCCGGACAGTAGTGTTGGTTTGAGCTAAATCGGAAGCTTGAGCTTGGCCGCTCCAGGTAGTTTGATCTTTAGGCGAAAGCATTACTGCTTCCTGTCCAAAATAGGCCAGAACTTTTATTGCCGGTCCGCTGACTTGGGCGTTTATTTGAACACTGTCCCCGACCAACTGAACGTTGCCGTCCAAAACCGACACAGGCGGTGGCGGCTGAATTTGAGTAGCGGCCAGGGGTTGAACCGGAGTCTGGCTATTTAAAGTCTGCTTGGCTTTGGGCGGTTGCGCGGCCAAAGCAGCTGAAGCGGCGGCCGGCACGCTGGCACTTTTAACTTGAGTCGGCGCCTGGGCAGGAACAGATAAAACCGCGGGCGCTGGCGCGGAAGCGGGCTGGACTTGAGTTGGAGTATTTGAAAGGGTTATTTGTTGGGCGGCGGGAGTGCCAAATTCCTGAACTACAAAAGTTGCAGTATGTCCCTGGTACGTTCCCTGGGAAATGCCGATACCAATGTCCTGAAAGTTTTTATTTAAAATATTAGCTTTGTGCCCGGGGCTGTTCATCCAGGCGGTCTCCACACTTTCGGCTTCTGTGAAATTTACCGCTAAATTTTCGCCGGCCATTATATAACTGTATCCGGCGCCTGTAATAAAATCCCACGGCGTGTGGCCGTCGGGCGTGTTGTGAGCAAAATAACCTTTGGCCAGCATATCATCGGCTTTGGCCTGGGCGGCTTTATCTAATATTTGATTTTCGCTTAAGGCCGCAACAGTAAATTCCTGCCGCGACTCATTAGTAAGGTTAATAATATTATCCACGGTGATTGCCGAAGAAAATGCCGGGGCTATTGGGCCAAAGGACAACAGGGCTAAAGTAAAAATTCTCACGGCAACTAAAAGACCCGACATTAAAGCCAGGCTTCTGTGCCCTAAAACATGAGGATGGTAATTATTCCGGGCGTGGGGAATAAAATGATCTTGCAGGTGCCTCCCCAAAGCCACCACAGGAGAAAAAACTCTCTTGAGGCTTGGGGACTGAAAGCCAATAACGTTTAAAACGTATTCCATTTGTGTTTTGTCCACAAATCACCAATAACACAAATGGAAACAAATCCGCGATTTGCAGTATTTGTCTTTATTCGTGATTAGTGAATGATTTTTATTTTTGTTTCAAAACCGATGCTAGTTTTGGCAACGATTTAGTCACTTAACTTAAATATATTATAGCACATCTAACTTTTTTTGTCCAGTAAAATTTTAAAGCCCCGTCCCGAAAAATCGGGAACGGGGCTTTAGATTGACCTTAAAAAACCCAAAACTATTTAACGGGTACTTTGTGATGAGCTACTACAATAGGGCTAACTGAATCATTAGTGCCATCGCCGCTTAGAGTAATATAGCTGACCAAAGAAATACCGGTGACAACCAAAAAAACTATTGTCCAAATAAACCATCTTGAATCGTAATTGTTTTTTGGTATTTGAGAATTTGAGATTGGCATATTTTTCCTTTTTGTTTTGTTCCCCGCCAATGGCGGAATCCGCCTGGACGGATTTATTTTATCTATTTATTTACTAAATTTGTAACTTCTTTTTTTGCCGAACGGATGGCAAAAATTGCAAAAAATAAACTTACGATCCATAAAGCCACAATGGGCAATAAAACAACCGAGCCCTTTGGATAAAAGAAAAGGAAGGCATAGCTTACCACCCCCAGAGAATACAGTTCTATTAAAAAAACCACCACCAGTGCTTTAACCAATTTGCCGACAATGGATTCAGCAAAAAGTTTGTGAACTTTATAACCCTCTACTATTAAATAAATACTGCCAACAGCCAAAACTACCAAAGCCAGCCATAAATAAGTAGTTAAATCTGCAAAATTCATATATCTAATTTTGATTTTTATATCTTTAGGCTGTCTAAAACTATTTAATATAATATAGCATAATTTTAGCCAAATGGCAAAAATCTAAGGCCTATGCTCTATATTTATATCCAGAATAAACAGTAAAATGCTTAAAAGGTCGGTAGTTAAGCAATATTGGCAAACTTTTTTTATGACAAAAAACTGCAGGGACAAAAAGACCAAAGCCGCCAAAGTACCCAAAGACAGCAAACCTGTAAGAATTTTTTTCCACAGCAAATAACTGTCGGCTAAAAGCGCGGAGATAATTACTGCGGTAAAGTAAGCTGCGCCCCAGACCCCAAGCGGAAAGCCAAAAAGAACGGAATATTTGCTGGTTAATACCGCCTCACAGCCGTGAGTTATGTCGCAGGGAACCGTATAGCCAAAATAGTGAGCCAAAGCCAAATACAAGCTTACGCCAAAGCCCAAAACCGCTAAAATAACAATAATATCGTGTTTATGTTTTCTGTACATAAGGACATTATATCAGAAAATCGGAAGTCGGAAAAATCGGAAGTCGGAACGTCGGATAGTGAGCAATCCGATTTTTCCGACATTCCGACCTTATGACTTTCCGTCAACACTAATAAAAATCCCCCACTTTCTGGGAAAGTGGAGGATAAAAAATCAGAGTTAGATTTTAAAGCGCGCCTAGTAGCGGTCGTTTCTGCCACCGCCGTAGCCGCCGCTATTGCCGCCACCACCGTAACCACCACCACTGCCGCCGCGTCCGCCGCGGTCGCCAAAGCTTCTTTTGGGGCGATCTTCCAACGGTCTGGCTTCCTTGACTACCAAGGTCCGGCCGTTGTAATCGGAGTTATTTAAAGCCGCTGTTGCAGCGTCTGCTTCAGCGTCGTTTTCGAATTCAACGAATCCAAAACCTCTGCTTCGACCAGTCATTTTGTCGGTTATCACGGTCGCGCTGGCGACTGTGCCGTGCTGGCTGAATAATTGCTGAAGGTCATCGGAAGTGGTAGCCCAGGGGATACCGCCGACGAAAAGTTTCTTAGCCATTTTATTATTAGAATCAGTCTTCAAAATTCTTTTTTGTCTGCAATTGCATAATTTCGTCCGCTGATCGCAAAAAATTTTTCCGCTTAGCCTTTTTGGCTAAACATCAAAATTTATTTACGCCCATCGGCCTAAGATTCTGCAATTTCGACTAAAAAATAATTCTTCAGCTAGATTCTGGCTTTCTATTGAAGAGCTCACCTTACACTCTTACTGACTATTTAAATGGAACTTTAAATGCTACTCTACAGCGCTCTTAAAAAGAAAGCCTTGCGAGGTCTTCTGTCTATTTTCATAGACCGAAGTCCCGCCTGAGGCGGGAACACTTAAACTTAAGATGATAAAACTATTATACACTAAATATCCTATAATAGCAAGGCTCTATTTAAATTAAACAAACCTGGTAATCGCAAATGTTAAAACCACGCCGAATAAAGTCAGACCAATGAGTTTTAAGGAACTGTGCTTGCTGTGGGCTTCGGGGAGAATATCGCTGACTCCAATATATAACAAAAAGCCGGCAAAGAAGCCCAAATACCAAACCAAAAAATGTGGAGAAACACGGAATAACAAAGTAGACAAAGCGCCTAAAACCGGCGCCACGGAATCCACGAGCAAGAATATTTTGGACTTTTTGGTACTGTTGTTGTTGGTTAGCATCAAGGTAATGGTATTCATGCCGTCCGTAAAATCGTGGGATATTACAGCTATAGCCACTAAAAGCCCGACCGCGGGATTTACCTGAAAGCCCAAACCAATGCCCACTCCGTCCATAAAACTGTGTCCGGCCAAAGCCAAAGCGGAAAGAACGCCCACATGCGGGTGTTTGTGGTCGGCGTAATCCGTTTCGTGCGCATGGTGAACCACGATAACTTTTTCCAAAATATGAAACAGCATAAAGCCAATGACCAAGGCCACCATTGGCTCTATGGGTTTGTAACCCCCGGCATTAACCTGGGAGATTATTTCCGGAAAAATATCAAACGCCACCACACCCAATAAAACTCCTGCAGTAAAGCCCATTATTAAATGCAGTTTATTTTTATACCTTACCGCAAATAACCCGCCAAACAGCGTAGAAAAAAATGTGGCAATGGAAAGAATTACGGCTTCCATAATATTATTTATTAAAACCCCGATCCCGATGACCGGGACCGGGGGTTTTTTAGATTTCCTTAAACTGTTTTCGAAGAGTCTCCGGTAAGCTTTACATCCAAAGTAAGCTCCTCCACAACGCGCGATTTTAAAGATTTATTGGTAAAATACAACAGTACAATAAATGTCAGAACCAAGGCAATTAATCCGGCCATCGCCGATAAAAATTCGGTTTGCTTTTCACGAATTTCGATTTCTTTTAACGATCGGCCGACAACCAAAAAACCCGAACTGCCGCCGGAATAAGGAACCACGACTACGGCTTCGCGCACCCCGTTTGCCGGCTGCCAGGTTTGGCGCCACTCGCCATGAGCCCGGACATAATCAAACACCGAAGTTGGAAAAGATGGATTTTTGCCGTCGAGCAAAGCCGAAGAGCCAATTAACGTGCTGGTAGCATTGTAGATCATTACAAAAGGCGAAAGTGTTCCCGCAATTTCCGTGGTCCCCTGTGCCGGAACTATTTGACCCGGTTGAGCCTGACCCTGGGCAATTGCGGTAGCTAAATCTTCGGCAATTTGAATTTGCGGATCATTTGCCGATTGGCGGTAAGATTGCTGAACCGTGGCATATGCCAACCCCGAAAAAATTATTATTATTATTGCAAACGGGAGCCAGGCGTTGAACGTTGCGCACAAAACTTTTTTTGTCATATTTAAAGGATTAATACTTATTAGAAGATAACTTAAAAATAATTTGTAGGCGAAATTCCAGAATTTTGAGCGGATTGGCTCTTAATAAATTTTGACGTTTAGCCAGAGCTAAGCGGAAAAATTTTTAAGACCAAGACGCCAAAATGCTGGAATTGCAGCCCAAAGGATTTTTAAGATAGCTTCTAGTTGCTTGTCGTTTAATTATACACCAAAAATAAAAAATTGCCACTGATTTTAGTATTTTAGGACTTAAGTCCTATATTTAACTTTTGAAATTCATTTCCCACGCTTTTGCCTATGGCATATCCAATAAACGCGCCGGCCACAGCATCGGACAGCCAATGGATGTTAACCGAAACCCCTAAGCCAATTAAAAGCGCAAAAATCCACGCGCCAATTTTCACCATTTTATTATTCGGATAGAATTCCGCTAAAGTTATGGCCGCGGCAAAAGCCACTGTTGTGTGACTACTAGGCCAGCCGTTAAACCAGCCGCCACGGTAAAAACCAAACTGAAAACCACTACTGTTGTTTAATAAGCCAGCGAAGTGTTCCGGCGGCAGACGGCCGGTGAAAACTTTTATGACGGTTGATATTATCCAGCCCAAAATTGCCGCCTGGCCCACAGCCAAACCCCTAATTTGCCAAAGAGGTTTTTGATCTGCGCGGCCAAAAATATACAGTCCGAGCGGAATTATTATGGGTAAAAACATTCCGGCAACTACGGAAATAAACCCAAGATTAAAAACCCATAAGTGGCCGGCGGAATATTTGTACCAAGCCCAATCCAAACCGATTTTTACAATTATCCAAGTTATTGCCGCAGCCAATAAATAATTTAAGCCATAATTGTATTTGACGGATTTGCCAATGTGGTTGAATATTCTATAAAAAATTTTGCTAACCGGTTGTTCTTTTCCCATATTGATACTTGAATTATAACCTATTGTTCTACTTATGCCGAATTCGTTTTTAAAAATTAAACAACAAAATGCACTGCCAATAACTGGCCGTGCATTTTGCGATAACACAAATTTGGTTATAAACAAGCCTTATTTTGTATTTTTCTCTAACCGCTCGATTTCATCGGTTAAAAATTCTTCCATAACTTTTAAGTCTCTCTTCAACTGTCTGAAAATTTTCATTTCCTCGCTGGTCAATTCGCGATTCATTTTTGTGCTTTCCAGCAGTCTAATTTGCTCTTCCATGTTCTCCCTTAGCGTATGGAAAACTTCATGCATCGCCGCTTCGGTCTCCCCGACATCGCGCCTTAGTTTCTTTTTAAGTTGCCTAAACTTTCGCCAGATGTACCAAAGAATTAGTAGGAGAAGGATAATCAAAAAAATTGCCGGCATAAAAATTTCCAAAAATCTCCTCGCCGCACTTTTTGCCTTTATAATAAACTTTCTTGATTATTTTTAACATAAGAATTTCTCTCTTATTAAGACATGTATCGTTTATAGCTAAAACGATACATTAGTCGAATAGATGTATCGTTTTAATAAAGGTTCCTCGGAGCTTAAGCTCTCGAGCTATTAGTGCAATGAGCTGCCTGCATTTCGCAGTCCCGCCATCGGCGGGACGAAGTATTGAACCTGTATTAAGACTCCTTGGGCTCGGAAATGATATGCTGCATATCATTTCTCTCGCTCTACGTCGCTAATAAAAACGTTAACTTAAAATCCTTTCTCGCTTACTTGCGGGGCGGCCAGAAGTTATTCGCACCAAATGGTTACGAACCGTGGTTCGCTACTATCTTTTTAATACACCCTTAGCAATATACTGCTTCATTAAGGTTTGGTAAGGTACATCTAACTCGTTAGCCTGCATCTTAATACGGGCCATAATATGCGCTGGCATGCGGAGGGAAACAGACTGGGACGAGGGCTTTAAATTAGGAAAAACGCCACGGGGGGCTTTCAACCAATCAATATATTCAGTGGTATCGTGAGTATGCCAAAACTTAGCCTCTTCGGCTTCGGTTTTAAATTTAGGGATTATTTTTAAGCGCTTGCTCATATATATTCCTTTCTTTCTTATTGGCTAACCGAGAGGAAATTACTCTCGCTTTATTATTTCTTGTGGTAAAAGCTATAACCAAAATTTTGTTGCTATTGGTTCTGCCCAACAATCGATAACGTTTCTCGTGCTGGCTATGAACCGGATCAAATGATATAAAGTTGAGATTATAGAATGTTTCTTCGGCTTCCAGGACGGTTTTATCAAATAATGTGTCCGTAAATATTTTGCTTAATTATTAAATTACGACTTTGGGATACATCCAGGCGCTTATTATGGAAATAATAAGAGTGGCAACGGCCAGTACCAGAATGTCAAAAGGCAGTTGCACCATATTGCCAGTGATAATCAACCCCCTCAATCCGTCTACCATATAGCTTAAAGGGTTAACGTTCGCCACTACCTGAAGCCAATGAGGCATAATGGATATCGGGTAAATGGCGCTGGAGGCAAAAAACAGCGGCTGTGTAATGACCTGGCCAATGCCCATAAAGCGTTCGCGGGTTTTGACAATAGAAGCGATAATCATAGACAGGCCGGTAAAAAATCCGGCGCCGAGCATAATAATAACAAAAACGCCGAGCAACGACCAAAGCGTTACGTGCAGCTGAATGCGCAGGATTAAAGCAAACAAAAATATAATAATGGCCTGCGACAGGCCGCGCACTCCGGCTGAAATCATCCTGCCCCAAACCAGAGCCAGGCGCGGAGTTGGGGTAACAAGCAATTTTTGCAAAATGCCGGTATCGCGATCCATAATTATGTATAGTCCATAAAAAATGGCAACGAACACCACTGACTGCGTCAAAATACCCGGGGTAAGGAACTGCAAATACGTATAGCCCTGGGTGGGAATGGCGCGAATTTTGCTTAATGCTTCCCCAAAAATACCAAGCCACAAAATAGGCTGTAGAGCGCGGGAAATAAGTTCGGTGGGGTCGTGCAGTAGTTTGCGAACTTCCATTTCCGCTAAGATGTAAGATTTACTGATGGTTTTGATAATGTAGTTAAACATAATTAGTGGAGTCTTTGTTCCGTTTTTCTGGCACGGCGGATTTCGCGAAAATTTCCGCTAGTTTCCAGCTGGTTGCCTGTAAAATAAATAAACGCGTCATCCAGGCTGGCATCGGGTTTGCCGGTTTTAGCTTTGAGTTCGGCGACCGTGCCGATGACGGCAATTTTTCCCTGGTTCATAATGGCTACGCGGTCGGCCACCAAATCGGCTTCTTCCATATACTGAGTGGAAAAAAAGATGGTGATGCCAAAAGTTTTACGCAGTTCCAGCACGCGCTGCCAGACGTTTTGGCGGGCTATTGGGTCAAGACCCGTGGTAGGTTCGTCCAAAAATAAAACGTGCGGCCGATGGAGCATAGCTTGGCCTATTTCCATTTTACGGATCATACCGCCGGAAAACGTTCTGACTAAGGAGTCGGCATGGTCTCCCAAACCGAGAAAATCCAAGACTTCTTTAATGCGCGTTTTTCTTTCTTTTCTTGGCACTTCGTAGAGCCGTGCCATAAGCATTAAATTCTCGTAAGCCGTTAGCGTACCGTCAACGGAAATGCTTTGGGGAACGTAGCCGATAGCATTGCGGACATCAGCCGAGTGAGTAACTACGTCATATCCATCTACAGCGGCTTGCCCGCTGGTCGGTTTCAAAAGCGTAATTAGCATTTTAATTGTTACGCTTTTGCCGGCGCCATTTGGCCCCAAAAACGCGAAAATTTCCTGCGGCATAACGCCAAAGGAAATATTATCGACGGCTGTAAAGTCGCCAAACCTCTTGGTTAAATTTTTTACGTCAATAATGTCTGACATATTAAACTTTTAGATTAAGAGTCTGGTAAGAGAGTTGAGTAGCTGAGCCCTTTGTGTTTTATCCAGCCGCGACAGGCTAACAGCAAACGAATCCGATTTACTGACTTTAGGCACTTTTTTTAATACCGCGTGGCCGGCTTTGGTAATCTGCAACGGTGTTCGCCGCCGGTCTTTCATATCCACTGTTCTTTTTAAAAATCCTTTATTTTCCAAAATGTCGGTGGCAGCCACTAGCGTTGGGGGATTAATTTCCATTTCCAGGGCTATTTCTTGTAAAGTCAGGTTGCGGATTGCCAATAGCGCCAGCAGGTTATACGGCAGCGGCATGATGCCGAAGCCGGATTTGGCCAGCCTTTTTTTTAGGCTACCCCGCAGTTTTCGGGACAGTCTGATAATCATGTCGCGGATATTTTCAATCTCTTGTAAAGAATCCATTAAATTAATTCCATAATTTAATCATTAACCATGATAATTATTACATATCCCAATTAATTGTCAACTTTCTTGCCTATTTAATCATGCCAAAAGATGCTAAAATAGTTATATTAATCTTTAATACGCAAACCAATGGACGTAAAAGATAAAATTATGGATACCCATAATATAAAACAGCCTCTGGTAACTTGGACTTATATAGTTATTGGGTTGTTAGCAGCGGCACTTTTGGCCGTTGTGGTTTGGTTTGGTTTGGATGTTTTTAACCTCTATAAATTGGGCGTAATCAGACCCGCAGTATCCCGTATACGCAGACGGCCCGGTAGCCGGCCAACACTTGTTGCAAATCAAATTCAAGGTTGGATGACTTTTAGGTACATAGGGTATGTTTTCCATTTGCCGACAAATTATTTGGCGACAAATCTGAAAATTACCGACCCTAATTATCCAAACATTACTCTAAACAAGTACGCGAGCGGGCAGAACCTCAATGGCGCAACTTTTGTGCAATCAATCAGAGGGGCGGTAGCGGCTTACGAGGACGGTAACAGGCCATGAATTCACTTTTTCAGACAATCGTCAGTTACATCCTGATTTATCGGTATGTCACTATATTTGTCATTTCGTTTCTCTCAAGTCTTGGCGTCCCTTTGCCTGCCGCGGCCAGCACCGTTGCGGCCGCTGCTTTTGCGAGCCAAGGTTACCTGAATTTGCTTTTACTCGTGTTCTTTGGCGCGATTGGTAACATCGCGGGCGACTTGACCATGTATTGGCTTATGCGTCGCTACGGAAAAAAATTATTATTGTGGCTGCACTTGCGCAAACTGGCTGAATCTCCGTTGTTGCGCAATGTAGAAGAGACAGTGGAAACTTATAAGGCCGCGGTAATAATGGCCAGTCGTTTCCAGGATCAGGCGACTACTTTGGTGAACATAATTTCAGGTTTAGGCAAGATGGACATTAAGCGCTTCGCGCTGTTTGCCTCCATAGGAGACATTCTCCAAATCGTATTTTATGTTGCTATTGGTTTTGTATTTGCCGACAACTGGCAATCTGTATACAGCGCGGTCGGAAAATTTGGTTGGATAATTGCCCTAGTGCTTGCGATAGCAATCACCATAATTTCAACGCAAACGATTAAAAAGGTGCTTAAAAATAAAATATAAGTTATGCAAAAATCCTTAATAAAATATTGAGGATTTTTGGTTAGCTCAGGGTCGCGTATATTGTTAGAACATTGCTTGTAGAGAATAGCTAACTTTTTTTGTAGATAAAAAACAAGCGCACACCGTCAGCAGTTAGTGCAGGGATGGGTTACACCAAGACTGAAAAAATTGAGATTACTACCCCAATCAAAACAGCATATAAGGTAATTTGGTTTCCTCTATTTTTATCCTTTATTTTCGATGATTCGTCGCCAACTTGCTGCGTAGTTCCGGGCGAGCCGAAATTGAAAACTCCTTTGCGGGCAAAACCAAAACAGAAGTGAAAATATGCCTGCAAAAAACCGGATGCGGACATAACCGCCGGGAAGAAAACAAACAATCGCCACCAAGAATTGACCCGTGCCCACATCAGCGCGGCGAGCAACACAACAGAAATTGCAAGACTAACCCAGCCAAACATTCGCCGACGAGAGATTTCCCCCGGTCCTATATTACAAACACCGGGAACATATTTGATTTCAGTCATACGCGTGATTTATTTAAAAGTTTTTATGGTTGCGAATTATTTTTTCGCGGCCTTCAGAGTTTGAGCGAGATAAATTAATTCGTTAAAGAATGCCTCAAGGCGATCTCCCCTCATGCCTTCTCTTAGCGGTTTAAATAGCTCCGGGTTGGCAGGAACCTTTTCGTTCATAACGGCCATATAGACCTCTACGGGGATATGAATAGCACTCTTGATCGGATGCATTTGCAACTCAATGACTACTTGGCGCAATTGTTCAATGGAGCGGGCGCCTCCGGCATTACCGAAGCTCATAAAGCCAACGGGTTTGTTGCCCCATTCAGGAAAAATGGAGTCTAAAGCATTTTTTAATACTCCCGGATAACCGTGGTTATATTCCGGAGCCACTATAATAAAAGCATCACCGTCTTTAATTTTTGCCGCCCATCTTTTAACGACCTCATTTGAATAGTTTTCTTTGGCCATAGCCGGAGACATCGGCTCGTCAAAAAATGGCATCGGGAAATCGCGCAGGTCAAGAAGTTTCGCTTCCACGCCCTCTTTCTTTTTGAGTTCATCAAAAATATAGCGCGCAGGTTTTTCGCTAAATCTGTTCTTCCTGGTACTGCCGATAATGATTTTAATTTTTAGTGTTGTATTCATATTAATATTTTTAATTAATAAATTTTTGGCTTCGCACTCGGGTATGAGACCGAGAGATTTTTCAATTTAAAAGTTAGGCTTACTCAGCCGAGCCTGCAACAAATTGGCTGTTGTATAACGATGCGTAAAAACCGTTTTTCGCAAGCAGCTCTTTATGATTTCCCTGCTCGACAATATTGCCGTCATTCATTACTAAAATTAGGTCGGCATCGCGAATGGTTGAAAGACGATGGGCAATAACAAAGCTGGTTTTGCCTTTCATCAGGTTTTCCATGGCTTTTTGGATCAACAGTTCGGTGCGCGTGTCAACCGAGCTCGTTGCCTCGTCCAAAATCAACATTGGGGTCTTAGCCAACATCGCTCTGGCAATTGTCAGCAGTTGTTTCTCGCCTTGGGAAATATTATCCGCTTCTTCGTTTAATTCCAAACCATAGCCCTGGGGCAACGCGTGGATAAAGTGATCGGCATGGGCGGCTTGGGCGGCGGCAACTATTTCCTCATCAGTTGCATCCGGTTTGCCGTAAGCAATATTTTCACGGATCGTTCCATTAAACAGCCAAGTGTCCTGCAACACCATGCCAAATAATTTTCTGACTTCCGCGCGCTTCATATCGCGGGTGTCAACTCCATCAATCTTAATCGCGCCTTTATTAACATCGTAAAATCGCATTAGCAGATTTACGATTGTAGTTTTGCCCGCACCGGTAGGACCGACAATAGCAATTCTTTGCCCCGGTTTAATATCGGCGCTAAAGTCCTTAATAATGATTTTGTCCGGGTTGTAGCCAAACACTACCTTGTTGAAATCCACCGCACCCTTTGAGCCTTCAAGCACGATATTTTTTTCATCTTCGGCGCTTTCTTCTTTCTCATCCAAAAATTCAAATACGCGTTCTGCGGCGGCGGCCGTTGACTGCATCACATTAGCGATGCTCGCCGTTTGGACTATTGGTTGATTAAACTGGTTGACATATTGAATGAATGCCTGGATATCGCCAATCTGTATTGTGCCCTTAATCGCCAGCCAGCCGCCAACCACCGAAACTCCCACAAAACCCAAATTGCCGACGAAGGTCATAATCGGCATCATTAATCCTGACAAAAATTGCGACATCCAGGCACTGCTGAAAAGCTTTGTGTTAATCTTTTCAAATTTCTCGATTGACCGCTGCTGCCCGTTAAAAACACGCATAACATTGTGGCCGGCGTACATCTCTTCTATATGGCCGTTAAGCTCACCGAGGGAGTCCTGCTGTTCTTTAAAATAGTGCTGTGATTTTTTGATAATTACCGCAATTAAGATAAAGCTAAGCGGAACGAGTACCAACGAAACAAGCGTCATTTGCCAGGAGATTGTAAACATCATAATCACAATCCCGATAATCATCGTGATTGAGGTGACAATTTGAGTCAAGCTCTGGTTTAGGGTTTGGCTCACGGTATCAACATCGTTTGTTACCCGCGACAAAGTTTCGCCGAAAGTTCTTTTGTCAAAATATGTCAAGGGCAGGCGGTTAATTTTTTCCGAAATGTCGCGTCGGAACTGATAGGTAATTTTCTGCGAAACGCCGGTCATAATCCAGCCCTGAATGTAGCTAAAAAGCGCGCTTAAAATGTAAAGGAGCAAAAGTTCAATAACAAAATACTTCAGCTTGCCAAAATTGATTTGCGGTCTTACCGAAAAATCCAAACTTTTAAGGCGATCAAGAATACTTGAAGAAATCTGCGCAAGCCTCGCGGGCGGCACATTTTGAAGCAACTGCGCGCCGGTCGTCCCGGGTGCAATCTTAAAAGTCTTGGGAAGAATGGCAATAATCTGGTCGTACGATTTCATATCAATAAAATCACTAACAACCTGATTGGTCATATTGCCGAGAATTTTAGGGCTGGCGATGGCAAAAACCGTGCTGGCGATGGCAAAGACAAAGACAAAAATTATTGAAATCCAAAACGGCTTCATATATGAAACCAGTTTTTTCATCGTCGCTGAAAAGTTTTTTGGCTTTTCAACCAGCGCCATTGCGGCGCGCCCGGCCCCGCCGGGCCCCATTGGCATTGCCGATTTTGGTTGGTTTGCGCCGGTCTTGGCTGATTGCAATTTAGGATCTTCGCTCATATTGGATTTTGGGATAAAGGTTCTGAACCTGTATTAGTTCCTCGGCTCGCTCGGCCATAAATGGCCGGACTCGCTCTACGTCGCTAATAAGGATGGGTTTTCTTTGCTTTCAATTTCGGCTTTCTCGCGATTAACGTCAATTTGGTAAGTTTCCAATTCGTCCTCCGAAAGTTGCGAGTAAGCAATTTCGCGATAAACGTCGCAGTCTTTGAGCAGCTGTTGATGAATCCCAACGCCTGCGATCTTGCCGTCGTCCAAGACAATAATTTTTTCCGCCGACAAAATAGTGGAAATTCTCTGCGCCACAATTAAAACGGTTTTATTTTGGGTTTCGCCTTTCAGAGCCTGGCGAAGCATTGCGTCCGTTTTAAAATCAAGCGCCGAAAAACTGTCGTCAAAAATGTAGATCTCGGGTTTTCTGACAATCGCCCGCGCAATCGAAAGCCGCTGCTTCTGTCCGCCGGAGACATTAGCTCCGCCTTCGGCAATTGGCGCATTAAATTTACCCTCAAGATTATTAATAAATTCTTCAGCTTGTGAAGTCTCGGCAGATTTTTTCACTTCACTGTTGCTAGCCTCCGGCGCGCCGTATTTAATATTTGATTCCACCGTTCCGGAAAACAAAACGCCCTTTTGCGGTATAAAGCCTATCTTGGCATAAAGATCTTCTAACTTGTATTGGCGCACATCAACTCCATCAAGAAGAATTTCGCCGGAACTGACATCGTAAAACCTGGGAATTAAATTTATTAAAGTCGATTTGCCCGAACCGGTTGAGCCAATAAAAGCCGTTGTCTCGCCGGGGCTGGCTTTAAAAGAAATATTTTCCAATACCGGGGTATCGGCGCCGGGATAACAAAAAGTGACATTTTTAAATTCAACCACCCCGCCGTGGAAATTCTTGGCAGAAATTGGGTTTTTAGAATCTTTAATAATCGGCTCCGTGTCAATTACTTCGTTGATCCGTTCTGCCGAAACCGAAGCGCGCGGCACCATAATAAAAACAATGGAAATCATCAGGAATGACATAATTATTTGCATTGCGTATTGGATAAACGCAATCATATTGCCGATTTCCAAATTGCCGGAATTAATCAAACCCGCTCCCATCCAGACAATTAGTACCGAGGTCAGGTTTAAAATCAACATCATCACCGGCTGCATAACCACCATCAGCCGGTTTACAAAAAGATTGGTTGCCGTCAAATCAACATTAGCTTTTTCAAATTTTGCCTGTTCAAGCTTTTCGTTGTTAAAAGCGCGGATGACGCGCAAACCGGTCAAGTTTTCCCTGGTTACCAGGTTGAGTCGGTCTACCAGCTTTTGTAAAATCTTAAATTTAGGCAGAGCAACGGCAAACATTACAAAAATTATCCCGAGCAAAATAGCGACAGCGAGAGCAATAATCCACGAAAGTGACGAAGCCAGATGATAAGCCTTGAAGATAGCCCAAATTCCCATAATTGGAGCCTGCAGTACCATTCTAAGAAGCAAAACCATTACCGTTTGGATTTGTTGAATATCATTGGTTGAACGGGTTATTAGCGAAGCGGTTGAAAATTTATTTATCTCAACCAGCGAAAAGCTTTCCACTCGGGAAAATACTTTGTTTCTAATGTCCCGGCTAAAACCGGTGGCAATTTTTGAAGCCAGGAAGCCGACTCCGACCGTACAGACGGCGCCGCCCAAAGCTATCAGGAGCATCAAAAGTCCGTTGTGAAAGATTAAGCCGGTGTCCGACTTGGCAATGCCGTCGTTGATAATCGCGGCCATATAGTCCGGCAACTCAAGCGTTGCCGCGACTGTGCCAAAAACCAGCGCGATCAGCGCTATCATCTGGAGAGTGTACGGTTTTAAGTATTTAAAAAGTTTAAGCATAACGGTTATTTAGTAAATCCTCGAAACTCGGACATTTTTTTAACCAAACGAATCAGTTCCTTCGTGTCCTTTTCTCCCAGAAATTCAGCAAGGATTTGGGTTTTTTTGGCAAATTCTTTTTTTAATGCCACTACTTGCTCACGCCCTTTTTTAGTCAGCTCAATAAGGACGACCCTTCTATCACCGCTGTCAGATAGGCGCTTTACTAAATCCTGTTTTTCCAGGGTATTTATTTGGTGGGTAACCGCCGCCAGAGTGACACCGATCTTGTTGGCGATTTCCGATATCGTAATCGGCTGGCCACTCTTTAGTTCGTAAATCAAAAACAGGACGTGCTTTTCGGCACCCTTTAAATTTGAACAGTCGTGCTTTAACGTATTTGACCTTTTTAGCTGACCAACAACGTTTTGCAGCTCAAAAGCTAATTCTTGGCTGGATTGCATATACTTTACTTGATAAAAAGTTTACTAAGTAAAGTATATGGTAAAAAAAATAATCTGTCAAATATTACTATAACTTTCCTGTAGGAATACCATTATGCATTGGCCGGCATGAGGTGCGTTAATTTAGAAAAATTGTCGCAGGATGTGTCTCGTCCAGCGATAATCTCTTCATTCCAACAAAAAAACCGCCCATGGGGCGATTTTTTACATACATTTTAACCTTTAACGGCTAAATAGTGATTAGAAGGTACAACACCAATGCTTACATCAAAAGTTGATTCAAGAAGCGCTAATTTTCGAAAAAATTAACGACGACCTATGGAATGTATGACAACAGGCACCTTCGAAAAGGTATCAGGTCATATATTTTATTCCTTAGAAAGGAGGTGATCCATCGACAGCTTCCGCTACCGATGCCTTGTTACGACTTAGCCCCAGTTATGAGCTTCGGCTTAGGCCACCTTACGGTGAACTTTAGCCGCTTCCCACTTCCATGGCTTGACGGGCGGTGTGTACAAAACCTGAGAACGTATTCACCGTAACGAGGCTGATTTACGGTTACTAGCGATTCCGGCTTCNNCGTAAGAGCCACGCTGATTTGACGTCATCCCCACCTTCCTCCCGCTTAAACGCGGGCAGTTCTGTGAGACACTTGTAACTCACCGTAGGGGTTGCGCTCGTTTTCACACTTAAGTGAACACCTCACGGCACGAGCTGACGACAACCGTGCAGCACCTGTATACCACCCTCGAAGGCGGCCCCATTTCTGGGGATTGCAGGTATATGTCAAGCCTTGGTAAGGTTC
>PLYC01000023.1:50428-50787 GCA_003151625.1 Candidatus Doudnabacteria bacterium
GGACTACTGGGGTATCTAATCCCATTCGCTCCCCACGCTTTCGTCCTAGCAGTGTCAGGTGGCACCCAGAAGCTTGCCTACGCTATTGGTGTTCCGAACGATATCAACGCATTTCACTACTACACCGTTCGTTCCAGCTTCCTCTTTGCCCCTCTAGTTTACAAGTATCAAAGGACAGACTCAAGGTTGAGCCTTGAGATTTCACCTCTGACTTTGTAAACCACCTATCGGTACGCTTTACGCCCAATGATTCCGGATAACGCTTGAGGTCTCTGTATTACCGCTGCTGCTGGCACAGAGTTAGCAACCTCTTATTCTCTCGGTACGCTCAAAAATTGTTCCCGAGCAAAAGGACTTTA
>PLYC01000001.1 GCA_003151625.1 Candidatus Doudnabacteria bacterium
TTTGCGCCTGTTACCGGACGGTTCTGGGTCGGGCAGTAGAAATTCACAAACATCGAGTGACCTCCTTTTGGTTCCATGCAATAGATGATGGTACGCGTTAGAATACCATAAATCTTTGGTTTTGTAAAGGCTTTTGGGCTATATGGGTTGACGGAAAGGACCATCTTAGCTATAATTTGTGAGTTAATCAGCGATCCTAAATTTTTAAACCAAATTTCCTATGGGCGTTCCAAAGAAACATAAGACACGGTCAGGCCGTAATCAGCGCAGGAGCCATCATGCTCTGAAGAAGACATCTTTTGCCAAGTGCAAGAACTGCGGCCAGCCGACCATGCCTCATTTGCCTTGCAAGAACTGCGGCTTTTATAAAGGCAGAAAAGTAACGAAGTAGGTGAAATTAATTTTCAATTTTTAATTTACAATTTTCAATAAATGTATCAAAGTATCAATTTTCAACATTGAGACATTGATAATTCAATGAAAATTGAAAATTGTTAATTGGAAATTTTTTTATGGCAAATAGGCATTTATCGAGAACAATAGCAATGCAATCCCTGTTTGAATGGGATTTTAACGGGCGCAAAGAAGAGTTGGGGCCTATTTTAAATAATCATATAAAAGAATTTGCCGGAGCCAAGGAAGACACCGGCTTTATTTTTGAGCTGGCCGAGGGCGTGGAAAAGAATTTGGCCGACATTGACGCGATNNTACAGGTGCCGCCAAAAGTGGTAATTAACGAGGCCGTGGAATTGGGCAAGACCTTTGGCGGGGAATCTTCTGGCAAATTTGTGAATGGTGTTTTGGGCACTTTATATAAAGAGTTAGGTTTGAAGGAAACCGCCTAAAAGCGCGGAAACAAAAGCTAAAGCTATGCGATTAATTTTTTGAAGGCGCAAAATGGCGCGGAGTTTTCCACTTTTGGAGAACCTTGCTTAAGTACGCTATAATTAAGTTATAGCTTTGCACCATTCTTAAGCCATCATTCGTATAAAGAATGATTCATAAGCAAAAATTAATCAAAATGTCCGCTTTCCCCCGGATTTAATCCCGGGTTCGGCGGATAAAAAAGGAAATCTATATATGAATAAGCTCCAGCTCACGGAACAATTAGCGGCAAAATTAAGCATTACCCACAGTGAGGCCGAAAGATTCGTTAATACCCTGATCCAAATGATCTACGAACAGCTCAGGGGAGGGGATAAAGTCAATATTTCGGGTTTTGGGCAATTCTCGGTATCGCACCGAGCTTCCAGAATCGGCGTTAACCCCAGAAATCCTTCCCAGAAGATAACCATCCCCGAACTCAATACGCCGAAATTCAAGGCAGGAGAAGCCTTTAAGGAAGCGGTAAAGTTAAGGCCGCAGGCGTAATCGGTTAAATTAAACTATAACTATAAACCGTGCTCAAAGGTTTTAAGGATTTTGTCTTACGCGGAAATGTGGTAGATTTGGCAGTCGGCGTTGTTATTGGAGCAGCTTTCGGCACTGTGACTACAGCCTTGGTCAAAGATTTAGTCACGCCCCTTATTGCAGCTATTGCCAGAGTGCCGGACTTTTCCGGTTTGGCGTTTACGCTCAACGGCAGTAGATTCATGTACGGGGATTTTTTTAACGCGTTAATTTCATTCCTGCTTGTAGCCGCCGCAGTTTACTTTTTTGTGGTCTTACCCATGAACGCATTGTTGTCGCGCATTAAAAAACAACCCACACCGGAAACTAATGTTAAAAAGTGTCCGGAATGCTTAAGTGAGATCCCGAGTGCGGCTAAACGCTGCGCGCATTGCGCGTCTTTGATCGCTTAAAATCGATTATAAAAAACACCTCCCATATGGGAGGTGTTNNGCATTGGTGGGGCTGCGCTCCTTATTTTTGGGAACCCTTTTAGTCCTTATACTTTCAGTGCTCATTTTAACTTTTTTAGGGCAAAAAATCAACCCTTTTAATGCTATAATAGTTACATGAATTTATTTTATTGGCTGTTTGTAATTCTTTGCGCCTATTCATTATTGGTATTTTTTATTTCGCGCTTGGTAGTTCCTTTTATGGAATTTGGTGGATTCAGCCCGGCTAAGCGGATACCCGAGGAAATTAAAGCTGCGATTGCGGATTTGGAAGTTCGCGCCACGGACCAGCGCTCGTATTTGGAAGCAGCGTATGAATTGGTCATGGACAAAAACCAGAGCCAGTGGAACCATACGCGCTTTCAGGCAGCGTTTAAAATGCACCGGGCGTTTGTCAGCGACCTAAGTGAGATTTGGGAGACGAAAGAGTTTATTTACTGCACGGCCATTAATTATTTAATGGCAGCACTTTTGGTTAACAGTAAATATTTTAGATCCGAAGACATTCAGGTCAAGCATGTGTTTGTAAATATGTTCATACATCAGTACCTGAAAGTTAATGTAAACGGGAAATGGGTGGATGTTGATCCTGCAGGCACGGGGATCCGTGGTAAGCCTATAGGTACGCATTTAGCAGGTTTTGGATAAAATTTGACGGATTCTGGAATTAGGAGTATAATCGTTTTAACAATTAAATATTTATCAAGAGTGCAGTTAGGGACCTAGCCCGATGACCTGCCAGCAACCATCCCAAAAAGGACAGGTGCTAATTCTAGCCCGTAACGGGAAAGATGACTTTAAATCTAACCCTTACAGAGAGGGATTTTTTTATGGCCAAAAATAATAATCATATAAAATTGTTTACTTCCGAGTCCGTAACCGAANNGGCTGACCAGATTTCGGACGCCGTTTTGGACGCGATTTTAAAAGAAGATCCGCGCGGCCGCGTGGCGGTGGAAACTTTGCTGACCAACGGCTTGTGCGTGGTGGCAGGGGAAGTTACTACAAGCACTTACGTTGACATTCCAAAAATCGCCCGCGGGGTTATTAAAGATATTGGCTATACCAATGCCGAATACGGTTTCCAGTGGGAAACCTCCGGGCTTATGGTCGCTATCAAGGAACAATCCAGCGACATTGCCATGGGAGTTGATAGCTTTGTTAAAAATAAAGGCGGGCAAATTGTAAAAGAAGATTTGGAGCACTTGGGCGCCGGTGACCAAGGGTTAATGTTTGGCTTGGCAACGGACGAAACCAA
>PLYC01000003.1 GCA_003151625.1 Candidatus Doudnabacteria bacterium
AGTAAAATCAGTTTATTAGCAATGATATTTATATAGTAAACGCTCGTTCACCTGCTGTCAAATCCCCTCTTGTGGATAACATTTTTTGCGAAACAACGCTTAATGTAATACGATTAAATAAATGAGGGCTTATATCCGTCTAAACGCCGGAGTACAAAAAAATTAATAAGTATAAACCTTTGTCTTGAAATCCCGGGCTAAAGGGGATATTCGGACCTAATAATTAAATAATACATATATTATGACTAGTAAGGATAAACAATATATTGGCTGGGCAATAGGTGTAGTTATATTGGTGTTGATTTTTGTGTTCTTTTTCAGCAAAAAAAGCCCGCAAACCAGCCAGACAAATACTCAGAGCCAAACACAAACACAGCCAGAAGCCACTTCCACCGGTTCGACCGGCACTAAAAAACTGGATTACGGCACGGCTATTAAGACTTACAAATACCGCATCCAGTTCAGCAAGTGCCATGGCACACCGGGAGAAATTTCCGTGGCCAAGGGTTCCCCCGTTATGCTTGATAACCGCGACCCCGGAGCCCATACCATAAAAGCCAATGGCCAGACTTTCAGGATTGCCGGTTATGATTACGCCCTGGTCTACCCAGCCACGGTAACTAAGGACAGCGCTGACCTATCGCTTTCCAACGTTACCTGCGACGGCGGCGCCGCAGCGACATTGAATGTGGAAAAATAAATTTAAGATGTTTCAAAAAATCCTCCCTAATACTCAGGGAGGATTTTTTATTTACACGAGCCGGTATATCCAGCCAAAAATATAAGGTAAAGGCACAAGAAGGTAAATTATAAGCGCGGCTTCAATGCGCCAAAACGAAAGCGCAATGGCAAGAACATACGAACTCACCCCGACATAGCTTAACCTGTCCGCCAATTTATTAATTCTTGGGTCTAAATCTTCCACCACTAAATCCTTGTGGTGGCTGGCATGCTGCCACATAAAGTAATGAATTAAAACCATTAGCATTAAATGAATGCCGTAAACAATTACCGCGGCTTGGTTGTAAGGATAGCGGCCGAGCAATTCCGCGGAAAACGGCAGGAGGGACACAAATAATAAATAAAAGATGTTAAGCCAAATTAATTTGTGATCGAGTTTTTTAATAAACCTAAATTCCGTATGGTGCGCCACCCAAAACATTCCCAAAATTATAAAGCTGATAATAAAGCTTAGTATCGTCGGCCACAAAACCACCAACTGCGAAAACAAATCCCCAGCCGTCGGATTCGCCAAATCCGGAATCCGAATGCTCAACACCAACAGCGTCATGGCAATGGCAAACACCCCGTCCACCAAAGCCTCCAACCGGTTAGTGGGCACTTCGCCCACGTCTATTGCGGATTTTTTCTGATCTTGATGCTCCATAAATTTTAAATCTTTAACGGCTCCATCTCTCCCCAATTATCGCCAACCTTGGCCTCGGCCCTGACAGGTACGGAAATTTTGATAGCATCTTCCATTAGGGGCACCAACTTTTTTGCCCATTTCTCCACCTTGTCCTCTTCCACTTCAAAAACCAGTTCGTCGTGCACTTGCAGGAGCATTTTTATTTCTTCCGGTTTATCCTGAATTTCTTTAAAAATGTTTATCATTGCAACTTTTATGACATCTGCCGCCAAACTTTGTATAGGAAAATTTACCGCTGCCCGTTCTGCCGCGGCACGAATAAAAAATTGCGAGGATTTTATTTCAGGGAATTTACGAATCCTTCCCAGCTCATTGCGTACAAAACTCTCCTGGTTAACCTGCAATTTTATTTGCTCTATATATTGCTCAACTCCGGGGTAGGCTTCAAAATACTTTTTTATGAATTCTTTGGCATCGGCCCTGGAGACTTCGCCAATGCGGGACGATAACCCAAAACTGGAAAGCCCATAAAGTATGCCAAAGTTGATAGTTTTGGCATCGCGCCGCATATCTTTAGTAACATGGTCTTTGGCCACGCCAAANNTTTGGTGTGGATGTCTTCGCCGCGCTTAAAAACTTCTATCATCTTTTTATCCTGCGCCAAATGCGCCACAATGCGGAGTTCAATTTGGGAATAATCTATAGACAAAAGTTTAAAACCTTTTTCAGCCACAAAAGCATTACGCACCTTACTGCCCAAACCTTCACCGCGCACGGGAATGTTTTGTAAATTGGGGTCAATGGATGACAGCCGGCCGGTAGCCGCAATGGTCTGGTTGTAGCTGGTATGCAATCTGCCTGATTTTTTGCTAACTAATTCGGGAAGTGTTAGTAAGTATGTGGACTGTAATTTGGTTAGTTCACGATACTGCAGCAGCTTTTCTATTACGGCATGCTGCCCCTTCATTTTCTCCAGTTCTCCGGCGGCCGTGGACAGGCCGGACTTGTTTTTCTTGTTCTCCACCGGCTCCAGCTTCATTTTGTCGAACAAAATTTCCTTAAGCTGCTTTGGGGAGTTAATGTTAAATTCGTGTCCTGTAAGTTTATAAATCTTCTCTTCCAAATCCTTAATATCAATTTCCGCTTCCGCAGAAAGCTTCTTGAGCAGTTTTACGTCTAATTTTATGCCGTTTAATTCCACGCTGGCCAAAACCTCTATAAGAGGCATTTCTATTTGGCTGAAAACTTTTTCCAGCCCTTCTGTTTTTAGTTGGGGCGCAAAAATTTCCTTGAGCCTCAAGGTCATGTCCACATCTTCACAGCAGTACCAGCTGACTTTCTCTGGATCCACTTTATCCATAGTGGTCTGGGTTTTGCCCTTGCCGATTAAATCTGTAATTGGCTGCATCTGGTAGCCCAGTTCGGAAAAAGCCAAACCGTCCAAACCGTGCGCTCTGGTACCGGCGTTTAAAAGGTAAGACGCGACCATAGTGTCAAAATCCGGACGAAAGCCCAAACCAATAGGCTGCAAAATTTGCAAATCATATTTTAAATTATGGCCGATTTTTTTTACGCTGTGCTTTTCTAGCAGCTTTTTTAATTCCGCCGATGATAAGGCCAAAGCCGCGGGCACATAATACCCTTTGCCGATTGAAGCCGCAAAACCAATGCCAACCAGCGCGGCATCTACGGGACTTAAACTTGTGGTTTCGGTATCTATGGATAATTCTTCGGCGTCCGATATTTCTTTAAGCATTTTTTCCAGTTTGCTTTCCGTGTCCACGAATTCATAATCCTGCTTAAAATTTTTCACCTGCTTGGGTTTTTCAGGTTCTAATATTGTTCCGTCATCGGACTTTTCAACCTTAACTTCCGGCTTCGGCAATTTATTCAAAAGCGACCTAAATTCAAGTTCCTGAAATAGCTTCACCGTCTGCTGTAAATGAGGCGCGTCCAGTTCGTATTTGGGAACTTCAATCTTTACCGGCACTTTGCAATCAATCGTGGATACATCGTAAGACATCCTCGCGCCTTCTTCCTGCGCTTTTAATAATTCCAAAACCCGCGGCTTTATTTTATTGCCGGTTTTGCCCGCGTGAATGGCCTTATACAAAGCGTCTATGGATTTAAATTCCTTAATGAGCTCAATGGCGCCTTTTTCCCCAATGCCTTTTACTCCCGGAATGTTGTCGCTGGGGTCGCCCTTTAACGCCCTGTAGTCTACCATTTGGTCCGGGCTCAAACCATAACGCGCCCGCACGGCTTTGGCATCGTAAATAGTTGTGTCCGTAATGCCCTGCTTGAGCGTATAAACTTTTATATTATGGTTAACCAATTGCAAAGTATCCAAGTCTCCGGTGGCAATAATAATTTCCGCGTCCGGATACTTCTCGTGCAAATGCTTGGCCAGCGTGCCCAACAAATCGTCCGCCTCAAAGCCCTGCTTTTCAAAAATTGGGATGTTCAATGCGCGCACCACTTCTTTTACGCGCGGAATTTGGTCGTAAAGCGCCTGGTCGGCTTTAACGCGCGTGGCTTTATATTCTTTGTATTGCTCATGGCGGAAAGTCGGCCCTGCTAAATCAAAAGTGCAAGCAATATG
>PLYC01000004.1 GCA_003151625.1 Candidatus Doudnabacteria bacterium
AGTGCCTGGGCAACTGTCCAAATTCCAACTGGTAAAAACAGAACCGGTATCTGCCACAGCCGTTAAAGTCACGGAGGTACCGGAGGCAAAAGAACCGCTACAACTAGAACCGCAGTCTATACCAGCCGGAGTGCTGGTTATGCTTCCTGATCCACTGCCGTTTTTAGATAATGTTAAGGTATAATAGGCTCCGCTACCGCCGCCGCCGAAACCGCACCCAGGGCCACAGATAGGCGGAGGTAAAGTAAAATTAAGGTCTTGGTTTATAGTTTGGCCAGTTTCAAATGATAAAAAAGTTTGAGTGCTTGACCCTGTTGTTACGACATTATTATTGTAAGCTGCTAATTGAAATTCAAAGGTTATCGTGCCAGTTCCTTGCCCTACTAATAATTTTTGCTTAGTTGGATCGCTATAGCCGTAAACCCCCGCCTCTGTGGTAGTTGCCTGTCCGGCCAAAGTGCTTCCGTAATAAGCGCTAACGACAGTTCCGACAGGTGCCGGACTACCGTCAACTGTTACGTTACCCCAAAACGCCATAGGGAACGGCGGAATGCCTGCGGCCCGAGCAGAATTTGCATTCAACAAAATTGCGATCGTGAACGTAAGACAAACGGCTGATACGGCAATTAAAGTTGTTTTAACAGTTCTCATAAATTAATTTCGGTTATCAATTAGTTATGGATGGAAACCTGGCTAGTCGGGTAATTGGCAATATAGGAAACGCCTCCGATTTGGCCAATTAGAGTAGGAGAACCCAGACCGTTAACATCAGTGAAAGAAAAGTCAGCGATGTCGCCAAGACCCATAGACATGGACTGAGAAGCGCCGGAAACCGTTATAGTCGGTTCAATGTCATAAGTTACGGATTGACCGGCAGAAATGTTGTTATGGCTTGTCAGGATTACAGGGGCAATACCAGTAATGATAGTTGAAACACCTGCTACATTGCCGGTAGCATGATCGATTACGCTTACTTGATTGCCGTTAAACGTAACACCGCCTGAACCAGTAAACGAAAGAGGTAAATGGGTTAAAGTTAAATCGCCAGCGGCGTTTGCAGTTATAGTAATAGAACCAATTATCGGATTGCCGGTGACCAATACGTTACCACTCCCCGCAATAGTTACAGTAGGAGCGGTACCTGCCAAGTACATAGGGTTGGCCAAAATGCCAGTTCCAATTATGCCTGTTGTGGTATCGCCCCATCCGGCCGTACCATTGGTAACTGTTGAACCACCGGCAATGTATTTAATGTGGGCAAGGGTTAAAAGCGAGGTGGCATCAGCTACACCGTTAGTGCCTGTTGAGGCATAATTAACGGTTACAGGAACATCAAGCCCGGAGTTGCCGACTGGGACAGCCAGACTTAAACCGGTGATTAGAACTTTACCGGAAACTACGGGGGAAGTATTGCCGCCGACCTTGACCGAGGTAATTGCGCTATTGGTGACAGTAAAACCCAACTCTGTAATATTCGCGCCACCAAAGCTGCTGGCTACAAAAGTATATGTAGCGGCCGGCTGATTTTGCGAGCCACCGATTACGAACTGGGGTACTGGAGAAGCGCCCGTGTTAAAAGCCGCGCTTTGCAAGGAACTGTTGCCAACCGTAATGGTCTGGCCGGCTACAGCCACACCAGAGGAACTACCCAAGCTGTTCAGATAGACTGCCTGATTGCTAGATACGCCGTTACCTTGGCCCATCATCGTGGTAACTATGGAAGCCGTGCCAGTAACACTACCAACGTCGGCATAGACATCCACAGTAACTGTCTGGTTAGCAGGAACAGTAAAGTTCGTTATAAAATTATTGGTCCCGGAATTTAACGTCGGAGGCGCGACTGGAGTTGAACCGCTGGGCATATCCGGGGTCACAACATACACATTCGCCAGGCTGGTCATTGGTAAGGTAGTGCCGTTAAAGCCCACGACTAAGTTGGAAACCCGCACGCCATCGACACTAGAAGCCTGAATAACATAGGAGCCGATCTTTTGTTTTTGTGTGTTTGAGTTTACATTCTGATTGGCGTAGGCAGCATTCTTAGCTAAAGCTGCTGTTGCAGAAACTGTTGATAAAGTAGTTCCAGTATAAACCTGCTCGGTATTCGGAGAAAGGAACTGAGAGGTTGCTCCCTGAAAAGTATTAGCCGGTGTAACTAAATCGGTCCGCACCGCAGTAACAGAGGTACCGTTGATTAAGGAACTATCGCCTTTTACCGCCACGGTCACGGTTGTACCGGCTGGTATATTAAATAGGTTTGAGGAACCGAAAGTATAGCTACAGATATTCGCACTACAAGGAGAAGTGTACAAAGCGCTCAGAGTCAACCCAACTTGCGCACCATTTACAAAGAGGGCTAAGTTATTAAATCCTTCTGCCTGGTTAGGATTGCCGGAAGTGGTAGTATAGTTTAAAGTAATTTTTAGCTGTTGTGCTTTGATGTCTTCACCATTAGCCTTCATCGTCCACTGACCCAAAACTACCTGGGACTGGTTGGCAATAAAATGGGTGGCAGTAAAGGCCGGATCCTGTTGAACAGATATAGTACCTCCGACAACTGCTGTGGGATTAAGCTGGCCGGGTGTGCGAATTGCTACGACACCGGTCTGCGACATATCTTTGTCGGCTGCGTTAGCCGGGACGACATGAGAAAAGGTAAAACCCCAACTATTGAAAGTGGCCAAATCCGGAATGCCTAAAAGACCATTTGCCCCAACTAACTGGACAGTGCCATTGTTGTTGATTAAAACACCAGGACGATGCGCTGAAATAAGATCAGTGATTGGGGTAGTGGTGCTCATCCAGGAAGTGTCTGAAACTAGAGCGTTGCTAAGATTAAAACCTAACCCGGCAATTAAACCTGCATNNTGAAGAAGCAGGTACCATTATCAAGAACTGTGGATGGACAAATAATACTTCCGTCTTGCGGCGGGATAAACAAACCAACAGGCAAAGCCAAATCTTCCGTACTTGCGGAAATCACCTGGCTATAAAAGTTGAAGCCGTAAGAAAGGAAAGAGGCAGCGGAAGAATAAGGACGGCGAGTACCGTCAGGAGCAATCATGTAAAGCGTGCCGGCGGAGTCAACAACATTGGTTCCAACCGAATGAAGACCGGAAGACGGAGGGAAAGGCGCTTGCGAACAGTCTACGACCTGATCAATATTTTGGGAGCCAATAATATTAGAACTGGCCTGATTAATATATATGGCGTAGCCTTTTAATTCGCTAAAATTATTTAAAGAACTAATATCTTGCGGCGCTTTAGTTGCCCAATTACCGGAAATACTTAAGCTGTCCAAAGCGGACTCAGCTAGCGGGCTCATATCCACCAAATAATCATAATCGTTTGTTAAAGACTGGAGAGCCTGAATATTATTATTGCCCTTGCTGTTTGGAAAACATTTTGGCGTTAAATAATCCGCATTAGCAAAACCAATGGAGTACCATCCTGTGGCGGGAAAATTTCTGGTAAACAGGCGCTGGTTCGGATCTAAGTTTTGCGTGTAACTAAAAGTCAGGGTTTGATTAGCAGAAGTGGTGTTTTTTATAAAATAGCCGTAGAGCGGAGTAAATTCTGTTTGCCCTAAATCCGCCATCGTAGACCATCCGGAAACGCTGGCTGGGTTAAGTACATAAATAGCATAGTCGGTACCAGGTGAGCTGAAAGCGTGGCTATCCAATACTCGCGGAGTTGATACAATGTTCCAGCCGGGATTTAGAATAATTGTTTGCGTATAATTTGCAGCTGCCTGGGCCAGATGACTGCTGAGCAGCAAGCCTGCGGCCAAGACTGCTGTTCCAAAAAACATTGAGAATTTTTTTATCATATAGGTTAATTAATTTTTATTGTTTCCAAAATTTAGAATTTTTTATATAAACAGATAAATATAGCATGAATAAGAGGGTGCGTCAATGCTCTTCCAAAAAAATAAAAAGCTATCCCTAGAAGTCATCCGTTGGAGGAACTCCTATAAGATGGCTCTTTACTTTCGAGCTTAACTATACACCTATATTGTAGACCTTTTGAGCCAAGAATCAAGTGCCTATTTTGTCCCCACATTTTCCACCCGTTTTCCCCTTTCACTTCTTTTTAGCATTTTTTATTTCAATATTTTACAAAAAGGCACTCAAGATGGTCATTGCCATTCAGGCGCTCTTATTTGATTATACACCTGCTATACTGCGATCCGCAGGTGGGTAGGACGATAGAACTAGAAAGGTATATAATATAAGAAACTCTTTTAAAAATGGAGAATTTAAATTAATATATGCCCAAAGAATATCCAGCAAGNNGAGCAATTTTACTATGAGGTGCGAGAAACTAGGGAATTTACTATAGCGGATATCCAGGAACAGCTTGCTGTCATTTATGGGCTCAGGCCGGAAGATTTTGCCTCTATAGATATTAAAAAGGAAAGTTCCGGGGTGATTCTGGAAAACGCAGAGCTGCATCTTAAACCCGAAATAAGTATAAAACTTTTTGGGCATCAAGTTAGTTTTGAATTTACGGTAGAAGGCCGGATCACCAAGACAACCCAATCGCAAATTACCAACTTAAGCCGAAATGATTTTTATGATGATGGCGATATCCGGGGAGAAAGTTTGGCTGATTATGACCGAACTACTGGACGGTGGAAAATGCAACCGAACATTCTAAAAATACAAAAGCCATAAAGAAAACTTTAATTCATGAAAAAAATTATTGTTATTTTAGCCGCCATATTCTCCCTGTCCGCAGGCTGTCAGAGTACTGTTGTCAATCAAGCTCCCCCGGCAAAGCCAGTAGCCTGCACCCTGGAAGCCAAACAGTGCCCGGACGGTTCTTATGTTGGCCGCAGCGGTCCTAATTGTGAGTTTGCGGCCTGTCCTGAACCGAAAGCTACGACTACTCCTATTTCTCCGCCTGCTGGCACAATCTGCCCGCAAATTGCCCTGGCGTGTCCTGACGGTAGCTTTGTAACTGCACAAGGACCTAACTGCAAAATCCCTGCCTGCCCAACTCTAACCAGCGGCATAGAGGGAAAAATTACCTTAGGCCCGACTTGCCCAGTTGAGCGAATACCGCCAGATCCTAACTGTGCAGACAAGCCTTATCAGGCAACTGTAATAGTTAAAACCGCTGATGGGCAAAAAGAAATTACCCGCTTTACTTCCCAAACTGACGGCACGTTCAAACAGGCTTTAAAGCCGGGTACGTATCTGTTGGTGCCGGTAAGCGTTCAAGTTTATCCCCGGGGCGTACAGCAAACCGTGATAGTGAACACGAATATATTCAGCCAGGTTACAATTACTTACGACAGCGGCATAAGGTAAGCCCTACAACAGTTGTAAGCTTTAATTAATTTATTAAGCATTAATCAATAATACTATGCAAAAAAAGAGCGTAAAAAAAGTAGTCAAAAAAAAGGGTGACAAAGGGAATATCTGTCTCATATACGAAGATGAAGGAGTGGAAGGAAAAGTCTATTTTTATACACATTGGCGAGGCAGTAATATGCGTGAAATAATCAGGCAAGCACTAATCCGCGGTAAAGACCGCTGGGACGATGCACCATATCTCGCCAGAATCATATTCAGCGAATTAATCAAAGATGATATATTAGGACTTACTGGCTATGGCATAGCACCATTCGAAATGGATAGGTCAAAGTTAGTCTTTGTTGATCTCAAAGAACAAGAAGCCGATGGAATGGCCTTTGACGAGTATATCCTTAAGCCTAAACCCTTAGACCACAAAAAAAGGCTGAGTTATACTCAACTGGCGCAAGGGATGCACTAATCAAATTCAAAAAAACAACTTGGTGAATGATTATGCACTCTAATTTAACCGGCAACGAGGTCACAAACCCTATTTCCAGGAACGAAGAGTTGTTATAATGGCTCCCAAGCAAAGACCCTACAAGCAATTTCAAGCGTTTCCTGCCCGAACCGACATCTGGAGCCATCGGCAAATTTACGCAGCGATTTGCGTGTAGGTTAGGGGCAAAGAAGTAGTTAAAGTCACTTTGAAATTTTGGCGGGTTATGGTAGTCTTATTGTATAGTTTTTCGTCGAAGGCCCGTCCTTTTTGGCGGAGAAATGGTTTCAGAGAAATCTGGAATAGGCGAAAACGCGGACCCCCTTAACAGGGGTCTGTTTTTTATGGGAGCGCCGGTGCTGGCGGGATAGAGTGAAGTATCCTTCCTTGGGCGCTACGGCTCACAATTACCCGTTCATGTCGGGGAGGCGGTAATTCAATGACAAAATGGAAAGGAATTAGTTTTACCGGGGTATCTGCGGAAAAATATGGCATAGAGTTCAAGCTATGCCGATTTGGAAGGACATAATGTTAGTGAATAGTGATTGGTGGTTAGAGAATAGCGAAACACATCGAGAGTAGTATAAATCAGATGGGGGATTTAGCCAAGGGTTTGACAAACTATGTTTTGGTGTATACTCTTTATTTTAGTAATTGTAGCAGAAGTCTAGTTTTCAGGAGGACTATTAGTGAGTAAAAAGCAGAGCTACCAGGTAGTAAGAATTTCTCGAAAAGGAAAGGTGATAGTCTTGCCACAAAACAGGGTGGTCAAGTACGAAAGTGCCGATCCCATAGCGATTGCTTTAATTCAGGCACTAATCAAGCGGGCTGGTTTGGATCAATTCCACCCGAAACTTGGAATTGCCGCAATTCGCATCCGCAAGGCGGGCAGGAAAGCTCTGGCGACATCAGGCGCAGCTTTAGCGACCTGCGCGCCGGCGCATTTGAAATTTTTGCGCCCCCACCCGTTCCGTAAACAGGAAAGCCAAGGCGTCCTTTGGTTCTCTGTCCTTATACCGGCAGGATGCCGGCGGCTCCAGAAGGACATCATCCGCACTTGGTAACTCGCCTTGCAGCTTCGTTTGTTCCAGGCGCGCAGAGAATCCCATCTGCGCGCCATACCCTCAGTATTTTTTATTTTGCGTAAACAAAACATTGACTTTTTCAAATTTAAGGTGTACTATTTTCCTTAAGAAGCGGCGCTAAGAGGATTATTTTAAGGCGTTGCTTTTATTTTTTGCAGGAGGAACCAAATTGAATCAGAACGTTGTAGGTACGTGGAACGCGAGCCGGTTTTCTTCCGGACGCTCTGGTGTAAACAAACATCACACCGAACCCAGGAAGTTGACAGCCGAAGTCAAACCGAACGAACCGTGTCGAATGAATGTTCGATCGGCATTCCTCCAATCCGAAGCCAAGCGATACTTCATTGAATTATCCAGTCAGGTCAACTGGCGCTTGGTGGAAGAGGCTGGGGATCCTCGGGCCGCTTTTGTTGCCCAACTTCAGATGTCGGCGGTCGCATGCCCGAACATCAAGATGGTGAGCGCACACAAATGCGGAGAGGATGTTTGCGTTTTGCTCGAGTTTACCGTTGCGGGCAAGGCGACCACCGCCATGTACAATGGGCAGCTTTGGGAGTATAGATTGTTTCTCCCCAAGCTTCCGGCAGTCGGAGTTCCGGTCTGATAGCGCTAGCAATGGCGCCTGAACAGCTTTAGGGTGATGCGTAGAACTTACGCATCGCCCTGTTTTTATGCTAAAATATGCTTATGGAAAAAATCGATCAATCAATATTTAAAGCTTACGATATCCGCGGAGTTTATCCAGACCAAATAGATGCGGATTTGGTGTATAAAATCGCCCAGGCTTATATTAAGTTACTGCAAACGGATCAGCACGGATCGGAAGCAAACGGATTAACACGAAAAATGACTATCGTTGTGGGGCACGATATGCGGTTGTCCGGCGAGGAGTTTTCCGAGGCAGTTGTTAGAAGCTTGGCTGATGCCGGGGCGGATGTTTTAGATGTGGGCTTGGTCTCTACCGACCAATTGTATTTTGCCGCGGCTACATTCCCCGTTGACGGCGGAATCCAAATTACGGCCAGCCATAATCCCAAGGAGTTTGGCGGGATGAAGATGGTAAGGGAGAAGGGGTATCCGATTTCGGGAGATAGCGGAATATATGAGATAAGAGATTTAGTGGTCAGTGGACAGTGGTTAGTGGACAGTGGCCAGAAAGGGAAAATGCAAAAGCAGGAAATTTACGACGATTACTATAAGCATGTTTTAAAAACTTTCAATGTTTCCAAATTTAAGCCGCTTAAAATTGTGGCGCACGCGAATTTTGGCATGGCTAATCCGGCCATTGAAAAATTAAAAACCCTTTTGCCGGTGGAGTTTATTAAAGTTGTGGATGCCGGTTTGGACGGCAATTTTCCCAAAGGCGCGTCTGACCCGCTGTTGCCAACCAACCGCAAAGAAATGATTGCCGCGGTTAAAGAGCTAAAGCCCGACCTTGGCGTGGCCTGGGACGGCGACGGCGACCGATGCTTTTTTTATGACGAAAACGGCGAGTTTGTAACCCCGGCTTATGCCAGCGCTTTGTTTGCCAAATATTATTTACAAAAACACCCCGGAGCGAAAATTTTGCACGATACCCGCGTGGTTAGGGTTATAGATTATATTGTGGCCGAGAATGGGGGAGAAGTGGTTATGAACAAAGCCGGGCATTCTTTTATTAAGGAGCGAATGATTAAAGACCAAATTGAGTTTGGCTGCGAAACCTCCGGCCACTATTATTTTAAGGACAACTTTTATTTGGACAACGGGCTTATCCCGTTTTTAGCTATGCTTGATATTTTATCCAGCGTGGTCCCCCCCTCTCCTTCTGACCCATTCGATATGGCTCAGGGTCACCCTGAGCAAAGTCGAAGCGGTGAGGAGAGGGGTAGGGGAGAGGTTGTATCTTTCTCCGAAGTGCTCCGCCCTTTGCGCGAAAGGTTTTTTATTTCCGAAGAAATAAATTTTGAATATAACAATAAAAATATTTTGGAAGAGGTTAAAAATAAATACAGCGACGCGACCATAGACAACGTTGACGGCTACGATTTTAATTACCCCTCTTGGCGCTTTAATGTCCGCCTTTCCAATACCCAAAACCTTTTGCGCATAAACCTGGAAGCCGACAGCGCGGAACTGTTAAAACAAAAAACCGATGAAGTCTGCGGCCTCATCGATAAGATAAAATGACAATTTATTGCCATCCCGGCCGAAAATCCGCTACAGGTGGATCTACATAAGGTACGACATCCGAGAGCCGGGATCCATATAAAGGTGAAGGCGATCGGAGCGTATGGGGGCTTCCGACCGCCGGGTGTGTTTTTTCGGTTTTATCCATAGGGGGTAACCTTTTTGGCTCGTTAATCACTGAACTCTAAGGCAATCAGTGAACTCTAAATAGACGTCCAACATTGGGCATCTCCAGCGGATGTGTTTCTAAAAACAGTTTTGCTGCACGCAAACGACTCTGGATGCGGCCGAGAGAGATTCCCGTTTCGTCAGAGAGCTGCTGTGCAGTTCTGCCTTTCCGATACAACTGTAGAGGAAAAGATTCCTGCTCTGCCTTTTGGACACGCATGGTCGTCCTCCTTGTCGCAAGTATATCTGTAAATAGAGTATTGTTGAAGTGCATAACTATAAAATTTTGTATAAATTCATTTAAATTTCCCTGGACTTACGCCGCCAATAAAGGTTCGCTCTCCGTAGAGCTGCGAGGTATTGAACTTGTATTAGCTCCTCGGCTCGCTTGCCCTTGGAAACCAAGGGCAGACTCGCCTATGTCGCTAATAAAAATAGGCGGCTGGAACGGGATCTGGCCGCTTTGGCGATGAAACGTTGGTGGAAAAAGTGTAATCATCCCGATTTTGGCTTGTGAGGATTATTTGTGTCTGTTGACGCGGTGGGCGCTCGATAGCGACTGTTTTTAGTATAAACAAAAAACCGATGAAGTCTGCGGCTTCATCGATAAAATAAAAAAAGATTTGGACGGCGGCGAGTTGAATTAGGGTGGTACTCGCCGCCGTCTTGTTTGTCATGCTGCTGCTCCCATCCGCTTTAGGGGGTGGACGGAAGGCCAAACTACACGGCCTCTATCCACAACCTCAAACGTCAAGTTCAGAGAGTGAGCCATTCTGCTGACCGCTCCGGAATCGAAGTAGTCGACCATCAGTTCCAGATATTCCGGATTGTGGTTGGCTCTGGCTCCGATTATGGGCTTGAATGGGTCGAAGTCGGCTTGTAGCAGTTTTGCATGAGCTGCCGCTGCAGTCTCTGCATTAGAGAAGTAGAGATAGAGAATATCACTATTCACGTTCCCTCCTTAGCCTACACTGAGATTGTCTTGCACTGGCCTCATGGCGTATGGCCAAGAGGTAAACCTTTGCGGAGCAGAGTGATACCCAAAGAAGAATTCATCTTCCGGAATACGGCGAGATAGCATCTCGTCTACTCCCAAGCGTATCATCTCTTCTGTTGTGGCGTGGCTGCTGCCAGGCACGATAAAGAATGATAGCAGGTTTTTTGGCTTTCTGAAACAGCCGGAGGATACGCCTTTTTTGACCTCGAATACCAGGCAGTGTTGGTCCTTTGGCCCGACCTTCCTGATGGGTACGGCTTGGTGGGTAGGGTCACTGGTATCGGCGTTGTTAAGGCGCATACTCAAAAAGGGGTGTCTATATTTGGACTTGTTTTTCCAGTGATTGAACGCGTACCCCATCGCGTTTGAGGAATTATAGAAAGCTATGCAAGAATAGCAATCGTCAGCCCCCATGAGATACCTCCTTCTTATTGCGATTCTATGCCTAAAAGTTAATATTTACAAGTGGATAACTAAAAAAAGACTGCTCTTTTAGAGCAGTCCAATTTTCTGTTTTACTTCTAACAATGTCTGGCTGGCGACTTTGCGGGCGTGGGCGGCGCCTTGTCCTAAGACTTCGGCCAGGTATTCCGGTTTGGCCAGGAACCCTTCCTTCTTTTCCCGGAATTCGGTAAAGTATTGTGATATGTCTTTGGCCAGCGTGGCTTTAAGTTCGCTGTATTTTAGCTTGCCGGTTGTTTGGTCTTGGGTAAAATGGCTAATTTCATCAGCTTTTCCAAAATGTGACAACAGAAGCATCAGGTTTTCTTCGCCCGCGGATTTTGCGCCCGATTCTGTGGCGGTAACAGCTTGTTTAAGTTTTTTAGCAATTTCTTCCGGGCTATCGTCCAAAAATATACAGCCGTTCGGTTCGGACTTGGACATTTTTTTGTCCGGACGCTTTAAATCCATTACTTTTGGGAAGTTGGTCCACAGGGGCTTAACTTCTTCAAAAAATTGCCCAAAGCGGTTGTTGAATTTCCGGGCTATAACATTGGTAAGCTCCAAATGCTGTTTTTGGTCAACGCCTACCGGGACCAATGTGGCTTTGTAAGCTAAAATATCCGCGGCCATTAGTACCGGATAGTCAAACAGCCCCATGTTAATATTTTTAACCTGTTTTTGGGATTTGTCTTTGTATTGGGTCATTCTTTCCAGTTCCCCCACAGGAGTAATGCAATTAAAAATCCAGGCCAGTTCCGTGTGCTCGGGCATTTGGGATTGCAATAAAATTGAGGATTTTTTTGGGTCGAGTCCCGCGGCCAAAAAGTTTGCCAACAAATCCAAAGTCATGGCCTTTTTTTCCTGTGGCAAATAGTCCTCGCTTATGGAATGGTAGTCTACCAGACAGAAAAAACAGTTGTAACTGCCGCTATTCTGCAAAGCCACAAAATTAGACAGTGCTCCCAAGTAATTGCCAATATGTAGTTTGCCGGAAGGCTGAATGCCGGAAAATATAGTTTGTTTGTTCATTAACCCGCCTAAACTTTGCCCTTTTTTATGGAGCAATCTTAATGGTTAACAATACTAAATTATATAAAAGATTTTTGTAATTTCCCGCAAAGTTTTGGCGGGTAAATATATTATATCAAAAAACCCCGCCTCTGTAGAGAGGCGGGGTTAACCAATTAAATTTCGATAACGACAGGTAGCACCATCCGCCTTCGCCAAGGCTTCGGCGGACAAGTTGGTCGTCTCTGTAGTATTGAATTAGATTTCAATCACCACAGGTAATACCATTGGTCTGCGTTCCGTCTTTTGGTAGAGGTATTCGCCAATTTCGTCGCGGACGATGTTGCGGAGATAGGCGTAGTTGGGTTCGAGTTTTTCTTTACCCTTGCTCTCCACCAGCTTGCGGACTTCGTGTTTGACTTCACGAATAAGGTCGTCGTTACCCTTCATATAAATAAAGCCGCGGGAAATAATATCCGGCTGGTTTATCAACTTGCCGCTGCGTCTGTCGAGCGTCATTATAATTACAAACATTCCATCTTGCGCCATAACCTGGCGGTCGCGAATTACCACTTCGCCAACGTCGCCAACGCCCAGCCCGTCTATAAATACGTAGCCGGAGGCGATTTTGGGATCTTCCACAATTTTTGCTTCCTTGGCAGAAGTAATTTCCAATATTTGCCCGTTATCCATAGCAAAAATATTGGCTTCGGGAATTCCCATACCTTTGGCCAGTTCCGCGTGCGCCACAATCATGTGGTGTTCTCCGTGAATTGGCATAAAGTATTTGGGTTTGACCAGCGCAATCATCAGTTTTAATTCTTCCTGATGCGCGTGTCCTGAAGTGTGGATGTCTAATGTTTTGTTATAAATTACGTGGCTGCCCAAACGTGTTAAGTTGGAAAGCATTACGGAAATAGCGCGTTCGTTGCCGGGAATAGGGGAGGCGGAAACAATGGTGGTGTCGCCCTTTTTAATTTTTACGGTTTTGTGGTCGCCTTTGGCAATGCGTGAAAGGCCGGCGGCTTCCTCGCCCTGCGCCCCGGTGGTTAAAATTACAATCTGATTGTCAGGAAATTTTTTGGCGGTTTCGGATTTGATTATAATTTTCGGTTGGATTTTTAAGTAACCCAAAGACAGCGCGATTTCGATGTTGTTGACCATACTGCGGCCGGTAACAATAACTTTGCGGTTGTATTTGGCCGCGGCGTCAAATACCTGCTGAATGCGGGAAATACTGCTGGAGAAATTCGCGAAAATAATCCTGCCTTTAATTTCGCCAAAGGTTCTGTCTATGGTATTGCCGATTTCTTTTTCTGAAATACAGTAGCCGGGTTTAATGGCATTCGTGGAATCGGACATAAGCAACAGCACGCCTTCGGCGCCGAATTTGGAAATTTTATCGAATTCCGTGGGCTTGCCGTCTACCGGCGTGTGGTCAAATTTCCAGTCAGTGGCGTAAATAATTTGCCCAACCGGCGTGGTAATGCACAAACCAATAGAGTCCGGAATGCTGTGGTTGAGCCTAAAGAATCTGACTTTAAAACTACCCAAAGCCAGGACATCGTCTTTGGTTAGGCTGTTAATTTTGGAGCGTCCCAGCAAGCCAAATTCTTCCAGGCGCTTTTTTATAAAAGCCGCGGTAAGAGGCAGAGTATAAACCGGCGGGTCGCCGAGTTTTGGCAAAATGTAAGGCATGGCGCCAATGTGGTCCAAATGCCCGTGCGTAATAATAACGCCGCGGATTCTTTTTTTATTTTCTTCCAGCCATTTGGTGTCGGGAATAATATAGTCTATGCCGGGCATAGTGTCGTCGGGGAAGGCCAGACCCATGTCAATAATAATAATGTCGTCGCCGTATTCCAGCGCGGTCATGTTTTCACCGACTTCTTCCACGCCGCCCATAGGAATAATTCTTAAGTTTTGGCGCGACTGAGTGTAGCGGCTGGTAGTGGCGCTCGTTTGCATGCCCAAATCCAAACCGCCCATTTTGTTCATAATGGAATCAAGGACGTCCGCCTCGGCACGGCCGCCTAGACTCGATCTAGTCGAGGCTGGCGCCGGGCGAGACGGGTCGGGTTTGGCCTGGTTAGAAAAATTATTCAAACTGGACGGGCGATTTTGTTGTCTTTGCTGCCCGTGTCTATGGGGATGTTGATGTTGTCTTTTCATCATCATACTTAGTGTGCAGTGATTAGTATTTAGTGAGTAGTCAACAAAAACCAATCAGAGATATTCTGTCCAAATAAAAATTTGGACTTAATTTATTAAGTTTGTTAGTGACTCAGCTCCAAGTGGTTTGTAACCGACCCGGGACAGGTTCGAAATTAACAAATGATAATTAAAAAAGAGGTTTTTTAACTGTCGTCTGCTAATTAAATTTACTTTTATTTCCGAGAGATTTTTAACTTGTACAGTAATTATATCACGCTATGGATTTTTTGTCAATTTTCAAAGACAAATTTTTAGTCTTGTGCCAGTCGCCGCCTGGCGGCTCCAATGCAGGGCATGTCCCATTCGCTCTACCATTTACATGTTACGTCCGAATTTTTGTAATTGTGGCGTGCCATGTACCTGAGCGGAGCGAATGGTACATGGTGCACCTTATTTTACCAAGTTGGAACGGAATTGGCAAAATAAAAGGAGATGGCTTGTTATGCTGTATAAGCCTATCCACAAAGCCGAATTTGACAGCTAATTATTATTGGATTAAGATATAAAAACTATGAGTAAGCAAACCAAAAAAGTTACTTTAGAAGCTTTAGCCGCCACAATGGAGGCTGGTTTTAAGCGAATGGAAGGCCATATTGACGGTGTAGAAGGCAAAGTGGATAGCGGCTTTAAAGCTGTAAGGCAGGAAATGTCAGTCGGTTTTAAGAAAGCCGAGGAAAATAGGGAAGAGCTGGCAAGAATCATATCCAACGGTTTTGAGCATACGGCCACCAAAGAAGATATTGCAAGGTTAGAAAAGGGCCAAGTTACCCTAGAGCAAGGCCAGGAAAATATTCAGCTTAGAGTGGATAGCTTCGCTCCCTATTTTGAAGTCAAACACCTTGAACGCCGGGTAAAACGCCTTGAAGACCGCGCCGGAATCCGCCATTCAATACAGCACTAAAATTCTACTTTTTAAAACTCCCTCAGATCGGAATTTGAGGGAGTTTTTTGTTAGAATTTTAGTAAAGCTTACCATTAAGCAAATTATTTATTCGCTCTGAAGCAATTTTAAGGTATTTTCGCATACCGTCACGCTGGGTTTTTTCTTCATCTTCTGAAATCGGGTCCTTGTAATAATAATTTATTACATCGGACGATAAACCGTCACGGATTTTTTCAACCTCGCGGATAATTTCGTTGTGCCGTTCCCCGGCCAAATTTGTATCAAAGGAATCTGCCATAATTTTAGTAATATGACGATAGGGTATCAGACCTCATGTCCCGATAATTGTGATTTTGTCTAGTATCTTCCAAATTTTTTAATTGCTGTTCAGCTTGTTGGACTCGTTGTTCCGAGCGATATATCAATCTTTGACCGGCCGCCTGTTCCGGCGAGGGTTGCAATTGTCCAAGTCTTTGTATTTCGGCGTTCAACGCTTCAGCAAATTGGCCTAAGGTCTTGGTCTCGGCAAGTTTATCAGTCTTAAAATTATCGCTGGAAAATTCATAATCGTTTACTTTTTTCACTAAAGCCGAAACTTCTTTGATGGCTCGTTCATTTAGCTTTTCCTGTTGCGCTGATTTTTCAGCCTCCTGTTTTTGTGCCTCCAGGCCAGCTTTTTGCTGTTCCAGACTCGCTATCTTCTGTTCTTTTTTCTTTTTTCCAGAACCCAAGAAACCGGTACCTTCACGTTGAGCGTCCTCTATTTGCCTGCCTAGTTCATAGACTTTATGTCCTAAATCTAGCACTTGTCTTCCAAAATCAGTCTTTTCTTTTGAGGCAGGAGAAATACGAATTTCTGGGGCTTTGCCTATACGATTGTTAAAACCTTTATTGAAAGTTATCTCTACCGGCATATCTTTAGCAGAAGCCGCTTTTTCATTTAGCGACGCGTGTTCAATTCCTAAACTTTTTAATTTTTCGTGGTCGCCTTGTAAAATCTTAGCCTCATAAGCTTTTTGACCTTCTTTTGTCTGCAAATTTTGACTTTCAAGACCTGCCCACTGTCGTTCTACATGGGCCGATAAAAGGTCTTTGAAAAATTGTTTTTTTTGCTCCCATCGTTGGTCTATGCTTAGGCCTCTGCCAATAATTCTATCCTTATCTCTCGTTTCCTTAGTCGGTTCGTTAGCGGCTAAAACCTTATCAAGTTGTTGTTCATAAAGTTTGGTTAAATGAGCTTGCACATCGCGGAGATTTTTGTCTGGTGCCAAACTTAATATTTTATTATCAACCAATCTAGCATTATCTAGATTCATGACCTCTTTCCCAGGCTTGTTAAACATTTTATCTAGTGGTCTACGATTGGCATCTTCAAAACTTTGAGAAACGTTGCGACTTAGGTAATCCTGGTCATTGGCAGACCATTCTTGGCTCTGCTCCCCAGTTTCTTGTTTTTGACTAACTTCAGATTCAGCGCCGGGGCGGGGCTGTTCTGAGTCGTGCATACTTCGTGGCATAAGTTTTGGGTTAAAAATTTATTATTTTGAGTTTAAGGTGTCCAAATGCTTAATCATAAAGCACCCCAATTATAGCATAAGTGTAAAAATCCCGCATATTTGCTACAATTAGGATTATGGACGACCTAGCCACCGAATTAACCCGTCGTTATGAAATCGCACAAGATAAATTTGCGGCGGAGTTTTTATTCGCGACGTAGGCGAGACAAAGTAATTCCTGAAGGAATTACTTTGCGAGCCCAAGGAGTCTTAAGAAAGGTTCAATACCTCGTCCCGCTAAGCGGGACTGCGAAATGCAGACAGCTCCTTGCTTAATACCTCGGAGTTCTACTCCGAGGAACCTTCATACTTCCTCTGCGATTATTTGGATTTGCTGATTATACGCCCTGTATTGAATAAAATTTTGGTAGAGTGCAGGGATTTTCCCAAAGGTATTTTTTTAAAACTAAAAAAACCGTCTTCTTAGGCGGTTAGCTTTTATCAATTTTTGTCATCTGCCCCAAACCACTCGTAGCCCTTGTGGGTGATTTGGATGTTAGGGCAGCGTACTTTTTCGCTTTGCAAATTTATGCAGTGAACCATTCGGCCTGTGGCCTCAGGTACACCGCACTCACCACTCGATCGTGTCCATGGCTGTGCCACGTACCCGACCCCGCTTCGCGGGGGAGTGGTTCGTGGTGCACCTTATTTTACCAAGTTGGAACGGGAATAGCAAAAAAGGAGGTGGCTTGCTAGGCTTTATAAGCCTATCCACAAAGCCGAATTTGACAGCTAATTATTATTGAATTAAGATATAAACCTATGCAAAAGAATACTAAAAAAATTACATTAGACGGCTTAGGAGCTACAGTTAGCAACTTATCCGACAAAGTTGATAAACTGACTTCTGCTATGGAGTCCGGTTTTAAGCGGATGGACACCGGCTTTAAGCGCGTAGATGCTAAAATGGATGCCGGATTTAAAAAGGCTGAAGAAAACCGCGAATCTTTAGCAAGAATGATAGCTGACGGCTTTGAACATACGGCCACTAAAGAAGATATTACAAGATTAGAAAAGGGCCAAGCTACCCTAGAACAAGGCCAGGAAAACATTCAGCTTAGAGTAGATAGCCTCGCTCCTTATTTTGAAGTCAAACACCTTGAGCGCCGGGTAAAACGTCTTGAAGACCGCGCCGGAATCCGCAACACAATTCAACACTAAAATTTTTACTAAAATTCCCTCTAACGAGGGAATTTTTTTAGGCCAAGTCTGTTTTATTTAGAAGACTCCTCCTGCATATCGGTGTAAGTTTGGGAAATATAACCAGCAGTATCCTTTGGAAAATATTCCGATATTTGGTGTTCATCGCAGTATTGCCTAATTGCATCCAAACTGCCCAAGTTAACGAGCTTGTCAACGAACTGATGTCCTTGATTTTCGGTTTCATAATCAACATCGGAAACTGGTTGCTTATCCAGATGTTCAAGACCTATTTCTTTTCTAGTTGTTTTTCTTTGTGCTTCATCATATTCCGGGTAGACTCCCATCATAATTTCAAAAGAAACGTCTTTTAAAAGCAATTGGTGAAATTTCGGATTCATTTTTATCGCCTCCAACATAAGAGGCAAGTCTCGTTCACTTTCCATATTTGTTAACTTCGTGAGAGTTTTTTTTATTTTAAAATAGTTAAAAGTTAAATTTATTAACCATTTGTTCGTAAAGGCTTTTGTCCCCAGGGTTTTGGCTGAAAAGCCTGACATCAAAAATCATACTATCAAAGTTTCTCATAAAATAGGTATTCATAGTCCCATCGTTAAACGTTATTTGTATTGCCTGATTACCATTAATGATAATTTTTGTCTTTGATTGTACCGTATTGCCAAAATCTATGGAATTTATATAATCATCAAGCGTGTAATTGTTTGTATTTAAAGTGCTTACGATACCAACAATTTCCGCATTGTTGCCTTGTGCCAAGGAAAAGCCCACCACTTGGGCTTTAGATGAAATATCAAATTGACCTTCCGAATATTGCCAGTTACTCGGGTAAAATACTTGGTAATTGAGGTCATTATTTTTATAAATACTCAAGGTCGGGTCCTGTATTGCAACCGGCTTAGGGACCATAAAATTGTGAGTTTGGCTATAAGTACTGCCAACAAAATTATTATACGGCTTATTTTTTGCATAAACCTGAAGCCCTTTATCCAAGCCCATAATAAATCCAAAAATTATTATAAAGGCCGGTAAAAAATTGATGAACCCCCTAAAATTTTTATTTCGCACGGAGAAAATGACTATGGACGTCAAAAATGGAATGAATAAGATGAACCAAAATAGGCAATAAAAAGCGGCCTGTTGAAACGACGGGAAAGTTAATATATAACCGCTGATGAGTATCTGAAATCCATATGGGATGGCGGGAAGAAAAACAATCATGAATACTGATAGCCACAAAAAAGTTTTCACATTTTGTAGATACAAAAGCTGGTCATTTTTTAAAGACTTGTGGAAATTAACCGCAAAGGCTATTTGAATAAAAATTAAACCAAGAATTCCAATAGGGCCGTTAATTATAATGGCTAAACCGGATGAGGAAAGAAGCAAAAGCATAAAGGCGTTTAGCGCCCAAATAGCTAAATAAAATTTTATTGATTTATCCATTGTATTTTATTGCTCTATTTTACTTGTATAGAAACTTCTTCGCTCCACAATTCACCCGTTAAATCTTTTTCTGTTTTACCCCCTTCGAGCGTATAGCTAAATATATAAGTTCCAGCCTTAGCATTACTGCTTATTTGAACTGAGAATATTGGCCCTTGATAACTTTGCCCTGGTTGAAAACTTGGAGGCACTAAACTAAAAAAGTCAGTCGGGTCAAGGGTTAAATCGCCACCTTTATTACTTGGGTCATTAAGTACACTCACGACACTGCCGGTCATGCCATTTAAATAAAGAATGTTAGTTGTGCTATTTTGAATTTGTCCTGTTACTTTTACTGAATCGCCAGGTTTCCCGTTCAATATTGAACTGTCTAAGTTGACATTCAGCTTTGTTGCTGTGATGGAAACGGTGGTAGAGGTAGCGACGGTTGGCTGAAATGGCATTGATAAGCACTGTTGACGTAGTCCTTGGTCTACTACCATATTACACAATTTGGCATCCTTATTTGCTACTCCAAAAAAAACATAACAGTGGTCTTTGGGACTCTGTGTCTGTATTTGAGAACACAATTGCAGATTTTTCATAACCGTGGCTGCTTGAAAAAAGCAATTATCTATAGCAACCTGGGATGAGGCTAATTTGCAAATTTCTGGATTTTTCTGTATTTGCGCGTAAGCTGCATAACAATCTGCCTGATTTGCGGAAGTGGCACAATAGGATGCGTCGGTTGTTGTTTGAGGATTGACAGGTATTGTGGTTGCAGTTGACATAGGAGCGGTTAAATTTGTGGGTGATGCGGCTGCTGTTTCCTGATGATGACTAACTACTACCGGCCCCAAATTTTGGGGTTGATTGAGAATAAAATATACGGCAAGCGATGATGCGGCTAAAATTACCAAAATAAGGATTGTCATTACGGCTTTATCGACATGCCATTTTTTGGCTGGTGTTAGCTGTGTAGGTTGCGACGGTAATTGGCCGGGTTGAGGCGGAGGTAAAATTCCATTTGAATTTTCCATTTTTTGTTTCTTTAGGTTAATTCTTTTGCCTTTATTATACACTATCTTCAAAAAACAATCATATTTTGGCATAATTGTGGCCTTTGGACGACTTAATTATAGACCTCAAAGAAAACGCTATGATGGTTACGATACAACGGTTTTTAAAATTGGTCGTAATTTTATTTTGGCGTTTGTTGTTATTTTGATTTGTTTTTTCGTTCGGAAAATTTGGGCAATCAAAGAATAAAAAACAAGCCAAATTGGCTTGTTGATTGTATTTTCTTTAAGCTTGCCCTGTACCACTTAGGCCTACAGGCCTTCGGGTACAGGGCACTTTTTCGCTTCGCGAAAAAGTGGTGCCGCGGGAGGGAGTCGAACCCTCATAACCTTGCGGTCGTACGCACCTGCCTGTCCGCCGTAGCTTTAGCGAAGGCGGAAAGCGTATGCGCCCCGCACCATTTTTTTAAACAATTGGTGGCCGAGGAGGGACTTGAACCCTCACGGCCTTGCGGCCATACGTACCTGAAACGTACGTGTATGCCAATTCCACCACTCGGCCTTCAATTGTTTAAAAATTATTTTGGTTTATATGGGAAAATGGTGCGGGGTAAATCTGCCATTTCGCCACCGCGGCATGAACTCATCTTAACATTTAAATATCTTAACAATCAAATATATTTTTACTGACGATTGCACCCTCTCTGTCGCCGGAGGCGACATCTCCCCCAAGGGGGGAGAGGGGGAATAGGGGGCATAAATATTGTGAACAGCCAGGTTCCGATTTATCCGACTTCCGATAAATCCGATTTTCCGGCTACTTCCACACCCGTTTTTCCGCCGCGTACCACTGGTTAATAGTATTAAACCTTTGGCTGGGGTCAAAAAGCACATTTAGGTGGACATTTTTTATGCCGCTGTCTATGGCATAAATATATTCGGTTTGATCCAAAAATATTATCGGGACTTTAGACATAATTAAGCTGTTAAATTGTTGGTAGTCCTGGGTCTGAACGGTTTTGTCGGTAGTGGTGCGAGCGTCAATAATAAGTTTGTCGGCGACAGGATCGGAAAAGCCGGTTAAATTAAAGCCCGGATCTTTTACCTGGCTGGAATGCCAAAAAGGGAACGGGTCGGGATCCGCGCCGAATTTTTGCGGAAAAAGCAAAACGTCAAAAGTCCTGGGTTTAATGAGTGTATCGGTTAGCTGTTTGCTTGGCAGAATATTTAGGTTAACGGTTATATTTAACGCTTTCCACTGGTCGGCTAAGGTTTCCGCGGCCTTGGAGTTAACCAGCGAGTCGTTGGTGGATATGGTAAAGGCCAAAGCCTTCCCCTGTTTGTTGGTTCTAATTCCGGTTTTAGGGTCAATTTTCCAGCCGGCGCTGTCCAACAAACTTTGCGCCTGATTTATATCTACCGTTGAAGTGGCGGCCGCCACTCCCTGGCCCAGCCAGGGTGATACCGGCAAAAAAGCATTGCCGCCGAACACATTGTCGATTATCTGCTGTTTATTTGTAGCCAACGAAAGTGCTAACCTGACATTTTGATCGTTTAAAATTTTGTTGTTCAAGTTAAAGAAGGCAATTTGATACTGGGGCAAAGGGACAGTTAAAATTTGCGCCTGCGGCTGGTTGCTGTCCAGGCGGATGTCACTGCCCAGGGGGACGAAGCCGAACCCGTCAATTTCCCGGCTGTGAAAAGCGTTTAAGATATCGTCTTCGTTGTCGTAAAATTTAAAAATTAACTGGTCAATTTTCGGTTTGCCGTCGTAATAGTCCGGATTTGATTTAAGGGAAATTTCTTCAACTTTCCCGCTGGGCAATTTTTTAATTTGTTTAATGGCGTACGGCCCGCTGCCAACCGCTTCCAAGTTATTTTTAGACAGCAAAAAGTTTTGCGCGTCCACGCTGCCCCAAACGCTTTTGGGTAAAATATGAATGGCCAGATTGTTTATAAACGGTCCGGAAATATCTTTAGTGGTAAATTTTACGCTGTAATCGGAAAGTTTGCTAACCGTAGTTGCCTGCCACAGCGGCCAGAGCGGGCTTTTATAGTTGGCGTCTTGCAAAAGCCCGATGGTAAAAATAACATCATCGGCGGTCAGCGGTTTGCCGTTTTGCCACTTTAAGTTCGGCTTTAAGTTTATGGTGTATTCTTTTTGATCCTGGGAAATAATAGGCATGCCTTCGGCCAGGTCGGGGACGAGCTGTCCGGTAGAGTCGTATTTATAGAGCCCGGAAAAAATTAAATTGGTTATGGAAAAATCCGGTTCCATATTTGCCAAAAGGGGATTAATGTAAGTCGGCTGGCCTATGAGGCCTTCGGTGTAGCTGCCTCCGAAATTCGGAGCCGGTATGGTATGGGCGTAATAAACATTGCGCAAAGAAACAAACAGGCTTAAAACGGCTAAGACAAAAAGCGCCCCAACGGCGATTTTTTCGTTTTTGCCCATTAATGAAAAAACTTTCCGCAATCGGGAAAGGCTTAAGTGTCTGAGTTCCCTAAAACCCAGAGAAATTTGTTTGCTGTAGGAGATTAAGTTTTGGGAGAAACCGTTCATCGTAAAGCGATCCTGATATACGGATGCATCCGGATCTACTGATGTCTACGGATTCCTGCATCCGTAGTTATCCGTTGATCCGGATTTTATCTGGATATCCGGATCGGATTTTATTTAGTAAAAAGGAAAGCGATGTTAATAGCCATAAACATTACGCCCAGCACAATAGTGGCGTAAAACAGCCATTTTTCAAAACCGCGGCGGGTTTGGACAATGTTGCCGCCGCCCCCAAATACGTTGGACAGACCGGAAGATTTATTTTGCAGGGAAATTATGATTATCAACAACAACATCACCAAAATGTTCAAAAAGCGGAAAATTATGTTGGAATTCATAGGATTTCGATGTTATAAGAAGTTTTGGGGCTTACGCGCTTGGCTGAGTACGAGGCATTTTCCGAGGATTTTATGAGGCGTAGTTAATCTACGCCGAGTAAAACCGCAGGAAAATAACGATGTAATCGGCCAAGCCCCTTGCGGGTTTCATCAATAATTCAGCACTTTTAGATGAAACGCGTAAGCCCCAAGTCTAAAAATAATTTGCCTAACTATTATACTAGGAAAGGAGGGGGGTGTCAATGTTCCGGAAAAATCGGATTGGCCGGAATGTCAGATTAATCGGATGGAAATAATTTGAATTCCGACGTTCCGATTTATCCGACTTCCGATTTTACAGATTTTGTTTAATTGTTTGTGCCAATTTTTCCCCCACAATTTTTGCCAATTCATCAGTGCTGGCCTTTCTGATATCCGCCACTGTGCCTAATTTCTGTTTTAAAAGTTTTTTGGTTTTGGGACCAATGCCGGGAATGTCGTCGAGCGCGGATTTTACCGCCTGCTTGCTGCGGAGCTGGCGGTGGAAAGTAATGCCAAAGCGGTGGGCTTCGTCGCGCAGGCGCTGGAGAAGCTGGAGCGCCGGGTCGTCGTGGGAAAGAATAATTGGTTCTGGATTATTTGGCAGGAAAATTTCTTCTATTCTTTTGGCCAGCCCGATAATTTGAAATTTGAAATTTGAAATTTGGCATTTACGCAACGCTTCCAGCGCTGCGTTTAGCTGTCCTTTCCCACCATCGATAACAATGAGGTCGGGGAGAGGCCAAAAAGATTTTAGATCCGCCTCGGCTCGCGCCAAGCGAGACGAGTTTAAGATTTTAGATTTAAGATTTGGTTGGTTCTTGGATCTTGATTCTTGATTCTTCCCGTCGTACTCCGATCTTGATAAGCGGCGGGCTAACATTTCCTTCATCATGGCAAAATCGTCCGGCGTGGTTTTGCCGCGAATTTTAAATTTTCGGTATTCGGATTTGGCCGGCAGGCCGTCTTTGAATACCACCATACTACCCACGGCATTGGTGCCCTGAATGTTGCTAATGTCATAACATTCAATCCGCCGGGGAATATCGGCAAGCTTTAAAACATCTTTCAGCCCCTGCAAAGCCTGGTTTATTTTATCCAAATGCCCGGCTTGATCCGAAAGCCATTTACTTAAATATTCCTGCGCGTTGGTTACTCCAAGTTTAACCAGCTCCGCCGGTTTGCCCTTTTGGGGGAGAATAATTTCCGCTTTGTTTTTTATGCGTGCGCGGATAATATCCTGCACAATTTTTGCATTTGTCGTGGGGGTCTGGGTATAAATAATTTTGGGAATATCTGAAGCTTCCAAATAATATTGTTCCAAAAACTTTTGCATAACCTCCCCTAACCCCTCCTTTGAAAGGAGGGGAATGACTGCAGTATTCCTCTCCTTTTTTAAGGAGAGGCTAGGTGAGGTTAGTTCGTAGACAAAGTTCTCTTTATCCCGCATCTTTCCGCCGCGAATTTTAAACAGGTTTACGCAGGAATATCCATCGGAGGAGGCCAGGGACACAATATCCCAGTCAACTCTCTTTGCCAAAATAACAGACTGCCTTTCTTCCAGCAGTGCCAAAGCGTTGAGCTGGTCGCGCACACGCGCGGCTTTTTCGAACAGTTTTTTTGCGGCCGCGAGCTTCATTTCGTTTTTTAGCTGTTTCATAATTTTACCGTTATTGCCTGCTAAAAAGTCTTCAATCTTTTTTAAATAAAGCCGGTAATCATCCAGGCTGATTTTTCCAATACAAACTCCGGGGCATCTGTGTAAATGATAATGAAAACAGGGTTTGCCCGAAACTTTTAAGGCCGAACAGTAGGGGAATATTTTGCGCATAAGGTGCAGGGTGTTGCGGATTTTATAGACCGCGGTGTATGGGCCAAAATAGATTGTAGGTTGTAGGTTGTAGGTTGTAGAGTTTGGTTTTTGGATCTTGGAATTTGTCCGACCTCGGCTTGCCGTCGAGGCGAGACGGGTTTGGTTCTTGGTTCTTGGATCTTGGTTCTTTTGTTCTACTTTTCTCGCATATCCAATCTGGGGGATTTCCGTGGAGTAGTCAATTTTAATAAACGCGTAATTTTTATCGTCGCGAAGTAAAATATTGTACTTGGGCAAATATTGTTTTATAAGAGTGTTTTCCAAATACAAACTTTCCAGTTCATTATTAACCACTGTGTATCCAAAATCCGCGGCTTCTTCCACCAAAAAAGGAATTTGCGGCCGTTCGTCGCTGCCGTTAAAATATTGCCCCACCCGGCTGCGTAAATTTTTAGCCTTGCCAATATAAATAACCCCGCCATCCTTGTCCAAAAACCGGTAAACGCCGGGCTTTTTGGGGATGTTGGAGATTTTAGATTTTAGATTTAAGATTGGGGATCTCATTAATTAAATTATACCTATGGCTGGACAGGATGTCGAGAATTTGCTAGGTTTTAGCAACGGAAACCCCTTAAGGAGGATTGACCGTGATTTTAGAGATCGTCGTAATATGCCCGGCAATTTTCGCTCACAATTTGACCACGCTTCAGGCCGAGCGGCTGCTTCGATGGAAACTCGGAGCCCGCGACAGCTGTCGCGACAGAAGCCTAACTCTTAAAGGTTGGAGATTGGGGAAGACATTTATTACCCCGACCCTGCGCTTGGAGTTGAGGGAAGTTTGGTTAACCTATCGGCTGTGGCCTTATGTTCCGCCGGTTCGTTTGAGGGTTTTATTATCCTGTCAAACGGATCTTCAAACACACATCGATCCCCACAAGATCGACCCGTGCTGCTTGTGGGCCTGGGCTAAGGCAGTGTTTATTTTCTGTTGCATTTACCTCCGGTGGGGACCTGGCGAGACTGCCCTGTCTTGGTTTCATAGGCGGTTCGGCCGAAGTCAGTAGCACCCCGCCTCTCCCGATTAATAATTGTGGTGAGAGGCGGGGTTTTTGTTTAATTTACCAAATGTCTTATGTTTCAGGTTAATTGTTAATGGTTAATCGTAAATTGTTATCTTCCCCCCTTAGCCCCTTGCTCTCTCTTGACTAATGTGGTAAAATTGCTACTAGTTTGTTTTAATACACAAATAAACACGAATTGAGAAACGAATTAACACAAAGGTAAAGTTATATTCGTGTTTATTTGTTAATAATTTGTGTAAATTAGTTTGTAATATAATATATGTTTGACAAAATTTCCGTTCGCGGAGCGCGGCAGCACAATTTAAAAAATTTGGATGTAGATTTGCCAAGAAACAAGCTGGTGGTGTTAACCGGCCTTTCAGGAAGCGGCAAATCGTCTTTAGCGTTTGACACAATTTACGCCGAAGGCCAGCGCCGCTATGTGGAATCGCTTTCCGCGTACGCCCGCCAGTTTATTGGGCTTATGGACAAACCGGATGTGGATAAAATAGAAGGTTTAAGCCCGGCAATATCAATCGACCAAAAATCCGCTTCGCACAACCCCCGTTCCACCGTGGGAACGGTAACGGAAATTTACGACTACATGAGGCTTTTATGGGCGCGCATTGGCCAGCCGCACTGCCCGGTTTGCGGTAAAAAAATTCAGGGGCAAACTATTGCTTCAATGGTCATGCAGCTGCAATCGCTCAAACCCGGCACCAAACTCATTTTAATGGCGCCGTTTATTAAAGACCAAAAAGGCGAGCACCGCGTAATTTTTGAACAAATTAAAAAAGCCGGTTTTGCCCGCGTGCGTTTGGATGGCATAGTAATGGATTTAAACGAAGCCCAAACCGTTAATTTGGACAAGCAAAAAAAACACAGCATAGACGTAGTGGTTGACCGTTTAAGTATTAGCCCCGAAGACAAAGGCAGGCTTTCGGAAAGTCTGGAAAAAGCGCTGGATTTAGGCAATGGCATGGCGACTGCAATACAAATGGAAACGGATGGAAAGACGAGTAAACACGAAACAGACATTATTCTTTCACAAAAGTTTGCCTGTCCCGATGGCCATATGCAGCTCTCGGAACTCGACCCGCGGGATTTTTCCTTTAACAGCCCGCACGGCGCCTGTCCGGAATGTAAGGGTCTGGGCAATAAGCTAACCGTAGAGCCGGATTTGGTTATGCCAAACCAGCGTTTAACTTTGGCCGAAGGAGCCATTCGTCCGTGGAGCAAAACCACCTCCCGCCTGTCCTGGTACTCGCGGATTCTTCAGGCCGTAGCCAAAGAGTACGGCTTTTCCGTTAACACTCCGGTTAAAGACTTGCCTAAAAAATTTATAGATATAATTTTGTACGGCACCGGCGGCGTAAAAGTTAAAGTTGTGGGCGAATTTTCAACCCGAGACGGGGACCCGTCTCGACTCGGCGGTCGAGCCGAGGCGGAGTTTGAAATGAATACGGCCTTTGAAGGCGTAATTCCAAATTTGGAACGGCGTTACGGCGAAACCGATTCCGAGTATATGCGCAGTGAAATAGAAAATTATATGCGCGTGCGCCGGTGCCCGTCCTGTAACGGCAAGCGCCTGAAGCCCGAAGTTTTGGCAGTGCTGGTGGGGGGAGTGGGGATTGTGGACGCCTCGGCTATGAACATCCAGGCGGCATCCGACTTTTTTAAAGATTTGAACCATACTTTAAACCAAAAAGATCTGACTATCGCCAGGCAAGTGCTTAAAGAGGTTGGCTCGCGCCTGTCTTTTTTGCTTAATGTCGGATTGTCTTATTTGTCTTTGGACCGCGCCGCCGACACCCTTTCCGGCGGGGAAGCCCAGCGAATTCGTCTGGCCACGCAAATCGGTTCCGGTTTAACCGGAGTGCTCTATATATTAGACGAGCCGTCCATTGGCCTGCATCAGCGCGACAACCGCAAACTCCTGCAAACTTTAAAAGATTTGCGCGACCTGGGCAACACGGTAATAGTAGTGGAGCACGACGAGGAAACCATCCGCGAGGCCGACTGGGTGGTGGACATTGGTCCGGGTGCCGGCAAACACGGCGGCGAACTGGTGGCCGAAGGCACGCCGGCCCAAGTGCAAAAAAATCCCAAGAGCATAACCGGCTTGTATTTGGCCGGTAAAGAGTTTATCGAGCTTCCCAAAAAAAGACGTCCGGGCAACGGCCGCAAACTTTCCATTTTTGGCGCCGCGGAGTTTAATTTAAAAGAAATAAATGTAGATATTCCGCTGGGCAAGTTTGTTTGCGTCACCGGCGTTTCCGGCAGCGGCAAATCCACGCTCTTTCACGACATTTTGGCGCGGGCGCTGTATAAATATTTTTACAACAGCAAGGACGAACCAGGCAAGCACAAAAAAATTCTGGGCGTTGAGCATATAGATAAAATTATAAATATTGACCAAAGCCCCATTGGCAGAACGCCGCGCAGTAACCCGGCCACTTACACCGGTTTGTTCACCCCCATTCGCGATATTTTTGCGGACACTAAAGAAGCTCGGATGCGGGGCTACAAAGCCGGCCGTTTTAGTTTTAACGTTAGGGGCGGCCGGTGCGAGAAGTGCGCGGGCGACGGCGTAATTCAGGTGGAAATGAATTTTTTGCCCGACGTATATATTACCTGCGAGGAATGCGGCGGCAAACGCTATAACCAACAGGCTTTGGAAATCCATTATAAAGACAAAACCATTGCGGACGTTTTGGAAATGACCGTGGACGAAGCTAAAATATTTTTTGCCGCTCTGCCGCAAATTCACAAAAAACTGGAAACCTTAAGCCAGGTGGGTTTGGGCTATATGCGGCTGGGGCAAAATGCCACTACTGTTTCCGGAGGCGAGGCGCAAAGGATTAAGCTGGCCACCGAACTGTCCCGCACATCCACCGGCCGGACTTTGTATTTGCTGGACGAGCCGACGACGGGGCTGCATTTTGCCGACGTCAAAAGATTAATTCACGTGCTCAATAGGCTGGTGGACAAAGGCAATACCGTTGTGGTAATTGAACATAATTTGGATATGATAAAAACCGCGGACTGGTTAATTGACTTAGGCCCCGAAGGCGGAGACAAGGGAGGAGAGGTCGTGGCCATAGGCACCCCCGAAGACGTGGCAAGAGTTAAGGCGTCTTACACCGGACAGTATCTTAAGAAAGTATTGTAGGGCAGCTTGCCCCGCACCTGAGTCAGACGAATGGTGCGCGGGTATCTAAAAAAGGTGCTGTAAAAAATACAAAGAGACTCTTTGCTTTGAGCAAAGAGTCTCTTTGTATTGGATTTTTAGGCCGTATTTATCCAGCACCTTCCCTAAATACCCCATAGCTCTGCTGTGGGGATGAATCCAGCACCACTTATTGCATAAAAGCGGTGCTGGATGAATGGAATATTAGTCCTGTCTTTGGGGGTTTAATACCCGGCAGGAAGGTGCTGGATTTACTTTTTTATCCTTTAGGTATACCCTTAAAAGTGGAGAAAAATTAAAGCTTAAAGACGTAAATTTTATTCTTTAAGCGGAAACCGGGAAAATATGAAAACCCGCAATTTTGGCAAGTATTTTTTAGTCGCTTTAGTTTTTGGACTTTTACTGGCCTTTTATTATTTTACGGATTTTGACGTAACCAAGCATCAGTTTCTTACAGCCGCGTTAAAAGTTCCCAGCATAAGAAATTACGGGGGCAGCTCGCCGGACACAACCGTTAAAGTATTCGCAAATTACGGTTGGGCAATTGTTTCGGGTTTTGCGCTCGTAGCTTGGTTGGTTTCTTTAGTATTGCTTTTGATTTTAAAATTGGTCCGCTTGTCAAAATTTTGGATTGCAAATTTGGCAGTATTGCTGCTTACTTACAGCGTTGTTTTGGGTTTGGCCATTGAACTGTTATTTTATGAAAAACGTTACGCCGTGGCTTCTTTGGGCATAATCTTTTTTGCCGGCCAGCCATTATATAGTGCCAGCATCGGGGCATTAATTTTTATTGTGCTGTTATTTGTTTTATTGATAATAATCAGATTATTTAAAAAGAGAAAGACCCCGCCGGCAAATATTACGCCAACAGCTAAGGCGGAAACAAAAGAAGTAAAACCGGAAGAACCCAAGCCGGAAACCGTAAGCCAGCCAAAAGAAAGCCTCGTGGCAAAATTCGCGCTATTGCTGCTTTTGCCTCTTTTAGCGGGGGGCTGTAATTTAATTGGCGGCGGGGAAGACCTTGCCTGCCTTATGAACAACGACCCCCATTGCTACCAAAACGTGGCCGTAACCGAAGGCGATGCGGATGTTTGCGCGAAGGTTAAACAGCCCGCGGAATTTAAAGACATGGGTTCCAACCCGCCGCAGGACAAATGCTATTTAATGGAGGCCCAAAATACCGGCGACCTAAGCGCCTGCGATAAAATTAAAGGAGGCCTTATGTCTTACACCCGCGAAGAATGTATTTTGGAGGCTTCGGTGGCGAACCAGGACGCTTCGGGATGCCTTAAACTTGGGGGCGAAGACAAAGCTAATTGTGTAGATCAACTTCAGCCGCTTATAACGCCGGATAAAGTTTTGGAAGTGGACAGCCAAATCCAAATTTTGCAGGATGAGCTAAAAAAAGGCAGCGACCCGAACCTGGAAAAACAGCTGGCCGGCTTGCAGACCAAGCGAGGCGATATGCTGGCCATTATGAGTTCGGACAACAAGTCCCAATACCAAATTCAGAGCGACCCTTACAATAAGCAAATTATCGGCGATTTTGCCACAGGCGGCATTGACAGCAAAACCAAAAACGAAATGATATCCATTAACGAAAAGCTAAAGACCGACGGCGTGCCCATGACCGACGAGCAGTATAAAGCTATGCGGGATTATTATAAATTTAAAAATGACCCTGCTAATGACATTGAACAAATGGATGACTCGCAAATCGTGAAAAACCGCTTGGGTGAAAAAGTTACCAACTTAGTTGACAAGCTTAAATTCTGGAAAGTTAAAGACACGGTTCAAGAAACCGGCGAGGATCAGCAGCTGCGGTTTTACGAGCGAATGCTGGAGCGGCAGGAGGCCATAGACAAGGGAATGTCGGTAAAGGAAATGAATTTTGACAACACGGTAAAAGCCATCGCGGACAAGGTTCAGGAAAAAATAACGGATGAAGCACAGGACAAAATTATTGAGCATTTATTCGGCGAGGAAGCCGGACAAACAGTAGGCGTTACTACGGCAGTCATGGGCGAAGCCATAGATGAAGTCAAGCAAGAGGCGCAATCGGAAGAGTTTAGGGGTTTGGTAAAGGCTTACGACGACGGCATGTCCGAAGAACTGCACAATTTTGGCGGCAACGTGGACAAGGCGCACGAGGCAGTCGTCAAAAAAATGTCGGCCGATCCGTATGCCTATGCCACCGGCGACAGCTTTGCCAAATACGGCAATTTAATAGAGAACAAGGAATGCGACGGAAGCAATCCGCACTGCCTGAACAAAGATGTGTTCTGGAAATCTATGAAAAAATCTTACAAGTACCAAAATCCGACGCCGTCGGCATAAAAGCGGTTAAAGCCGTAGCGGGACTGTTGCCGAATGGCATTTTATAATGGGGTTTACAAAAGGTGAACGATTGTATATAATAAATAAAACAATAAATCCAAGCACCTTCCTACGGGGTATTCTGGAAGGTGCTGGATAAAATAAGTTTAAAATAGAAATGAAAATCGGCAATAAAATCGCGTTATTTGAAGGCAGGCAAATTCGTTGCTTTTGGGATGAAGCTAAAGAGCTTTGGTATTTTTCCGTGGTTGATATCATTGGGGTTTTGACGGGCCAGAACAATCATAAAAAAGCCCAAAGTTATTGGACAACCTTGAAAAATCGCCTAAAAGGTGAAGGAAGCGAGGTGGTCACAAAATGTGACCAACTGAAAATGATGGCTTCGGACGGCAAGTTTTACTATACGGATGCTGCTGATACGGAAACTTTGTTTCGTCTTATACAATCAATCCCATCGCCGAATGCCGAGCCTTTTAAACTTTGGCTGGCGCGCGTGGGATACGAAAGAGTGGAAGAGACAGAAGATCCTGAAAAAGCGATTCAAAGAGCCATGGCCACATACCTTAAAAAAGGTTATTCTAAAAATTGGGTGGACTTGCGTTTAAAAAGTATTGAAATCAGGAAAGATTTAACCAATGAATGGGACGAGCGGGGCGTGAAGACGCGGGATGAGTTCGCGATTTTAACCGACGATATTACGTTTGCCTGGGCGGGTTTAAAGACTAAAGATTATAAAAAGTATAAGGATTTAAAAAAAGAGAACCTGCGCGATAATATGACCAACCTGGAAATTGTCTTAAATATGCTGGCTGAAACATCCACGACCGAAATTTCAAAAGTTAAGAGACCTGCGGATTTTGAAAGCAACAGAAAAGTGGCGCGCGAGGGGGGAGGCATAGCCGGCAACGCGCGTAAACAGATAGAAGCCAAAACCGGCAAGCGGGCCATAAGCAACGGAAGTTTTGCGCAAATAAACCGTAAGAAATTGCAAAAAGGAAAAACACAAACAAAGCCATAGCCGCGAGGCCGTGGTTTTTGTTAAATTTCACAATTCGGCACTTGCGCCGGCAAAGGTTTTTTGGTATTAATACAAGTCAATTCATTTTCCAGCACCTTCCAGAATACCCCGTAGGAGGGTGCTTGGATTTATTTTAATGGGTGTTTACCCCGTTAAATAGTATGCCGGAACAAAGAGACTCTTTGCAAATTTGCAAAGAGTCTCTTTGTTGTTTAAGATAGTTTGTTATTATTGTTTACAGGTGGCTTTGGCGGCGGTAAAGGCGTCTTGCGCGCTTTTTACGGCGGCTTGGTAAGTGCTTTGCGCGCTTTTTACCGCTGTCTGGTAATCACTGCGGGCAGTTGTTACCGCTGTCTGATAAGCAGCCCTGGCCACTTGGACGGCAGTCTGGTAATCACTGCGGGCAGTTGTTACCGCTGTCTGATAAGCAGCCCTGGCCGCTTTTATTGCGGCTTGCTTGGCGGTTTGGTCAGTAAGCGCATTGGCAATTGCTAAAGCGCTGGCGCGGGTGGAGCTGGCTAAGGCTATTGCGCCGTCGCGCGTTGTCTTAGCAGAATCTAAAGCGCTGGCGCGGGTGGAGCTGGCTAAGGCTATCGCGCCGTCGCGCGTTGTCTTAGCAGAATCTAAAGCGCTGGCGCGGGTGGTGGTGGCATTGCCTATGGCGTTTTGGCGCGTGGTTTTGGCCGTTGCTATTAAGCCGTCGCGAGTGGTGCGGGCTGCGCTAATGGCGCTATTGCGGGTTGGGACCACGGTTGCGACGCAGGGTTTTGCAGCCGAAGACACGGCAACAGGCGCAATGTCGGCGGCCAATGCCGGCATGGCCAGCAGCAAGCCGGAACTAAGCACTAGGGCGCTTATAACTTTATTTGTCATGTGTTTTGTTTCTTTTAATTATTTTAGTCTGTTTACTATACACTATATTATACGTTTCGGCAATCTTTAATCTTTACTTCTTTTTTGGTGCAGAATCCGTGAATGTAAGCCTAAAATTTGTGCCGGAACAAAGGGACAAAGAGTCTCTTTGTTTGATGATGGGGGTTTACCCCGTTAAATAGTTCCGGATTTAACGGGGTACAAAACCTGTGCAAAATAAGGGGAAAAAAGGATATTTTACTTGACAAAATTTGCCCAGTTCAAACCGTCATGTGTGTTATAATAACTTTGTATAGCGGAGGTTTCAAAGGTCGCAGAAACAAAAATTTTATATTAGATAATTAAACACTAAAATAGTAAGCAAATACTTAAACGAAAGGAAAATATGAAAAAATTATTAGCAAAATTTGCCCTAGCCGCGCTTTTAGCCGCGCCTTTGGCAGGACTTTTACCGCTTGCTGCGCACGCGGCAGGTACTTTGTTTGTAGATCCTGCAGGGAACGATGCTAACACTTGTTTAGCTCCTGGCGCAGCCACCGCCTGTTTGACGATTCAGGCGGCCATCGCTAAGACAGTTTCTGGCGATACAGTTCAAGTTGCAGCAGGTACGTACACGCTGGCTTCAGACATTGGCATCTCAAACGGTATAACGCTGATCGGAGCGAATGTCGGCGTCGACCCCAACACCGGCAGTCGAGCGTCAGAGACAATAATCGACGGCTCGGGCAGCGCTCGAATCAGAATTAGCACGACTGAGCCAGTAATAGTCGATGGCTTCACGCTTACTGGGCTGAATCTAGACTCCTACACAACAGGCTCACAGATCACCTACCAGTACAACAAAATTGCCAATCTACCGGGCAATATGTTCTTCAACGCTCCACACACATACACTTTGAAGAACAACCATATCTACGGTACTGCGGCGACCTGGGATGCGCTGCTTCTTGCTGGCAATTGGAATGGAACGACTGGAACAACTGCCACTATCCAAAACAACGTTCTGGACAATGCCAGCACTGCCCAAGGTCTCAATCTAAGTGATGTGAGCGGAACCGTCTCCAACAACACATTCTCCAATATCGCCGATTACGGCATTTTGGTCGCGAGTAATTCTAGTTCTCTTACTATCTCGAGTAATACCTTTGCAAACATCATTACTACAGATCCTACAGTAACTACGTGGGGTGCAGGTATTCGCTTCTTCACGCCGGCGTTGACTGGGCCAGTCACCATAACCGGCAATACCTTCACGAATAATGTTGTTGGAGTTGCGGTTCGGCCGGATCCTACAGCCGACGATCTTTCGACTGTCACGGTAAGCAAAAATGCATTCACCGGCAATACTATTGGTGTACTCAACGCACCACTCGATAACCAACTAGATGCAAATTGCAACTGGTGGGGTAATGCCAGCGGTCCCGGACCTGTTGGTCCGGGTTCAGGTGATAAAATTTCAACTGGTGTTACCGCCTCAACATGGCTAACTTCTTCAAGTCTTACCAGCGCTTGCAACGGTCCTTTACCTGTCTTAGTGCCATCAGTTACTACCAACAATGCAACAGGCATTACTATTTATGATGCAACATTGAACGGCACCAATGGGCCTGTTGCCGCTGATGGGGGGACCTCATTCTGGGTTTCAACATCTACCTTCAGCACCGTGAGCCCGACAATTCCGGCGGGCGTCTATTCTACGCCTGTCCTTAGCCCTGTTGCTGCAAATACCGCTTTCTCCGCTTCTCTGTCTTCTATTACCACTACCGGTGTTCCTACCAATCTCCCTGCGATAACGCCAGGCACAACGTATTACTTCGCAGCTTGGTCTGAAGTCAGTGGAACATGGTATCCGGGCGCGGTTTTGAGTTTTATCACGCCCGCACTTCCGGCTTCTTGCCCTGCCGGCACAGCTCCGGTACTTGTGGAAACCGTACCCGTAAATTCTGCTTCATCCGCGCCAACTCCAAGCAACAATAGTTTATCAACCGGACAGACTTACTTGCTGGTTTCCTCGGGGACTTGGCAGAACAGTAACTTAAATGCCGCGGATACCGCATATGCGAGCGTTGATAACTGGACAACATATATGGAAGGCTATAACATCGCTCCATATTTTCTGGGAACGGGAGAGTTCCAGTTACAGGTAAACAGCGCGTTCGTCAATTGGGGCAGTTATAGTCCGACGCACACATATTCCTATCTCTATACAGGAACGGGGGCAGTTGTTAATCTGGGAGTGTTTGACGGCGATGATTCTAACCCTGCGGCTCCGGTAGCAAACCCCGGCTGGTACGGTGACAACTCGGGAAGTCTGTCGGTGGCTATTTATTCCTGTAATCCGACTACCGGTAGCTTGACCGTTCAGAAAGATGCGAATGGTGGCAATGGGACCTTTAATTTCACGGGCAGCAACAGTATCGGCAGCTTTAGCATTACCACCACGGGAGGCTCAGGAAGTCAGACATTTAGTAATTTGACGCCGGGTACGTATAGTGTGACCGAGTCTTCCGCCAAAGGTTGGACAATAATGGACAATGAATGCACTTCAGTTGTGGTGGCAGCTGGCGCGGCGCCTGTTTGTATTATTTCCAACACCAACAACAAACTGCTCGGCGAAATCCGCGGTACCAAGTATGAAGACCGCGACGGCGATGGAACATTAAAAGATGGCGATCACCATCGGCTGTCCAGTTGGACCATTAACCTTTACAAATCGAGCGCCCCAAGCACCCTCATAGCTTCAACCAACACTGATGGCCACGGCAACTATCATTTTAGCGGCTTGGTTGCAGGCAGCTATGTTGTCAGCGAAGTAATGCAGGGCGGCTGGAAACAGACAGTGCCCGGAGGCACCGGTAGCTATACCGTAAGCTTATCCGCCGGACAGATAGCCAAGCATAAAGACTTCGGCAACTTCAATTTCGGCACGATTTCCGGAATGAAATACAACGATCTAAACGGCGATGGTCGCAAGGAGTCCAATGAGCCCGGCCTTTCGGGCTGGAAGATTAACCTTAAAGGACCTGGTCTTAGTGGCCCAACTATCACGACGACAACGGACGCGAGCGGTAACTATTCGTTCATCGGACTTAAGGCCGGTATGTACACGCTCTCTGAAGTGATACCATCTGCAACCCCTGCATGGCATCAGACCCAGCATCCGGGTACGGTCAAAATCCAATCGGGTACAAACATGGCCAAAGCCAACTTTGGCAACACGCAGCGCCCGGCCAACAAGTACGGCGGGTTCTTTGACTTCGGCAATAACTACCGCAATAACGGATTTCGTTAATCGGCAGTAAGCAAGTCAAAAACTCCCCGCGGCGAGCCGCGGGGAGTTTTTTATTTAAGGCTACAATTAGCTCTTGCCCAGCTCCAGTTTTCATTTTTCTTAACCCCATAGTTCCAATATATTTTTTATAAGGAGAGGTAAAATTAATGTTTATAAAACTGGGGCTGGGCTTGCCAAAAGCTTAAGGCTTGTGTACTATATATAGTCACGGAAGAAAAATCAATTTCAATCTTTTTTATGCCCGCAGAAACTATTAAAATCGAGTCGCCCGAAAGGGCGGATAAATATATAGCAAATTTGTTTGCTGTCCTGACCAAACTGTCTCCCGGCCAGCTTATGTTGCTTTATGGCGATTTGTTTACCGAAACCGAGGCTGTAAAATTGGCCAAGCGCCTGGAAATCGCGCGCGGACTTTTGTCGGGCCAAAGTTACCTGCAAATTCAAAAAGCCCTGGGAGTGACCGCCAATACCGTGGCCGAGATCCAGCGGGTTTTAAAGAGCGCCGGTAACGGTTTTCGTTCAGCTTCCGAGTGGCTCGCTCTTCCCGGGAAGAGCGAGCGGCAGGTTTTTTCTTCCGGCACTCTCCCAAACCTTGCGGCTAATAAGTTGCCAGGGGGGGACGCCGGCCGGAGTATATTTGGCGGAGTTTTGGAAAAGCTGTTCCGCTTTCCTTCACAACAGCAAAAAAAAGTGTTTGAAAAAAACTAAAACCACTCTCATTAATGAGAGTGGTTTTAGTTTTTGCCGCGTCGGTTTGTGAGCCGGCCGGATATTTGATAATTAAAATTGCCTTAAACATTGTTGTTTAAATATTTAACACTTGTTGTCCAGAGGTTATCCACAGTTCGAATGAAAATAAAGGTATTTGTTGGATATTTAGAGTTTGATGTTTTGAGAAAATAATTTGCAAAAGTTTTTATATCTGTTATAATCATTTTTACCGTAAGCTTTTGTTTTATTAGCGACCTGGAATCCCCGCCGGATACTGCCTAAAATTATTGCCGCTTATTTTTTAGAAAGTCCTAAGCTTCATATGTCACAAGAAAATAAAATGACTCATTGTCCCAAGTGCGGCAAACCGGTATTAAATTCCGGACAGTTTTGGGGCAACGCGCAATTTACCATAAAGTGCCCCTGGTGCCAGACCGTGGTTTCCGTCTGCGTGCAGCAACAAATTACCGCCAAACTCAAACAGGCCGAACCGATCGGCGGTTATGCCTCGCAGGCGGAATTTTCCCAGCCGCGCGCGCAGGACGATTCAGGTTTTGATTCACCCGCCCCGCAAAGGCAGCCCGGCCCGGTCGGCGAAGACGGATTTAAAGTTGTCGGTTACATTTACCCGCAGGGAGACTCTAAATCTCCGGGATAAAAATTAAATAATTTAAGTTGCGGACCAAGAGAGCCGCGGGACTACGAGCGCCCACTTTAGTAAATAAGCATTTTGCTTATTCACCAAGGTGGGCTCTTGTTTTTTACCCCCACACCAAACCAATTTAATTTCACAGTAGGATAAAGTCAAACAATAATTTGTTTACTTCATCAAGGAATTTTAAAAGGGTTTGGTGTGGGGGAGGACAAAGCCGGATAAGTTTAAAGGTCGAAACCATAAATTAACTTAATAAATCCCCCGGCGTAAAATGTCGGGGTAAAAAGGAATAATTATGAAAAAGATTTTAGTTTCTTTGAGCGTTGTGAGCATGCTCGCGATGGTAGCCGGCACAGCTTTGGCCGCCTCAACCTCCGGCAGCAGCAGCCCTATCAAATCCAAAACCAGCAGCTACACCAGCACTTCGGTTACCAATTCTAACATGGCTTTTGTCACCAATAGCGTAACCTCCTCCGCCAATAGCGGTAATGTTACCGTTTCGGCCGGACATGGCGACGTTAGCGGGACAACGGTTACCACCGGTGCCGCTTCTACCGACACCACGGTGCAAAACAATGTTAACAACATTAACAGCAATGTCACCGCTGCTACCACCGGTGCCGAAGCGAGCGTAGCCTCGGATAATTCGACACTTGGCAGCAGCAGCCCTGTTGTGACCGACTCAAGCAGCAAAGATAAAGTATCTGTTAAAAACTCTAACGGACTCTTTATTGGCAATACGTTGAACTCAAATGCCTACACCAGCCAGGTCACGGTTGGCACCCATCATGGCGATGTCAGCACCACCGTTGTTAATAGCGGCGCAGCCGGTACTACCAGCACTTTGGGTACCTTGGGTAACCAAACAATAAGCGTGGTTACCCGCTAGTTTTTTAGCGCAGTAACATTTGGGAAAAAAGCAGGTTTTTTTGCCAAATGAGATTGTGCTGGGCGTCACCCTTTGGGTGACGCCCAGCACACAAGACTTCAGAAATTAAAACCCAAATCCACTTTTGGCCGCAACGCCCCCGAGTGGGCAGAAGCGGTTTTAGGTTTTAAACTAATTAATCCAGGAACACTTATGTTGAATTCACCAAAGAAAATTTTGTATACCAAAGTCGGCCGCGAATACTCTTCGCGAGTTTTGCGTTTTGCCGCCAGTCTGACTTTGGCCGCGTTGTTACTCCAGCCACTGGCCGCTTTGGCGGACGATCCGGTAACGCTGGACGGCAGCAACCCGCAAAACCCCGCCCAGCAAAACGTCCAAGCCGGTGCCACCGACGGCGTGCCGGTAGTTACCCAAACTACTTACTCCACCAGCACTCCCGATTCCGCCGTTGCCCCGACCCTATCTATAACCAACTCGCCCGTGGCCTACACCGGTTCGGCCCAAGCCGCTGATGTTATCGGTTCAGTCGCGGGCACGGTCAGCAATATCCAATATAACAGTTCGCCGACTGTGCCGGCCGATGCCGGCAGTTACGCCGTTACTGCTGACTTTTCCCCGACTGACACCACCGGCTACACCAGCCTTTCCCAAGCTTCGGCCGGCAGCTTCGTCATCAGCCAACCCGACTCCGGCTCTTCTGCGTCCTCCAGCGATCCGAGCATTACCGACGCTTCATCTACTCCGGACACCACATCTGCTTCCACCGCCGACGCGTCAATCCTGCCGCCAACAGACCCCGCAAGCGCCTCCTCAACAACCGACAGCACCACGACCATCCTTGACCTGTTAAACACCAATAACCTTAATGCCACTACCACCTCCACTTCCACGGCCGACACCGGTTTAAATGCCATGACCGTTAATGGCGATATTAAAAACGCGACCACGACTACGGGTGATGTCAATGTCTACGCCAACGTGTTAACCGTGGCCAACAATAACCTGGTCAATTCCCAGATTGTGGAAATGAACGACAGCTTTAACAAGCTGGCCGCGGACCTCTACTTAAACCAACCCGAACTAACGGCCGGCCAGCGCACCCAGGATTTAGTCAGCCCCATTTGCAGCAGCGGCAAAGTGGCTTGCCAGAGCATTACTACTTTTAAGTTAAGCAATCAAAATACGGCCAATGTGGACAATAGCGTGGCCTTAAACGGCAACAGCGGCGGCAATAGTATGGCGGCCACAGGCGACCTAAAAGCCAGCTCCATTAATACGGGCAATGTTAATGCCGTGGTGAATATTTTAAATATTGTAAATACTAATGCGGTCAATTCCACCTGGACGATTGTGACCTTTAATGTTTTTGGCGGCTGGACCGGCGATTTGGTAATGCCTTCGGAGCTGTACTTTACCGATGCCATGTCCGTAGGCGCCGACCAAAACAGCGCCATCAGCCAGGTGCAAAAGGTTATTTTAAATGTCAACAACACCAACCAGTCCAGCATCAACAATAATGTTACAGTCCAAACCAATACCGGCAATGATGTTGTTGCTACCGTGCCGAACGCTACTACAGGCGGCGGGGATATTAAAAATGTTTCTGTCACTACCGGCTCTACCACAGCCCAGGCTGATGTCCAAAATGTTTCTAATATTACGGTTTATAACAGCAGTTGGTTTTTGGGGTTGATTAATATTATGGGCAGCTGGTCCGGCAATGTTTATTCTTTGCCTTCTTCCGTAGCTGTTAATTATAACCCCACCGGTTTTTCCTTTGTTTCCAGCCCGGACCCGGCCGTAGAGGCACAACTGTTGGCCCAGCTGCAAACCCCCACCGTGACAACTACGCCTCAAACAGGGACCGACCCTTTAACCGGCACAACCGCTCCGGCGGATTCGCAAAACCAGCAAAATATTACCACGCCCGATCCTGCGGCAGGCGACGGCACCTCGGCTTCCACTACCGACAGTACCACCGTGGACATTAATAACTCCAATCAGGCCGCCATTAACAATAACGTTGCCATTAATGCCACTACCGGCCAAAATACCCTGACTGCCAACGGCGATATTAAGAACGATAGTATTACCACGGGCAGTGCCACGGCTTTGGCCAATATTCTAAACTTCGCCAATGTTAATTTAGTCAACGCTAATTTATATGTCGGCCTGGTTAATATTTACGGCGACTGGCAGGGCAACATTGTATTTGGCTATCCCGATTTGTCGGTGGCCCAGAGCATAGACCAAAATCCCATTCCGGCTACGGCTAATTCGCCGGTTAATGTTAAGGTGGCTTTTGCCAACCAGGGCGACGGTTCTATGGCCGACTCCCAATTGGAATGGAAGTTTGACCCAACGCTGTTTGCTTTAAATACCGCGCAGGCGTCTTTAACGGACGGCTCGCAGCCAACCTCAACTTATCAGACCATTGTCCCCGGCGATATTAGGATTGATTTGGGCAAGCTGATGCCAAACGCAACCGGCAACGTGAGTTTGGGATTAACAACATTACAAGGCCAAGCCGGCGGCGCGCCGGACAGCTTTTTTGCCCATATCTTTGGCAACGAACCGGAAACCAATTTAACAAATAATCAGAGCACTTTAACTGTTTTGACAGACCCGACTACGCCGGCCATAGTGATTCCGCCGGTTACAGTGATTCCGCCGGTCGGTAATGCTGACCCCGGAAATTCCGGTAATACCGCCGGCGGACAAAATAACAATCAGGGTGACGAGTCAACCGGCGGCGGATCAACCGGCGGCGTAAGCTCATCATCGACTGGCGGCGGAGGCGGCGGTAGCCCCTCGACCTCTTCGACAAGCTCAGGGACTGCGTCAAGCTCGGGGTCTTCGAGCGGCGGTGGCGGCGGTGGAGGTGGTGGCGNNTGGCAACACAGCCCCGCAAATCGGCGTTGTGCCCAACCTGCTGCGCATTTACCAAACCAACACAGCCCATGGAAATTTAATGCCCGGCGACACGGTTAATTTTACCATTACCGTAGATAACGACGGCAATAATGATTTAAACAGCCTGGTGGTTTACGATAATTTGCTGGATTCAAACGGCAAAACGGTTAGTTCCCAAATTTCTAACGTGGGCACTATGCTTTCGCTCCAGGAAAGTACTATTAGTTTTCCTTTGACGATTGCCGCTACGGCTGTTCCCGGCAACTATAGTAACTCCGCCTATGCCAAGGCTTTAAACGGCAGTTTGCAGGAGGTAAACAGCCAAGCCACGGCAGTAAGCTGGTTTATAGTCGGCACCGGCAATAGCGGGCAACAACAGCAAAGCAACCAAAGCAACCAGCAAAATACAAACAACAAGCCGGATGTAACGGTGGTTAATCGAAACCTTTCTTCCAAATCAGCATCAAGCCCGTCTTTAAGCGTTGGCAATTCTGCCGCCGGCCAGGTTTTGGGCGCGGCCTGCGTCCAAGCGAGTTTTACCGTTAATCTCCAGCAGGGCTCAAACAACAAAGACGTCAAGGCTTTGCAGGTCTATTTAAATAAAAATGGATTTGCGTTAGCCAAAAAGGGCGCCGGTTCGCCCGGGTTTGAAACTTCCGCGTTTGGACCTTTGCTCAAAGCGGCTTTAACTAAATTCCAAATCGTCAACGGCATTAAAGAGCGCGGCGTGTTCGGCACCGAAACCAGAACCTTCCTGAACAATTTATTAAATACTTCCGGCGAAGCGTTTTGCCTGCCGCCGGCTCCGCTGTCTAAAGTTAAACCAAAATTGCCCGCAATAACAATTAAGACGCCGACCCTTAAGCCCGTAAAGCCGCTGGTTATTAAAACCCCGCGGCCGGTGACTGTAAAAACCCCGCCGCCCAAACCCTCGGCAGCTAAAAAATCCTCTAATATTTTTTCCAAAATTTTGAATCCGCTGGCATTTTGGCCGTAGAGGGAGTTGTTAGTTAGTTGTTAGTTTTTAGTGATTAGTTTTTAGCAGGAGGGAGTTCTCCGCGACCCCCTTTACGGGGAGGGTTAGAGCTTGCCCCGGACACAATCGGGGGGAGGGGGATTACTATGGCATGGGAAAGAGCCTTAATAAATATGTCTAACTCAAAGCCAATTTTCAGATTCGGAATTTTGGCCGCGGCGTTTTTTGCCCTTGGCGGTTTTCATTCTGTTAATGCCGATTATTCTTCCATTACCGTAACCAACAATATTAACAGCAACACAATTAGTACCAACGGCCAAGCTACCGTTAGCAATAACGAATATAATTACTCTACCCACATTTCGGCCACTGCCAACGGCCAAACCAAAACTTTTGACAGTTCCGGTTCCACAACAACCTCGGGTACAGTTACCAATATTATTTCCGTAAAGGCCAATGCCAACTCCAATAATTCCGGCACTCCTCCGGACATCAAGGTAGACTTCAGAACAAATAATTCCGGCACCGGTTCACCCAAGGGCAATCAGCCCCCCATAAAAACAGGCAGCGCCAATATACATCACAACTTAACAGTCCCAAGCTCAAGCCCCGGTTTTATTAAGCAAAGTCTTTCGACTTCCAAACCCTGGTGCCAAATAAACATACTGCCTGGTTTAAAGCAGGGGAGTGTGTGGAATTTTTTAAATATCAATTTTTGTCCGTTGCCAAACTTTGCCGGCCAAATATTTGGGACTTTTTGGAGAAAGTAATTATTCGTAGGACTTACGCCCTATATATCCCCAAGTTACTGACACCTTACCCACAGGATTTGTCAAATACCTTAAAAATAAAGGGGAAACAGTCGATTGTTAAACGGTTGTTTAATAATAAATTGTTGATATGATTAAGGAACGCGGACAAGTAGTTGTAAGAGCCTTGGCTGTATCATTATTTATGGTAAAAATTATTTGGTATAGCGCAACATAAATTTATATGTGTAGAGGCGTATTGGAAATGCTGCAGGGACGTTTCCTTAAAGAAAAAAAAATAATACGAATTCAAAAGCCCAAATTTAAAGACTCGTCTTTATGTTTGGGCTTTTGTTTTTGTAATTAAAGGTCGAACCCGGCAATCGGGATAAATTCAAAAACAAAATCCTCGCCAAATCAACAATAACGTTGAGAGTCGCTCAACGGCCAATTTGGCCGGGTTAATAAATCTGCGTTAGGCCCCCAAAAAGGGGTCGAGTATTATCCGCAAAATTATAAGGGATAATAACAGCTCCCAATTGGGGGCATAAATATGCTCCCTAAATAATAAAAAAATTATTCGGAGGTTTAAGCAGACGAAAAATTAAACTAATATGGGTCATATAGGTCTAATCAGTCCTATCTGTCCTAAATTTTAAGCAATTAATTTAAAAAAATTCTATGAATAAGATTAAAAAAATACTTTGGCGAGCGGGTTTGGCAGCCGGGACCTTGGGTCTCGTAATTGCCGGCGCCGCCGCCTTCAGCGCTTTTGAAGCGCACGTGGTCAACGTGACCGCGACCATAAACAACGCCACGACAATTAGCACAACTGAGCTGACCTTTGGGAATGTTTTTCCGGAAGAAATCTTGCACAATCCGGTAACTCTTTCGCTGTCCACCTCATTTTTGAGCACAGCCAACACCGGGGCTACTAATGTGGACTATGTAATTAAGCAAAAGCCGAAGTGTACGGTTATTGCCAATTCGACAGGTCTGTTGCCTCCATATGAGCAAGTTACCGAAGATGCAGCCGGCAATTTTATCTGCCCGGCAAACTATCAAGCGATGCCTTTGCTGTGCCCTTATTTGTCTAAAACCAGCACGAACACCAGTGACACCAGCATATCGGCTTTCCACGGTCCTTTGACCGGCTGGACTAACACAACCAGCAACACATATGCAGCTGTTGGTCATTTGACCGCAGCAAGCCCAAGCACGACTTGGGACATAGACTTGCATACGCCTTGCTTTAGCGGCCAATGCTCGCAGGATTGGGCAAGTTATGTCCGTACTGCCAATCCGGCTGTTACCGACCCGACTGCTTACGAAGCAAGCTCAACTCTAGCAGGTGTTCAGATGGGTTGTGACTTATGGTATGAACTGACGGGTGTAAATAATGGACAATCGACTGCTGCTCCTAAGGTTGGTGCAAATTTTAGTTCTTATTCTGCACCAACTTGTACAACGACCGTTCTGGCCGAGGGAACTATTCAGACGGCTATCGATAGTGCCGCTGGTGGTAGTACGGTTTGTGTACCAAGCGGTACTTATACAGGTCCCATTGAAGTCAATAAAAACATAACACTTGCGTCTCTAAGTGGCCCTTCAGCTACTATAATTAACGGTGGTGTAAAAATTACATCAAGTGGTGTTACTGTAAAAGGATTTACTGTAAACGCCGGTATTGTCTCAGGTGAAACTAACCCAGTTGGTTTTTACGTTGCCGGAGGAAGCAATATCATTGTTAACTCTAACGAAATTATCGGAGTATCTAATAGTTATGGAGTCGTGTTTGTTACAGGCGCTTCATACTCAACTGTAGCAGTAACAAATAACAAGATTCACAATAACAGTACTGGTATCTACACTAATCCACACACTGGAACTCTGGCTATCAACAACAACGATATCCACAACAACATTGCGGGAATCGGCGGTGTAACAGGGGCAACAGTGCAGTACAACGAATTTAACGGCGCTTTAGCCGAGGAAGCAATTGGCGCCGACACAACGTACGACGGTTCGATTATCTCGTACAACAACTTCTTGAACGGTTCGAAGATCAACAACTACTCCGCACCGAGCATAATCCAAGCGCCAAACAACTTCTTTAACGTGAGTGCAGCAACACAAGCTCCCACGAACGTGAACACTACTTCGGTAGCAGCTTCACAGTTCGCGCACAATTAAGTATTAATCTAAATCTTTATTTTTAGATTTTAGATTAATCTTTCACGAATCCTTCGTCTCCTGGGAGGGGAGGCGGGGGAGGGATGAAGAAGTAAGACAGTAAAATAATAAGTATCAATTCAAATTTATTTGGGTGGTCGAACCAGAAATAATATTTGAATGGGAATAAAAAATGTGATGAAGAAATTATTGTTTCGCGGAGGGATGATAGGAGGAACTCTGGCTTTAATTATTGCCGGAGCGGCGGCGTTTAGCGCTTTTGAAGCGCATGTGGTTAACGTGACCGCGACAATCAATAACGCGCTGGATGTGCCGGTGGAAGCGCAAGGATTGAGTTTTGGCACGGTTTTTCCGCAGGAAAAATTGGACCAGAATTTTAATGTGTCTTTGAGCAGTTCGTTTAATGCCCAAACGCAGTGCAGCGCAATTAATTTTGTTACAAACGGCGGTTTTGAAACACCGGCTGTTACTAATGGCGCCGGATGGGATATTTTTAGTCCGGCCCAAAGTGGTTGGCAAACAGAGTGGGCCATCCCCGGGGGCGTTACAACATGGAACGGGAATACGCGGCCAACTCAAGCCGTTCTGGAATACCAAAAAGGAGCTGTTTTAGGATGGCTGCCGCATGGAGGGAGCCAATACGCGGAAATTGACAGCGATTGGTTTGGACCATCTAACCCGATTAGCGCGCCTTCTTTGGTAAATATTTATCAGAACGTGGCGACAACCATTGGCAAGCAGTATACCTTAAGCTTTTGGTATTCCGCCCGGCCAGGCACGGATTTGAACCATAACCAGCTTGATGTTTATGTTGGCGGGGTGAATGTTGGGCACGCGTCCGCGGACGGCACCGGTAAAACGCAAACCGATTGGCACCAGTATACCTTCCCTTTTACCGCGACCGGCGCTTCTACCGAAATCAGGTTTGATGGTTTGGGCACCAATGATGCATTGGGCTCTTTCCTGGATGACGTGAGCTTAACTGCCAACTGCGCCGGGCAAACAACGGTTGATTATGTTATTAAGCAGAAGCCGAAGTGCGTTGACGCAAACGGAGCTCATCCGCAAGTTACGGAAAATCCGGACGGCACATTTTTGTGCCCGGGAACATCCACTATGATGCCTTTGCTTTGCCCTTATCTTTCCAAGCATGTGGTTAGCGGCGGCGGCAATGACGGCACGGGCATTAATGCTTTTCACGGTTTGCCCGGCCCGTGGACTTTAGCCACGACCAATGCCGCGGCTGTGAATACCACGGGAGTGCTCTCGGCGCCGGGGGATTTAACCGACACCTGGAACATTGATTTAAAGGCTCCTTGTTTTGTCGGGCAATGCGCCCAGGACTGGCCCGCGTTCGTTCTTGCCGAAAATTCAAGTGCAGACCCGGTGGCTTACGAAGCACTTCCGGGAGATGAAAGCAAAGTCTTTGGCTGCGATTTGTGGCTGGAAGTTACCGGTATTCCGGCTCCTTAAAATTAACCATCAAAAGCTAATAAACTAATCAATTTTTAGTTTATTGGTTTATTCTTTGGCAACTCCCGCTCTTTGGAGGTAAAGGGCGGGAGGAGCGAGGGAATAAGCATTAAGCAGAGAAGAAAATATGAACATGAATATGTCCCGCGGAGCGGGATCCGGCTCTGCCGGAAAGAAAATTTTTGTAAGAATAGGAGTGGCAGGAGGAACCTTAGCTTTAATTGTGGCCGGTGCCGCGGCGTTTAGCGCTTTTGAAGCGCACGTGGTGAATGTGACCGCGACAATCAGTAACGCTTTAAGCGTGAATCCGGCTAACATTGCCTTTGGCACGGTTTTTCCGGAAGAACATTTAAACCAAAATATGACTGTGGCTTTGAGCGACTCTTTTAATGCCACCGGCGGGGTAGACGATGTTTCCTATTTCCTGCGCCAAAAACCCACTTGCGTAGCTGTCACCGGCGCGCCGGTGCAAGTGACCGAGGATGCAAACGGTAACTATGTCTGCCCGGACGGCTCTAACCCGCTGCCGCTTTTGTGCCCGTTTGTATCGGAGCATTTGAACGGAAACACAACCGGATTGGATTCTTTCCACGGCCCGTTGACCGGTTGGACGCCCGCGACTTCGTTAACTTTTGACCAAACCGGCCATCTTTCTAAAGCTGGCGGTGATATTACGGATACTTGGAATATTGATTTAAACGTGCCGTGTTTCCAAGGCCAGTGCGCGCAGGACAACAAGGTGCCCCCTGCCTATCAGCCGGACCCAAGTACGGCCGGCCAAATGGGCTGTGCCTTGTGGGTAGAAGCTTCAGGTATTAGCGCTTGTACGGTACCAACCAATCACGAGGTGGTCAGCGATACTACCAACACAGTAGAAGGCGTCGGCAATGCCGCGGCTTTGAGTGTTATAAATCCCGGCTGGACCGCTTCCATTCCCGACGCAACCTGGATTTGGTCAACCGACCCTGTCCTTGCCCCGACTACCGTAAACGACACCAAAACCTTTGACAAGACCTTCACGGTTACCGGCACAGTAGCCAGCTCTACATTAGACATTGCGGCAGACAACTTCTTTACGGTTTACGTAAACGGTGTGCAGGTTGGTTCCGAACAAAACAACGACAATAACTTCCAGCTTGGCACGCAGCATAATTACACGGTGTCTAATCTTCATACCGGTTCAAATACCATTAAAGTTGTGGCGACCAATGAAGGCGTGGCAAACACTGACCCGGCCTCAAACCCCGCCGGAGTGTTTTACAAATTAACCTACACAGATACCGAAGCCTGCTCTAATGACTAATAACTAATAACTAATTACTAATAACTAACTACTAACATATGACCGCACAGCAACCCGATTTTATTAATCAAATGCCAAGCAGCTTAAAGCCGCCGAATATGCAGCCGAATGTTGTTCAGCAAACTAAACTGGAAGAAAAAATTAAGGAGCTAAAGCCGCGCAAAAAAATGTCGGTCGGGGGAAAAATTGCCTGGGTTATAGTTATTGTTATAGTTATTATCGCGCTCGTCCAATATTTTAACGCCGCGAAATATCCGGCCCTGGTGCAGGTTATTAAGGAAGACCGGATTGGCGTTAACCCCACGGGCAATGCCTTGGACTTTGGCGATTTGCCCCGCGACAAAAGCGCTATCCGCACGGTCAATTTAGTCAGCAACGGCAACACCGCCAGCTACATTATGGTTTGGAAATTTGGCGGCATTTCCGATCTTATTTCGGTAGACAAGAATTATTTTACCCTAAAAGCCCATACCACGGAAAAACTGCAATTTACGGCCTACATCCCGAACTCGGCAAATTATCAATATTACAAAGGAGAGGTAATGATTTTTCAGATCCCGAAGATATGGTAGAGGGATTGAACAAGATTGACAAGATTTAAATGATTGACAAGAATACAGAACCAAAAATGCCAACGGTAGAATCTAAAATTATGTATATGGAACCAAAGCCGGTGCAAAGACCGGTGGCCAAAAGGGTGATTATCGGCATTGTTAAAGTTATCCTTTACGTAGTGTTTGTCGCGGCGGCGGTTTATTACACGCCAAAAATTCTGTCCAGGGTTTTGCATACCCAGTACCCGTTGGCGACAATTACTTCCGGGTCTATGTGGCCGGTGCTTAAAGTAAATGATTTGATTTTAATGAAAGGCATAAACGGCGACCAGGCGCAGATTGGCCAAATAATTATTTACCAAAATACTGCTGGGTTCACAATTCACAGGCTCATTAGAAAACAAGATGGAAAATTAATTACCCAGGGAGATGCCAATGACGTGGAAGACGCGCCCATAGCCGAGAGCCAGGTTGTAGGAAGAATCGTCTATATATTCGGCAATCATCCGTTCCGCATCCCATACCTCGGGGCAATATCCAGAAGCTTAGGACCAACGATTCAGGATTTGGAAAAGAAGAATTAAACTAATGAAGAAATTGGGAAATTAAGAAATTAAGAAATTGGGATCCGTTTAGAATAATTCAGCCATCAATGGTAAGAAAAACGCCAAAAATTAAAAAGCCCTTAGTCTCAAAGAAGCCGGTAACCAAACGGCGGGTTTTGCGCGTGACCCGGCACCATTCGGTACGGGGATCAGCCAAGCCTAAACTTGCGGTAAAGAGGGTGGCCCAGTACCATTCGGTACGGGGCGCGGTAAAAAAGAAAGCTGTTACTCCGAACCTATCCGTCCCATTTGTCGTATCTGTCCCATTTGTCGTATCTGTCCCATTTGTCGTATCTGACCTATCAGTCCTATTAAAACCGCAAATCCAAAAATTCATTCCGGAACCAGACACCATAAAACCGCAAAACAAACCGCAAATCATCCGCCAGCCAATTCTTACGAGTTATATTGTTAGGCAAAAATCCAATATCAGAATTTTACCAAAAGCAGTTACTGTTTTTAAACTTACGGCGCTGGCTTTGCTTTGCGTAATTATTGGCGCTCCCGCAATGTCGGCGTATGAAGCTCATATTGTAAACGTTACCGCAACGCCGATTCAAATTGACCCGCCGGTGCTTACTTTGCCCGGCGCAGGCACGCCTTGGGACAATCCGGTGGGTGTTTATGGGCTCACGGCTTCCATTGACGTAAAAATTACCGACAGCGACCCTAATGCTTTGTTTATTTATTATACGGTCCAAACCGGCACCACCACGCCAGCCACAGTAACGGATCCGGTTTGCGACGGCAGTCTGCCGGCTGGCGTAACTGGCGGAGGCGGGCCGGTGAGCGGCAGTTATTCGGTACCAAATGTTTCCGGCGACACGGTAATTAAAGCCATTGCCTGCGACGGCCATAGCCTTTCCGCGCACCACAGCGTCATTAACGTTAAAATTTATTCCGGCGCCTGCCAGGACCAGCTGGATCCGGAACTCACTTCCGGTATGGCCGTGCTGGCAGCCGGGAATTCCAATCCGGCGGACGATATTTTAGCGGACAGTAATGTCAGTATTGTCGGTTCGGCACAATCTAACCATGATATTAAAGCCAGCGATGCGGTAGTTAGCCGGAGCATTTCCGGTAATGCCACTGCTTCGGGCAGTATTGATCCGGGCTTTACTATTGGCGGCAGCGTGGCGACTAACGCCCCGGCCACGGTTTTGCCGGATTTGAATTTAGCCTACTGGCAAAACCATGCCCGGGCCGGCGGCTCGGTTAACGGCAACATTGTTATTCCCGATTCTGTTTCCGCCTTGATTTCCATGGGCCCTTCGGAAATTATGGGCGATGTGAGCATCGGTGCAAATGATAACGTGGTATTAACCGGACCGCTCTATATTCACGGTAACTTATCCATCCATGCCAACACCGTAGTCAGCCAGGGCGTGGCTTTTGCCAACAAAAATTCCATTGTCGTGGTGGACGGCACCATTAATATAGATACTAATGTTACTTTTATAAACGCGGGCGGCTCTGGCGCCATAATTTTAGCTTCCACCCATCCGGCAATTTCGGACAGCGCGGCGGTGATTGACGTAAATTCCAACAGTTCGCCTCACGATTTGGGCGACGTAATTCTCTACGCCCAAAACGGCAACGTGCGCCTGCATTCCAACAATCAAGTAATAGGCATTTATGCCGCTCACGGCAATGACAGCGTTTACCCGGCCGTAATTTTGGACGACAACACGCAAGTTAAGACCCGGACTTTGTCCGGATACATTGGCTGCGGCGAACCCTTTTACGCTTACAGCAAAGTGGTGATTAACGAATTTTTGCCCAACCCCCCGGGCAACGACAACGCGCCTAAACCCGGCGGCGAGTGGGTGGAATTGTATAACGGCAGCAGCGTGGACGTGGATGTTAATGGCTGGGTGCTTTACGATAACAACAATGCCCACGGTTTGCCGATTACGGCCAGCAACACCAATACCGGCGCCACCTTAATTCCGTCGCATGGGTTTTTGGTGGTTTACCGCAACGGCAATGCTAATTTTGAACTGGATAATACCGGCGCGGACGCGGTGCGTTTGTTTAATAAGCCGATTGCCGCGGGCGGAGTTTTAACTGATGCCCATAGTTACAATTACGGCAGTCCTATTCCGGAAAACAAGTCTTTTGCGCGCATGCCGGACGGCACAGCCAATTGGGTAGACCCCGAACCAACGCCGGGGATGCCGAACGACGCTTTTGTGGTCCAGACGGACGATGCGCCGCTGATTATTTTTAACAATGACGACAATGCATCCACTACCCGGGAAAGTTTAACGGAAGCGACCGGCAGTCCGGACAGCTTGCTTAACGGCAGCAGTACGCCCGAGCAAATTTTAGCGGAAGCTTCCGCCAGTTCTACCCCAAACCAGTCGTCTGACTCCGGTTCAGGGCAGGCTTCGGATTCAACGACCACGGCGGATACTGTTGGTAATGGCAGCCCCTCGGCCCATTCGACAAGCTCAGGGCAGGCAGGCTCGGGGTCTTCGACCCTATCGACAGGCTCAGGGCCTTCGGGCGGCGGCGGGAGCGGTGTTTCCGGTTCGGCTGATCAAAACGGCGATACATCAACAACCACCCCGTCCACTGGTGCGTCCAGCTCTCCTCCTTCCCAAGGAGGAGTACCGCCGTCAGGCGGGGAGGTGGTTGGAGACGGACAAGCAACAACAAGCACTACCACATTAGATTCCTTATCTGCTCCTCCGGACAATTCAACTTCTACCATATCATCAGGCACATCGTCGGATACACCGCCTGACCAGTCAAATACTCCTCCTCCAACAGACCCTTCCGCCCCTCCGATTAATCCGACTTCCGACAGTTCCAATAACTCCGACTCAAGCAAACAGCCCGATGCCATAACCACGCCGCAACAGGATCAGTCTCAGGCCATTGTTCCTGCCCCGGCTTCCGGCGGCGACGGCACTCCGCCTCCTCCGTCTGACCCGAGCCCCGCTCCGGCGGATCCGGCCCCCGCAAGTTAATATTTTTTTAATGAACATCAGTCGCAAAAAAATTAACGTTTTAAAAAAATTCGGATTAATTATCCTGACGGTTTTGCTGGTGGGCGGCGGCAGCTTGTTCCAGCAGCGGGTTTTGCAGGTTAACGCTTCGGTCCAGGTTTTGCTGACCAGCGGAACGGCCATTGCTTTTGGGGATGTTTTCCCGGGCGAAAACCTTTCCGAAACTTATACGGTGAAGTTGGATCAATCGGCTAACAGCGCCACTTACGCGACCGCGACCAGCACCATCACGGGGTTGTTGGATCTCTGCCCGTACTTAAATATCCATAGCATAGATCCGCCGGCTGAGCATGATACTTTATCGGCCTCAACCCTAACCCGTGGGGCGGGCGACGTTTTGGACAACTGGCAGGTGCAATTAAGCGTCCCCGGCATAAAAGGCGAACTGTCCCAGGACCACAACGGCGGGATTATTGTCCAGGGCGGGAATTTTGGCTGTAAAATTACCGTGACCACCGCTTCCGTTCCGGGCAAAATCATAATTTGTAAAAAGAGTGTTGGCGGTGCCGGCACGTTTAGCTATACCGGGGATTTGGGTCCGTTCAACATCCAGACCGCTTTGTCTTCACAAGGTAATCAGGGGACGGACAACGGCAATAACCAAGACCCTTGCGGCGCCAGCCAAGATCCTTGCAGTGGCGGAAGCCTTAACACAACCACCGGCAGTAACAGCGGGATTACGGATACAACTAAATGCATTACCACTACTACTGTTACCAACACCAACGGCGCTACTGTAACTAACATTGTCAGCTCCAACTCCAATAGCGGCGGGGTTGTTATAGGCTCGGGCAGCGGCGATATTAACAACACTTCTGTAGTTACCGGCAACTCCGCGAGCACCGTTTCTGTGGGCACATCTGTTAATTACATTAACTCCACTGTTAACACCGGCAGCGGAAATAACAATGGCAGCGGCAGTAAAATTTTTGACAATCTCCAGCCCGGCACTTACAACATAACTGAAAGTCCGGGCGCCGATTGGACTTTGACTTCTTTGGTTTGCAAAGACCAGAGCAATAATACCGTCACTTCCCAAAATACAGCCAATATAACTTTGGATTCAAACGAAACCGTAACTTGCACTTTTGTAAATACCCTTAAGAATAAAGGGAAAATTGTTATCCAAAAAAATGCTTTGGGCGGGGATGGCAACTTTAGTTTTAGCGGAAACTTGGGCGCTTTTAGCCTGCAAACTTCCGGCGGCACGGGAAGTAAAACTTTTGACAATCTAAGCGCGGGCAGTTACAAAGTAACCGAAAGTGCGGCTTCGGGCTGGAAGCTTTATTCTTTGGTCTGTACCGACCCCAGCAATGACACTGTTGTTAATGATAGTGGCGCCACTATTAAGCTGGCAAGCGGCGAAACCGTAACCTGCGTTTTTACCAACAAAAAGAAAAGCACGATTATTATCCATAAAAAGACCGGCGGGGATGACGATTCCTGCGACTTTAGCGGCGATTTGGGGCATTTTGCTTTACCGGTTCATGGAGGCTCCGGCAGCCAGACTTTTGATAATTTAGACGGCGGTACTTATAATATTTCGGAAAATGCCAAAGGCAGCTGGTTGCCTTCTTCGGTAGTTTGCACGGGTGGCTCCGCGAACGTAACCGGCAGCAGCGCCAAAATTAACTTAGGCGACGGCCAGACCGTGAATTGCACCTTTACCAATGCCAAAAAGAAATAGCCGGTTACTCCGACGCCAGAAAGCCCCCGGCTTCTGCCGGGGGATGAAGGGCTTTCTGGGTCGGAGTGCCGACCTCGCGAAGCGAGCGTCGGAGTTCCCAAAGAAGCCCCGGCCTCCAGGGCGGGGAGCGTCACTATTGCCAAACCCTAATTGCGGGTATATAATAATATATCCAATTAAATTTAAGCTTTAAATAAGGGAAATTTAATAAGCAACTAATTAATTATATGTATATGGCTAACACAGAACCAAATACCAAAATAGCCTGCCTCGCCTACGAGTCAAGGCGGGCCAAAAACCAAAAGTTTCAAAATCAGCCCGCCTTGACTCGTCAAGGACGAGGCACGCCAACCTGGAAAGCAATCGCTTTTTGTTTTTTGATGATTGGCGCTGTGGCCCTTAGCCAAACCAGCTTAGGCGTTAATGTTGCCAAAGCGGCAACCACTCCGAGCTTATTTCCTACCGGCATCGGCAACTTTGATTTATGGACAGCCAATACCGGCACCAAGCTTAATGCCGTATCCGGTTCTGACAATGATGATACTACTTTTATCAATTCAACTTCAACGGTTGGCGACGCGCAAAGTTTTAGCTTTCCGGGCGCGGCAATTCCGGCCGGGGCCACCATAAATTCCGTTACTCTGACAGCGCTGGCCAAAGTGGACAGCGGCTTTGGGGAAATTAAATTGTTGGCGGAAAATGGCGCCAGCCCCGCCTACAAACCGGGAGTTGATACCGTCAGTAATACCGCGTCTTACGCTCCGGTGACCTGGACTATGGCTACAAACCCAATTACCCACGCGGCTTGGACCGCGGCCGATGTCAATTCCTGGGCCATGAACTTTGGAGTGGCTAACGTTTCGGCCTTTTCCGGCGCCAAAGTTACGCAACTTTCTTTAAGCGTGGATTATGCCGTTACCCAGGCGCCCGCGGCCAACCCAACCCTGGCATCCCAAACCTGCGGTTTGGACATAGCCTTGGTTTTGGATAATTCCGACAGTATTAACAGTTCCGAGTTGGCCACCATGAAAACCGCTTTTGACGGTTTTGTAAATACTTTGTTGCCGGGAACGCCAACGGAATTTTCAGTGACAAAATTCGGTACTACCGCCGCGGTACTCCATATTTTTTCTAACAGCGCGGCCACGGCCACCGGTGCTATTGGCGCGGTTACTACCGGCGGCGGGGTGACAAATTGGGAAGACGGGCTGATTAAGGCCCAAAGCATTTCCGACCCAAGGCCAAACAGCAGCCATCCCAATGTGATTATTTTTGCTTCCGACGGAGTGCCGAATACTTATAATACATATGACTCGCACGGCACCATAACCGGCACCCAAGGCACGGGCGGCCTTACTACCGATCCGTTGGCTTTGGACGCGGCCGTAACCGAGGCGAATCTTATTAAGGGAGCCGGCACGCGCATTTTGACTTTGGGCATTGGCAGCGGCGTAGTGCAGGCCAATTTGGAAGCCATTTCCAGCAGCGACGCTTATTATAGCGTTAGTGATTTTAGCCATTTAGCCGGAGCCTTAGACGGCATTGCCGGAGATATGTGCGGCGGTACCGTGACCGTGACTAAAAAAATAGACGCTGACGGAAAGTTGGCCACCACTAACGACCAAACCAACGGCGGCGCGGGTTTTACTTTTGATATTACCCCGGGACATCCCGGCCAGGTTACGGACGCAAACGGCCAAACTTCGGCAGTCGCGGTAACAGCGGGCAGCTACAGCGTGGCGGAAACTAATTTGCCAAGCGGCTACACCGCCTTAGGCGGCAGCTGCACCGGCGCGACCCATAACGGCACTGCCAGCGGCACTATGGTTAGCGGCATTACAGTAGGCGCCAATGATATTGTAGCCTGCACGTTTTATAACCAGTCCCCAAGCGGCAGCGGCGGTTCCGGCACGAGTACGCCAACCAGCACCGACATCAGTATAATTAAAACCGTAGATAAAGCCACGGCCAATCCCGGAGACACGGTTAATTTTACTTTGGCGGTTACCGACAATGGCCCCTCCGACGCGACCGGCGTAGTTGCTTCCGATACTTTGCCTTCGGGTTTAAATTTTGTTTCTTCCACTTCCACCATCGGCAGCTATAATGCCACCACCAGCTTGTGGAATATCGGCAATTTGGCTAACGGAGCTTCCGCGACCACAACCATTACTGCGACTGTAGGTTCAAGCACAGTAGGACAGATTTTAACCAATATCGCCACAGCTTCATCGACCAGCCCGGATCTGAACAGCGTAAATAATTCTTCCAGCGCTAGTGTGACGGTAAATTCTTCCGGCAGCGGTAGTGGCGGTACTTCCGCCGACTTAAGCATGATAAAAACCGTGGACAATGCCACCCCCAATCCCGGCGACACGATTATTTATACGCTTGTCATAAGTAATTTGGGGCCAGACCCCGCGACCTTCGTTACAGCTACCGATACGCTGCCTTCTACGGTAACCTTTGTCTCGTCCACTTCTACCGTAGGCAGTTACAATGCTACCACCAGCTTGTGGACTGTTGGCAACTTAATAAACGGAGCCTCGGCAACTACCACCATTACAACTATGGTTAACGGTGGCACCGCGGGGCAAAGCATTGCCAACAGCGCTTCTGTTACGGCAGTTACCATTGATCCGGTTTTATCCAATAATACTTCTTCAGCCGGCTCCTCTGTGCCCAGCTCTTCCTCCAGCGGCGGTTGCCTCAGTAATTGCGGTGGTGGGGGAGGCGGCGGAGGTTCTTCTTCAGGCGACGGAAGTTCGTCCGGCGGCGGAGTTCCTCAAGGACAGGTTTCGAGCACGAGTACAACAGCCTCTTTTCTGGCCATGCCTGTGGTTGCTCCGCAGGTTTTAGGCACAAGTACCGACTTGCCGAGAACCGGCATGCCTCCCGCGTTTTTGTTTTTGGTTTTTGCAACCATTGCCGCTTTGGCTGATAAAAAATTGAAGTTGGTTTAAAAACAACAAAGAGACTCTTTGCGTAGCGCAAAGAGTCTCTTTGTATTTTGGTGGTATAATTAAACCATGGAAAAGTTATCAAAAACCAAAAAGATATTTATATTAATCGGCATCTGCGCCGCGGTTTTTGTAATTTTAGATTTTGGTTATTTATGGGCAAATGTCAAATTTTTTTTATATCGTCCGCCATCAACCCTCTCCGTTAGCGTTCCTGTTGCAAATTTGAAAATACAGCCGAACCTGTTAATTATAGACAGCCTAGGGCTACAAGCGCCAATCCAGTATCCGACCACAACGGGCGAAACCGCTTTTCAGGCCGCTCTGATTAACGGCGTGGCGCATTTTCCAGGCACGGCCAATCCCGGCGAGCCGGGGAACTGTTACATTTTTGGCCACTCATCGGATTTTATATGGAGCAAAGGGCATTATAAAAATGTTTTTGCCGTGTTGCCTCAAATAAAAGAGAGTTCCGACATTCTAATCAGCGATCAACAAGGGAACGAATTTAAGTATATCGTAATCGCCAGCCATGAAGTGGCGGCTAACGATGTTTCGGTTTTAAGCCAGCAAAATTATCAAAAAAAACTTTTAACCCTGCAGACCTCTTACCCGGTGGGCACGGCCTTTGCCAGATGGGTTGTGGTGGCTGAAGAAAAATAGTAGGACTTACGCACCGCCGCTT
>PLYC01000011.1 GCA_003151625.1 Candidatus Doudnabacteria bacterium
ATGCATGAATATAAACACGGGGAATTAAAAAGCGGCGGAAGCGGTAAAAAAGTTACCAGCCGAAAACAGGCTATAGCCATTGGGTTGTCTGAGGCAACGGGAATGGCAGCCAAGATTCCCTCAAAATCTCGCAAGAGGTAAGTTAATAAGCTTAAATCATAGAAAATAACATTAAAGAAAGAAACTAATCATATGCTACTTGTAATTGCAATAATTTTGTTGGTCTTATGGGGAGGCGGTTTGGCGCTTAACTTGCTAGGGGGATTCATTTACATTTTCCTGGTGGCGGCCATTATTGTCGGAATCGCCCATTTCATAACCGGCGGCAAGAATAAGTCAGCCGCCTAAAAATATAATTTAACTAACAATAAGAGAACAAGTCAAATTAATCCTAAAATATATGGACTCATATAACTCACCAAGCACTAAACCCCTATACCGCGGCACGCAAATTGTCTGGTATATTCTCGGGCTTTTAGAAGCCCTGCTGGCATTTCGCTTCGTGCTTAAACTGCTCGGCGCAAATTCTTTTGCCGGATTTACCAGCTTTATCTATGGTATTACCTATCCGTTTGCCGCTCCTTTCTTAAGCGTGTTTAGAATTACCGATGTTAATGGCAGCGTCTTTGAATGGACGACTTTACTTGCCATGCTGGTTTATTGGCTTGTTGCCATGGCTATCGTCAACCTATTTTTAATGGGTAAAACTGTATCCACTCCGGAAGCGGCAGTTAAACTAAATAATCAGGAAAGATAAAAATGGAAAGGAAAAGATTTATGAAAAAAACATCTTCTGCAGGAAAAGTGGCCAGTGCTGTAGGCTTAGCGGCAGCCGGGATTGCCGCAGTGGCTACGAGCTATTACTTTTACGGAAAAGGCGGCAAAGGGCACAGGAAAGAAGTAAGCGCATGGAGCAAAAAAGTTAAAATGGAAATACTTCAAAAAATTAAAGGCATGAAAGATGTCAGCCAAACGGCTTACCACAAAACTGTAAGTGAGGTTGTGGCAAAATACAAACTGGTTAAGAATATCGACCCTAAGGAGTTGCAAATTTTTGGCCAAGAGTTAAAAGCCCATTGGGTAGAAATTTCCAAAGAGGCGGCCAAATTAAGTAGCAAAGAACGCGCCAAAAAACCTGCTATTAAACTGGATAATCAGGGCCATTAATTATTTTATTCCTGAAGAACTGATAAATTTATGATTGTCGGACTTGTCCTTATTTTCGGCGCGGTTGTCGGGCTTGTATGCTTTACGATCTACGGCTCCGGCTATGGTCTATGGTGGGATATGCTTTTAGGAATTGGCGGATATGTTATTAGTAGTTGTGTTATAACCGGCGCCTACCTTATGAACAATTTTGGCAGAAATGATAACTTAAACTAAATTTTATATGGGAATTATACTTTGGATTATTTTTGGAGCTTTGGCAGGCTGGATTGCTTCCGCAATAATGAAGTCTAATGACGGTGTGCTAATGGATATTGTCATTGGGATTGTCGGCGCAATTTTAGGCGGCTGGATTATGAGCTTTTTTGGCCAAGGCGGCATAAGCGGTTTTAACATTTACAGCTTCCTTATTGCCATATTCGGAGCTGTTGTGCTTATTGCAATTGTAAGGGCAGTGCGTCGTACCGCTTAAATTACCAAACTATAAATTTAAAAGATTTAAGGTTTATTTGTAAATCTGTCTGGCCGATAAGTAAAGCTGGGTTTAGAATAGGCACAAACTTTCTGAAGCGCGAGAGTTGGGACTTGGAGTTAATAGCCCAGCCCCAACCCTTGCGCTTCATTGTTGTTAGTGATTTTGTGAATAGAAAGTATGCTTAAAATCATCCCTAATGTGTTTATGGAGACTCAAATATGAAATATATGGAAGGAGTGAAAAAGGCTTTTAAGACTCTACAGAAAAATCTTAAGGCATATACATGGTGGGAATTAACTATTTTTGCCATTGGGTCAGTATCATTATTTACGCTACTTTTCGTGCTCTTTTTCCCGCTCGGAAGCGGACCCTCCACATTCACAACTAGTGGAGTGGTGCCACCCGTTTCAAGCCCTGGGTTTGTCGATATGCTCTCAGATTCATTGACCCTGCCAGTCAGGCAGGGAGACCCCATAACAATACTCAACAATGGAGATTCCTTTTTAAAATCATTCCTGGCAGATATTGATGGCGCCCATTCCTCCATTAATATTATGGTTTATATATGGTCTGACGGGAAAATGAGTAACCAAGTTCTGGAGCATCTTGATGAAAAACTCAAACAAGGCGTCCAAGTGAGGATTATGATTGACGCCTATGGCAGCAAGACTAATACACCGACGAAAGAGTTTAACACATTTAAGGGTTTGGGCGGAAAAATATCAACATTCCATTCATTTACCATAGCCCCGTGGGATTTTGCAAAAAACCAGGTACGCAACCATCGGCGTGCCATTGTCATTGATGGGAACATCGGATACACAGGAGGCATGACCGTAAGCGACCCTTGGCTGGGCAACGCCGGGAGTCCAAAGGAATATCGAGATATGATGTTTCGGACGACGGGTCCCATGGTACATGATATCCAAGGCATTTTTAGCGAACTTTGGACAAGTATGACCGGAGAACTTTTAGTTGGAGACACTTTTTATCCTCAAACATCGTCCGCTCAACAAAAAAGCGCTTTGGAATACATTCCACTCGCAAGCGTCCCTTCTCCTGACAGCTTGGTAATGCAAAAATTCGTCTTGCTTTCCCTTCTTGGGGCTCAGCAGAAAATATATATTACAACGCCCTATTTCCTGCCGGATGCGTCATTTCGCAATGCGTTAATTGCGAAAGCAAAAGCAGGTGTGGATGTGCGGATTTTAGTGCCCAATGCATACAACGACACTCCCTCACTGCGTTACGCAAGCCGGTATTGGTATGAGGACCTCTTAAATGCCGGAGTAAAAATCTACGAATACCAGCCAACCTTTATTCACAGCAAATCAATCATTATTGACGATGACTGGTCAATTATTGGTTCCGCAAATATGGATAATAGGAGTAGGAAACTCAACGATGAGGATATTTTTGGCGTTTCGGACACAGTATTCGGAGCGGCACTGGAAAACACATTTCTTGAAGATTTAAACCAGGCTAAACAAATAAACCTTACCGAGTGGAAAAAAAGAAGTATTTGGGAACGTATACGTGAAGTCTTTGACCAAAAATTTGTAGTGCAGTATTAATTATTTTTTATGAACGATTCGAACGACAAATCTTATAGGCACTTGGAAACCGTAGCTAACTTAATGGATGATAAGTTTAAAGTTTTAGGTTTTCGTTTCGGCCTTAATTTTCTTATAGATTTAATTCCCGAAGTTGGCGACATTGTTACAACTTTAATTGCCCTGTATATTTTTACCGTTGCCCTAAAATTTAAGGTTTCCAAAACGACTATTACCAGAATGCTTGTTAATATCATAATTTATTTTGTTATTGGGCTAATACCCTGGCTCGGCGACATTTTTGGGGCTTGGTGGAAGCCTAATAAAAGAAACTTAAAGCTAGTGCGACAAAAAATTGACCAATCCTTTGAAAACGGATATTAGAACTCAAATTTTACATAAAATAATCTTTTGGTCAAAGGTCAAAAAAATTATTTTGCTTCTTTGGTGAGTCCATAAGTCAAAAAGATTAACAGTCGAATAGAATCTAAAATAATCGTTATATGCGTAAAAAAATTCCTTCAACCGTCTGGCTTTTAAGTTTAGTCAGCTTTTTAAATGACATAGCTTCCGAGATGCTCTATCCCGTCATGCCGATTTTTTTGACGCAAGTACTGGGAGCGTCAGTTTTTGTTGTGGGTATTATTGAAGGCGTGGCTGAAGGTTGTGCATCTTTGTTTAAGACAGGTTTTGGTTATTGGTCGGATCGCCTACAGAANNAGAATTGTTGACCGGATGGGTAAGGGCGCCAGGACAGGAGCGCGGGATGCTTTATTGCTTGAAGCCACTGACGAAACCAATAAAGGCTTTATCTTCGGCTTTCACCGCTCCATGGATTCGGCAGGCGCAGTTGTTGGTCCGACAATTGCCCTGGTGCTTCTCTGGGCTTTCCACAACAATATCCGCTTGGTTTTATACGTTGCCATAATTCCGGCCTTTGCCGCGCTTATTTTTTTTGTTTGGGTTAAAGAGGCAAAAAAGCATGTTCAAACATCAACCACCAAACTCTCGCTTTCCATTAAAAACTTTCCGCCTCAGCTTAAACTATTTTTGCTGGGACTGTGTCTTTTTTCTTTGGGCAACTCTTCCGACAGCTTTCTGATTTTGCGCGCGCAGAACCTTGGCTTAAGCCTAATTTTAGTTATATCCGCCTACATTGTTTATAACCTAGTTTACGCCGTGGCTTCGACACCCGCCGGAATAATAGCCGATAAAATCGGCACGAAAAAAGTTTTCATTACGGGGATTATTATCTTTGTGCTTGTGTATTTGGGCTTTGCGTTAAATAAAAGCGGCAGCCTGGTCTGGCTGCTGTTTGGAGTTTACGGCTTTTATATTGCCCTGACCGACGGCGTCTCCAAGGCCATGATCGGTTCCTTAATTTCAAAAGAACAAGCCGGAACAGCCTATGGGGCTTTAACTACCGTGACCAGCGCGTTTACCTTGGCGGCATCAGTGATAGGCGGATTTCTGTGGTCGGCAGTTTCGCCGTCCGCGACTTTTATCTTTGCCGTTGTTTGCGCGTTGCTTTCACTGGTAGTATTTGCCGGCATTAGAACCAATAACCAGAGTTCTATTAGGACGGGCGTCCTATAATCTAATAAGAAAACTTGCCGTGTAAGCCGGCCTTAGCGGGGGATGAGATTGCAAGTCATCCCCTCTTCCCCCTATTTAGCCTAAAGGCTTTTTTATTTTGTCTATCTGCCGCGCTTGACCAACGGGGAAGTGGAGCGGCAGAACTGAAATGGTGTATAATTAAAACTAATCAACGCCGATGAAAGAAATCCAGAAAGCCATATTTTGTTGGAGCGGAGGGAAGGACTCTTCGTATTGTTTGCACAAAGTTTTAACAGAACAATTGTTTGACGTAAAATACCTGCTCACCACCGTCAATAGCAAATTCAACAGAATTTCCATGCACGGAGTAAGAGAGGAATTATTGGATGTTCAGGCTGAATCAATTGGCATTCCCCTCTTGAAAGTTAAGGTATCCGAAGGCACAAACGATGAGTATGAAAAGCAAATGGAAACCGTGTTGTTAAAAGCCAAAGCAGAAGGAATAAATAATGTAATTTTTGGCGACATTTTTTTGGAAGACTTAAGAAAATATCGTGAAGCTAACCTGGCCAAGTTAGGGATGAAAGGAGTATTCCCATTATGGAAGATGGACACCACCAAGCTTATAAATGATTTTGCAGTCCAAAAATTTAAAAGCGTGGCGTGTTGCGTTAATGACGGATACCTGGGGGAAGAATGGGCAGGCCGCGAAATAGACAAGTCATTTATTCAACAATTACCCGCTATCGTTGACCCTTGCGGTGAAAACGGGGAATTCCATACATTTTGTTACGACGGGCCAGTATTTAAAAAGAAAATTGGTTTTACAGTGGGTGAAAAAGTCTATAAACCACTTGAAATAAAAACAGAAAAGGCTTGCGCTTTGCCATCAAATGTAACGACAAAGGGATTTTGGTTTTGCGATTTATTGACAAGGGCGGTAAAGGCCTAGTAACCAACCTGTCAAAGCGGATTTTAGTAATACCCTCCGTCATCGTCATTTAATTGGTTGTCCACAAACAACCTAAAAGGAGGCCGTGTTCCATCTTCCTCCCAACTGCCAAAAGGACTTCCTCTTATTTTGGAATATTCAAAGTCACTCAGACCCCCGCTAGAATTTTAAAAAATTGGCGTGGGCCGCTTTCACCGCCTGCTTGCCCGGGCTAAGAAGACAGTATTTGGCCGCGGGTTCAATCTCACTATGCCCGAGGTGTAACCTCAAAATAGTTTTTTGTAGTAATTCTTGTTATACTTAAGTCATCTTAAGGAAAACACAATGAAGAATAAAAATCTTCCCTTATCCCAAGTTTACCGCCTGCTTGAACCGGGGCCGGTTGTTTTAGTGACGACAGTTTATAAGGGTCGGCAAAATGTCATGACCATGTCATGGCATACCATGCTGGATTTTGAGCCGCCACTCATTGGCTGCGTTATCAGCAATCGCGATTATACATTCAATGCTTTAAAAACGACCAAGGAATGCGTTATTGCTATTCCCACCGTGGAGATTGCAGGTAAGGTGGTAAAAGTTGGCAATACGTCGGGCCGCAACATTGATAAATTTAAAAAGTTCGGGCTGACCACATTACCCGGCGCAAGCGTCAAAGCGCCGCTCGTCGGTGAATGCTACGCGAATATAGAATGTAAAGTAGTCGATATGACCATGGCAAACAAATATAATTTTTTTGTGCTTGAGGGACTCAAAGCCTGGATAAATCCTACGCAAAAACATCCGCACACCATCCACCATATGGGAAAGGGTGTTTTTGTGGTTGACGGAAAAATAATAAAGCTTCCGTCAAAAATGAAATGATTATTTTATGGACATAAAACAGCAAATTTTAGCCGCTTTTAACTTCCGCCATGCCTGTAAGGAATTTGACGCGTCGCGGAAAATTTCGGATGAGGATTTTAACGTTATTCTGGAGGCCGCCCGTCTGTCGCCAAGTTCGTTCGGGTTTGAGCCTTGGAAATTTTTGGTATTGCAAAATATGGAGCTGCGGGAAAAAATCCGCCCAGTTTGCTGGGGCGCTCAAAAACAGCTGCCAACGGCCAGCCATTACATTATCCTTTTGACGCGTAAAGCAACTGATATGCGCTATGATTCGACCTATATTAAAACAATAATGGAGGATTTGCAAAAGAGTCCGCCGGAAGTTATCAAAACCAGAACCCAGCGGACGAAAAACTTCCAGGAAAACGATTTTCGACTGACGGATGAGCGGCTGTTGTTCGACTGGGCGTGCACGCAAACTTACATCGCCCTGGGCGACATAATGACCGCGGCCGCTCTTTTAGGCATTGATTCCTGCCCCATAGAAGGATTTAACCGGGAAAATCTGGAAACAATTTTAACCGAAGAAAAAATTCTGGACAAAGAACATTTCGGCGTGGCCTGCATGGCGGCGTTCGGCTACCGGTTGGCCGATCCCAAACGGGCAAAAACCAGACGGAGTTTGAATGAGGTTGAGGAATGGATAAAATGAAGATTTTTGTATCACTGCCGAAGCGTGCTTGAACATGATATAACAAAAAATCCGGGCGCATCGCCTCGGATTTTTTGTTCCAGATTTTATTCTGCCAGTTCTAACTTTTTTTCTTTAAAAATTAGTTTACTTTTTAGGCAGGATAATAAGTTCCGCTTCTCCGCTACGCTTTGATATCCTTCCTAAATTCACTACTAGGTGCTTATCGGGTATTAACTTAATTGCTCCAAATTTTAAAAGTTTTTATGACATTAACAAAAGTCTTGTATTCCGGCGACGTGAGTCCGTATTTTTTGTTATTACTTTTTTTTTATTTCATTCTCCCATCATTACTGACCATTAATGAAAGTTTTGGAAGAGCGAGATCGTAACTGTTGGCTTTAACAATAAAACTGGCCTGTCCCCCGTTGTTTAGAAAGGTAGCCCAATTGGAAATTGGAATAAGTCCTTCGGGCGTTAAAAAATAAACTGTGGAGCCGCTTTGCAGCCAACTGCCGCGCGGATGAGCGCCATTTTGCGTAACTACAATTTTACCGGACAGAGCCAAACCGGAATTGCTGACTTTTAACACATTGTCAAAATTAAAACCCAAACCCAAAAATGCCGGAGCATTGGCAAACGGCGTTTTGGTGTTTTTATAAACAATGGATATTGTGCCGTTTTCATTAATTAGTTGCCCGTTACTGTAAGTGCCGCTTCCTGTGTCAGTTGTCGTGGCGGTATTTGTAGAAGTATTTGAACCGGAATTCGTGGAGGCAGAGGTCACGTTGATGCTAAAATTTAAATTTTGATGTGTCCCACCGCTGTCGGAAACTTCAAGCGTAAAACTGCTATAGCCCGAAACACTCGGCGTACCCTGAATTAACCCGTTGGTCGATAAAGTTAATCCCGAAGGCAAACTTCCGGAAGGCAAAAAATAGGTATAGCTGCCCGCTCCCCCTTGAGCTTGAAGTTGATAGCTGTAATTTTGTCCCAAAGCCCCATCCGGGAGACTGGAAGTAATAAAAGTTGCCGGACTACCGGATCCTGTGCCGGAAGATGTGCCGGAACCGGTGGTATTAACTGTAATAGTTAAACTGGCACACGAGGAGCTTCCGGTTTGGCATAAAGACACCGTGCTGGTCCCAGCGGCAATACCGGTTAAATTAAGCTGGGAACCGCTTAAATTTAAAGTTAATGAACTCGGGTTGGAAATACTGGAAATATAGTAACTGCCGTTGCCCCCGCTTATGGTAATGCTTTGACTCTGGTTTATGGCCAAAGTCGGGCTGCTATTACTAAAACTAATTGCTCCTGTGCCGCTTGATCCGCCTCCAACTGTTACGGCCATTACTCCGCAAACAGAAGTATTACTGCTTTGGCAAACCGTAATACTCGAGGTGCCGGTATTAAGACCGGTGACGTACAACGAACCGGACTGAAGCGAAACCGCCGCCGTAGAAGGGTTGGTGTTGCTGGAAATATAATATGTGCCGTCGCCGCCGGTTATGGCAACTGTCTGGCTTTGGTTTAAGGCGACGTTGACATTACTCGGGCTAAAAGTTAAGCCTCCGCCGGATCCGTTAACCGTTACATACAGTGTGCCGCAAATAGTGCTTGCGGTTTGGCAAAGGGTAACCGTGCTGGTGCCCAAATTTTGTCCGACCAAATAAAGGGAACTGCCGCTTAGGCTTAGGCTGACAATGCTCGCGCTGGTGTTGTTGGAAATGGTATAGCTGGTGGTTCCGTTGGTGGAATAAATGGCGATGCTTTGGCTTTGGCCAATTGTCATTACGGGGTTCGGCACGCTAAAACTAACGCCTCCGCTTGAATTATTGGTGCTGCTGCTGCCGACTTGCACGTATAAGTAAACGCAGCCGCTGGTACTGCCGGCCGGACAAATGGAAAGGGTGCTGCTGCCGGCGGCAATTGCGTAAACCGTAACGGTTTGGGTGGTCTGTCCGGTTACATAAGTGCTGACACTGGCCGAGACTACGGAAGAATTTGAATTATTGGATATAGTTAATGTTCCCGTTGTGTTGTTTATGGTCGCGGTGCCGGTATTTCCCGCAGTTAGAATCAAAGAGTTTGGACTTATAGTTATTCCACCCTGGCCATTATTGCCTACAGCCACGGCGAGTGTCCCGCAATAGCTTGTTACGTTTTGGTTTGTCACCTTTTGGCAAATATTGAGGGTGGCATTTCCGGGAACCCCTCCGGAAAAATAAAGGGTTGAACCGGAAATACTCGGGTTGGTAACAATGTTTGAGTTGGAATTGCTGGAAATATAAAAGCCCGATGAGTTGGTGTTGCTTGGGCTGTAAATTGTCACGGTTGAACTTTGGCCGGCAACCACAACCGGATTTGAGGTACTAAAATTTAATGTTGTGGCGCTGCCGCCATTAACGGACACCAAAATACTTCCGCATTGGCTAGTGGAGACTATTGAACATACGGTAATGGTTGTGCTCCCGGTAGTCTGTCCGGTAATAATAACTGAATCGCCGCTGGCAAAAGCATTGGCTACCGAAGAGTTGGTGTTGTTGGTAACGGTAACGCTCCCGCTGGAAGGTGTTGCTAAAACCGTGATGTTGCCCGGGCTGTTTAGGGAAACGCTGGTCTGGCTCAGGGTAAGCGTTGCTGCCGCGCATCCCGATGAACAGGTTCCCGGGGGAATTGACAAAGGCGATGACGGGCTTGGGAACGTAACCCCGTTGACCATGGCGTAGAGGTTAACAGGGCTACTGCTGCCGTCAAAGTTAATAGTTTGCGGACTGCTTGTAAAATTGCCGTTTTGGTCGGTGTTACCCAAACCGGAGCTTTGGGTGTAGTTGGACCCGCTCTGCTTTTGGAATAAATATACCGGTGAGTTTGGGGTGGCGCCGCTTATATTTAGCGTTATGGAATTGCCACTTTGGCTGACGGAAAGTACAGGCGTATTCGCTGATGCCGTACTGTAAACCAGCAGGCCAGAGGCGGCAAATACCAAAGCGGTGAGCCACGTCAGTAAAAACCTGCCGCTTAAGGCTGATTTTAACTTATAGAGTGAATTTTCCATATATTTTTGTTTCAATCTTTAAGACTGATAAAAATTAATTATTATCTATATATATTATATACCTTTTTTACCAACCTGAAAAATTCAAAAAAACAAGCCGTGTATGCACAATTAGTACGCCATAATTTGAGTTTTGGTGCCATAAACATTGCCAAAACCGAACAAAAATGTTAGAATCACAAAAGTAAATGAACTTTTAACGAAGTTTGTTAATTGTACCTCTGGTTCCGTAGCTCAATGGATAGAGCAGTGCTCTTCTAAGGCATTGATGTTGGTTCGATTCCAACCGGGACCACCACGAACCACTCCCCCGCGGAGCGGGGTCGGGTACGTGGCGCAGCCATGTAACCGTAGAGTGGTGAGTGCCCTGCACCCGAAGCCCTTTAGGGCTGAGTGGTACAGGGCTGAACCCCAAAAATCAAACTAAAAAATAATACTAATCAAATTCCATACGTTTATTTTCTCCACAGCCTCAAAGATAGGCTGTTTTATATTTGATATTCGGGTGACTTACGGCAAAAAGTCGCGGATCATAATAAGGGTAAAAATATTTCGACAAAAAATCGCAGACCCTTAGAATTAATGTTCTATGAATCTTTTCCTACAAAGGCCGATGCTTTAAGGAGAGAGGCTTATTTTAAAACTACAAAAGGCAAAACAACTTTAAAATAAATGTTGAGAGAATAATTAGTGCAAAAAGTTTAAAAAAATATTTATCGAATAATATTAAAAAACTTCTCCTAAATCAGTCGTGAACTTTTTTCTGCCTTTGTCTTAATTCCCTGATTAAATCGGACATACGGCACAATTATGCCAAATAAAGGCGCTTTTTTTCTAAAATGTGCTATAATATTAGTAAATTATGACGGAAGAACAAATTCAGGAACAAATTAATGAAATAGAGCAAATCTACGCTGATTTTCGCAATAAACTTACTTTTTTAAAAAGAGAGCAGGATGATATTGTGACTGCTTTTTTAAAAGATTTGGAAAACAATAAAATGCAAGAAATAAGGAATTTGATAGCAAGTCAATGAACAAGGCAGAAAACGAAAATTCTATCAACCGGCATGAGGCAATGCCTCAGAGTGAATCCGTGGAAGACAGACCTTCTGGTGAATCCAATAGGGAAATGGAAGGGCTTCTTCGCAATTATAAATCAGATAAAGTTCACAGTGTGGAAAATGAAACTGACACGGCATTGCACAGCGGCACCAAACGTTTAGAAAACGCAGCTTCTTTAGGTTATAAGCCAGAAGATGTTTCTAGACTCGCAGCCGAGCGCGGTGTTGACAGCAGACTGAATGAAAATCAACGAGCCATTGAACAATTAGGCAGTGACACCACACAAAGAATAGAAGCGGTTAAGCCCAGAGAAAAAGTTGAAAATAAGGCTGAACGAGAAAAAGTCATGGAACAGTCCCAGGAACAACGGGGCAACATGATTACCAATTTTATGACCTCGGAGATAGCCAGCAACGGATTAGATTTAATTCCTTTTGCCGGTAGTGGAAAAATGGTTGTTGAATCAATAGCTGGAAAAACTTTATCAGGCAGAAAATTAACCGGAAAAGAAAGAATAATCCACGGCGCAATTGGAGCTGGTAGCTTAGCTTTAGATTTTACCGGAATTGGCGAAGCAAAAGACATAGCCCTGCTTGCGGGCAAAAGTATAGGACTAGTTGAAAAGGTTGGAGTAAAATTGGCAGAGCGTGGTGCTTTAAAGAGTGCTAAAGTTTTTGAAATTACCTCAAAGTTTATGGCTGGACATCCGCAATTAACTGCCCAAGCCGAAAAATTTGCCGAGGGTCAAATAAAAAAAGGTATCCAGTCAATTAAGGATTATCGTAAACAAGCAGCCTAACATGAACAAACAAGAAATTACAAATATCATTAGCCAGCTCATAGCGCTTGGCGAAGACCAGGATGAGTTAAATTATTGGCTTCAAATTTACGATGACCTGCCGGAAGACAAGCAGGGTTTGCTTTATGTTAATTTGAAACAGGAACTTGAAAATTTGCAAAAAATTTAAAAATTATTAACAAACGATAATTAACCAAAAAAATTATGAATAGAGAACAAGAAAATAGGCCAGATGTTGCCGAACAAAATATGGGACAAGGAAATCCTGAAGACCCGAAAGCTAAATTTGAAGGAATAGTTGCGGCAGGAGCTACAAAAGCCAAAGAGAATGGCTCTGCGGAATCGGGAGGTTTGAATAGAGAACTGGAACTAAAACGAAGAATTAAAGAAGCCTCTGGTACTGTTAAAGAAAAACCTGACCATTATCACTTAGAGGCTTGGAAGCAGCGATTGGAAAAAGATACACAATCTTTAGCGGCTAACGAGGCGGCTATGGAAGCAAGAATAAATGCCCTGCCCGCCGAGGAAGCTAGCCAGTTTCGAGAAGAATATCAAAGAACAATAAGAACTATAGAAAGTTACGATGAGGCGATGGAAAATCACAAAGGTAGTCTAGAAGATAAACAAAAAATGGGAGCAGAACAAGATAAACACATCGCTAAGTTAGCTGTGCTTGAAAAGAGATTGTCAAAAATGGGAACGGTTGATAAATCTAAGGCGGCAGCGAAGACCGAAAACCCGCATAAGAAAACCGCCGAGAGCAGAGATGCTAGAGTTGGGCAGTTGAGAGTTTATATTGATGTAGCCGAAAAACAAATAGCCGGGTTTCAAGAACTGCGGGATCATCTTAATGAACCCGATTATACTCTAAAATCAGAAGCATCCAGAGGGGCACAGGTAAAACAATATGGGGGTGCGAATGAAGCTAGTGTTAACCGCCAAATTGAATTGCAAAATAATCAGATAGAAGCACTGAATCGCGAGATTAAAGATTTATCCGAATAAAAATTTAAAGTTTACTGACATATGAAGAATTTAGAAGATTCTGAGTTAGATTCACTCGAGAGTAGGCCTGAATATACCAAGGCGATATTAGACCGTTTATTGGGAACTGTATTGATAAAAAAATTTGGTGAAGATGCTATGGATGAGCACTCACAAGAATCCCTTGCGGGTATTGTAGTAGGGGCGGAATCTCCAAATCCAACCTCCACAAAAATTGAGAGTTTAATCCTTGAGCTAGAGCCTTGCAAAAATATCGATGAGTTACGTTTGGCGGCTCGTGCAAACGGGATTGAACTAACCGATGAGGATATAAATTTAGCCCGTTTAGAAGCCCCTCTTGAGTAACGATTATGAAAATAGTAACAGATAAGAATGGTGAAAAATGGGAAGTTCATAGCTTCCAGTTTTGGGCACTTATTTTTTTACTGCCCCTAGTTTATGCTTTGGCCTTTGATAATGATATGGCCCGTTTGCCCCATTGGATTTATGTTGCCAGCATTATTTTATTTCTTGTTGCAAACTTGCCTTTTATAGCATTGAGGTTCCAAATTGACCCTTTGTTATCCTTTGTAACAAAACGAAAAATGGAAATAAAAATCCAGGGTTTCAAAGTTTTGGTAAAAAAATAAAAATACGAGCTTTAATTGGGAAATAATGAAAAACAAGGGGTTGTTTGTTTAGCTACTTCCGTCCGAACATTGTTCCATAAGCTCCACCAAATAAAAAATATCCCAATGTATGGGATGTTTTTTATTTGTCCCGAGCGAGGCCGTGCGAAGCATGGTGGAGTCGAGGGGCACTAAAATTCATACGGCTATGACAGCATTAAAAAACTTCTCCTAAATCAGTCATGAACTTTTTTCTGCCTTTGTTTTAATCCCCGTCCCGAGCGAGTCACGCTCTGGCGTGACGAGTCGTGGGGTATACTATAAGCTAACAAAATTAAACACCGCTAGTCGTATTTTAATTTTTATACCAACGCCGTTGCGAAGCACGTTTCAATTGAGAATGTAGGGGCGACTTGCCGATGAATTTAAAACCTAACAAGCCGGCGAAGAAATCTTGCTAGTGGGAGTTACCCACAAAATAATCCACACGGGTGTGGAAAACTTTAAAGTTCACGAAAACTCTATATATTGGGCTTCTTACAATCCTTGAAGCCTAACCACTTAAAAGTTTAACAAAATAGCAAAATTAGTCCTTTTTTAGAGCGATTTTGTTTGCAAAATTACCCTTTTTTATGTTATTATTATAAACTGTTTAAAATTCATTTGGTTAAATAACTGCATAATTAATTAACTAAAAAGGAAACAAATTACCTCATTTTTAAGCGGATTTATTAGTTAGAACTTAACTCAAATTAAAGTTAGGTCAAAAAACCAAAACAAAAACCCGGTAGCCTCCGTTTTAAATATAGATATGCCTGTATTTAAGCTGGAAGTTTCGGGTATTTTGTTTTTTTATTAATCTCAAAAAATGACCACAGACGAACTCCCGGGGAGCCAACCCAAAACAATTTCGGTAATCATCCCCACCTTAAATGAGGAGCAAAATATTCCCCATTTAGTAGCGAGATTGCACTCGGCTTTAGCCGGAAAGTTTTTGGCGTTCGAATTTATTTTTATCGATGACCATTCCACCGACAACACCCTAAAAGCGCTGATGCTGGAAATGGAAAAATATCCGGTTCGAATTTATTTAAAACAAGGTCGCCCGGGAAAAGCCTATTCACTGCTTGAGGGCTTTACCCATGCCCAATACGATTTAATTGCCATTCTGGACGCGGACTTACAATACCCACCCGAAGCCATACCCCAAATGGCCAACAAAATTTTGGCGGGAAGCGATGTGGTAGTGGGCAGACGGGTGGAACGCCAAGTTAGCCTAGCCAGAAAAATTTCCAGTAAAGGCTTTGCCTTCTTTTTTGCCCGACTGCTTCATGGCTTGAAAGTAGACGTCCAAAGTGGCCTAAAGGTTTTTAAGCGCGAGCTCATAGAACATTTAAACTTTAGCCCCAGCCCATGGACTTTTGATTTGGAATTTTTGATTCAGGCAAGAGATATGGGCGGCGTAATAGATTCGGTTGATATCCCCTTTGATAATCGCGCCGCGGGTAACAGTAAAATTACCAGTATTGTCAAAGCCAGCTGGGAAATCGGATTAAACGCCTTAAAATTAAAGTTTAAACGCCAACAACCCCACACCTTTTCCAAAGACATAACCGCCGCCAAAGGTGAAGGCTTTTTCCATAACGGCAAACCTTTTGTCACGCACTCTGTACTTTCCAACAAAAAGAGCGCTTTTTTTAATCTTATTAACGGACAAAAATTATTTCTGTCGGCACTGATAATAATATTAATAGAGGGATTGGTTTTCAATTGGCACGGAACTTTGCTAATTTTGCTTAGCGGGCTGACCATAATGTATTTTATTGATTTACTTTTTAACTTTTATTTAATATTTGTCAGCTTCAGGCGCGAGCCGGAAATAAAAATATCCGATGAAGAACTTAAAGCCAACGAAAACCGGGTTTGGCCGGTTTACACCATTTTATGTCCTTTGTATAAAGAGTGGCAGGTCTTGCCGCAGTTCGCGCAAGCCATAAAAAATATTGACTACCCCAAAAATCGACTACAAGTAATGTTGCTTCTGGAAGAAGACGATATGGAAACAATACAAAGAGCCAGAAGTTTTGACCTGCCGGAAAATTTTGAAATAAATGTCGTCCCCCACTCTTTGCCCAAGACCAAACCCAAAGCCATGAATTACGGCTTAAAGTCCGCCCTCGGCGAATATATAGTGGTCTACGATGCCGAAGACATGCCGGATCCCAAACAGCTCAAAAAAGCCGTGCTGGCTTTTGAAAGGCTGGACGAAAAAACTTTATGCGTTCAAGCCAAACTCAATTACTACAACCCCAGACAAAATTTGCTGACCAAAATGTTTACCGCCGAATATTCGCTGTGGTTTGATTTAATCCTGCCCGGACTCCAAAGCATTAACGCGCCCATTCCATTGGGCGGAACCTCCAACCACTTTAAAGCCGAGGCGCTTAAAAGCCTTTATGGCTGGGATGCTTTTAATGTGACCGAAGACTGCGACTTGGGTTTAAGATTGGCCAAGCAGGGCTACCGCACGGCAATAATTGATTCCACCACACTGGAGGAAGCCAACTCCAAACCGCTAAACTGGTTCAGACAGCGCTCACGCTGGATAAAAGGCTATTTGCAGACTTATTTTGTGCATATGCGCGACCCGTGGGAATTTGTAAACGGCCGCGACCCTTCACAGCTTCTGGCCTTTCAACTAGTCGTAGGTGGAAAAATTTTATCGTTATTTATTAATCCCCTAATGTGGGTAATTACTTTATGTTACTTTTTATTCCGGGCTAAAGTCGGTTTGTTTGTTGAGTCATTCTTCCCTACCCCCATTTTATATATCGGGGTTACCAGCTTTATTTTTGGAAATTTCCTTTACCTTTATTATTACATGATAGGCTGTATTAAGCGGGGCTTCTACGATTTAGTGAAGTACGCGTTTTTAGTGCCTTTTTATTGGCTGGCTATGTCGCTGGCTGCCTTAAAAGCCGGCTACGAAATTGTCATCAAACCCCACTACTGGGCCAAAACCGTGCATGGCCTGCACTTAAAAAAGCAGGAAGCAAAGTTTTTGGAAAAGGATATTGGAAACTTAACGCCTCTGGCTGCGCCGTCATTTTACGCAAAATTTAAAACCCTGTTAAGCGGCAATTTGGGCGGCGGCGGATTTTATGTTGTGGCCATTCTGGCCGCGAATTTTTTAAACTTTTTATTCAACGCATTGCTCGGCCGAACCCTGACTCTGGAGGACTTTGGTACGGTCACTCTGTTTAATACCATTTTGGCCCTACTGACCGTAGTGCTTGGCTCGTTGTCCTCTACGGTTAATTACAAAACAGCCTTTTTAACAGGCAAAAATCAAAATGCGGATACTGTGAGTTTTACTCAAAGAACCCAAAAAATTATTTTGTTTGCTGCGTCGGCCGTTTCCCTACTCTGGATTTTAATGGTTCCAAAATTTGCCTATTTTTTTAAAATTCCAAATTTATCGCTGATTTTAATGTTTACTCCGGTGCTGGCTTTAGGAAGCATTGCCGCTGTTCAAACCGGCTTCTTAATGGGGCGCTTTCAATTTAACTATCTGGGCCGCTCAACCATTTATGAAGCATTAACTAAACTGGCTATTGCCCTGGTATTTGTATATATCGGCCTGCACTCCTGGGCATCGGTTTCCATTCCCGGCTCTATTATTGTCTCGTACTCGGTTACTCAATGGTATGTCTGGCGGGTATTAAAAAAAGACTCTTCCCTTGCAAATAGGCCGACAGCTCAAGCACCGGACGTTAGGTTCCCAACTTCGTTTTTTTGGGCTTCAATGACTATTAATGTTGCCAGCGCCGCATTCTTAAACATAGACGTGCTGTTGGCTAAACACTATTTTAGCCCGTCCCTAGCCGGCGCTTACGCTCTGCTGTCGTTAGTCGGAAAAATGGTTTACTTGCTGGGCTCGCTTTTATCGGTTTTTATTACCAGCATTATCAGCCGCCACCTGGGTGCGGGCACCAATGCCAGAAAAGATTTCTATCGGCTGTTTAACGGAACCGTTGTTTGTACGGCGCTGGCTTTTTTGGGAGCCGGGGTGTTTGGAAATTATACTATTCCCCTCTTGCTTGGGCGCTCCAGCTTAACCATTCTGCCGTACTTGTTTAATTATTGCCTGGCCATGGCTCTTTTGACTTTAACCGGTACGGTCATAAACTACCATTTGGCTAAGCGCGAATATTCTTTTGCCGGCATTACGCTGGCCTCCGCGGCTGTGTTGGTTTTAGGAATTATTAAATATCACTCGGACATAAGGGCTTTAACAACAGTCATGCTGGCCTCGGCGATAATTAATTTTATTTTGGTATTCGGCTGGCACGCCGTCCGTAAAAATTCCCGGTTTATTTTGCGGAACATTAGCGACATGCTGGATGTCTTTATACCGCTGCCCAAAGCCCCGGGTCTTTTGGACGGCCAGCGAATTTTAATTTTTAACTGGCGCGATACCAAACACGCTTTTGCGGGAGGCGCGGAAACCTATATTCATGAATTATCCAAACGCTGGGCCTCACTCGGCAACGAGGTCACTTTGTTTTGCGGTAATGACGGCAAAAAACCCCGCAACGAACTGGTCGACGGCGTGCAGATAGTGCGCCGCGGCGGATTTTACTTTGTCTATGTTTGGGCTTTTTTGTACTACATTGTTAAGTTTCGCGGCCGGTACGACATAATTATAGACTCCCAGAATGGCATCCCTTTTTTCACCCCCCTCTATGCCAAAGAACCAGTCTACTGCTTAATGCATCATGTTCATCAGGAAGTCTTCCGTAAATATTTAGCGTGGCCGCTGGCCATCTTCGCGTCATTTTTAGAAAAATCTGTAATGCCGTTTGTCTACCGCAATACTAAATTTATCACTGTTTCCAATTCCAGTTTAAATGATATGCGGAAAATCGGCCTGGGCAACGCCGGCATAGAGGTAATTTTTCCGGGGGTTGATTTGCAAACCTTAAAGCCCGGACAGCGCCACCAAAATCCCCTGATTCTGTATTTGGGTCGGCTTAAAGCATATAAATCGGTGGATGTGCTAATCCATTCCTTTAAAAATATTTTGGCGCGGACACCCAACGCCCGCCTGGCCATTGTCGGAGGCGGAGAAGAACATAATAATTTAAAAAAACTGTCCGAAACCCTGAAATTGGAAGACAAAATAATTTTTACCGGCAAGGTCAATGAACAGGAAAAACTAAATTGGCTCCAACAAGCCTGGGTGTTTGTTAACCCGTCCATGATGGAAGGCTGGGGCATTACTTCCATAGAAGCCAATGCCTGCGGCGTACCTGTGGTCGCGGCCAATGTGGCCGGTTTGCGGGAAAGCGTTCAAAACCCCCATACCGGTTACCTGGTCGAACACGGTAATGTAGAAAAATTTAGCCAAAGAATCAGCGAACTTATAGAAGACCAAAACTTATGGCTCAATATGCGGCGCGACTCTCTGGAATGGGCGCAAAATTTTGACTGGAACAAATCCAGTTTAAAATTTTTGTCGTTGCTCCAGGCAACCTTAAAATCCCAGTCCTTTGCACAACCAAATCAGGATGTAAATAATCCTGCGGACTTGGAAGAAAAAATCAGTCTAGTCCCCCACTTATTGACGGAAAAATATGCGCAGATTAATCCACAAATTTTAAGAAGACCGGGATCCCTACAAATGCTTTTTGGAGCACTTGTTTCGGCGGTTAAATCAAAAATTAAGACAAAACCTTTTGCTTTGCCGCAAACAATTGGCCGTTACCATTTGCAAAAAGAAATATTAAGAAATGGCAACGTAAAAAGTACACTCATTGGCGTATACAAATCGGAAAATAAAAAATACTTAATTAAATCGTGGCAAGGATCCATAAAAGATTTAAATTATTATTATTTAGTCAACGAATACCTAACTAACAAAGTTTTATTCCAAAAAATTTCAGGCCTGCCCGAAAATTCGCAGCTTAAACTGCCGCAGGTTATGGAATGCATTGCTTCCAGCGAATCTTTAACCGTGGTGTTTGAATATATCGAAGGAACGAGCCTTTCTCTTTTGCCTATAGATCAGCAGGTTCAAGTTTGGCGCGAGGTTGCCAATACCTTAAAAACTATTTCCGGGCAATTAACCGACTCTGAAAAAAATTATTTTAGAACGCGGACGCCATTAAACTATTTGGCATTTTTACCTTTTTTAACAGCGACTTTACTGTTTTTCAGCCCAAAAAATTATAAAACCATCCTCCGGTCTTTACGAAACTGCCTTAACAACACTCAGTCGTTGAGACGCTTTTCCTTAACTCTCGCACATCGCGATTTATTACTAAGCAATATAATGGTCAGCGACCAGAATATCTATTTGCTGGATTGCGAAAATATGGCTTTAACAGTGGAGGGCTATGATTTTGCATTTATGTCCGTACAGCCGCGCCATCAAAATTTGGCAAATGTGCTGGTAAGAGATTTCTTTCATTTGAACACGATTTTTTTGCAAAACTATATTTGCATTCACCACGCGGTGGGTTCCGGGAACTTTTTTAAACTTAATCCCGCTTATTTGCATAGGCTATATGAACTCGAATCCTAACAACGAACGGCATTTACCAACAGTCTACGTGGGCATCCCGGCACATAATGAGGCTAAACATATAGCCCGGCTTTTGGATTCCATAATTTCTCAAAATCATGAAAATTTTAGTCTCTCGGCCGTGACAGTGGCTTGCGACGGCTGTACCGATTCCACCGCGGAAGTTGTTGGAAAATATATGCAAAAAAATCCTGTTGTGCTAATAATTAACGATAACCTAAGAGTGGGGAAAGTTGGAAGAATGAACAATTTTTTCAAAATCGCGGACACTGATATTTTTGTAAGTTTTGATTCCGATATAGTCTTAGCCAATAACAACGTTCTTTCAAATTTAGTAGAAACTTTCGCTACCCCTAAAGTGGGTTTAGTGGGAGGGCTTGGCATACCATTCCCGGTAAAAAAACTTGCGTCCAAAATCGCAGCCGTTTCCGATGAGCTGTGGTATGAGGTCAGGAAAGATTTAGATGGCGGCAACAATATACATAATTTGGTTGGCTGTGTTCTGGCTCTATCCAAAAATTTTTATCAGGGTCTGGCGGTGCCAAAAAACGTGACTCCCGAAGATGAATATTTATTTTTTGCCGCAAAAGCCACGGGATTTGAATTTCGTTTTGCCAAAGACGCCAAGGTCTATTACTGGTCGCCATCCAACTTTAAAGACCTGTTCAAACAATCGGCAAGGTTTATCTCTACCAAAACGCAAATTCAGAATCTTTTCGGCCCGGAAGTATCAAAATTTTATGCGGTTCCCATGGCAAACAAAGTTAGGGCTATAATACGAATGGGTTTCCGCGAACCGGTTTATTTGCCACTCGCCTTGTCTGTTCAAATCTTATTGCGTTTGTTTAAAGGTCAGTTTCAAGAAAATAACAACAAAGGTCTGTGGACACGAATAACAAATGAATAAAGCCACTCTAACAATCGGCATCCCCGCCTACAACGAGGAAGCTAATATCGCATTCCTACTCAACGACATTTTAAATCAACGCCAGGAGTCTTTCGAACTGAAGCAAATTCTTGTCTATTCCGATGCCAGCACTGACCACACCGTAAAATTGGTCAGGGGCTTTACAGACAGCAAAATTAACCTAATCGAGGGCGCGGAGAGAAAAGGACTGGCCAACGGACAAAATTATATTTTTTCCCATGTTGAAACTGACGTTGCGGTATTGTTTGATGCTGACATTCTGCTGCCCAACACGGGCTTTTTGGAACAGTTACTAGCGCCAATAATTTTAGGCACTGCCGATTTGTCTTCCGCGGCTATGATACCGCTTCCGCCCAAAACTTTTTTTGAAAAAATACTGCTGGCCGGAACAAAATATAAAACACGAATTTTTACCGCCTACCGGCAAGGACAAAACTTATACACGTGCTATGGCATGGCCAGGGCTTTTTCCAAGCGCCTTTACTCAGAAATTCGTTTTCCTCACAGTATCGGTGAAGATATGTATTCTTACCTGTTTTGCTTGTCAAAAGGATGGCAATTTAAATATGTGCGGGAAACCTCCGGTTTTTTTAGATTGCCGAATAATTTTCGCGATCATTTCAAGCAAAGCACCCGTTTTTTTATTTCCGAACAAAAATTCTATAATATTTTTGGCGAGCCCAATGTCTTACGGGAAATTCGCCTGCCAAAAAGCATGGCTGTTACCCAAGCTCTAAAAATGTTAATAAGCGATCCTTTAACATTCCCGTTATACTTGGCAATTACCCTGCTTACATACGTTTGGGCATTTTTCAAGCTCAGGGAGGTTGCCCAAGAAGCGTGGCCTATTGCCGAAAGTTCCAAAATTTTAAAAAGCGATTTTTCAAATTCTAGTGGTTTTTTTAAAAATACTTTGTTCCGGATTTTTTTAGTAGCCCGAAAAATCAGTTACGGGATTTTATTATTTTTGCGGCCATTTTTTCCAAAAAACAAAGCTAAAATTTTAGTTTTTAGCTATCACAGTATTGCCGAGGACGGCTGGCGCTTTAGCATTGACTTTAAGACTATCAAAAAACAAGTTGATTTTTTACTGCAAAACTTTGTTCCGCTCACAGTTACCGATTTAGAGACTTTTATTTCCGGGCATAGCGTTCAAACCAAACCCGGTTTTTTGATTTGCTTTGACGACGGTTACAAAGACATATTAATTGGCAAAGACTATCTCCAAAAACTTGGAATAAAACCTATTGTTTTCGCGCTGGCTGACCCCGGGCACGCCAATCAGGGGGAACTCGAAACTATGAGAGAACTATTGAGTCTCAACGACTTGCGGCAATTAAAACAAGCCGGCTGGGATATTGGCTGCCACAGCGCGACACACGCGAATTTCGGAGCGCTAAACCCGGAAGGGATACGCAAAGAGGTTGCCGACGCAAAAACAACTTTAGAACATACTCTGGGTTTTCAAATTAAATATTTTGCCTATCCCAAAGGAATCTACAATAACAATATTTTATCTGCTGCCGCGCAGGCGGGCTACAGCTTGGCCTTCTCTATGGATGACGGGATAATTTCGTCCCAAACCAACCCGTTAATCATCCCGCGCATAGGTGTGGACAGGACGCACAACTTTTATGAATTTAAGGCTCTGGCCACCCCGGCGGTTACCGTTATGAAAAAATTATTAAGAAAATTGCTTCCCGCCAATCTTTTATGAAAAATAAAATCGCCATTTTATTTATTGTTATAATTGCCGCCGTACTTTACGGTCTGACTTTGCGAGGGCAGGCCGGGAACGCACTCCCGTCAAACGAATTTAACGGGTCTTTTGATTCAAACGGCAACGCAAAAAATGCCATGGCCTTTGAGCTTTCGCCGGAGCGCGGCCGCTTTGTCCATTTGGTCGCCTTGGGCGAGAATCATACTTTTGCTTTAAATCAACAACTGGCCAAAATAGCTTATCCGGATGTTGGTTACTACGGCAACCAATATTTTAGTTTTTTTGAACCCGGAATTGCCTATATGGCGCTGCCCTTTTATTTATTGGGCAAAACGTTTAACCTGTCTCAGGTTTTTTCTTTTGGCTTTATTTCGCTAGTCAGCATTTTGGCACTGTTATTCCTATACAAAATTTCCCGGAAAATTTTAAAGTTGCCAATTTGGGCCAGCGTGGCGGCTGTTTTGATTTTTGCCTTTGGCTCCACGGCGTGGAGTTATGCTATTACTCTCTACCAACACCATGTAACCGTATTTTTAATGCTCTCGGGTTTTTATGCGGTCTGGAAATTTAATCAAAGCCAAAAATACGGGTGGCTCTACGCCGCTTATGCCGGAATTGCCTACGCCACATCCATTACCATAGATTCACCCAACGCGATTTTACTTATGCCAGTGGCGCTTTATCTGATTATTTCCGCTGTCCGGATAGTTAAGGAGCAAAGAGACCTAACCAGAATTTCCTTACGGATAGGCGCCTTGGCCGGTTTAATTGGTTTCTGTTTGGCAATTTCGCCACTGCTCTATTTTAACCAATACTATTTAGGCTCCTGGCACACGCTTAACGGCAGTTTGCCCAACTATCAAGCAAATTCCGCGACAACAACAGCTCAAATTTTGCCTGCCTATCCGGATCCCGATACCGCAACCGAACCGCCAACAAAAAATATTGTAGGATTTTTTCGGGAACAGTCCATCCCTCGGGGTTTTACCGTTTTGCTTTTTTCAACCGACCGCGGTTTATTTGTTTTCGCCCCAATTTTTTTGCTCGCGCTTCTGGGAATTTATTATTTATTCCATCAAGATATCGCTCTGGAATCCGGAATCCTCCTGGCATTACTGGCCACCAACGTTTTGTTATACAGCAGCTGGGGCGACCCGTGGGGCGGCTGGGCTTACGGGCCGCGTTATCTTATCCCTTCCATGTCCATTCTTTCGCTGTTTGTGGCTGTGGCCTTGGCAAACAACGCCAAAAGTTTGTGGTTTAAGGCTTTAACTTTTTTGTTGTTTGCCTATTCCAGTGCCATAGCTTTGCTCGGAGCCATAACTACCAATGCCGACCCGTCCAAAACGGAAGCGTTAGTGCTCGGCACCGGCTATAACTTTATGCGCAATTGGGATTTTTTAATGGACGGGCACAGCGGCAGTTTTCTTTATATCACCTATTTTTCCAAACTGGTTTCACTCAAAGAATATTTTTTTATAATTTACGTTTTTCTGCTTTTATTGGCACTATTTATATTAGCGATGGAGAGCAATGAATCTTAATTTCACATTTTCAACAAATAGTCTGGCTGGGTTCAGGCGCATATTTGCCAAAATAAAACCGGAAACCTGGGTCGCATTGTTGTCCCTGGCTTTTGCGATTCTGGCCAGCGCCTATTCTTACCGTCACGATTACATAATAACTTATGGCGATGCCGAGTCCCACTTAAACATTGCCAAACGCGTTATTGACAGTTTGACGCCGAGCTTTGCCCAATTAGGCGGTATTTGGCTGCCGCTTCCCCATTTACTGCTTATCCCGTTTGTACATTTAAACTTTCTCTGGCGCAGCGGTTTGGCTGGCAGTATTGTTTCGGGATTATGCTTTATAGTCTCGGCGGTTTATTTGTATAAGCTGGCCTTTTTGCTGACGGACAGCGACGGTGCGGCCTGGTTTGCGGCTTTGGCGTTCATACTAAACCCCAATGTGCTGTATTTGCAGTCCACACCCATGACAGAACTAACCCTGATAGTTTTTTTTATTCTGTCCAGTTATTTTTTTGTCCGCCACCTATTTAACCAAAAAGATATGCTGGCGCTTTTGTCCGCCGCCGCGTTTGGATTTTTAGCCGCGCTGTCCCGCTACGACGGGTGGTTTTTAGTCGGCTTGGAAGCAGTGGCCTTAGTCGTTATTAATTTTCCCTACCAGTTAAATTTTCAAAAATTCTGGCAGGATAAAAAAATCTCCCAACTTTTATCCGAGCGTCTTGGCAAGGAGGAATTTAAATCCAGATGGCGGCAAATGGAAGGAAGCGTTATATTATTTTCCACCTTGGCTTTTTTAGGGGTGGTGCTGTGGCTGGGTTGGGGCTGGTTAATTTTAGGCGACCCGCTGTATTTTACCCACAGCCAGTTTTCAGCCAAATCCCAACAACTTGGCTGGCTTGCTAAAGGTGAACTGCCGGCCTATCACAGCCTCTGGACCTCTTTTGTTTATTATTGTGTCGCTTCCCTGGACAACATTGGCGTAATTTTATTTGTTCTGTCTTTGGCCGGCCTGGCAACTTATTTGTTCAAATCAAACAACCGCCACAAACTCATGGCGGCGATGGTTTTGCTCACGCCTTTTGTTTTTTATGTGGCCACTTTGTATTTAGGGCAGTCGATTATGTTTATCCCGGGCTTGACGCCGTCAACTTTTGAATGGACGCTGTTTAACGCCCGCTATGGGGTAATGATGGTTCCGGTCGCGGCTATATTTGCCGGATATTTATTTTATACCAGCAAGCCGGGAATAAAAACTCTTATTGTGTGTTTACTGATTTTTCAGGTCGCGCTGTTCGGCATCGGTTACAGCAAAGTTATAACCCTGGATGATGGAACCTCGGGTCTATCCCAGGCCAAACGGCCTGACGCCGAACGCTGGTTGGCTAAAAATTATGACGGCGGACTGGTTCTGCTCGACGACTATTCAAGATTAATAAGCATTATCCGCAGCGACATCCCCATGCAGAACGTAATTTATATCGGTAATAAACCATACTGGGATCAATCGCTCCAGACCCCGGAACGCTACGCTAAATGGATTATTGTCCAGCAGAACGATGCGATTTGGGAAAGCATTTATCAGCCTCCCGTTATGCAGGGAAGGTTATATAAATACTTTCAAAAAGTTTATACTTCGCCCGATATCCTAATTTTTAAGCGTAACCCCGATGTCCCTGCACCTGGCTACTGATACTTTCCAATAAAGGTTCGCTTTCCGCATAGCTGGCGAGGCATTGAACCTGTATTAAGACTCCTTGGGCTCGTCCCGCCAGGGCAGGATCTCGCTCTACGTCGCGAATAACTCTTTGTCCATAAAAATGCTAATATGAATTATGCGTCGAACTAACAAAAATCCGGTGCGGCTTTTTTTAGCATTGTTTATCTTGCTGGTAACAGGGGGTTTTTATAATTCCGTTCATGCCGCCGATCCTCAAACTTTTTGGAAATACCAATGCGTAGACACAATGAAAGATTCCCGCGACAACGCGCGTAATTGGGCAAACCGCGCGGATTTACCTCAACTGGTAGCCGGAGAAATTTCAACCATTAAAGCAATGGGCGCCAATTGTGTGGCCATAGGCACGCCTTATGACGATGAATTTATACCTTATTTAAAAGTTTGGGTTAATCAAGCCCATGGCCAGGGTCTTCGGGTTTGGTTTCGCGGTAATTTGTCCGGCTGGGAGGGCTGGTTTAGTTATCCGATATTAAATAATACAGATGAGCATAACTTAAAAATTGCCAGGTTTATCAACAATAACCCTGGATTATTTCATGACGGAGATATTTTTACGCCGGCGCCGGAGCCCGAGCAGGGCAAAGTTATTGGCGACCCCAGGGATTCAGACGCGCAAAAAACCGAATATTTAAAATTCCTGGTTGATTCCTACAACAATTGTGTTTTGGCTTTTGGTTTAATAAATATTAAAGTCACTTGCGGCTACTTTTCCACCAACGGGGATATTGCCAAAAATATTTTAACCCCGGAAGTGGTGGCACAAATTGGCAATGTGGTGGTGGTAGATCATTACGTAGCCAGCCCCGAAACTTTGGTCAACGACCTGGTGGCGCTTCACGATAAGTTTAATGCCAAGATTATGCTGGGGGAATTCGGCGCGCCAATTCCGGACATTAACGGCAATATGACGGAAAGTCAACAGGCTGAATTTATTGACGGAGTCTTGTCGGGCCTGGTTCAGCACCAAGATATTATAGAAGGAGTAAACTACTGGACACTGGCCAACAGCAGTACCGCATTGCTAAATAACGATTCATCACCGAAAAAAGCCGTTGATGTAATCAAACACTATTATATTCCCGCCCAAGTCAAAGGAACCGTAGTCACCACGACAGGGGAAAAAATTTCCGGGGCTAAAGTCGTTTCCGCCAGCGGTTCGGGGCAAACTATTACCGACCAGAATGGCCAATACTCGCTAAGTCTGCCCGCGGGCAAAACGGAACTGGAAATAGACAGTCAGGCCTATCAGTTGGCTACTGCCACGGTTAACTTAAAATCCGGCCAGCAAGTATCCCAAAACGTCACTCTGGTGCCCAAAGGAGGCTGGCTTGGCAACACTTGGCAATGGATAAAAAATTTATTCGGGTTTTAAAAAACCGGGTTATCCCGGTTTTTTTTAACTAATTAGGATTTACGCACTGAGACAATTTCGAGGC
>PLYC01000027.1 GCA_003151625.1 Candidatus Doudnabacteria bacterium
AAAAGCGGCGGTGCGTAAGTCCTACATAGGCTAATTCCCGCCTGCAGTCGCTTTCAGCACCAGCTGATGGCGGGCAGGCGCACGAATTAGCCTATGTTAAAATTAAATGCCAAATGAGCTTAAAATTGAAAATCAAATAATCCCGTACGTCATTAAGCCGAGCCTAAGAGCGAGGAGGTTGCGTATTTCGGTTGGCAGAGATTCGGGCGTGGTGGTAATTTTACCCAAGGATATAAACATTTTGGCCGCAAAACATTTTGTAGAACAAAAACAGGGCTGGATACTAAGAAGTCTAAAATATTTTGATAAATTTCAGGGGCGAGTATTTGTTAAATCCAGCCGAGGTGAATATTTGAAAAATAAACAGCAAGCATTAAATTTGGCCAGAGCAAAAGTTACGCAATGGAATACCCGCTATAATTTTTCGCCCCGAAAAATCAGCATAAAAAATCAAAAAACCCGCTGGGGGAGTTGCTCCAAAAAAGGCAGTCTAAATTTTAATTATAAAATTGTCCATTTGTCGGAAAGCTTGGTTGATTATTTGGTAGTTCACGAGCTTTGCCACTTAAAAGAGTTTAATCATTCCAAACGTTTTTGGGAATTGGTTGGGCAGGCCGTTCCGGATTATAAAAAGTTGAGGAGAGAGTTAAAAAATTTTGGGATAAGCGTATCTTAGTATGGTTAATTTTAAAGACAAAGTGATTATCTTTATTAAAAAAATCCCTCGCGGCCGCGTGGTTAGTTACGGGCAAGTGGCCGCGGCCTGCGGCAGCCCGCGCGCAGCCAGGCAGGTCGGCGGAATTTTAAGGTCTCTTGATATATCAGCCAAAGGAATTCCCTGGTGGCGGGTGCTGAATAATAAAGGAATAATCAGCATCAAGGGCAACTGGACGGCCACAAAGGAGCTCCAAAAACAGTTACTGATTAAAGAAGGTATAAAAGTCGGCAAAGATTTTATTTTGGACATAAATAAATATAGGTGATTGTGATATAATACACATATATGCTAAAAATACAAAATCTCACAAAAAAATTCGGAAATAAAATTGCTTTAAATAAGGTAAATTTGGAAGTGGCGCCCGGAGAAATATTTTGTTTAATTGGCCCAAACGGCGCGGGAAAGTCTACTTTGGTTAAAACTGTGGCCGGGCTACTTAGGCCAAGTTCGGGTCAAATTAGCGTTGGGGGATTTGACTCCGTTGCCGGCCCCGAAAAATCCAAGTCGCTAATAGGATATATCCCGGACGAGCCCACCGTTTGGAGCGCAATTACCGGAGCGGAATTTTTACAGATTGTTGGAGCGCTTTACGGAGTTGGCCCCAAAGAGCGCGCGGAACGAATTCCAAATTTGCTTTCGCTTTTTGGCTTAAACGGCATTGAACAGGATTATTTTGAAGATTATTCGCGGGGCAACAAACAAAAGTTTTCTATTTTAGCCGCCCTTCTCCACCGGCCAAAATTATTGTTGGTAGACGAGCCAATAGTCGGCCTGGATCCCACATCTGCCGAAATTGCCAAAACCCAGTTTGTGGAGTTTGCCAAAAATGGCGGATCGGTTTTAATGGTTACCCATACTTTAAGCGTGGCGCAGGCCATTGCCGGACGAGTTGGTTTTTTGGAAGACGGCGAGCTTAAGGCCACAGGGAGTATTGGGGAGCTCAGAGTTAAAGCGGGATTACCCGAAAATTCAACCTTGGAAGAAATTTATAAAAAGTTACTTTAAATAATGCTTAAATTTTTGTGGCAAATAAACTTAAAGCGTTTCGGGCGGTATTTTAACAAAAACCACGCGGCCAAAATTATTACCGTAGTGTTGTTTTTTTTGGTATTTTGCGCCGTAGCCGCGGGGATTTACCAGTTTTTTTACCGTGGGTTTTTATACCTGAAAGATTATCCGTATTTTCGTCCGGCGTTAATGCTTTATTCTTTTGAAGTGTTCTTTTTGTTGATTGCATTTTTGGTCTGGCTGGGTGCAACAATTACGCTGCTATTTGGTTTGTTTAAAAATCAGCGCTCCGCTTTTATTATGGCCTCTCCCAAATTCGGGGTTCTGCCGGTTTATACCCTTTATTCAAGTTTACTGTCTATGGCCTGGATACTGTTGTTTGTCCTGGCGCCCGCGCTTTGGGCAGCGGAGGTAGTTTTCCACACCGGTTTTCCGGCTTTTGTTTTGGCGCTCCTGGCATCTTTGCTTGTACTTATATTTTCCGTTTTGCTGGCCTATGTTTCGGTTTTGGGATTGGCTTATATTTGGAGATCCGTTAGGAAGTCCGGCCCAACCTTTTTTGGATTATCCATATGCGTTGCCGTTTTGGCTATTCTAGTATTTGGAGTTGTTGGGTCCAGAGTTACCAGGCATGACATTTTAGTAATTTTAAGTACGGAAAATATAAGTTTAACCCAGGCTCCGCTCGAGCCGGTTTTGCAAAGTTTTAATTTTTTGCCCACGAGCCTCGGGGCTCAATCCGTGACGTTTAGCCAGCTGGGGCAGCCGGCAGTAGCCTTAAACAGTTTTGCCGTTTTGGCTTTCTTGGTGGTTTTGGAAGTTTTGCTTTGTTGGGGTTTGGGAAAAACCTTTTTGCCGCTTTGGCAAAGCTTGTCCGAAGGTTCAAATATTGCCCACTTAAACCAGCCTCGCCGCAGATTTAAAATTCCCAAATCAAATTTATTGAACGGGCCGGTTGGGGCGGTTTTGTATAAGGAACGAACCCAATTATTCCGCAATCCAAAAAACGCTTTTTGGCTGCTGTTTTTGCTGTTGTTATGGTTGAGCTATATTGGGTTTAGCCTGAGCGTCCAGCTGCATTTGGGTAAAGAAAATAACCAATTAACCCAGCTTCCAAATGTTCTTTTGGCGGTCCAGTTGCTGGTTTTGGTTTATTTTGTCAGCGCTTTGGTTTTGCGTTTTGTTTTTCCTTCGTTTTCCGCCGAGCGGAATACGGCATGGATTTTTGTCAGTTCTCCTTTGCGCTTAGGCCGTCTGCTTTGGGCCAAATTTTGGTTTTTTGCCGCGACTTTCGGCGGTTTTGCCGTTTTGGCCGAAGCGGTAAATGTTTTCTTGCTGAAGCTGCCGGCGGGGCAAGCGGGGCTGTTTTTAATTTTGGGTCTGGCTACGGTTTTTATGCTTTGTTCTTTGGGCCTGTATTTTGGCGTGAAGTTTGCAAATTTTGAAACCGATGATCCGCAGGCTTTGGGCACTTCCATTCCCGGGCTGGTTTTTGTCTTTTGCTCCGTGGCCTACGGCGCTTTAGCCGCCTATATTTATTATGTTTCTTTATTGGAAACTCTTGAAGGATTTTCCATAATTTTTATTTTGGCATCGATTTTAATTTCGTGGGTTTTAATGGCTTCGGCAGCTAGCGAGGTCCAACATAAAGATTTTGCCCCGCAGTATAGTTAATAGATATTGGATATTATTGATATTAGGATATTAAATAGCAATATCAAATATCCAATATCCCAATATCTTTAAAAAAAGGAGTTTTATGAGCAACAAAGAGATTGCCGTGTTTGGGGGAGGGTGCTTTTGGTGTACTGAAGCGATTTTTCAGAGGCTAAAAGGAGTTTTAGACGTAGCCCCCGGCTACAGCGGAGGACACGTGCCTAATCCTACCTACGAACAGGTTTGTATGGGTGACACAGGCCACGTAGAGGCTGTTAAAATAGATTTTGATCCGGAGCAAATTTCTTTTGAAGTTTTGCTAAATGTATTTTTTGCCACCCACGATCCCACTGTTAAAAATTGCCAGGGACATGACGTTGGAACCCAGTATCAGTCCACGGTATTTTATATGAGCGACATCCAAAAACAGATCGTGGAAGAATTTATTAAAAAGTTAGACAACGAAAATACTTACGGCCGGCCGGTAGTTACCGAAGTTAAGGCTTTAGAAAAATTTTATCCCGCCGAAAGTTATCATCGAAATTACTACAACCAAAACCAAAATATGCCGTATTGCCAGATAGTCATAAACCCTAAACTGGACAAATTAAAAAGTAAATTTATTAAATTACTAAAATGAGGTGTTGCTATGCCCGATCCAATCAAAAATCCTAAAAATAAAGTTATTTTTCAGTGGGTTCTTTTGGTATTAATTACGGGAATTTTAGCCGTGAGTCTTTATTTTTTTGTCGGTAATTTCGAAAATTTAAGATTGCATGGTTATATTCGTGCCCACATTCGGCGCCAGATAATCGGCCAAAAAATCACCTCGGAACAAATTAGAGGATGGATGACTTTTCGTTACGTAAATTTAATGTTTGGCCTGCCGCCGGCATATTTGCAAAATACGCTTGGCGTTAAGGACGGTCACTACCCGAATGTATCGTTAGATGTGTTGGCCAAAGAGCAAAATTTGAGTTCGGCCCAAATTGTGGCCAAAACTTCCGAGGCCGTTAAAAATTTTGTAAGCAAACCTAATCCCTAATTTTTCTATCGTGTTAGCAACATTACTTTCCTACGTTTTACTATATAAATATACCGCCATTTTTGTAATTACTTTTTTTGGCGCATTTGCTCTGCCTTTGCCCTCGGGCAGTGTGCTTATGGCCGCTTCCGCTTTTTCCGTGCAGGGGTATATGAATTTTCCGTTGGTGCTTTTAACCGGCATAGCCGGCAATATGGCGGGGGACAGTTCCGGCTATTGGCTGGTTAGACGCTATGGCATTACTGTGCTGCATAAAATAGGGTTGGGTCGGTTTTTTAAGCAGGACAGTCTGGACGGTGCCAGAAACCAAATAAATAAACATCCTATTTTAACAATTTATTTTAGCCGGTTTATGACGGGCATTGCCCCGGCTGTTAATGTGGTCTCCGGAATTACCAGATTGCCGTATAAAAGGTTTCTACTGTTTGAATCTTTGGGTGAAATTACCGAATGTTCGGTTTTTTGTTTTATTGGCTATATCTTTGGCAGTAATTGGGAATACGTAAGCCAGCTATCCGGGGGATTTTGGGTTATAATTTTAGCCGGCGTGTTAACAACATTTATGGTCGGCCGGATGATTTTTAAAAAGAAATAAGTTGGTGTGTTATTGCGAGGAGACCCGAGTGCATCCGAGGGGCGACGCGGCAATCTCTCTTTTGATAGATTGTTTCGCCTCATGCACTCCTCGCAATGACACACTATTAATAACCGATGGCAGACATGCTTAATAAAAACCCGCACAAACATTTAGCCAAAGTCGATCCGGTCTTGGCCAAGATTATCGCCAAGGTTAATCTTAAAGAGCGCAAAGCCCACAAGCGGTACTTTGAGTCTTTGTGCGTGGCAATAATAAACCAGCAGCTTTCCGGCAAAGCCGCGGCCACAATAGAAAAAAGATTTGTCGCGTTGTTTAAAGGCAGAAAATTCCCATCAGCACGGCAAGTTTTGCTGAAGTCTGATATTAAATTAAGGTCAGCCGGATTGTCGTTCCAAAAAATCGGTTATATAAAAAGCTTGGCCAAGCTGGTGGACACGGATAAAATCAATTTTAGAAAATTCGCTAATTTGACAGATGAAGAAATTATAGAAATTTTGACACAAGTCAAAGGCATTGGCCGCTGGACTGCGGAAATGTTTTTGATGTTCTGCCTAAATCGTCCCGACGTTTTCTCTCATGGCGATTTGGGTTTAAAGAATGCGGTAAAAAAGTGGTATAAGCTGGATAAAGACAGTCATCCCAAGAAATATCATAAGCTTGTAGAATCCTGGAGCCCGCACCGCACTACCGCGGCCAGGTATTTGTGGGCAAGTCTCGACTAGAAATTTTTGGCTGGTTGCTTCAGTGAATGAATTATTGTTGACAGTGTCTGTTTTGGGGGTTATCCTTAAATTGTGAATAGTTAAACACGCCATTATGTTACCGATAACTTGTATGGAGATTGACGGTATTTGCAGTACTCCTATTGAAGGCGGTACTTTTGAGGAGTGGTATGTTAACTACGTTAGGCATTTACAGGAAGCTTCGCTAATATACCCCGATCATCAAAAGGTATTGGATGATAGGAGCTTTATGAGCGACAATGAAAAGGAAAGACAAAAGGCCAAGTTTAAAAAAAAGTGGGAAGCGGCCAATGGGATTAATTAAAAAACGCCCGAGAAGGGCGTTTTTTAAGTTTTGTGTCGTTTATAACAATGGACACCATTGCGCTGCGCAATGGTGTCCATTGTTTGCCTATGGTTCCGCTGCTTGCGGGAGCTTATTTTTTCATTAATCCTTCGGCAGGCTCAGGATTTAGCAACAGGCATGCGCCGTTTATGCAAAATCTTTTTCCGGTCGAAGACCGTGAGCCTGTCGAATCGATAATTTCGGCCGGACCATCATCGAACACATGGCCAAGGTGGCTGCCGCATTTACTGCAGGTGATTTCTGTTCTGGTCATGCCCAGTTCGTCGTCACGCTTAAATTCAACCGCGCCCGGTATGGCCTGGTCAAAACTCGGCCAGCCGGTGCCGCTGTCAAACTTTGCGCCACTGGCAAACAGTTCCTGACCGCAAACCGCGCAGGCAAACATACCTTTACCATGCTCGTTAAGCAGGGGACTGCTAAAAGGCGTTTCAGTACCTTTTTGGCGTAAAATTTTGTACTGTTCGGGAGTAAGTTTCTTTTTTAATTCCTCGTCGTTTATTTGCATATAGGTTAGATTATATAGAGCCATCCGGCATACCGCCCGATGGCTCTTATTTTAATTAAATATTGCTTTTACTGACCCTGAGTTCCGGTTGTCCAGCCCTGCGGCTGGCCGACTACGTTGCCCTGGCTGTCTACAACCACAGCTTGATCATCGCCCATATTTTTTTCTTCGTTGGCTGCGGCGTTGTCGTCACCCAGAAATTTTTCTATAAAATATAATTGGTCGCCTTTATGCAAGGTGTATTGCTGGTCGTGGTATTCGGACTTTTGCGCCGTTAAGGTAATTTGCGTGTCGCCGTTCGCCAAGGTTTGTTTACCCATGGTAAAACCGGTTAAAGCGGTTTTGGCGTCACTGCTTAAGGTATCGCCGGAAATTAAATAGGCGTTTTTGTAATAAGTTTGGTCGGTAAACTTTTGGCTGGTGCCGGAGGCTTGGGCGGTAGAATCGTTCTGGCTGTTTTGAGCAGGGGTTTGCTGGCTGTTGCTTACGGTGCTATTGCAGCCGGCGGCCAACAAGGTTCCCATCGCAAGAGCAATTAGTATTTTATACTTGATATTCATTGATATTCTCCTTTCTTAATTAATTTATTTAATTATACCTTATTTTAAAAAAATGTCTAACATGTCATTTCTAGTATGTTGATATTTTTTACGACTTTCTTTAGGTTACCTTCGGTATTAATTATTTTATAATCCAAGTTTGTATCTTTAAGAATGTTTAAAAAAGATCCGGGAAAATTTCTTTGTAATCTAGATTCTATCCACTTTCCGTCAAAATTAAGCTTTCTTGCCAGCGATCTGATGCGGCATGTTTCTACGGAGGCATCGCATAAAAATAAACTAATTTTATAGCGGTTTTGTAATTTTTCCAACTGCCGGATATTAAATCCGGGGTGGCTAGTACCGATTTCCACGACTACTACAGATTTCTTAAGAGTGGCAATATGTTTATACATAGCTTTGTAGCCAAAAATATTTTTTTCTTTTGGGACAATGGGAAATTCATCAACATGAACCATAACAAAAGTTTGGACATCAACAATTGTGGCGTTCTTAAAAAGCCTTTGGATAATAGTTGTTTTGCCAACGCCGGGTTTGCCCGCAAAAACTATCAATTTTGATTTACTATCACTCATAATCTTATGGTAACAAAAAACACTAGCCAATGCTAATGTTTTTAGTTGGGGTCGCATTGTGCGGGATGTTGGAACCGGCTTAGTAAAACATATTAGGATTTTAGAAGTCTGAAAATTTACCCCACCCTGCTACTTACTATGGTTTTGGCTAGGCATCGTGGACGATGGTAAAACTGTAATACAGACACAGTAGGGGGTATATTTATATTCCTGATATGAGCTAACTGCAATTTATTTTGAGGAGGTTACTTTGGAAGTGGCAAAATCAATCTTTAAAGCCCCCTCAAAATTTTGCATTAACTTCTCGCCAAACGGGAGTTGCTGATTAGGGGAGGTTAAAGGACCAAATGCTAAATATGCCGGGTTTTGTTTTGTAGGAATCCAAAAACTCATTTGAATGTTTCTGTTTGAATATGAAGCTATTGAATAACTATCAAAACCTATATCACGTTGGGCAAACTTTAAAATATTTTGAGACTGGCTGCCTTCAAAATAAGCTAGTTTGATTAAATCTCCTCCCACTGTCGTATTGCTGTTATTAGTAACTTTTACATTTACTCCTACCAAAGAATAATCCACACCTAAATCAAAAACCGATGAGTCAATGCATCCATCGCTGACTCTAACTGCATTCTGAACCGCTTGGGGCAAATTTGAGTTGCATCCGCCTGCTTTTAATCCGTCCACTTTGGTAATCGAATTTAAAGTAAACTGGACGTCCGGGAATTGAGAAATCTGAAAATTAGTATTCAGATTATTTATATTTGATATTTTATAAGTAGGTACAGGTACAGGTACAGGTACAGGTACAGGTACAGGTACAGGTACAGGTACAGGTACAGGCGCAGGGGTGGGGGTGGGCGTTGAAGTTGAATTTGTATTCTGAGTCACTGGAGTTTGAGCAGTGGTTTGATTAGAAACCGGCTGTGATGAATTACATCCAGCGGCTAATAAAGCGACAACTGGTAACGCAAATAATAATTTTTTCATAGTTTGTTTGATAATTAACTTTATTATACACTCTTTTGGTTCTAATCTGAATAAGGGTATAAAAAATTCGCTCACAAATATAGGCAATTTTTTTGGGGTGCCTGATGGGAATCGGACCCACGTGACAGCTGCCACAGAGCTGCGTTCTACCATTGAACTACAGGCACCATAAATTTTCTAACAAAAAACTCCTGCACAGAATGAACAAGAGCTTGCTAACTTGCCTGCTGTGCCAGACAATCAATTTATAAAATTGTATTGGTATTATAGTCGTTTTAGGCGCTGGCGTCAATATATGGGCGGTTTTGCTTCTAATAAACGCCAGTTAGCGGGGAGTTTTTGACCTCGGCGGTATAAGTATACCTTTACCGGCACAACACCCAAACTTGATAAGATATTTTATTTTTTTGAGCATTCCTTACAGATACCAAAAAATTCCAAAGAGTGGTCGGTAACTTTGGCGAAACCGGTTTTCTTTAGCAGGTCTTTATTTGAAATGCTAACTTTACAATCAGCTATGTCGGCAATTTTGCCGCATTGCTTACATATGAGATGGTGGTGATGTTCTGTGGCGGCTAATTCGTAATACGCTTGCCGGTCATTTAATCTGACTTTTTTAAGCAAGCCTAATTTTTCCAAAGATTCAACATTTCTATATAAGGTAACTGGGTCAACGCCACCATCGCCCAACTGCTTGGTAATTTCTTTAATGCTTAATGGCTTTTTGGCGTGTTTAAGAATATCCAAAAGCCCCAGCCGTGCGGTGGTTATTTTAAGGCCGTTATTTTTTAACTGTGCCTTGGACTCTCGGACGTGTTGTTTGCAATCTATTTTCATAGCCCATATATATATTAGCATAAACGCAAGCTATTTGCAATAACTTGACAGATGCAAACAATTTGCATTAGTATAAAGGTAATTACCATAACAGTAATAATTAAAGCAATGAATAACAAAAAAATCCTTGGGTTTGTTCTTGGAGTCCTGTTTGTGGGAATCTTAGTGTATATCTTAAAAGTAGGAATTTTTAGCCAGCACCCGCAACAAAGTTTGAATAATAGCACAGCCAGCCAAACATCTGCCACGGTCAAAGTCGTGGCCGCAGAAAATTTTTACGGCGACGTGGCCAAACAATTAGGCGGCGATCACGTAAGCGTAACCAGTATTCTTTCTGACCCCAACATTGACCCGCACGAATACGAATCTGACGTGCAAAACGCAATAGCCGTAAGCCAAGCCGATGTTGTAATTGAGAACGGACTGGATTATGACACTTGGATGGATAAGTTGCTGTCCGCCTCGCCCAACAATAACCGCACGGTAATTATCGGAGGACAAATCGCCCCCCATCCCTTGCCTGACAATCCTCACGTCTGGTATGGGGTTGATAATATGCCGGCCATTGCTTCGGCTATTTCTGATGCCCTAAAAAAGTCCGACCCTGCTGACGCGGCAACCTTTGACGCTAATTTACAAACCTTTGATAATTCCTTAAACCCCATTCAGCAAAAGATTGCTGAAATCAAAAATAAATTTGTTGGGACTCCCGTGGGGCTGACGGAAACCATATATCTTTACCAGACGCAAGCCGCGGGGTTGAATGTTCTTACGCCTCTTGAATTTGAAAAAGCTATTGCCGAGGGCAATGACCCGTCTGCGGCGGATGTTAAAACCGCTAACGACCAAATTAACAGCAGACAGGCTAAAGTTTTAATTTACAATAGCCAGACAGTCACTCCCATTACTACCAACTTACAAAATGAGGCCAAGCAGTTAAACATTCCAATCGTTCCCGTCTCCGAAACAATGCTGGGAAATAAGAACTATCAAAGCTGGATGCTTGACCAGTTAAATAACTTGGAGCAGGATTTAACTTTGGTGGTAAAATAAACCTATGGATGTAATTTCACTCAACAACGTCTCCGTTAAACTGGGCGGCAATAACATTTTAAATGATTTGAGCCTAAATATAGCTCAAGGTGAATTTATTGCGGTTTTAGGCCCCAATGGTGCCGGCAAAAGCACCCTGCTTAAACTCTTCCTTGGACTGATTAAGCCTAGCAGTGGGGCAATATCGGTGCTTGGCCAGACGCCGCGACGCGGCAACGACTCCATAGGTTACGCTCCGCAGAACCGAATGCTGGAAACCGATTTGGCTTTGCGCGCGCGCGACGTGGTTGGTTTCGGTTTGGACGGCAACAAGTGGGGTTTTGGCTGGCCGAACAAAACAAGAACAGAACTAATAAATCAGGCCTTAAAGGCAGTTGATACCTTGCATCTGGCCGAAGCCCCAATAGGCCAGCTTTCCGGCGGCGAGCAACAAAGACTTTTGATGGCGCAAGCAATGATTACCAATCCCAAAATTTTGTTGCTGGACGAGCCGCTCTCCAACCTTGATATTCATCATAGCCAAGAAATTGTCAGCCTAAGCGTTAAACTGGCGCGAGAGAAAAAGGTTACGGTATTATTGGTGTCGCACGATGTCAACCCGTTGTTGTCGCATATTGACCGCGTTTTATTTTTGGCGCACGGCCACGGGGCTATCGGTAAACCGGACGAGGTCATTACCAGCCAAGCGTTAAGCAAACTTTATGGCACGCGAGTGGAGGTCGTTAAATCCTTAAACCGCGTCTTTATTGTAGGCGCGGAAACTTAAATTATGTTCTCGGTGCTTCAATATCAATTTATCCAAAATGCTTTACTCGCCGGTTCATTAGTGGCTGTCGTCTCGGCTTTTGCCGGCTATTTTTTGCTGACCAGAGGCTTAACTTTTGCCGGTCACGCGCTATCCCACGTTGGTTTTGCGGGTGCCGCCGCCGCATTGGTGCTCGGAGTTGACCCGATTTTTGGTATGCTAGTCTTTACAGTAGCCGCAGGTATTGGCATTGGCATTTTAAGCAAACGTTTAAATGAACGCGACATTAACATTGGCATACTGCTGGCGTTTGTGCTGGGACTTGGAGCCTTATTTATTGCCCTATACAATGGCTACGCCGAGCGAGCATACAGCATTCTCTTTGGCACAATTTTAGGCATCAGTAAAAATGATATTCTAATAACCTCGATTTTTAGCCTCGTCACCCTGATTGCTTTATTGGTGATTTTTCGGCCTTTGTTATTCAGTTCCTTTGACCCGGAAGTGGCCGAAGCCAGAGGCGTGCCAGTTAAATTTTTAGGAATTATTTTTTTAATTTTAGTCGCCATTACTGTTTCTATGGCCGTGCAGGTTGTCGGTGTGCTTCTCGTTTTTACCTTGCTGGTCGGCCCTGCGGCAACAGCAATCAGGCTGGTTCACAAACCAGTCACTGCCATTATTTTGGCAATGGCTCTTGGACTGCTTTATACGTGGCTTGGCATTTTATTGGCTTCCGGTAATAACTGGCCGGTAAGTTTTTATATCGCGACCCTGTCATTTGCCGTTTATTTACCCGTAAGGTTACTGTCGGTTGAAGACCGGCAGGATAAGGAGGCAACGGTATGATTGAACTACTGCGGGAAAGTTTTGTCCAGAACGCTTTTTTGGCCGGAACGGTTATCGCCATTGTGGCGGCGACGGTGGGTTACTTTGTCGTCTTGCGCGCCCAAGCGTTCGCGGCCGAGGCATTATCCTGCATAGGATTTGCCGGTGCCACAGGAGCGGCGCTGTTTGCCGTAAGTCCCTTGCTTGGTATGTTCGGCTTTACTCTCTTGGCCGCTTTGGGTATGGGGGCTCTGGAAAACAGATTGCGGGGGCGGGATGTGGAAATCGGGATGGTGCTGTCTTTTGCCTTGGGGCTGGGCGTTTTGTTTTTACGGCTCTATACCAACTCCGCAAGCGAAGCGGTCGGTGTGTTGTTTGGGTCTATTTTGAGCGTTACCAAAACTGATATTGTGCTAAGTATAATTTTCGGAATTGGAACACTTATTATCCTTGCTATTTTATTCCGTCCTTTACTGTTTGCTTCCGTAGACCCGGAAACAGCGGAAGCTCGTGGTGTGCCAGTCAGGCGCTTGGGTATTATTTTTCTACTGCTCTTGGCCATTACCGTTGCCGAGTCAATCCAAGTCATTGGTGTGCTGTTAGTTTTCGCGTTGTTGGTAGCCCCGGCGGCTACTGCCCAGCATCTAACCAAAAAACCGGCCACGGCAATTTTATTATCAATCATTTTAGCCGTTGCCTTTACTTGGGCGGGGCTATTCTTGGCTTTAGCCAGCCGCTTTCCCGTTAGCTTTTATATCGCCACCTTGGCCGGCGCCACCTATTTTGTTACGGTCGGCATCCGTCATCGCCTCGCTCCGCATAGGTTGGCAGAGATGGCGCACCATCACCCTTAAATTTGTTCGCTAAAAATGCTAAAATTACGGTATGAAAAAATATTTAACGATTTTCATACTGGCGGTTGCGGTGTTGTTGGTCTTTGGTTGGTATAGAATAGAAAAACTGCCCGCAACCAACACGCAAAGTTTCTCTGTCGATGCCGCCGAAGTTGGCAACACGTCTTTTAATGAACTCTCAAAGGGGAAAGTAACTGAAGTCAAAGCTAAGAACGAAGAGCAAAACAAACACCTGTCGCAAATAACTGAAACTTTACAAGCCACTTTACTTAGCGGTTCGGAAAAAGGCCAAAGTGTGGAGGTTGACTACCAAGACACGCTGACAAATACAAAATTACAGGAGGTTAATGTTGGCGATGTAATAGTGATAGGTAAAATTTCAACTCCCGAGGAAACCAGTTATGTTTTGGTAGACCGCTATCGCTTGCCGTATTTGGGCTGGATAGCTTTGTTATTTCTAGCCTTGGCCATAATCTTTGGCCGGGTGCGGGGCTTCACCTCGGTCGTTGGCTTATTGGCCAGCATCGCGATTTTAATCTGGTTTATTACCCCGAACATTTTAGCCGGAAAAAATCCAACATTGGTTATCTTGGTTGGTGCCGGCGTCATTGCCGTAGTGTCAATGTTTTTAGCCCACGGCTTTAAGCAAAGAACGATGCTGGCGGTTATTAGCACTTTGTTTACTTTGGGGCTGGCTCAAGTTATGGCTTATTATTTTGTAATCGGTGCCAAGTTACTCGGCAACGGCTCCGAGGAGGCATTTTATTTGCAGGCCGGATACTTTGGAAATATAAATTTACAAGGTTTGTTACTGGGAGGAATAATCATCGGCACGCTTGGAATCTTAAACGATATTACCACTGCCCAATGCGCCACGGTGGAAGAACTAAACACCGCGAACGACAAATTAACTTTCAGACAGCTCTACCAAAAAGGCAGTTCCGTGGGACGGGAACACATTGCCTCGTTGATAAATACTTTGGTCTTGGTTTACGTAGGCAGTTCCTTGCCCTTGTTTTTACTTTTTACCATAAACAGCAAACAACTTTGGACGGTTTTAAACAGTAGCACCATTGCCGAGGAAATTGCCAGGACTTTGGTTGGCAGTATAACTTTAATACTTGCCGTTCCTATTGCCACAGCTTTGGCGGCCTATTATTTTCACAATCAAAAACCACCCGTTGTCCAGCAAACTAAACAAACGGATGATTATTGGGATAAAGCAAAACAGAAAATGTCAAAACCATAACGCTATCATTTTTTATAACTGATAATCTTTGAACAGTTTAAGGCATATTCCGCTAAACCGGCAACGATAATGGAAATGACAAACGCTCCAATGATGTCTATCGGATGATGAATACCGGCCAACACGCGAGCAATGCCGACAATCAGGGTCAGCAACCATAAAATGGCGCTGACTTTTTTGTTATAGAACCATACCACCGAGGCGATGGCACTGATAAGCAAAGCGTGGTCGGACGGGAAGCCGTTGTCAGGCGCGTGGGGAATCAACGGGGCAAAATGATTGACTACAAAAGGTCGGGGGTCAAAGTGGAGTATACCGGCAACTCTTGATGCCAAATAAATGCAAGGCAGGGCGATTATAGTCAGTATAGCCAAGTCTTTCCGTTTATTCTTGGGAATTGAAAAGAAGTATGCGGCATAAATTTCCACCACAAGTAAGTAAAGATATTTTGCGCAGAATATAATTAGCGAATTTATCATAAGTTGACCTAACAATCATACCAAAGATTTACCTTTTCTGCG